>CAVIHW010000018.1:0-47826 GCA_963642615.1 Oscillospiraceae bacterium | reverse complement strand
CGTGCGCTGCACGCTCAGACAGGCCCTCCGGAGAGACGCTATGCTCGCGCACTCATCTGCGAACGCGTCACTGGCGCGTTCTTGATATGCAGTGCAGGAAAATTCCAAAGGGTCTGCTTATTCTGCATGCTCGCCCCGGCACTTCTACTGTACTGGCTCCACCACAAATAATTGAGCGGACAAAACTATACTGGTGCATAGAAACAAAAAGGACACGTCAGGGTTAAACGAGCGCTAAAGCGACCTTGACATGTCCTTTTATTCAGATATGAGCTAATCAAGCAATCCTAAGAGACTCTGTCGACAAGTTATTGCCGTCATTGCCAGAATGCTTATGTATTTGTGTTTTTTACTGTATCTCAGCCAGTACAGTAGAAGTTCCGGGAACACCATGCAGAATTAGCGGCACATTGGAATTTTCCGAGTGCGCGAGCATAGCGTCTCCCCGGAGACCTTGTCTGAGCGTGCGAAGCACGTGAGTTTGGTCGCAGGGGAGACAATAGGCGGCGGAGCGCACGAGGTACAAAATTCCACTTAGTGCCGCGTTTCTGTATGGTGTTCCCGGAACTTCGGATTATTCGAAATACGGTTTATAAATTTTTACTTGAGCATGTCGAGTATGGAATACCCGATGGTGCCTTCCGGCATCTTTATTTTAAAATCGTCTGCGATGGTGGCTCCGATGACTGCAAAGGTATCGGTTTCGGGAAGTTCTCCGCTTCCGGTAAAAGATTTGGAATATGCCAGAAATGGGACACGCTCGCGAGTATGATCCGTTCCGGTGTAAGTCGGGTCGTTGCCGTGGTCGGCGGTGATGATCAGAAGGTCATCCTCTCGCAGTGTATCCAGCAGCACACCCAGATTGACATCAAACTTTTCAATTTCTTTTGCATAGCCGGAAGGATTTCTTCGATGTCCCCACAATGCGTCAAAATCAACCAGATTAACAAAGCAAAGACCATGAAAATCTTTCTTTGCCACGTCGATCGTCTGTTCCATGCCGTGTACGGAACTTTTTGACTTGTAGCTTTCGGTGATTCCCTCTCCGACAAAAATATCATTGATCTTTCCGATGGAGATCACATCGAAACCAGCATCCTTTAATGCATTCAGTGCCGTAGCACCAAATGGTTTGAGCGCATAATCATGACGGTTGCTGGTACGCGTAAATTCTCCTTTTTTTCTTCCGACATAAGGTCTTGCGATCACGCGTCCAACCTTCCATTCATCCTTCATGGTCAGATCCCGGGCAATTTCGCAGCAGCGGTATAACTCGTCAAGACCAAAGGTTTCCTCGTTTCCACAGATCTGTAAAACCGAATCCGCCGAGGTATAAACGATCATATGACCGGTGGCGATCTCTTCTTCTGCCAGTTCATCCAGGATTTCTGTACCGCTGGCACTCTTGTTGCCAATGACCTTGTGGCCGGTACGTTCTTCCAGCTCTTTGATCAGCTCTGGCGGGAAACCATGTTCGGTAAAGGTCTGAAATGGTTTTGTGACCTCTAATCCCATCATCTCCCAGTGCCCGGTCATGGTATCTTTTCCAAGACTCTTTTCTTTCAGTTTTCCATAGTAACCAAGAGTTTTTTCCACAGGCGGCACCTGCTTTAGCGGCGTCAGGTTTGCCATGCCAAGCTTTCTGAGATTTGGAATGGTAAAGGTATCGACAGATTCGGAAATATGTCCCAGGGTATTTACGCCGATATCACCGAAATCTGCTGAATCCGGCATAGCTCCCACACCAAGGGAATCCATGACCACTACAAAAACACGTTTAAATCGTTCCATGCGCTTCTCCTTTTTTAGGATCACCTTTTTCGTTTAAATTATCCGGGCCAAATCCGAGCGGAAGCAATTCTTTTAGAGTGAAGATCTCATACTGTTCCCTGGAGGTGGCCAGAATGATCTGGAATGTTTCCGGATCGCAAAATTCCATCATAACCTGACGGCAGACACCGCAGGGAGCCGCGTAACCACTTAAGACTTTTTCTTTGCCGCCTACTACACAGATCGCATCAAATTCTTTCACGCCTTCGCTGACTGCCTTGAAAAATGCTGTTCGTTCCGCGCAGTTACTTGGCGTATAACCGGCATTTTCGATGTTGCAGCCAAGGTAAACGCTGCCATTTTTTGCCAGCAATGCCGCTCCCACATGAAAATGGGAGTACGGCACATAGGAATAGTCCATCATACCGATGGCCTGACTGATCAACCGTTCAATCTGATCTTTTTCCAGTTTTTTCATAAAATCACAAACTCCTTTTCAGATCACTGTCCATTAATAACCGGTTGCTTCTTCCTGTTTTACCAGCTTGATGATACGACTGGTTCCTAAGCGATCAGCTCCAAGGGAAAGGAATTTTTCTGCATCGTCCAGAGAAGAGATTCCTCCGGCGGCCTTCATCTTCACGTCTTTTCCAATATGTTCCGAGAAAAGCTTGATGTCATCAAAGGTTGCCCCGGCCTTGGAAAAGCCTGTCGAGGTCTTGATATAATCCGCACCTGCTTTGGTTACAACCTCACACATGCGAATCTTCTCTTCCTCGCTCAAGAGGCAGGTTTCAATGATCACCTTCAGGATTTTTGATCCACATGCTTTTTTTAAGGTACGGATCTCGTCCTCAATGCAGTCAAATCTGCCATCTTTTACCCAGCCGATGTTGATCACCATATCAATTTCGTCTGCACCGTTTGCTAATGCATCCCTTGTTTCAAATTCTTTCACTGCAGTAGTCATATAACCATTTGGAAAGCCTATGACTGTGCAGACAGCCATTTTATCCTGTACATACTCTTTGACCTGTTTTACATAAGATGGCGGAATGCAGACAGATGCCGTTTTATAGGCAATAGCATCATCACAGATCTGTTTGATCTCTGACCAGGTAGCTGTCTGGGTTAACAGGGTATGGTCAACATGTTTTAAAATTTCATTTACGTCCATTGGATAAACTCCCCCTTATCATGTGATCGGATATCAAGCAAGCTCCAATGCGATCTCCATCATCTTGTGGAAACCAAGCTGACGATCGCTGGCACTTAAGCTTTCATTGGTATACAGATGATCTGAAATCGTCAGCATACAGAGTGCTTTCTTTCCGGCCTTTGCCGCATTCATATAAAGTGCTGCTGCTTCCATTTCAACAGCCAAAACTCCCATGCCGCGCCATAAGTCATTGACATGGTCCATGGCACTGTAGAAGACATCGGAGGAAAGTACATTTCCTACAACTACGTGAGTGCCCTGCTTCTTTGCAGTCTCAACCGCTCTGCTTAACAGATCATAATCTGCAATGGGGGCAAAGGTTCCCGGAAGTCCGTACTGGTGCGCATAATTGGAATCCGTGCAGGCACCCATGCCGATCACAACATCCATCAGCTTCATGTCATCCTGCAAAGCTCCCGCAGAACCGATACGGATGATCTGATCCACATCATAGAAGTTGAAGAGCTCATAGGAATAGATTCCGATGGAAGGCATTCCCATGCCGCCTCCCATCACGGAAATCTCTTTTCCTTTATAGGTACCGGTATAGCCAAACATGTTGCGGACAGCATTGACCTGTCTCGGATTTTCAAGATAGGTTTCCGCAATATATTTTGCACGCAGCGGATCTCCCGGCATCAATACGGTTTTGGCGAAATCGCCGGGTTTGGCGCTGTTGTGCGCGGTTGGTGTATTTGACATAATCCTTCTCCTTTTTTGCGTTTACTTTGACTTTACAAAGATCTTGCCGTTCGCTGCAGGTGTATGTGCCTTTCCGACAAACAAAACCAGAGCCAGGATGGTCACCAGATACGGGATCATGGAGATCAGGTTCGGCGAGATCAGGTTACTCTGGGCTGCAAGGGATTTGATTCCGCTGCAAAGACCAAAGAGCAGGCAGGCTTTGGTAGCACCTCCCGGTGAAAACTTTCCGAAGATAACGGCTGCGATCGCAATAAAGCCCTGGCCTACGATAACACTCGGACGGAACTGGTTGATCGTAGCCAGTGTCACAAAGGCACCGCCAAGTCCTGCAAGGAAACCGGAAAGGATCACACAGGTATAACGGACTTTATAAACATCGATACCAAGAGACTCACATGCCTCCGGATGTTCACCGACTGCCCGCATATGGGCACCGAATTTCGTCTTGTAAAATACAAACCAGCATACAGCTGCCAGGACGAATACCAGATATGCAACCGCATATACGTTCAGAACATTGTTCCAGAAGGAACCTGTCGGAAATACGCCTTCAAACAGTTTTGGCAGCTTACAGCTCGGATCCATAGCTGGAGTATCAGAGGAATTGTTATACATTGCCTTACAAAGGAAGAGTGCAAGGCCAGGTCCAAGGAAATTGATGGCCGTACCTGCAATGGTCTGATCTGCATGGCAGGAAATGCAGGCATAGCCATGGATCAGTCCAAACAGCGCCCCGGCAAGTCCGGCACACAAGAAGGCAAGCCAGCCGTTTCCGGTTGTCAGACCCATAACTGCGCCCGTAAAGGCACCAATGGTCATCATTCCTTCGATTCCGATATTGACAACTCCGCTCCGCTCAGAAAAGCAGGAACCAAGAGCCGCAAGAAGAAGCGGCGGTGTTGCGATCAAAGTCGCATTGATCAAAAGACCAAGATCTTTTATTAATTCATTCATCGTACTTTGCCTCCTTCTTTCTTCGCAGCCTTCAAAACAAAATGTTTGAATACATGCGCGATTGCAATGAGAAGCACTACGCATCCCATGATAATGTCTACTACCTCGGACGGAGCCTTTACAAGGCTGAGCTTCGATCCACCGTATTTCATGGCACCGTAAAACAGGCCGGAGAAGATACAGCCAAGCGGGTTGGAACCGCCGATCAAAGCTACCGTGATGCCTTCAAAGCCAAATCCTTCCTGTCCGGCAAACTGGCTTAAACGGCCAGACATACCAAGAACCTGTACCGCACCGCCAAGTCCGGATAAAAGGCCGGAAATTCCAAGGGCAGTTAAGATCGACCGGTTTGCATCAATGCCGCCATATTCTGCGGCCTGGCTGTTGAAACCTACCGCTTTTAATTTATAGCCCAGGGTTGTTTTCTCGATGATGATCCAGATCACGATCGCAGCGATCACAGCAAGAAGAAATCCCCAATGTGCACTGCTGCAGCCGAGCGCATTGCGCAGTCCCTCCGGGAGGAGCAGACGTGCTGTTGCAGCCACATCCTGCGTTGCCTCCGTCTTATCACGATGGATGAAGGGCAGGTTTACGGTATAGTTTGAAAGATAAAACGCAATCCAGTTGAACATGATGAAAGAAAGAACCTCATGGATACCACGTTTTACCTTCATGATGCCTACGATCAGAGACCAGATGCAGCCTGCCGCCGCTGCTGCCACAAGGCAGACAAAAGCATGCAGACCTGCCGGGAGTTTCAAGACAACACCCAGGATGCAGGCTACCAGTCCTCCAACGACGAACTGGCCTTCTGCACCGATATTAAATACACCGGTGCGGAAGGAAAAGGCTACGCTTAAACCGGTAAAGATCAGCGGAGCTGCATAAACTAAGGTCCATACGAGATACTTTGGCTTGCTGAAAATGCTGTTGAAAAGCGTTCCATATGCCACGGACGGGCTGATGCCGGCAATGATCAGAAAGATCGCACCGATCACAAAGCCAACGATGATCGCGATGATGGTATAGAGCACATTGCTTTCCAGAATACTTTTCTTTTTATTCATTTGTCTTCTTTCCTCCTGCCATCATAAATCCGAGCTCTTTCTCATCTGCATCCTTGCCCGGCACACTTCCTGTGATCTGGCCATCAAAGATTACCTCGATGCGGTCAGACAGGCTCATGATCTCATCCAGTTCAAAGGATACCAAAAGAACTGCGCGGTTTTTGTCACGCTGATCTACCAGGTATTTGTGTACGAACTCGATCGCACCGACATCCAGTCCGCGTGTTGGGTTGACTGCGATCAGAAGTTCCTTGTCATTGGTGATCTCGCGGGCAATCACAACCTTCTGCTGGTTTCCGCCTGACAGTGTGCTGGCCGGTGCTTCTGCACAGGTTCTTGGGCGTACGTCAAACTTCTCGATCAGGGCATTTGCGTGCTCACGAATGGCCTTTCGGTCAAGAATCCCGTGTTTCGAATATGGTTCTTCCTCAAAATGCTGGAGGATCAGGTTGTCTTCATTGGAAAATCCAAGGACCAGGCCATGTTTATGACGGTCTGCAGGGATACTGGAGATTCCATTTACAAAGGTTTCCTTCGGCGTCTTGTTGAACATATCCTTGCCGTCCATGGTAATGGTTCCGGATTCCGCCTTTCTGAGACCCGTGAGGATCTCTACAAGCTCGGTCTGGCCGTTTCCGTCCACACCGGCAAGTCCTACGATCTCTCCCTGGTGTACATCCAGATGGAAGCCCTTTAAGATCTCCACACCTCTATAATCCTTTGCATGAAGGTCATCTACGTGCAGCACAACCTTTCCGGGCTTGCGGTCTTTCTTATCTACCTTAAAGTTTACATCACGGCCAACCATCATGGCTGCCAGGGCATTTTCATCGACGTCAGAAACCTTAACGGTCTTAATATATTTTCCCTGACGGATGATGGTACAGTTATCAGAGGAAGCCGTAATCTCTTTCAATTTGTGTGTGATCAAGATCACGCTTTTTCCGTCGGCTGTCAGATTGGAAATGATCTCCATCAGACCTTCGATCTCCTGCGGGGTAAGGGATGCTGTCGGCTCGTCTAAGATCAGCGTCTGTGCACCACGGTACAATACCTTCAGGATTTCTACACGCTGCTGCATGCCAACAGAGATATCCTCTACTTTCGCATCCGGATCTACCTTCATTCCATAACGCTCGGACAGCTCCAGAACCTGTTTTTTTGCCGTTTCCTTATCGATCGTAAGTCCCTTTACCGGCTCCATACCTAAGATGATGTTTTCTGTAACGGTAAAAGGCTGGATCAGCATGAAATGCTGGTGTACCATACCGATTCCAATGTCAATAGCATCCTTCGGACTGTTGAAATGGACTTCCTTCTCATTGATGAAGATCTGTCCGCTGGTTGGCTTATACAATCCGCAGAGCACATTCATCATGGTACTTTTTCCTGCTCCGTTTTCTCCAAGGATCGCATGTACTTCTCCCTTATGTACGGTCAGGTTAATGTGGTCATTTGCGAAAAACGTGCCGAATTTCTTAACAATGTCTTTCATCTGGATGACGACCTTACTCTCATCCATATGGCTTGTTCTTGCCACGGCTTGATCCCTCCTGTGTCTTTTTTGTTGTATGCCTGATTCGGCATTAGATCAGAATGATATTCTGAAATCCTTTTTCTCTTAAAATTTCTGCCAGATACGACAGATAGCTCTGATCCGGAACCTGAAAATGGGAATAGGCTTCTCGGACTCCCATCGGGCGGTATGCGATCACCTTGATGCGGATGTCACCATAGGCCAGATAGGGCGCAAGAAAGTCTCCCATCTGCCGGATGCTTCTTTCCGTATCGTAAAGATCCGGTACGATCACTGCCCGTACCTCATAGAGCTTTCCAATACGTGCCAGATATTCTGCATTCTGAAGCACCATATGATTATCTGCTCCGGTAACGTTTCTGTGTTCCGCCAAATCAAAAGCCTTGATGTCCAGCATAACTCCATCGGATACTTCCATAAGTTCTGGATACTGTTCAAATGGGATCGTGCCATTGCTGTCGATCAAGGTGCCGAGGTTGTCTTTTTTTGCAAGCAAAAACAGCTCGGTCAGAAACTCGGGCCAGAGCATGCACTCCCCACCGGAAACGCTGATACCCCGGATAAAGGGGATCTGCTTTTTTACTCTTTCATAGACCTCTTTCGGTGTCATCGTCAGAGTTCTCGGAGAGCTGTCATGCGGACAGACATGAATGCAGGTATCACATTGCACGCATTTTGACGGATCAAATGCAACATTTCCGTCTGTATCTGCGGATAATGCCCCGACCGGGCACATATCCACGCAGGTTTTGCATTGAATACACAATTTTCTGGTCTCCGGATTATGACAATATTTGCAGTCGATGTTACATCCCTGAAAAAAGATCGCTGTCCGGTTTCCCGGCCCGTCGACGCTGCTAAACGGGATGATCCGGTTGATGACCGCTTTCATTTAGCGTACCTTTCTTTCCAAAATATGACCGTTTCTTGCAGCACCCAGTCCGAGTGCCGTGGTATCCTGTAAAACTGCCTCACCGCCGGCAAGTTTTTCCAGTTCCGAACGCTTTACCAGATAACCTGTCACACGGATCACGTCACTGTCGCTCGAATAGAAGGACAGGTAGCGAAGATCCATCCGGAATGAACCCTTGATGATATCCAGGACATATTCTGGATTTCTGTGTACCGTCATATCGATCGGGAAAATATCACCAGTTCCGGAAGTAAAATACTTATGGAATCTTTTCAGGACATTCAGCTGGTCGATCAGTTCATCCGGCTCTTCTCCGATCGGGATCCTGGTACCAGGTGTTACATGTTCATCCTCTGCAAGACCCACCTGAGCATGAAGCAGGAAGTGACCGCCCGTTCCCTCGCAGTAAGGATTTTTGTGATTTGAGTTAAATGCTTTGATGATCTCCATGATCTCAACACCAAGATTGTTGGCATACTCATCCTGACCGAAGCGTCCCTGCATGCCCTCTTTTTCCAGAAGGATGTTGACGCAGTCTGCAAGTCCTACCAGACCATACATGCCGGAAAAACGGTCTCTGTGGATGAAGCCTTCTTTTGCCAGGAAGTTGTTTTCAAAGAACCCGCTCTCTTCCACCTCAAATCGGATCCTTGCATCCATGTAGCGAGCCATGATATCCAGTACATACGGAAGTTCGCGCTCCTTAAAATCCTGGATATTTTTTGCACGCTTTGCGATATTGCCAAGCACCAGACGGCACAGGGTATAGGCACCGCCTCCAAGCAGAAGGCCGTTATAGCAGCTTGCAATGACATAACCCTCGCCAAGCTCGCTCTGGAACATCTTATGATTTGCAAAACTTGGTTTTGCACTATGCATAGCGCAGTCGATCGCTTTCAGGGCAAACTCATCCGGTGTGATATCCTCATCATACTTAAAACTCAAGTTTGGAACTGCATTTTCCAGTTCCTTTTCTGCTTCCAAGAGCAGACGTCCTGCCTTGGTATCACGCGGACCGATGTTTGCGTGAGAAAAGGAATCCAGGATGGTGCGATCCATCTGTGTAAGGAACAGCTTGAGCAGTTTCTTTGCCTGGGCTTCGTCTACGGTATCCATATAAGGCTCCAAAAGTTCATCCAGCTGGCCAACATATACCGGATAGTTGGTAACGCTCGGCACATGCTTGTAGAAGATCATCAGGCTGTTTAATGCCTCATACAGATCTGTCGGCGGATCTAACTGGAGGAACTTGCTTCCTTCTTTTAAAAATTTTGCATAATCCGGAATGATGTAGCGGGGGCGCATCGGTGCATGGCCTTCCGAGAGATCGCAGATGCACTTGCGGTCGATCGGAACATTTAACAGTTCATCCAGACCCTCCGGAAGATCCAAAACCTCCATGAGGGAATCTGCCTGATTGGCAAGACAGGTCAGCTTCTGCTCATGCGTCAGAGTTGCGCTCTCAATGATCTCCAGTATGTTTTTTCTTGTCTCGTTGACTCTTTCCATAGAAATGTCACGCATGTTTAAAACTTCCTCCTCTGTAATGTATACGACGTTAAATTTCTTTATCTTCCTGGTCTTCTTTGATCAGCCTGCGAATGGCACCGACTGCCACACGGATCGCCATATCCGTATCATGCGCAACCGGATTTGGAAGACCCTGTTTTTCGCGTTCCTGATTGGCCATGACTAAAAAGACCGACCCGCACCGGACATGTAAGGTGCTCGCCACGATAAAGAGCGCCGCAGATTCCATCTCAGATGCCAGACATCCAAGGCGCTTCCAGGCCTCCCATTTGTTTAAAAGCTCATAGCTCACAGGCATGGTTTTTGGAGAGTGCTGTCCGTAGAAGGCATCCTTGCACTGTACAACCCCAACATGACAGGTCTGGTGAAGATCCCTTGCGGAAGCTCGCAATGCATTTGTAATATCAATGTCTGCAACTGCCGGGAATTCGATGGGCGCATATTCTTTGCTGGTTCCTTCCATGCGGATGGCACCGCTTGCCACCACAACGTCTGCACTCTTTACATCCAGCTGCATGCCGCCGCAGGTGCCTACCCGGATAAAGGTATCTGCCCCGCACTTTGTCAGCTCTTCCATGGCAATGGATGCAGAAGGACCTCCGATCCCTGTGGATGTCACGCTGACCTTCACCCCGTCCAAATAGCCGGTATAGGTCACAAATTCACGGCTGTCTGCCACAAGCTTTGCATCCTCAAAATAGGATGCGATCTTAGCACAGCGTTTCGGATCTCCGGGAAGGATCACATAACGTCCTACCTCTCCCGCTCCTACCTGGATATGATACTGCTTATCCGGATTTTCTGAATACTGCATTTGTCATTCCCCCGTTTCATAGATTTGTATGCTCACCAGTTTTCTAATCTTCTGGTATTGCTCCCAGTCAAACACGATATTCCAGCCATCTCTTGTGATCAGATTCTTTTCTTCCAAATCTTTTAAAGCCCTGGTAACTGTGCGTTCCGATACGCCCGCCACCTCTGAAAAGTCCTTACGGCTTAAATACACACTGTAGGTATCACGTTTTCCATAGGTCTCGTATAGGTTTGTAAGAATGAGATAAACCCGCTCATTGCCAGGAAGCATCACATACAGCCGCTCCTTGCGAGACTGTTCTAACAAATAACCAATGATCCTTTTGGTTTCCATATGCAGGGCTGACACATCATTCAGGATCCATTTTTTGCAGACATCTCCCGGTATCTTCAAAAACAGACTGTTTTTTGTGGTTGCCAGCGTGGTATTGTAATGGCTCATCCCGCCTAAAAGCTCCATGGTGCCAAAAATCTCGATCGGTTCAAAGTGACAAAATCCGTAGACATTTTCCCTTACCCGGTAATCGACCGCAGAAACGCTTCCCCGAAGAAGGACATAAACCTTGTCAGCCGGCTCACCTTCCTGGATAAAGGTTGTACCCGCTGACATCCTAAGCACCTGAATACTGCTTTTTAACTGTTCCGGTGCGAAAAGGAAAAACCGGTTTAGATACTCCTGCTGTTTCGCACCAAGTCTTCTGATCACATCATCTGCTTCACTCATGTTTGTTCATTTCCCTGGTTTTCTTCTCATTATGTCTTGTTTATATCACATTTTACCCAAACAAGAAAGGACAAATGTCACTTTTTGCAGCCATTTCAGGCGGATTCAAAAAAGCAATAGCTTGCATTCCGTTTTCTTTGATCCACTTGGAATACGGGGCATCTTCCTGCACGATTTTTTGCACAGGAAGATGCCCCGCATTGGATCCTTCAATTTCTATTTCATTTTATGCCGGATGGATTAATCCAGTTCGTATACATCGCCGTATTTTGCCTCGAAGGACTCCTTGTCTGCCGGAACCTCGATCTCACCGCTTACGATCTTCTCTTTTACTTCATCAACTGCGCTGATGACTTCCGGAGCGATCAGATCCTGGCTCGGTGCAATATCAACACCGCCTGCTGCCAGGTCGAAGGTCTTAACGCCGCCCTCTAAGGTGCCGGCGATCAGCTCCTCAGCTGCCTCATATACAGCATTGTCTACACGCTTCATAGCAGAGGTCAGAACGGTATTCGGAGCAATGCTGGACTGGTCGCTGTCTACGCCGATCGCATATACGCCAGCCTCCTGGCATGCCTCGATGACACCAAGTCCGGTTGCGCCTGCTGCCTGGAATACGATATCTGCGCCATTGGTGATTGCGGTATTTGCCATGGTCTTACCGGTAGCAGAATCTGCAAAAGAGTTTGCGTTGAACTGCTGAACGGTAACATCCGGATTGGCATCTTTGGCACCTGCGTAATAACCGTAGCCAAACTGGTTCATGGTTTCATTGGTCATACCTACTACAAAACCGATGTTGTTGGTTTTTGTAGTCAGACCTGCTACATAACCTACCAGATAAGAAGCCTGCTCTGCACGGAACATCAGGCTGGTTACGTTCGGAAGGTCGATGGAAGAATCATCGATGATCGCAAATTTTGTATCCGGATTTGCCTCAGCTGCTGTTCTGGTTGCATCTGCAAGCATGTAGCCTACGCTGATGATCAGGTCATAATCTGCATCTACGAAGGTTTCCATATTTGGTGCATAATCTGCATCCGTAGCAGACTCTAAGTAGTTTACGGTAACACCAAGCTCCTCGCCTGCTCTCTCAAGACCTTCCCAGGAAGACTGGTTAAAGGAACCATCGTTTACACCGCCGACATCCGTGATCAGTCCGATCTTAAACTCGGAAGCATCTTTAGCCGGAGCTGCCTCCTCGGTTTTTTCTGCACCTTCTGTAGCCTCTTCCTTTGCTGCTGCAGTTGTATCTGCACTGCTTGTGGAACTGCTGCCTCCGCATGCTGTCATGGATGCTGCCATGGTACCAGCTAATAATACAGCCAGCATTTTCTTTTTCATAAGTCTTCTCTCCTTTGTTGTTTTTCCGGCAAAAAGCCATATGTCTATAGTAACATCATTCCAAACAAAAAGAAAGGACAATTTTACGCAGTTTTAACGCAAAATTGTCCTTTCTTTCATTTATAGCATATTTTCTTATAATTTGTTATAAGTCTATCTTATTTTCATAAAAAGACCAGATTTTTTCAGCACCGGGCGTACGGCCATATAAACAACGACAACCACGATGGTTCCGACAATGGCATTCACAAGGGTTGCACCTGCCGCCCAGGTTGCCATGATCTTGGCTGCCGAGGATTCTACACCAAGAATGTAATTTTTATAGAAATATCCGACGATCGGATCCATGACAACGTTGAAACCAAGTCCTGCAATGGATGCGATCAGGGACCATTTCATAATATACTTGCTGTCGTGATCTTCGGTAATATGTGCAATGTTATGAGCCACAAATCCGGCGATCAGGCCAATGCACAGCTTCAGGATAAAGGTTTTCGGAGCACTGGTGATATAAACCGGATCCAAAAGATCTGCGATCGTCATGCCCAGGGAACCAGCAAGACCGCCGTAGCCGCCGCCCAAAAGCAGGGCTGCCAGCACACAGAAGGCATTGCCGATATGAAGTGCTGTCGTGTCTCCGCCCGGTGTCGGGATCGGGATCTTTAAAAACGTAAAGGCCACATAGCACAGTGCTGCCATCAAAGCGGTCAGTACCAGCTTGTATACTTTGTCATTCTCTCTGTTTTTCATAATCATTCTCCTTTGCTGCCCGGAAAAATCCCCTTTATTTTCAGGAATCCTTCCTGTTATGCCGCTTATCATAGCACTCAGGTGGAATGATATTAATATCCAGTTTTAATATTTTTGACCAGTCCAGTTTTCATCCCGTGACTCTATGCAGAGCAAAACGCCTTCTTTCAGATCTACACAGGCGGTATCCTCTGCAATTTCATTGCTGATGCAAAGTCCAACCTCTTCCCCTCGCCGGATGGTTTTATCCTTCAGCGGATAACGAAATCCGGTCAGGGTCATCCCGGTCACCTCTTCCGTATAAGGAGCAAAAGAAACATACTTTCCCCACTGGTCTGCCTTTGAAAGGCAAAAGGAATCATCAATCAGGCGGATCCGATTCTGGGCATCTACAAGACAGGCCGAGATCCCTCGTTCCATACAAGCCTTTAACGCATGGATATTGCCGATCATATGGTCGATGCGGCCGCCTGTGGCACCCAGAAATACGATCTCACTGCAGGATAGCGTGAGAGCCAGATTTCTGGCAAGTTCGGTATCTGTCTCGTTCTTTTCCGGTTTATGCTGCTCCCATACAATGTACGGATATTTTTGAAATTCTTCACGGATCTCATCCGAAACAGAATCAAAATCCCCTACGATATAATCCGGGATGAGATCCAGCTCTTTTGCTGCCTTTAGTCCTCCGTCCACGGCGATGATCTTATCAAATTTTTCTTTTTTCAAAAAGGAACGGGCAAAAGCCAGCTCAAGCTTTCCGCCCGTAAGGATCAGACATCTTCTCATGATTTCTTTTTTTCTGCCTCATCAAATATTTTTAAAAATTCCTTTACATTGGCAGCTGCATCGTTTTTATATACTGCACTGCCTGCCACAAAGACATTGGCTCCGGCTTCCATCAGTTCCCGGACATTTAAAAGGCCTACACCGCCATCCACCTCAATGTCGGTATCAAGACCTCTCTCGTTTAAGATACCACGGAGCTTTCGGATCTTATCTGTAATATAGGGAATATATTTCTGACCTCCAAATCCGGGATTCACCGACATCAAAAGCACCATGTCCACCTGATCCAGAACATGGGATAAAGTTTCCACGGGAGTAGCCGGATTTAATGCCACGCCAGCCTTCATGCCAAGCTCCTTAATCTGGTTGATCGTGCGGTCTAAGTGGCGGCAGGCTTCCTGATGCACGCATAAAAGATCTGCGCCGCAGGCTTTTAAATCTGCCGCATAACGGCCGGGCTCCTCCACCATCATATGGACATCGAATACCTTGTCTGTGCAGGAACGGATGCTCTGGATCACCGGCATACCAAACGAAATGCTCGGCACAAACATGCCGTCCATAACATCAATGTGAATATATTGGGCGCCTGCCTCTGAAACGGTCTTTACTTCTTCTCTCAGGTTGCCAAAATCTGCCGCCAGAATGGATGGTGCTAAAATATACATGGTTGTTTTCTCCTTAGCTGCTTATGTTTTGATATTGCAAATCTCGCCTTAATACTTTCGGCGATTCTTCAGTTCCTGATACAAAAGTCCATAATTCTCATACCGGCTCTGGCTGATCTTTCCCTCGGCCAGGGCAGCCTTCACGCCGCATACCGGCTCTCCGATATGGACACAGTCTGCCTGAAAACGACATTCCGGTTCATAGGCTTCAAATTCCGGAAAATAATCCTTTAGATGCTGCGGCTCGATTTCCTCCAGATACATGGAAGAAAAGCCGGGCGTGTCCATCAGATAGGTGTTTTCCTCCACACTAAACAATTCGGCATGGCGGGTGGTATGCTTTCCGCGCTTGATCTTTTCGCTGATACATCCGGTCTCCATAGCCGCCTCAGGCTGCAGGAGGTTTGTCAGGGACGATTTTCCAACCCCAGAAGGACCTGCAAGGATCGTAGTCTTACCGCGCAGGTAATCCCGCACGGCATCTATACCGTTTTTTTCATATGTGCTTACAAACATCACCGGGTACCCGGCCTGTTCATAGATCTTCCGGTATGCTTCCTGTTTTTCCTGAGTTTCCAGATCAGTCTTGTTAAAGCAGATCATCACCGGAATATCCTGAGCCAGCATCATAATGAGGAAACGATCCAGAAGATTGAAATTCGGATCCGGCTGTGTGATGGCAAATACCACGAGCGCCTGGTCAACGTTTGCAGAGGCCGGGCGCACAAGCACATTCTTTCTTGGTAGGATCTCATCGATATTTCCCTCCCGCGCTTCCTCATCGAGCACGGTAAATGTTACATTATCTCCCACAACCGGTTTGATGCCCCGGTTGCGGAAGATCCCTTTTGCCTTGCAGGCATAGACCCGGTCATGACCGTCGTGGATATAATAAAAACCTGCAATTCCTTTTATGATTTTTCCTGTCATCTGTCTGTTCCTTTTTAATCCATCGGGAAGAAGGTAAGCTGGTAGGTTTTTATGACCGCACCGGAGTTTACATCCACAATCTCAAGCGTTCCCTGATCGGTTCCGTCAATGCTTTCAATGCTGGTAAAGTTTACCGGAAGAAGCACATCTCCCTTGATGGTCGTGGACTGAGTCAGAACCTTGTAATGCGGATTATCCGCGGTTCCCTGATGCAGTCGGATCATGATCGTGACACTTGAGCTTCCGGCTCCCGGACCGATGAGGCTGCTTAAATCATACACCTGGTTGATGGACGCCACATAGCGCTGGTGCTTCACTTCCGGACCGCTGCTGACCACATAGTCGATCTTACTTCCCTTTTCTAACTGTGTGCCGGATGTCACAGACTGACTGATGATGGAACCCTTCTCCACCGTATCGCTGGCCTCCGTGGAGGTATTGCCCGGCATCAGATCATTTTCCGTCAGCAAAGCGATGGCTTCATCCTCGGTCTTACCGACCAGATAGGGAGCCGGAACCGTATCGACATGCGGTCCTGTGCTGACGTAGAGATAGACCGTGGCACCATCGGCCACCAGTTCCGGCTCATAACGCATGACGGTTCCGGCCTTGTCTGTCTCGCTTTCCTCTTCCACCACCTGAACCTTTAATCCTTTGCTTTCCAGGAAGTTAACGGCGGTTTCCTGATCCAGGTTTGTAAGCCCAAGCTTACTAAGATCCAGCTTATCTGAGCCATTGCTGATGACAACATTGACCTGGTCTCCTTTTAGGACAACACTTCCGGCCTCTGGATTCTGTTTTGCCACATAACCTTTTTCCACATCATCAAAATACGCATAGGTGCGTTTCATGGTCAGGGAATTGTCTTTCAGCGTGCTTTCAGCCAGATCCTCCGAAAGTCCGACCACAGACGGCATGGAGACTTCCGTATCTTTTAATACCAGTTCTCCGGAAGAAGCCTGTGTTGTCTCCACCTTCGAATTTCCAAGGAAACCGCTTCCTGCCTTAAAAAAGGCACCAAGCTTGGAAAATACAACGATCAAAACCGCAACAACTACCACCGCAGCCACAATTCCTGCTCCGGCTAACAGCCGTTCGATATGCGGATTGGTCTGATCATCCTCTTCTTCCCGGTTCCGGTATCTGGATGTGCCAGGATCTTTTGGCTGTTTCTTTCCATGTTCCGGCGACCCAGCGTCGTTTCCACTTTCTTCCTGATAGGCTTCCCAGGCAGCCTTCGCTTCGCGGTCATAGTTTTCTTTCTTATCCTGGACTCTGTTATCTGTCCGGTGAAACTGCTTGATCTGGGAAAGCTGTTCACTGCTGAGCTGAACCGTATCGCCATTCAAGGCACGTTCCGTAGCTTCCAAAACACTGCCTTGTGTTTCTTTCGCCGGACTGATCAGGGCAGAACGAAGATCTGTGATCACATCCTGGGCACAACGATAGCGGCGTTCTGGTTTCTTTTCCATGCAGGTCAGAATAATCCGCTCAAGACTTACCGGAATATCCTGGTTGTATACACTTGGTGGAACGACCGCATCCTCAAGGTGAGCCAGGGCAATGGCCACGGTATTTTCTCCCTCAAACGGAACACGTCCGGTCACCATCTCATACATGGTCACACCCAGCGAATAAATATCGCTGCGTTCATCGCTGAAACCACCCCTTGCCTGTTCCGGGGAAATATAGTGAACGGATCCCATGGCTGCAGAATTCATGGTCTGTGCGGAAACTGCCCTTGCAATGCCAAAGTCTGCTACTTTTACCTTGCCATCCTTAGAGATGATCATATTCTGCGGTTTGATATCACGGTGGATGATATGCTGTTCATGCGCTGCTGCAATGCCCTGAGCCACCTGGATGGCAATTCCGATCGACTCTTTGACTTCCAGTCTGCCCTTCTTCTGGATGTAGCTTTTCAGGGTAATGCCCTCGATCAGCTCCATCACGATGTAATGAAGCTTTCCTTCATCGATAACATCATAGACGCTGACAATATTCGGATGGGAAAGTCCGGCTGCGGACTGCGCCTCCATCTTAAATTTGCTGACAAAATTACTGTCATTGCAAAATTCTTCCTTTAAAACCTTGATCGCTACCAGGCGGTTCAGTTTATGGCATTTTGCCTTATATACCACGGACATGCCGCCGGATCCGATCTGCTCGAGGATTTCATAACGATCCTGTAAAAATGTTCCTGGTCTGAGTATCATAAGCTCACCTCGCTTATCTGCGGATCTACCAGGATCACGGATATGTTATCCTGTCCGCCGCTGCGGTTTGCTGCCTCTACCAGCGCTGTTGCCCTGGCTTTCGCTCCATCCTCAGAGCGGATGATATATTCTATTTCCAGTTCATCTACCATGTTGCTCAGTCCGTCTGAGCACATGAGGATCTGGTCTCCATGTTTTAATTTCAAAGCAAACAGATCCGTGTCGACCTCTTCGCTGACTCCTACTGCCCGGGTAATAATATTTTTATTTTCCAGGTAATCCCGGCTGCCGCGTTTTAATTTTCCCATGGCAACCAGTTCTTCTACATAGGAGTGGTCTTTGGTGATCTGTTCCAATGCATCCCTCAGAAGATACAGGCGGCTGTCACCGATGTTTGCCACATAGAGTACATTCCCCTTGATGGTTGCAAGCACCAGGGTACTTCCGGTTCCTTTTAGCTTCGGATCTTTGTTTGCACAGTCATAAAGGCCACGGTTTATCTGCCGGATCCCTTCTTTTAAGATGCCATGGACGTCGCGATCCGGGTAGGGAGTATCAAAAAAACGCACGAGGTTTTCCACCACAAAGCGAGATGCAAAATCTCCGGCCTGGTGTCCTCCCATGCCATCGGCCACGATAAACAGATTCTCCAAAGATCCCTTCGGTTCTGTACATGCGTAGATGAAATCCTGATTCATATTCCGCTTCTGTCCGGTATCGGTCAGTGCATATGCTTCCATGATTCAGATGCCTCCTTTGCTTTCCTCTTCCAAAAAGCTCTTTCGCAGCTGGCCGCAGGCGCCGTTGATGTCTCGTCCCATCTCCCTGCGGACAGTTACATTGATGCCATGTTTTTCCAGATAAGCCTTGAAGGCTTCAATTGCCCTGCGGTCTGACTGGCGGTAATCCCGTTCCTTGATGGGATTGACCGGGATCAGATTTACATGCCCATGCATATTTTTCAGCAAAGCCGTAAGTGCCTTTGCTTCCTCTAAGTTGTCATTGACGCCGCTTACCAGGCTGTATTCAAAGGTCAGACGTCGTCCGGTCTTTTCAAAATAGGTCTGGCAGGCCGGAAGGATCTCTTTTAAGCTGTAACGGTTTGCGATCGGCATCAAGGTTTTTCGTACCTCATCATTGGGGGCATGCAAAGACAGCGCCAGGGTGATCTGAACGTCCTCCTCTGCCAGTTTCAGGATATTCGGAACAATCCCGCAGGTAGACAGGGTGATGTTTCGCTGGCTGATATTAAGACCCTGCTCGTCACTGATCATATGGAGGAAACGGATCACGTTGTCATAGTTATCAAGCGGCTCTCCGGATCCCATGATCACGATATTGGAAACCCGCTCCCCGGTCAGGGTCTGGATCCGGTAGATCTGATCCAGCATTTCTGCCGTGGTCAGATTGCGTGCAAGACCATCCAGGGTAGATGCACAAAAACGGCAGCCCATCCGGCAGCCGACCTGAGAAGAAATGCATACGCTGTTTCCGTGATGATACTGCATCCACACACTTTCAATGACATTGCCGTCTGCCAGGCGAAACAGATATTTTCGTGTGCCGTCGATCTGGGAGATCTTCACATCTGCCGGATAAAGCGCAGTCAGGGTGAATTGTTCCTTTAACCGCTCACGAAAAGATTTTGAAAGATTCTCCATGGCATCAAAATCCGTTACCAGCTTCTGATGAAGCCACTGATAGATCTGTCTGGCCCGAAAAGCTTTTTCTCCCATTTGCCGGATGGCCAGAGTCAGCTCCTCCAGAGTCAGGGATTTGATATCTTGTTTTTCCATAATCATTTATCTGCTTTCTATGATGTTGTGTGCAAACAACATTTGTATGCTCACGATCCATCAGATTTTTCTTTGAAATACTGAGATGAAGAAGCCGTCACAAGGATATTTTCCCGGAAGAAGTTGGATATAGCCGTCCTTCATGGTTTCCTCCGCTACCCGGTTTTCGAGAACACCTTCGATATTCACCGGCTCAAACGGAAGTTCCTTTAAGATCCAGTCTCTCTGGTCTTCGTTTTCCAGCCGGTCAATGGTGCAGGTGCTGTAGATGAGCTTTCCTCCGGGCTTTACATAGCGAAAGACTACGGAAAGGATCTCTCTTTGAAGATCTGCCAGGTCTTTTAAGTCCTCTTTTGTTATCTGATACTTGATATCCGGTTTTTTGCCAATGATACCGAGGCCGGAACAGGGAAGATCTGCAATGACAATGTCGGCCTGTTCTTCCCAGGATGGATCCTGTATAAGCGCATCCCATACCTCAGCCCGGATATTGGTAAAACCGGTTCTCTCGATATTGTCTTCTACCAGACGGATCTTATGTTCTGTCAGATCTCTCACAACAACGCTTCCTGTACCCGCGAGCTTGTCAGCAATATGCAGGCTTTTCCCGCCCGGAGCTCCACAGACATCCAAAACTACGTCTCCCGTCTTTGGATCTGCCACATCTCCGACAAAGGAAGAGCTTACATCCTGAACCGTGATCCATCCATTTTGAAATGCCGTGACAGCATCCAGGTAATCGTAACCGGATATAAAAAGTGCCGTCTCACTTAAGGGATTTTCCTGAACAGTGACATGATTCTCTTTCAAGCTTTCAAGGATCTCCTCCATGGAAGCACGGTCAAGATTGCACCTTACGCAGGTTGGACGCTCTGCCAGAAAGGATTGGAGCATAAGCTCCACCGTTTCTGCCGGATACTGCTTTTTCCATAGTTCGATGATCCAGTCCGGCATGGAATATTTCCGTGACCAGTCCGGAAACTGAAATGTTTCCTTTTCTCTTGCGATGGTGCGCAGCACTCCGTTTACAAAGCCTTTCAGCCCATGGAACTTTCTTTTTACTGCAAGTTTTACCGCCTCATCACATACCGCACTGTCCGGGATCCGATCCATCTTCAGGATCTGGTATACCGACATTCTGAGAATGGTACGGATCACGGGCTTCATCTTCGTCACCTTTGTCTTGGAACACTGGTCGATCACCGCATCGATGGTAAGAAGGTATTCGATCGTGCCCTCTGTTACCCGGGTGATGAATGCCCGGTTCTGTTTTTCCAGATACTGGTACTTGTCCAGTGCCTTTTTCAACACAACATGGCTGTATCCGCCATATTCCAGGATTTCCATCAGGATATCCAAAATCAGTTCCCGCTCTTTGGTTGGTTCATTTGACTTAGTCATTTCGTCTGCGTCCTCCAAACAGGATGATGAGTCTTGCAAGCTGCAGGATGGAAGCTGCTGCTGCTGCCACATAAGTCAGGGCTGCTGCTCCAAGCACCTTTCTGGTTCCCCGAACTTCCTCACTGTTTAAAATTCCGATGCTGTCTAAAAGGCTCAGCGCACGGGAAGAAGCATTAAATTCTACCGGAAGCGTAATGAGCTGAAAGATGATCGCAAGGACAAACATCCAGATGCCGATCTCGATAAAAGGCGTCAGTCCAATGAAAAAACCAAGGATGATCAGCGGGATAGACAGTGTGCTGCCTAAATTTGCGATCGGAACAAAAGCGGAACGCATCCGAAGCGGAGCATAACCAACTTGATCCTGAATGGCATGTCCGCATTCATGGGCTGCCACACCGACTGCGGCAATGGATGTACTTGCATATACCGGCTCGGATAAATTGACCGTTTTGGTTCTCGGATCATAGTGATCCGTAAGCTGTCCGCGCACCGGCTGCACAGTCACATCATAGATGCCCTGAGAATGCAAAAGCCGTTTTGCTGCCTCGGCGCCGGTAAGCCCGGTCATACTGCGCACGCGGGAATAGCGCTGGAACGTACTGTTTACCCTTGAGGAAGCAAATAAAGATAATAATGCACCGATATAAACAAGGATCATTGTCGGATCAAACAGGCTGTAGCCAAATCCGTAATATCCATAGCCACCATACATGACTACTCACTCCTTTCCATGACAGAGCCAGGTTCTACCGTATATCCACGCAGGAAGGCCGCGGTATCCATTCGTTTCTTTCCTTCGATCTGGAGACTGGTGATGCACAAAATACCCTGCCCGGTCTGAACCTTCAGGCCTTCCGCACCGGCACTGATCACGGTTCCGCAGGAAGCCTTTTTTTCCGGGTCTGCAAGCACCTTTGCCTCCCATATCTTTAACATTTTTCCATTCAGCCTGGTAAAAGCACTTGGCCATGGATTTAAGCCACGTACCAGGCGTTCTATAGACACAGCGTCCATATTCCAGTCAATGTCGCCCATAGATTTGGAAATTTTCGTTACGTAGGTTGCTTTTTCATGATCCTGCGGCTGTGGGATGAGCTCTCCTTTTTCCAGTTTGCTTAAGGTAGAAAGGATCAGATCTCCTCCCAACAGGCTCAACCGGTCAAACAGGCTTCCTCCCGTCTCATCCGGATTGAGGCGGACAACCGTTTTTTCCAGCATATCTCCGGTATCCATCTCCACATCCATCTGCATGGTAGTGATTCCGGTTTCCTCATCTCCATTGATGACTGCCCACTGGATCGGAGCTGCCCCACGGTATTTTGGAAGGAGGGAAGCGTGGATGTTGATGCAGCCATACTTTGGCAGATCCAACAGGCTCTTTGGAAGGATCTGTCCGAAGGCGATCACGACCATGACATCCGGATGAAGCGCCCGCATTTCATCTACGAAAGCCTCATCTCTGGCACGGAGCGGCTGATATACGGGGATATTGTGCTTAAGTGCACATTCCTTGACCGGAGACATATGGATCTCCTTTCCACGTCCCTTTGGCTTATCCGGCTGTGTGACAACGGCTGCAACCTCATGTTTTGAGGCAATCAGTGCTTTAAGGGTTGGTACTGAAAAATCCGGTGTTCCCATAAATACAATTTTCATTGATCATTCCTCCGGTTCTGTCGTAGTATCCATCAGCTCACCCTCTACCAGATCAACGTAGAGCTGGCCGTGAAGGTGGGCACATTCATGGCAGATGCAGCGTGCGAGCAGTTCATCTCCCTCAAGCTCAAACTCTTCCATATTCTCATCGTAAGCACGGACTACCACATGGTTTGGACGGGTTACCATACCGGCCTTTCCTGGCACACTAAGGCATCCCTCCTGACCGGTCTGGCTTCCGCTCTCCTCAATGATCTTAGGGTTGATGAGCACGTACTGGTTGCCGTCATCCACATCCATGACCACGATCTGCTTTAAGACTCCGACCTGCGGTGCTGCAAGGCCCACGCCATTTGCCTCATACATCGTCTCAAACATATCTTCAATGAGTTCTGCAATGCGAGGAGTAATCTCCTTGACCGGTTTACATTCCTTTCTTAAAATATCATCTCCTATGGTTCTTACCTGTCTGATTGCCATTCTGATTTATCCTTTCGATCTTCCTTATCTGAAATCACACTGCAGGGTGAGTTTTTTGCAGCTTTCCGTCTCGTCCCAGCGTGTTTTGACATACTTCTGTATTTTTACAAGTATATCATAGTTTTCATGTTTCAAGTATAAAATTTTTCTGTAGATATCATGAACTTTGTAAACAGATGCCGGTACAGGACCGATGATCTCTGTCTGCTCGCCAAAATGTTTCTGTACTGCAGCAAAAATGCTGTCTGTGATCCGGATCATTAAGGCTTCATTTTCTCCGGCAACCTGCAGACACAGCATATGGCAGGCCGGAGGATAATGCATCAGTTTTCTGTATCCCATCTCCTGACGGTAAAAGGCAGCATAATCCTGTGCTGCAGCTGCCTTTATGCTGTAATGCTCCGGCATATAAGTCTGAATGAGTGCGATGCCTTCCTTTGTTCCTCTGCCTGCACGTCCGGCTGCCTGGACAAGCAGCTGAAAGGTTCTCTCGCAAGCCGCATAATCCGGTGCATACAAAGATATATCCGCAGCCAAAATGCCAACCAGCGTCACTCCCGGAAAATCATGTCCCTTTACGATCATCTGGGTACCGATCAGGATATCTGCCTTTCCTTTGGCAAAAGCCGATAATATTTTTTCATGGCCGCCCTTTTTTTGTGTTGTATCCAGATCCATCCGCAAAAGACGTGCCTCCGGAAACATCGTTGCTGCCATCTCCTCGATCTTTTGTGTTCCGATCCCAAATCCGGCCAGATAGGGAGATTTGCAGTTTGGGCATTTCTTTGGCATTGGAATATGATAGCCGCAGTAATGGCAGAACAGATGTTCATGCTTGTGCAGCGTCAGGGATACATCACAATGGGGACATTTCATAGCCTCTCCGCAGCTTCTGCAGGAAACAAAGTTTGCGTATCCCCGGCGGTTGATGAAAAGCATTACCTGTTCTTTTTTTTCAAGCCGGTCACGGATCAGCTCCTGAAGCCTTCTGCTGAAGATAGATTTGTTTCCATCCTCCATCTCTTTTCTAAGATCGATCACTTCAACAAAAGCCATCTCACTTCCTGTCATGGCTCGCCTTGTAAGCGTAAACAGACGAAACTCTCCGGACATTGCCCTTTCGTAGGCCTCCACAGAAGGGGTTGCAGATCCCATGACCAGAACCGCATCATGAAGGCTGGCAAGCTTTAAAGCGGCTTCCCTTGCGTGATAGCGCGGGGTGGTTTCGCTTTTATATGCACCCTCATGTTCCTCATCCATGATGATCAGGCCAAGATTTGAAAAGGGTGTAAAGAGCGCAGATCTTGCACCGATCATGATGTCCGTCTCGCCGCGTTTTGCCCGTTCAAACTGGTCACATCGTTCGCCCTCGGAAAGCCGTGAATGCATCACACAGATGCGATCCCCAAAGCGGCTGTAAAAGCGGCTTACCGTCTGATAAGTCAGGGCAATCTCCGGGATCAGAACAATGATCTGCCGTCCCTGCCGGAGCACATGATCGATCATGGCCATATAAACTTCTGTTTTTCCGCTTCCCGTGATCCCGTGGATGAGGCAGGGTCTTCTATCCTTTTCATCGTAAGCCTTAAAAAATGCATCCGCAACGGCCTGCTGCTCTTCATTTAAAGAAACCTTCCTATCCTGACCGGTCTGCTGCTTGATCCCGGTCATAGTCTCCACGATCTTTTTGTTTCTGGCCTTTACCTTTTTCCTGACAGGAAGTACCGTCTTTAAGGCCTGGTTCATTGTGGATCCGTATTGGTTTTTCATCCACCAGGCCAGTTCGATCAGTGTGCTATCCGCTGTGATGCTTTTCTCGGCAATTCCGGAAATTTCCTTAATTTTATTCCTGTCATAGTCGGTATGGTCTGTAATCTCCACCACATAGCCGGTCCGTGTCCGGTTTCCCGAACCAAAAGGGACGCAGACCTGCACCCCGACCCGGATCTTAGGCATAAGCGCCGACGGAATCCGGTACTGGAATACGCGGTCTACGTCTTCATGAGAAATATCTATAATGATGCTGGCATATTGCTCTGCCATGTCTGCTCCTGTCTCTTACCTTTCCTTTACGCCATCAGTTTGGCTGCCACTTCTCCCAGCTTCATACTGTTGGAACCTTTTAAGAGAACACAGTCTCCCGGCAGCAGTTTGGTTCGGATCGCATCCGTCAGTGCATCCCTCTGATCTTCTTCAAAATGGAGATACTCTGCTCTTACTCCTGCCCGTTTTGCTCCCTGGGCAATCTGTTTTGCCAGTTCTCCGTAGGTAAAGAGGATATCTACCGGATGGGATTTCATCCAGCTTCCAACCTCATAATGGAACTTCGTCGAATCCGGTCCTAACTCCTTCATATCTGCAAGCACAGCAATGCGGCGTCCCTTTGCCTTTGCCTCTAATACCTCCAGGCCGGCCTTCATGGAAACCGGGCTTGCGTTGTAGGTATCGTCAATGAAAGTTACGCCATGTTTAACCGTGATCTGCTGACGGTTCTTAAATCCACTGAAGGCTGCGAGGCTCTTTACGGCTCCGGATAACGGCACTTTGCTCTGATCTGCTACAGCCAGGGCTGCCATGGCATTCAAGATATTATGATGCCCCATCACATTCAAACGCACCATATACTTTTCGCCACGGCAGTTTGCCGTAAAGACCGGATATCCATCCTCATTTCGGATGTCCTCTGCACGGTACTCAGAATTTTCACCGGTTCCGTAATAGATCGTCCGGCGCCCTTCTCTGGCCTTTGTATCCTTTAAAAGCGGATCATCCCCGTTTAAAAAGAGAATGCCGTCTTTTTTTAATCCATCCTGGATCGTAAGCTTTTCGTGATAAATGTTCTCCTGGCTCCCCAGCTGCTCAATGTGGGTGATGCCCACATTGGTGATCACCGCCATGTCTACCCGGGCGATCTTTGCAATGACAGTCAGTTCACCCGGCATACTCATGCCAAGCTCCAGCACACCGATCTCATCTTTTGAGGTGATCTCGGACAGGGTGATCGGCACACCGACCTGGCTGTTGGAATTTCCCGGAGTCTTATAAACCCGGAACTTTGCAGAAAGGGCAGCTGCCACCATCTCACGGGTCGTTGTTTTTCCCACGCTTCCGGTAATGCCAACAAGCGGCAGGCTTAAACGGTTCCGGTAGTAACGGCCGATATCCTGCAGTGCTTTTTTGGTATCTTCTACCCGGATCCACGCATGAAGCGGATCCTCTGCGCTTTCATGCTCCGATGTCAGTACTGCCACGGCACCGGACGCAAAGGCCTGATCCAGGAAACGATGGGCATCCACCTTTTCTCCGATCAGCGGAACAAACAGATCGCTGCCTTTCATTGTCCTGGAATCAATGCTTAAATGCTCGATCTTCTGCTGCAGGTTTCCGCACAGAAGCCGGCCGCCTGTGGCGGCCACAATCTCATTAACCGTTATATTTTCCATGTTACGGATCTCTTTCCTGTTTCTTATTATGAAAGGTTCTTTACAACCTCTTCCACTACTGCACGGTCTAAAAACGGATAACGCACTCCGTTGATTTCCTGATAATCCTCATGGCCTTTGCCAATGATGGCGATCATGTCACCCGCCTCTGCATGGGTAATGCTGTAGGTAATGGCCTCTTTCCGATCTGGGATCTCAAGAAAGGCTCCTCCGGTCTTTTCGATACTGCCGCGGATATCCGCAATGATATCTTCCACCTTCTCAAAGCGGGAATTGTCCGCCGTGATGATGGAAAGATCTGCCATGCGTCCTCCAATCTCGCCCATGGAGTAACGACGATCCTTAGAGCGGTTTCCGCCACAGCCAAAGACTACGACCAGCCGTTTCGGATGATACTCCCGCAGGGTCTGAAGCAGGCTTTCCATGCTGACTGCATTATGGGCATAATCTACGATCACACAGCATTTTTCTGATGTGTATACAATCTCCATGCGGCCATTGATCTTCAAATGTTCCAGTGCATGCTGCAGCTTTTCGGCCGGAACCCCCATCCACAGCGTCAGCGCGGCAGCTGCCAGTGCATTGTATACATTAAACTTTCCGGGAATGCTCACACGCACCGGAATTTCCTGTTCTCCTTTGATGTCAAACTCCACACCAACAAAATCCGGCTCTGAAACATAGTGGATGTTCTCAGCCTGGAATCCGCAGCCGTCAGCAAGACCAAAACTGGTGAAGGAACAGGGGATATCTTTTACGATCTCCTCAAAATGCTCGTCATCTGCATTGACCAGAGCACGGTCACACTGGAAAAACAGCTGCTTTTTATAATATAGATATTCCGCAAAATCCGCATGCTCATCCTGTCCGATATGATCCGGCGAAATGTTGGTAAAGATACCGTACTGGAAATGGATCCCGGCCACACGGTACATCTTCATAGCCTGCGAGGAAACCTCCATCACACAGCACTCGCAGCCTGCTTCTACCATTTTTGCAAAATAAGAATGCAGATCATAGGATTCCGGAGTCGTATTTACGGTAGGAAAATGTTCTTCTCCAATATAAACACCGTTTGTGCCGATCATGCCGGTCTTTTTTCCTGCTGTTTCCAGGATGGTTTTGATCATATGGGTTGTTGTCGTCTTACCTTTTGTACCGGTCACTCCGATCATGGTAAGACGGCGGGATGGATGTCCAAAACGTGCTGCAGACAGATAAGCGAGCGCCTCTCTTCCATTTTTTGTCTCCACCACGGTAACTTCCTCGGGTGCTTCCACCGCATGCTCCGTGATCAGCACCTTCACGCCATTTTCTGTCACCTGCGAAATAAAATCATGGGAATCGATCTTTGTTCCTTTCATGCAGACAAAGGCTGCACCCGGAGCTGCCTTTCTGGAATCGTAAATAACCTCGTTTACCTCTACATCCAGGCTTCCCTGGACCAGTTTATAAGAAAGTCCCTCTAACCAGTCTTTTATCGTCATTTTCTCGTCTATCCTTTCTTAGGTCTCTGTCTCCGGATCCGGCTTTCAGAATAAACCGGTGATCACACCATGATCATCCACATCAATGCCGTCTGCGGCCGGTTTTTTCGGAAGACCCGGCATGGTCATGATGGCTCCGGTCAGAACTACAACAAAGCCAGCACCGGCTGATACATAAGCATCTCTTACATTGATGGTAAAGCCGCTCGGACGTCCCAGCTTTGTCTGGTCATCAGACAGGGAATACTGAGTCTTTGCCATGCAGACTGGAAGATCAGAAAATCCCATTTCCTCAATCCGTGCTAATGCTTTGGAGGCAGCAGGCGCATAAGAAACACCATCGGCACCATAGATTTCCGTTGCAATGGTCTTTACCTTGTCTTTTAAGCTCATCTCATCCGGATAGAGGGTATGATAGTGACTTTCTTTGTGCTCTAAGGTGTCAAGAACCTTGTTTGCCAGGTCAAGTCCGCCTTCTCCGCCTTTTGCCCATACCTCAGAAAGAGCAAATTCACAGCCACGCTCTTCGCAGAAATCGCGGATAAAGGCATATTCTGCCTCGGTATCCGTCACAAAGGAGTTTAAAGTGACCACTACCGGAACACCAAATTTCTGAAGGTTTTCGATGTGCTTTTCCAGGTTCACGATCCCCTTCTTTAAAGCCTCCAGATTTTCAGAGGAAAGTTCAGTCTTAGGAACACCGCCATTGTACTTTAACGCACGTACCGTTGCAACTAACACAACGGCATCCGGTTTTAAGTCTGCCTTACGGCACTTGATATCCAGGAATTTTTCTGCACCCAGATCCGCTCCGAATCCAGCCTCCGTTACCACAATATCCGCAAGTTTTAAAGCGGTCTTTGTAGCACGTACACTGTTGCAGCCATGCGCAATGTTGGCAAACGGACCTCCGTGTACCAGGGCAGCGGTATGTTCCAGGGTCTGGATCAGATTTGGCTTGATGGCATCTTTTAAAAGGGCAGCCATGGCGCCCACCGCATTTAACTGGGCAGCAGTTACCGGTTCTCCGGCATAATTGTAAGCGACAATGATCTTTCCGAGACGTTCCTTTAAATCCTTCATGTCATTGGCCAGGCATAAGATTGCCATGATCTCCGATGCCACCGTGATGACAAAATGATCTTCCCGCACCACGCCGTCTGCCTTTGCACCCAGGCCAACTACAATGTTTCTCAGTACACGGTCATTCATATCCAGACAGCGTTTCCAGAGGATCTGTCTGGTATCGATCTGAAGTGCATTGCCCTGCTGGATGTGATTGTCAAGGAGCGCTGCCAGAAGGTTATTTGCAGAGGTGATCGCATGAAAATCTCCGGTAAAATGTAAGTTTAAGTCCTCCATCGGGACAACCTGGGCAAAACCGCCGCCGGCTGCTCCGCCCTTAATGCCAAAGCATGGTCCAAGAGATGGCTCGCGCAGTGCGATCATCGATTTTTTTCCAAGTCTTGTGAAGGCATCTGCCAGGCCAATGCTGGTTGTGGTCTTTCCTTCCCCGGCCGGAGTCGGGTTGATGGCGGTAACCAGTACCAGCTTTCCATCCGGACGGTCTTTTACCTGATCCCACAATTCATCGGTGATCTTCGCCTTGTATTTTCCATACAATTCCAGGTCGTCCTCGGTGATCCCATACTGCAAAGCAACCTCTTTGATTGGAAGCTTTACTGCCTCCTGTGCGATCTCAATATCTGTTTTCATAGCACAAATCCTCCCTGTTTTATAGTGTGTGGGTTAAAGTATCTGATCAAATTCTTCCATCGTCATGAGAACCTTGCGAGGCTTTGTTCCCTCTTCCTCTCCGACTACACCGGCTTCTGCCAGCTGATCCATGATCCTTGCAGCACGGTTAAATCCGATCTTGAACATACGCTGCAGCATTCCTATGGATGCTTTTTCCTTTTCTATAATGAAACGACCCGCCTGCTCAAAATATTCATCCCGGCTGTTTCCAGGAGAGGAGGCCGAAGCAGAAGGAGCCATATTCATACTGTTTTCCACGTCCGGACTGTTTTGGGACTGGAATCCCTGTTCGGTCAGGAAATCCACCACCTTCTGAACTTCACCGTCAGAAACAAAGGCACCCTGCACGCGCTGCGGTTTCGGAAATCCTGCCGGATAAAAGAGCATATCTCCTTTTCCGAGAAGCTTTTCCGCACCATTCATATCGATGATGGTACGGGAGTCCACTCCGGATGAAACAGAAAATGCGATCCTGGAAGGCACATTCGCCTTGATCAGGCCGGTGATGACATTGACTGACGGTCTCTGGGTTGCAATGACCAGGTGGATACCTGCAGCACGCGCCAACTGGGCAAGACGGCAGATAGCATCCTCCACCTCTCCCGGAGCCACCATCATCAGGTCTGCAAGCTCATCCACGATGATCACGATCTGTGACATCTTGATCGGCTTTTTGTCATCCTCAATATCCGCAATGCTTTCTATCTTTGCATTATATCCTTTCAGATCACGTACGCCATATTTGGCAAACTTTTTATACCGATCCGTCATCTCCGCAACAGCCCAGTTGAGCGCGCCGGATGCCTTCTTCGGGTCAGTAACCACATCCATCATCAGATGCGGGATTCCATTGTATACGCTCAGTTCTACGACCTTCGGGTCGATCATGATGAGCTTGACATCATCCGGATGTGCCTTGTAAATGATGCTCATAATGATGGTATTGATGCAGACCGACTTACCAGATCCGGTAGCACCTGCGATCAGAAGATGCGGCATCTTGGCAATGTCGGTCACCACAACCTGTCCGCCAATGTCTTTTCCTACTGCGAAAGCCAGACCGGATGGGTGTTTCTGAAAGGCTTCTGATTCGAGAAGATCACGCAAAAATACCGCTGCCTTTTCTTTGTTCGGCACCTCGATACCAACAGCGGACTTGCCCGGGATCGGCGCCTCAATGCGGATATCCTCCGCTGCCAGGCTTAGCTTGATATCATCCGCCAGACTGACGATCTTACTAACCTTAACGCCCTGCTCCGGGTGAAGCTCATAGCGGGTGACAGATGGACCACAGCTGATATTGGTCACCGTAACACCAACGCCAAAATTGCGCAGAGTCTGCTCAAGCTTCATTGCCGTCTGTTGATTTTCCTGATTAGATATCGCTACGCTGCTTCTTACGCCGCGTTTTAAAAGGTCAAGCGGAGGCTTTACATAGATCTGTTTCGGCTGCTCCTGTTTTTCCCGGATCTGGGTTTCTGCCGATTTTTCCGTGCTGGCCGCTTCTTCTGCCTGTCTTGCCAGCTCTGCCTTTTTTGCAGATTCCAGCTTTTTAGACAGTGCCTCTGTGTCGGTCTCGATCACCTTTCCTCCCGCTGTCACCACACGCTTACTTGCCTCTGGAATGGCAAAATCCATATTCTGCCCCGCACTGACGGTTTTTGTTGTATCCGGATCCGCAAGATCATCTGGAAGATCCGGTTCCTGAAAGACAGGTTCTTGTGTAAGGACCAGGTCATCATCCATGGTATCATTCTTCGCATAAGAATCCGTCTCTGATCTGTATGGATCGGGTAACTCCTCAAATGATTCTGTTATGACAGAGTCTTTTTCTGTTTCATATGTGCGAGCACCTTCATTTTGACTATCATAATTATGATCAAACGGCTCCGTATACGTATCCGGCTCATCCCATGGTGCCTCATCCTGAACAACCTGTTTTCCGGCCTGCGGCTCATAAGACATTTCCTGCCTTTCATCCAGTCTTCTGGCACCACCGGTAAAGACCTCTCCCGCCTGCTCAAACCGGCCAAATCCAGACTGGGTCAGCCGCCTTGCTGCTGCCTCCAGATCATAATCATCCTCTGTCTCCATACTGCTGTCGTATTCCGGCATTCCTTTTTCTGCCTCGCGGCTTTGGTCAGATCCTGCATAGGCTCGCTCGGACTGCATATGTGAAAAATCCGAAAAATCCGGTTCCATCGCCTCTGCCGGGGACATACGCCGTCTGTTCGGCTCTCTCACCGAAGAGACGTACTCCTGCGGATCATATGGATCGGAAGCAGCGGAGTCGTTTGATTCTGTTTCATATCCTTTGTAATCTTCCTCATAGTTATCATCATAGCGATTGTCATCGTTGTTTTCATAACTATTTTCGTAGCTGTCTTCATAATCTTCATAACCATCTTCCATTGTATCATCCGGATAGGATTCCTTTGCAGGGCTAAGCTTTGTCGAACTTAAGTTCACACCGCGTACCCGCTGTTCCTCTCGAAGCTTTTTTCGCTCTTCCTGACGCTGCGCATAAACCTCCCGGCGGCGTTCCATGTCTTCTTTTGCATACTGGTAAGCAACATCACTATGGCGCCTGACTGCCTTTACAAAGGAACGCTGCGTAATACATACGATGCAGAGGATCAGTCCCACTGCCATAAACAAAAATGCACCGATGCCTCCGATCAGAGATCGTACAAAGCCAAATAAAAAGCCTCCCATCAGGCCGCCACCCAGTCCGGATGCCGCAGACAGACGATAATACTCAAAAATACCTTTCCCATCTTCCGGCTGTTTCCCGCAGATCATCTGGGCAAATCCGCATAACAGAAAAAATGCTGCCGCAGCAGCGATGATCTTTTGTACCGCCCTACGGCTTCCACTGTTTACCTGATAAAGGCAGATACCGGTAAATAACAGAAGCGGGGCAATATAACCAGGAAGGCCAAAAAGGCCAAGCTGCACGGAACGCAAAAAACTGCCTGCGATGCCGCAGAGGTGGAAATTGCTTAAAAACAGGATCACTGCCGCCGCGAATGACCCAAGGACAATAAATTCCCAACGGACCAGACCTTCTGATTCCGGTTCCGGTTCTGGAACATGTCTTCTGCGGCTTTCTGCTGTTTTTGACGTATTGGAACGCGCAGTCGTTTTGCTGTTTGCCGTTTTTTTATCTGAATTCACTCTGTTTTGCTGTTTCTTTGCTGCCACAAATCCGGCCTCCTCTTTTCCAATGTAGTTAGTATACAAAAAATTATCAGGAAATGCAAGCCACCATAATGATTCCTAAATGTCTCCTATAATTCAGGATATATTCGCATTTTTCTCATCCATGCGTTATACTAAAGACATGCTTCACTTCATTTAGATGGAAACATGATCAATCCGGAGGAATATTAAGATATGTCAGATTATACTGTAAGCCAGATCAAATCAACCGACAAGCGTGCCATGCGTCAGATGGATGCATTGCTGAAACAAGAAGGGATCGAGCGCGATAAAAACCTAGACTACAGCATTGGACTCTTTGATGAGAACTATGATCTTGTGGCAACCGGCTCCTGCTTTGCCAACACCCTGCGCTGTATGGCCGTATCGCACGAACACCAGGGGGAAGGGCTGATGAACCAGGTGGTATCCCATTTGATCGAATTTCAATACAGCCGCGGAAACACCAGTCTTTTTTTGTATACCAAATGCAACACAGCCCGCTTCTTTGGAGATCTTGGATTCTATGAAATTGCCAGGGTCGAGGGAAAGGTTGTCTTTATGGAAAACCGGCGAAACGGTTTTGCTGATTACTTAAAAAGTCTGCAAAGCAAGACCAATGCCTTTTTGGAAACTGCCGTTTTTGATAAACATCCGGAGAAAATCGGTGCTGTCATCATGAATGCCAATCCCTTTACACTCGGGCACCGCTACCTGTTAGAGCAGGCAGCCGCAGCGGTTGACCTACTTCATGTATTCGTGGTCTCTGAAGATGCCTCCCTGGTTCCCTTCTCTGTGCGCAGACAGCTTGTTTTAGAGGGATCTTCGGATCTTCCCAATGTGATCTGCCACGAAACCGGCCCTTATATGATTTCCAATGCCACGTTCCCATCCTACTTCTTAAAGGATTCCGATACCGTCATCCGCTCCCATGCCAAGCTGGATATCCAGGTCTTTCTTGGTATTGCAAAGGCACTGTCCATCACCGACCGCTTTGTCGGAGAAGAGCCCTTTAGCCAGGTAACCGGAATCTACAACCAGGTCATGGCAGAGGAACTTGCCGAGGCAGGACTTGGCTGCCACATCATTCCAAGAAAAGCAGATGAGGATGGTGCCATCAGTGCATCGGATGTCCGCTGCCTGATCAAAGACGGAAACTTTGAGACATTAAAAAAGAAGGTACCGGACTGCACCTTCCGTTATTTTACATCCGAGGCTGCCGCACCTGTCATCGAAAAGATCCGGCAGGCCGCAGAAGTACGCCATTATTGATCGTTTTTTTCCATAGAAAAGCGTTCGACCATTTTGATGATATCGTGTTTTGTATATGGTTTTTCTATGAATCCGTAAGCCTGGATCTTCCAGGCTTCCAGAGAAAATCCGGGGATGCTTGACATGAGCACTACGGCTGGCGCCGGATCCAATTTCTGAAGCTCCTTTGCCAGGCTGATGCCGCTGATATCCGGCATGACAATATCCGTAAATACCATGTCTACCGGATTTTCTTTTACAAACTCCACCACCGCCACTGCTTCCTCAAAGGTTCCCAGCAGATTGACTTCGTTCATGCTCTGAAATATGCCTTTGATCTTATCCAGAAGTTCCGGTGCGTTGTCCACGGCAACTACATTGAAAGCCATGTCTGTTTCCCCCTTTAAATACCCTTATTTATTCCATCCAGGAAATGCCGGCTCGTTTTGGATCGGTCTCCCGTTTAGAAGTTCTTCCACTGCAGCACGGTAATCCTCCATCCGCTGTGCCTTGCGGATCTTTTTCATCTGTCTGGTACTATCCAAAAAAGCTTCTCCGAGATATGTCCACAATTCCTTCATCTTAAACAGTACATTTTTATCTCCGGGAATGGCTCTCTGATATCCTGTAAGTACCTCCTCATGAAAAGAACGGATCCGGTCTTTGGTAAGATGCGTTCCTGTTTCCGTTTTCCATTCAGACGCAACAGCATCCTCAGCCAGCGCAGGATTGGTGAGGAAACCACGGCCAAGCATCACGGCAGAAATGTCCGGATAATCCTGCAAAAACTGTTGGATCTTTGCTGCGTAAAAGAGATCTCCATTGTAAAAAACAGGATTTCTGCTTTCCTTAACCGCGTATGCAAAGACCTCCATATTTGGATGATTCTTATAATAGTCTGTCTGGATCCGCGGATGTATGATCAGGTTTTTTAGCGGATAACGATTGTAGATCGTTAAAAGTTCTTCAAATTCGTCCGAACTTTCTTTTCCGATCCGAGTCTTGACAGACAGTTCCATGTCCCATTTTGTAAGGCCGTCGCAAACCTGATATAAAAATTCATCCAGCTCCATCGGATAGGCAAGGAAACCGGAACCTCGCTTTTTCGTCACCACGGTTCCGGACGGACAGCCCAGGTTCAGGTTTACTTCCCCGTATCCCAATTCTCTAAGCCGCCCGGCTGCCCACAAAAAATCATCCGCCTTATTGGTCAGGATCTGCGGCACGACCGGCACGCCCTCATTATGCTCCGGGAGTACATCGTTTAATTCCCTTGGTGTGAGTTTTCTGGTCTGGTTTGGTGAAATAAACGGCGTATAATATGCTTTTATACCATGAAAATGCCGGTGATGGGCATTCCGGAAAACATATCCGGTAATGCCCTCCATCGGCGCAAATAAATAATCCATACTGTTTTCTCTACATTTCTTTTTTCTGTTCTATTACCAACTATATCCATTTTGAAAAAATTGTCAAGTCACGAGAACACAGATTATTCACGAAAACTTAATAAATATCCTATGGCATTTTCGAATGGTTTGTAGTAAACTCATGGTTGTCGGTTGGGAGGCATCCACCGTCAATCATGAAACTAACCATAGGAGTGATAGATTATGAAAAAAGCCTTACTTATTACTGCAATTGCTGCAGTTTCCATCAGTGCTGCAGCCTGCTCCAGCAAGAAAGCCGAAGAAACAACCGCTGCTCCTGCTGAAACAACCGCTGAGGCAACAAGCGAAGCCGCAGTGGAGGAGGATTATACCAGCGGTGTCATCACCGCGATCGATGGCGACATCCTTACCATCAAAGATGATTTCGACAGTCAGGAGAGAAAATATGATATTTCCGGTGCAGAAGTTACCAAGCAGTTCCCTCTTGCAGAGGGTGACTGGGTTGATCTTACCGTTCCGGCAGATTCCACCGATGACCCGATTCCGGCTATTGCTCTGGAAGTGACCTCTTCCATGCTCGAGCAGACCACCGATCCGGTTGCAGATGGTACCGTAAAGGAAGTTGCTTCTGATTCCATGACACTGGAAGTCGATGGCGAGGAATACAAGATCCTGACCGGCAACGCCTATGTCGTTGGAAAAGACGGAATCCAGGCTGATGCCGAAGCTGAGGTTACCTACCTTGGTGATCTGGATGATGAGCCGTTAGCTATCAAGATTGTTATGGCAGATTCCAAGGATTCTGAAGAAGCAAAACTCAATGCATTCGTAGGCAAGGTTGCGCAGATCGGGGAAGACGGAGATCACATTGTTCTGGAAGCACAGACCGGTGATTTCTTCACCTTTGTATCCGATGATACCGATTTTAGCCAGTACAGTGAGGGTGATACCCTTCAGATCCAGTATGATGGTTCCATCAACGATAAGGAAATCTCTGCTGTAAAGGTTACAAAAAAATAATCGTACTGATTAAGAAGAAAAGGCCGCCACACTCCTGTGACGGCCTTTTCTTCTTAATCAAACAATGGTCATAAATGTGGCAGCTTTAGATATCATACCCCACCATGCGGATATAGGTCTTGATCAGTTCTACTACCTGATCCAGTTCCAGTTTGCTGGCATTGATCGGGAGATCATAATTGGTCACATCCTCCCACTCTTTTCCGGTAAAATATTTATGATATGCTTTTCTCTGCTTTGTGATCTGGTTTAATTTGTCCAGAGCTTCCTTGGTATCTGTGATCCCGTCCGTTTCCTGGGTTCTCCGAACGCAGGTTGGCGTATCTGCATAGACAAAAATCTTGATCAGGTCTTCTTTTCCGGATGTCTCCAGGATATGATCTGCACATCGTCCCACGATCACGCAGGATTCTTCCTCTGCCAGTTTGCGGATCACCTCGGACTGAAAACGAAACAGATTATCCGGTGAGGTAACATCTCCGTCTGTTTTCGGTTCTTCCAGGATTCCAACCGGAAAATGTAAATTGCCTACGATCCGGCGAAGCAGGTTGTTCCCTGCCTTTTCATCGGCAAGACGGAAATACTTCTCTCCAACCGCACTCTGTTCCGCCGTCATGCGTAAGATCTCATCGTCATAAAATGGGATATTCAGCTCCTCGGCCAGTTTTTTTCCGACAATACGTCCGCCGCTTCCATATTGACGTTCGATGGTGATCACCAGTTTGCTTTTATCCATAAGAAATCCTCCTTTGGAAATCATAGTCTGTCAGTTTGTATTTTTTAGCAAATCCTGTTTGATATCTTTAGTATACCACAAAACCGGTGAAGTGCCAACCATTAGCACCCACCGGTTTTCTACCTCATAAGGATTCCTTATTTTGCAAGCATCATACGGTCATTTGCAAATTCTTCTCCGCTTGCCTCTTCAAATTTGCGAAGCAGATCTTCCACGGAAAGCTTCTTTTTTTCTTCCCCTGCCACGTCGTAGATCACATTGCCCTCATGCATCATGATCAGGCGGTTGCCCATCTGGATGGCATCCCGCATGTTATGTGTGATCATCAGGGTTGTCAGCTTCTGCTCCTCTACCATCTCTGCGGTCAGATCCAGAACTTTTTTTGCTGTTTTTGGATCCAGAGCCGCTGTATGCTCATCTAAAAGCAGAAGCTTCGGTCTCTGAAGCGTAGACATCAAAAGAGTCAAAGCCTGCCGCTGTCCGCCGGAAAGAAGTCCAACCTTGGATGTAAGGCGGTCTTCCAGGCCAAGTCCCAGGCGCTTGAGCATGTCAACATAGAGCTTACGTTCTTCGTTACGAATGCCCGGCTTTAAGCTTCTTGTTCTGCCCCGGCGCAATGCCAGAGCCAGATTTTCCTCAATGCCCATGGTAGCAGCTGTTCCGTTCATAGGATCCTGGAACACACGACCCAAAAAGGCGGCACGCTTATATTCCGGAAAGCGTGTGACATCTTTTCCGTCGATCACGATAGAGCCGTTATCGATCGGCCAAACACCTGCAATGGCATTTAAGAGGGTTGATTTTCCCGCACCATTGCCTCCGATCACTGTAACAAAATCGCCATCATTGAGGGTCAGTGTGACACCGCGCAGAGCCTGCTTTTCATTCACAGTGCCCCGGTTAAAGGTTTTTGTGATATTTTTGATCTCCAGCATAATATCCTACCCTCTCTTTCCCATATTTGAAAAATAACGGCTCTTCCAGGTAGGGATCGCCAAAAATACTGCAACTACCGCTGCGGATAAAAGCTTGAGAAGGTCAGTATCAATTCCAAGCCAGATCACGATCTGAAGTACCAGGTAATAGATGATGGATCCGAGTGCCACGCCAAGGAGGCGGAAACCAAAGTTTCGGAAGATCTTTCCAAAAATAGCTTCTCCGATGATGACAGCCGCAAGTCCGATAACGATCGCACCTCGTCCCATATTGATATCGGCAAAGCCCTGATACTGGCAAAGCATAGCTCCGGAGAGTGCCACAAGACCATTCGAGATCATAAGTCCGAGTACGCGGTTGAAATCGGTATTGATGCCCTGAGCTCTTGCCATTTTGTCATTGCAGCCGGTTGCACGCAAGGAACAGCCAAGTTCCGTTCCGAAAAACCAGTAAAGTACAACGATCAGAACCAGGATCGCAATGGCAACAACGAGGATCGTATTTTTATAAATAGGTACATTCCGGATAAAACGCAGGGAAACAAGCAGGTCATATTTGTCTACATTGATTGCCTGATTGGCCTTTCCCATGGTTTTTAAGTTAATGGAATACAGTCCGAGCTGGGTCAGAATTCCTGCCAGGATCGCCGGAATCCCCATAAAGGTATGGAGGATTCCGGTTGCAAGACCGGCTGCCATGCCGGCTACTGCAGCGCCGGCCATGGATACCCAGACATTGTGTCCGGACAGCATGAGCATAATGCATACTGCACCTCCGGTTCCGAGGGAACCGTCTACTGTCAGATCGGCGATATCAAGGATGCGGAAGGTCAGATAGACTCCGATCGCCATGATTCCCCAGATCAGCCCCTGCGCCACTGCTCCAGGCAGTGCATTTACCAAACTCATCATATGTCAATTACTCCTCGATCGCAATGTAATCATCCGGCACGGTAACACCAAGTGCTTCACAGATGGTCTTGTTGTATTTCTTGGTAAACTGCGGAGCATACTCGATTGGCATCTCGGAAATGTCAGACTCACCGGTCAGGATCTTTGCGGCCATCTTACCGGTAGCAACACCAAGATCATAGTAGCTGATGGAAAGTGTAGCAACGCCACATCCACTGCAGATACCCTCTTCTCCTGCGATGATCGGAACACCTGCAGGCTGGCAGATATTGTTGATGATCTCTGTATTTGCTGCAGCTGTGTTATCGGTCGGGATATAGATCACGTCGGAGTTGTTTGCTGCATTGGTTGCGATGGTTGCCAGATCATTCGAATCGGAAAATGCATAATACTCACAGGTGTAGCCAAGTTTCTCAAGCTCTGCCTTTACGGTATCTACCTGATACTGGGAATTCGCCTCTGCGGAACAGTATAACAGACCTACTTTTTTCGCATCCGGGAATAATTCCTGAAGCATAGCTGCCTGCTCGTTGAGCGGAGCAAGATCTGCGGTACCGGAAATGTTGCCGCCTACAGTTCCGTTAAAGTCATCAATACCAAGGGCAACGCCATACTCGGTAACAGCGGTTCCCAGAACCGGAATGGTATCAGTACCAGCCTGAGCTGCCTGGAGAGCCGGTGTTGCATTGGCAAGGATCAGGTCGACATCTTCTGCAACAAAGTTATTGATAATGGTGGAACAGGTATTGGAATCTCCCTGTGCATTCTGCTCATCAAAGGTTACCTGGTCACCCAGTTCTTCTGTGAGGGCATCCTTAAATCCTTCCGTTGCAGCATCCAGAGCAACATGCTGAACCAGCTGACAGATACCTACCGTGTAGGATGCTCCATCTGCAGACGCTTCTTTCGCTTCAGTCTCCTCTTTTGCCTCTGTGGCTTCAGCCTCAGCCTTTGTGTCTGCCGAAGCCTGAGTGGTTTCTGCTGTTTTTCCGGAACCACAGGCTGTCATGGATGCAGCCATCAGACCGGCGAGGATCAGTGCAAGTGCTTTTTTTGTTTTTTTCATAATCGTTTTCTCCCTTTTTTGTCTGTTTTCACACTATTTGCATGAACTTGTTTCATCATACTACACTTTTTTCGCCTCGTCAATTTCAACGCGTTAATTTTTTTAGAAATCAACGCGTTGAAGTAATAAGGAGATGTTTATATAGGTCATAACTTATTAAGTATTTGCATATTTGGTATATTCAACCTATAATGGAGAACGTAACAACTAAGTAGTGTTCTGAGATCCAATACAGCTTCTGTTTCAAAACCAATGGCTTTTAATCCGATTTCTGCCAAATGATCGTGAATCTTCTGCCATAAGGATGAAATATGAAGCTTTATTGGCATATATGGATATCAATAATGGAACTGTGAGGACTGGTATTTATGATCACTTCTATTTTTTCCCGGGAATGTGCCTATGCTCTCATGGCTGAGGTTGGTGCCACCCCAAAACCCGGTCTGGTAGACCGCCATGACAGCGGAGCGCATGCTGATATGGATTATGATACATTCGATGCAAGTACAAAAGCCATTGTACCTTATCTGACCCGCATGTTTGAAACCGGACATACCTGGGAGGGACGTGATTACAATGCCCTGTTTGAGACGATCCGGCCGATCGGAAAAGAGGCAGAAACCGCCATGTTTGCCGCTACAAACGGAGTCAACACACACAAGGGCATGATCTTTTCCATGGGCACCATCGCTGCTGCCGCCGGACTCTTTTACAAACGGTATCATCGTTTCGATGCCGAAAAGATTCTGATGCTGTCCGGCTACCTCTGCTACGATGCCATGCGCCGGGATTTTCAGAAGATCGATCGGAAAAATCCGAAAACAAACGGAGAACTCTTATATCTGCGTTATAGCAAAAAGGGAATAAGGGGCGAAGCACAAAAAGGCTTCCCTTCCATCCGTTCGGTCTCCCTTCCGGCACTGCGCTCGGCCTTTCATACCGGGCAAAAGGAAAATGAAGCCTACTTAAATACACTGCTTACCCTGATGGCTAACGTGGATGATACCAATGTCTTAAGCCGCAGCAACACAGTGGTTCAAGGGTATGTAAAGTCAGCTGCCTCCCATGTTCTGAAAATAGGAGGAGCCTCCACTCATGAAGGAATGGAGGCTCTGAAAAAATTAAATCAGAAATTTATTCATTTGAATGTAAGCCCTGGCGGCTGCGCAGATCTTCTTGCCGTGACCATTCTGCTCTACCGTCTGGAAACCTTAAGCTTACAGTAACTCTTTGTATACACGCAATACGTTCTCTGAAAAGACTGCTTCGATCTCTCCGGTCGTGAAGCCTTCGCGGCTCATCTCATCCGCCAGAAGCTGCATGCCGGAGCAGTCTTTCATCTCTACCGGAGTATCAAATCCGTCAAAATCCGATCCAAGGCCGATACAGCCAATTCCCCCGACCTGCTTCATATGCTTCATGTGTGCCACAAGATCCTTACAGGTGGTCATAAACTGCGTCTGTCCGGGCACGCGGTCTCTTACAAAAGCATCAAAGTAATTGATTCCGGCTACTCCTCCGCGGTCTGCCAGCGTGCAAAGCATCTCATCCGTCAGGTTTCGTGGATGTCCTGCCAGTGCACGGGCATTGGAATGGCTGGCCACCAGAGGCTTTTTCGTATAATGAAATACATCCCAGATTCCCGCATCATTCAGATGGGAAATGTCAATGATCATCCCGATCCTCTCCATTTCCTGCACAAAGGAAATGCCAGTTTCAGTCAGTCCGTGAACCGTATCCGGGATCACCTTTGGCGGCATCACGCTTTCATCCTTTCCGTTTGGGAATCCCAGTTCATTTGGAAAATTCCAGGTGATGGTCATCATTCTGGCACCCAGGCGATAAAAATCCCGTAAAGCTGCCAGATCCCCCTTACAGATCCCGCCCTCTTCCAGGGTCAGAAGGGCTGACATCTTCCCTTCTTTCCGGTTTTTTTCAATATCCTGATAGCTTTTTACGATCCCAATCTGGTCGGAATACGGCTCAAGCTCCGTATAAAACAGATCGATCAGCTTCATGGCATAATGAAATGGATCTTTCGTCTTTCCAAGATGCACAAACATGGCAAAATTCTGCAAAAGATAATCGCCCTTTTTCATTTTAAAAAGGTCGATATCCAGGTGATTTTCCAGGATGGAGGCTGCCTCGCCCCGCTCCTTTGCATGCAGCAGTTCCGATATGGTATCGCAGTGCATATCTACAACTTTCATCTCATTGTCCTCTTTTCTATGGAAGAAACGCGCAGGAGACTATAAAGTCTCTGCGCGCTCCTCGATGTTTCGTTTGAAATTGATGACCTCATGCTGATAATCCCGGTTCATGAATGCAGAAGTGATCATGAAATCCGCGGTTGCCTTATTGACTGCCATAGGGATATCATAGACCTGTGCGATACGCATCAGTGCCTTCACATCCGGATCATGCGGCTGTGCGGTTAAAGGATCGGAAAAGAACACAACAAAATCGATCACACCTTCCACGATCTTTGCTCCGATCTGCTGATCACCACCAAGCGGACCGCTGTTGTATCCTTTTACAGTAAGTCCTGTCTGATCGGTGATCATGCGAGCGGTAGTGCCGGTGCCATACAGACTGTGATGCTGCAGCTCTTCCTTATGTTCCTTGCACCATGCGATCAGTTTTGGTTTCTCATTGTCATGTGCGATCAGCGCAATATGTTTTTTGCTGCCGATCGTAAAGGTGATATAATCCTGAGACATATACGAGATCCTCCTTTTTGTAATTTTATACAAATGATCGTAACTGTTTAAAAGGTATCACACATTTCCCAAACATACAAGGGAAAAATTTGTAAAATCCGTTCTATATAAATCTATTATGTCTCCTGCTCACCCGGTGTCTGCAAGCTCTCAATCAGATTCCAGATCTCATCTCTTCCCTGCTTAGTTTCTGCGGAGAACGGGATCAGGACATCTTCTTTTTCCAGTCCCAGACCTTCGCGCACCATCTTGACATGCTTTTGGATCTGGCTGCGTTTTAATTTATCCAGCTTCGTAGCAATGATCACAGGCTTATAGCCGTTTGATACGATCCAGTCATACATCAGTTTGTCGTTGGATGACGGTTCATGGCGGATATCAATGAGCAGAAAGATGCATTTGAGCATTTGGGATTTTTTTAAATACCGCTCGATCATCTTGCCCCATTTTGCCTTCACTTCTACCGATACCTTTGCATAGCCATATCCCGGCAGATCCACGAAATACAGATTGTCATTGACATTGTAGAAATTGATGGTCTGCGTCTTACCAGGCTGAGAGGAAGTTCTTGCAAGCGCACGCCGGTTTAAAAGCCCGTTGATCAGGGAAGATTTGCCTACATTGGATTTGCCTGCAAAGGCAAATTCCGGCAGCAGGTTTTCCGGCAGTGTGCTGGTGATCCCGCAAACGGTTTCCAGTTCTGCTTTTTTTATGATCATCTTCTTTCCTCCCCTTTCTCAAACAAGTGCCGCAGCCAGCACATCTTCCATATTCTTCATATAGAGGATGGTAAGACCCTTCGTGATCTCCTTGGAGAGCTCCTCGATATCTGCACGGTTCTTCTCCGGCACCAGAACAGTTTCCATATGTGCCATCTTGGCAGCCAGGATCTTTTCTTTCAGACCACCGATGGGAAGTACACGTCCGCGCAGGGTGATCTCTCCGGTCATGGCTACCTTTGCCGAAACCTTGCGGTTTACCACTGCAGAGAACATGGCAGTTGCCATGGTAATGCCGGCTGACGGGCCATCCTTTGGAACAGCGCCCTCCGGAATATGGATATGGATATCATGTTTGGCAAAATAATCATCCGCAACATCGTACTTCGGGCAGATGGAACGCACAAAGGTGAGCGCTGTCATGGCAGATTCCTTCATAACATCTCCCATCTGGCCGGTAAGCTTTAGCTCTCCCTTACCCGGCATCACGTTGACCTCGATCTGAAGCGTGTCACCGCCGACACTGGTCCAGGCAAGACCACGCACAATGCCAACCTCGTCCTCTTCATTGGCATTTTCAAACGTGATCTTTTCCTTTCCCAGATATTTTTCCAGATTTGATTCGGATATCCGGATATGCTCCTTGTGGTGCTCCAGATACTCTCTGGCAGATTTTCTGCAGATCTCTCCGATCCGGCGTTCCAGATTGCGGACGCCTGCCTCACGGGTATAATTGTGAATGATCTTCTTCAAAGCGGAATCTGAGATGACAAGTTGATCCTTTTTCAGTCCACAGCGTTCTTTCTGTTTTTCCACCAGATAATTGCGTGCAATGTGGAATTTCTCATTTTCCGTGTAGCTGTTGACCTCAATGATCTCCATGCGGTCTAAGAGTGGTTTCGGAATCGTCTGAGTAGTATTTGCCGTTGCAATAAAGAGCACATTGGACAGATCAATCGGAAGCTCCACATAATGGTCACGGAACTTTACATTCTGCTCTCCATCCAGCACCTCCAAAAGTGCGGAGGACGTATCGCCCTTATAGTCACTGCTGACCTTATCAATCTCATCCAGAAGCATAAGCGGATTGGACACACCAGCCTGACGCAGTCCATCCACCAGACGTCCCGGCATAGCTCCCACGTAGGTTTTCCGGTGACCGCGGATCTCCGCCTCATCATGGACGCCGCCAAGGCTGATCCGCACATATTTTTTATTCAGGGCACGTGCCACCGAGCGGGCAATGGAAGTCTTTCCGGTTCCCGGAGGTCCCACCAGACAGATGATCGGGCTGTTCCCTTTCTTGGACAGCATGCGCACTGCCAGGTACTCTAACACGCGTTCTTTCACCTGTTCCAGGCCGTAATGGTCTTCTTCTAGGATGTCCTTGGCATGCTGGATATTATTATTATCCTTGGATGTCTTATTCCAAGGCAATTCCAGCAACGTCTCGATATAAGTGCGAATGACATTGCTCTCCTGTCCGCCTCCCGGCATGCCTTTTAAGCGGTCGATCTCTTTTTGCAGTTTTTCCTTTACTTCCTTATCCGCTTTTAAAGAGGACAGTTTCTGTTCGTACTCATCCGCATCGGAGAGAAGGTCTTCTCCGAGCTCCTCCCGGATCACCTTCATCTGTTCCCGCAGGACATAATCCTTCTGGTTTTTGTCAATATTGGTCTTGACCTTTTCCTGCAGTTCACGATGGATCTGGGATACTTCGGTCTCATGGATCAGGTTGGTCAACAGCAATTCATACTGTCCCGTCAGAGTAGTCTCTTCCAGATATCTCTGACGGATCCGGTAATCCCACGGAAGCTCACTGGCAATCTGAAGCATCAGGCTTTCTAAATCATCACAAAACAGCAGGTTTGGAAGAACATCCCTGCTGAATTTTGCATGCTGATGGCCATAAGTTTCCAGTTTTTCCTTTAAAATCCTGGCCATGGCTTCCGCCACGGTATCCTCAACGTCCGGTTCCGGCTTCTCTGTCAGGAGCACTTCTCCGATCAAGGCTGGCTCTGTGCTGTCAAGATCCAGAAGTTCTGCCCGATCCTGTCCTTCTGCCATCACGCGGAGAATGCCGCCCGGCAATTTTAAAATCTGTCTTATATAAGAAACCGTACCAATATGATAAAGCTGCTCCATGTCCGGGTCCTGAGTCTCCGGATCTCTTTGAGCAACAAGACAGACTCTCTGGTCACCTACCATAGCTTTCTCGACCGCTGCGATCGATTTCTTGCGGCTGATATCGAAGCTTGTGGTCATTTCCGGAAGGACCGTTATGCCACGCATGGCGATCACCGGAATTGTTATGATCTTTGTATTTTCCATCAGGTTTCTCCTTTTTAAGTGTAGACTGAATCAGCGAATGCGCCACTGGCGCCTTCTCGATATGCACCGTAGTGAAACAGAAAAAGGGAGCCCTTAAGCTCCCACTTTCCTGCTCCCGATCTTATGCAATCTCGTCGGTTGCTTCCTTTTTCAGTCTCTGAGAGAGCGTTTTATGCGGCACAGCCGTATCACGGTATGTAAGTTCAGGCTCTCCCGTTTTGTCCACGACATCTTTCGTGATCGTACAGATGCCGATCGTATCGTCAGACGGGATCTCGTACATCAGATCCATCATAACAGACTCCAGAATGGAGCGAAGTCCTCTGGCACCGGTCTTTCTCTCGGACGCGAGTCTTGCAACCTCCGCAATGGCCTCCGGTGTAAATTCCAGTTTTACGCCATCCAGCTCAAACAGCTTCTGATACTGTTTTGTCAGGGCGTTTTTCGGCTCGGTAAGGATCCGGCTTAAGGAATTCACATCCAAAAGATCCAGGGAAACCGTCACCGGCACACGGCCGATAAATTCCGGGATCAGGCCGAATTTTACGAGGTCATGCGGCTCTACCTGGCGTAAAAGCTCGTCGATGTCTGTTTTGTTCTTATCTGCGATCTCTGCGTTAAATCCAATGGATCCGGCACTCAAACGTCCCTCAATGATGCGTTCTAGGCCGTCAAAGGCACCTCCGCAGATAAAGAGGATATTGGTGGTATCGATCTGCAAAAGCTCCTGATGCGGATGTTTTCTTCCTCCCTGCGGCGGAACACTGGCAACCGTGCCTTCTAAGATCTTTAAGAGTGCCTGCTGGACACCCTCTCCGGATACATCACGGGTAATGGAAACATTCTCGGACTTTTTCGTGATCTTATCGATCTCGTCCACATAGATGATTCCATATTCCGCCTTGCTGATGTCATAGTCCGCTGCCTGGATCAGTTTCAGCAGAATGTTCTCGACATCCTCTCCCACATATCCGGCTTCAGTCAGAGCTGTTGCATCGGCAATCGCAAAGGGAACGTTTAAGATCCTTGCCAGCGTCTGAGCAAGATAGGTTTTACCGGATCCGGTTGGACCAAGCATGAGGATATTACTCTTTTGCACATCCACATCTCCGCCTGCACCGGAGGTAATCCGCTTGTAATGATTGTATACGGCAACGGATAATACCTTCTTTGCTGCATCCTGTCCGATGACATATTCATCCAGAAATGCCTTAATTTCCTTGGGTTTGAGCAGATTGATACCGGCTAACGGGGATACCGGCTCTTCTACCTGGTTTTCTTCCTCCTCAAGCTCCTCGGCAAGAATCTCTCCACAAAGCTCAATACATTCGTCACAGATAAATACATTGTTGGAACCGGCAATCAGTTTTCTTACCTGATCCTGGGTCTTTCCGCAGAAAGAGCATCTGACCCTGTCATCTGTTCTTGTCGGCATATAAAACACCTTGTCCTTTCGTGCATTATATTTAAAATTCCTGTATCTGAGTCAGGCGGCCCTAGTGCATCGTTTGCAAAATAACTAGCCTACTCGCTTGCCTGCAAATCCGATTGCACAGTCCAAAAAGCCTCAGCGTAGCCCGCTACGCCTACG
>CAVIHW010000017.1:0-47901 GCA_963642615.1 Oscillospiraceae bacterium | reverse complement strand
ATGAAGAGTTTGCGGCGTTTGGCGTAAAGAATTGCCAGGTGGTACGATATGACTTTTAACGATGAGAAAGGGCGGTATCTGACCGCCCTTTTCTTTTCATCACTCATCGGTTTTTGCATCTTCTGCAGAGTAGATATGGCATCCATTTCGTCCGTGTTTTTTTACATAATACAGTGCCAGATCAGCATCTTTAAACAAACTTTCTCCCGGATTCTTTCGATCCATAAATGCTGCGCCCACACTCAGCGATACCGCCGGAACATTGGTTTCATGAATGGCAAGCTGCCTGTTGATCTCGCTGATCTTGTCCTCGATCGTGTATCCAAGATCACTTGTCACATCCAGCATGATAACGGCAAATTCATCTCCGCCGATTCGACAGACATGGTCGATCGAACGAAAGCCTTCTGCTAAAAATCTGGATACCCGTTTTAGGATGACATCGCCAACCTCGTGCCCATAGGTGTCGTTGATACCCTTAAAATTGTCTATATCCACAAGGATCAACGCAAAATCGCGCCTATCCTTTTCCATCGAATTCAGGATCTGATCAAAGCCTCTGCGGTTGAGTACACCGGTCATCGGATCATGCTCCGCCTGCTCCTTCATAAGCCGCTCCTCTGTAATATCACGGGCAACGTACAGAGTTTCCACGGCTCTGCCATTTTCGTCTCTGCGTTTTACAATAAAACGCGCCTGCATCCACAGACCCGTAGGTGCTTTGTAATCCATGCTTACGGTGTTTACCTTTTCCAATCGGTCGGCCAGCGTATTCAGATCCAGAAATTCCCGTGATGCTTCTCGAAATTCCGGTTCCATAAAGGTTTCTATGACCGCATCCTTTACATCGTCAAAAATCCCCTTACTGGAAGCGACCGTTACCATAAGCGGAACAGTGGTTAGGATTTCATATTCGTGCGTAAGGATATTCGCCTGGAAAATGGTGGAGTAAATGGTCGACAGGGAATTGATCACCTCTGCATGCTCTTTTTCTTCTTTAAGCCGTGCTTCTTCGAGTGCCCGTTCTCTCTTTTGATTCTCTTTTTGTTCTTCTACGATCTTATCGATCAGTCGGAAGCCTACTACAACATTTTCGCTATCACCGACTCTTCGGAAATCAAACTGGTAATAATGCTGAACGCCATCTTCTATATTACGATAAGTGCCAACGTATTTATCCTGCTTTGCGAATATCTGTCTGACCGCTTTGACATTCAGAGTTTCTCTTACCCGCTTCTTATCATCCGGATGAACGGTTTCACGCACCCATCGATCAACAACGGCATCAAACGGGAAGGTCTGATTACTCACATCTCGGATGGCTTTCACATTATAGTTGTCGGCAAGTCTGATGACCCGGGCAGTTCCATCCGTCAGATTTGCAACAAATACATTTCGAAAGCTCATAGACAGGGCATTGATGATCTCAAGCTGTTCCTCGACTTCTTTTTGATGAGCAGCCTCTTTTTCCCGTTTCGCTTTTTCAATTTCCTGATGCTCTTCAATAATATCATCAATATTCTGAAATCCAGCTACGGCCTTTGTACCATCCTGCTTCGTCCTGCTGATGTTGTATTGAAAATGATGGATTTCTCCATTCACTAGACTGCGGTAATTTCCGACAAGCTCTTCCTTTGTCTCGAAAACTTTTTTGATATTTTCTACTGTAAGTGTACGGCTGATTTTTTCTCGATCCTCTGGGTAGACAATTGTGTTAACCCAATTCTTAACAACAGCCTCTAACGGAAACTCCCGATGATCATCCTTACCCGGAACATCTACATAGGTAGCATTCAGTTTAAGGATTTTCGCTGTCTTCTTCTCCAGATCCATCCAATAGACATTTTGGAAATGTCGGGCAAGCGCATCAAAGATCATCAGCTGTTCTCTGAGCGCTTTATCCCGGTGCCTGCGCTTTACAACAAAATTTATTTTTTTGATATATTGGTCAACACAACCTCACCCTTCATACATCTGTTATCTTCGAGCCGTAGTTCATAACAAACATGGCATAAATCATGCTCTATTATACCATGGATCAGCTAGCTTTTTCAATGCTTTCGCGGCATTTTGCGTGTACAGCAACCGTTATTTGCCCTTGACTTTTGGCTCTTTTGGTTCTTTTCGCTTGCTGATAAGCTTGTCAATATCGTTGAATGCGGAATTCTTCTGTGGCCCTGGTGCGTTCTTGGCGGATTTTTTGGGCTTGCTGGAGTGCTTTGCAAGGGAGGCTTCCAGCTGTTTGTAGTTTAGTTTGGTATATTGTGCCGGATGCTTATCATCTACAAGCTGCCAGTCATTTTTTTTCTCTTTGCCGGAATCGATAAATTTTTGGAATTCCGGAAGTTTATCCATCAGTTCCAGCATTCGCACAACGGCCTGTCGGCGTGTGTTTCCATCGGCATTACCGGATTTCAGTCCGGAGTGATCGGATTTCATGTAGCTGGCCACATAGTTACGGCATGCATCATAGGCTGCGGCTGCCTTTTTCGGATTTTTTCTGTCCTGAATATAGGCTTCCATGGAATTCATGGTATCCGTGAAGATTTTCGGATTTTTTTTCGTGATGCTGAAGAAGCCCTTCTTTTTGGCTATATCTTTAGAGGCCTCAAATACTTCGTTCAGGCTTTGACGATCCTTGAGAACCTGGGCATATCGTTTCTCTACATCCCGGAAATAGGTAGTATATCTTTCGTTGTAAGCCTTCAGGTTGTCTATGATCTCCTGATAGCTCTTTTCCAACCGTTCCGGGGTAAAGGAATCGGCAATCGTTTTCTTGGTGGCAGCAAAATCGTTTGCGATCTCTGTGCCTTTTTGCACTGCTTTTGTGGTCAGATTCGTGAGGGATACTTTGCGCGCCGCCTGTACAGGAAGTGCACTCTCGTGCAGTTCTTTAAAGCCCTGATCCATCTCTTTTTTGTCTTTCAGGTGCTGCTCCAGCTGATCCTTTGACAACAGATCGAGGCTTTCTCTCTGATGGATCAAATGATCCTCTTTCTCTTGCAGTTTACGGTTTTCCTGATTGTATTTGCGGTCTTCCGCCAGGATCTCCTTGTGTTTCTGATCCAGTACAGAAAGGGGCTGGTTAAGTGATTTCTTATACTGAGTCAATGCCTTGGTATACTCGTCTTTTGCCACTTCATATAAACTGGAAAACTGAGCCTTGGCAGCTTGATGGTCGATCCCTGTCTTAAATCCCTGAAGCATATCTTTCATTGGCTCTTCATATTCAGCGATCTCAGGATCCGCCTGGATCTTCCGTTGGATGTCTTCAAAAAGATCCTGGTTTTCCTTTAGGATCGCATCATATTCCGTGGCTGTTTTCAGGATCTGGTGCGGGAAGAGTTCCTTTGCCTTATCGCAAGACTCTTGCAATGTATCGAAAAATTTGGTCTTATATTCTTCCTCTTTATTTTTGAAGCCGTCTATTTTGTTTATGGCATCAAACAGGATAGCATCGTTGTTTACGGAAGCCTTGGAAAGCTTCTGGTAATTAGGATCCGGTTTCTGATTCTCCCATGAAGTCCGGATATCTTCTCGCAGCTTCATCAGACTTTCGTCTTTCATGTTCGCTGCAACCTTTTTTACCTCTTCCGGTGATGATTCTTTTTTGAGCCTGATATTTTCAGCGGAGCCATAGAACGGTAAATAGGCTTTGATATCTGTGACATCTCCCTGTGCAAATTGCTGGAGCAACTGGAGACGATTTTCTATGTACTGGCTCTTTGGGAATTTTTTTCCTTCTATTCCGAGATAAATGTCATCTGCATTATGTGCATTCCCAAGCGATTCTTCGATCTTTGTAAGATTGTCGCGCAAATCCCCGACATCATTTAACAGATACTGAAAATCCTGAGCCAGCTGCTGAATGCTGTTTTCTTCCATTTTGTTATTTTCATGAAGCTGATCATAGACCTTCAGGAATTTATCCCTTTCTTCGGGGTACGTAAAATCAGATCCATTGGTCAGTACAATATAGGACAGCCTTTTCCATGCCTCTAAAAAATTTTCTTGAAATGCTTCGAGGCTGTCTTTGTTTCCAAAAAGCTCTTCCTTGCTTTTTTCGTCGGTTAGATCCATGGCGGAATAGACATGATAAAGCATATCGTAGGCCGACTTTGCATCAAAAGGCTTTTCACCGGAATAGATGTCTGCCAGATTTTCAAGATCGTTTTGGATATCATCCTCATCATCGACTTGATGCAGCTGGTCGTTTATGGAGTCGATGCAATGCTGTTGTTCTTTTTTATCACTTGGAAATGTATACCACATAGAATCCGTCTCCTTTCCTGATTGGACATTTTTCGATTTGTTCTGACAGCAGTATAGCATGCCATGGTGGACAAACGTGGGACAAACGGATTGATTTTTATACCAGAATCATCCATAATGATATGAGAAGATTACGAATATTTTTAGAATTGCGAGAGTGCAAAGCACGCAGCAATTCGGTATCTGAGATATCGAAAGCTCTAAAATCCGGGAGGTGTGGCAAGTGAAGCAGAAAACTTATATTGCGATCGACTTAAAATCTTTTTATGCCTCCGTAGAGTGCAAAGAACTGGGGCTTGATCCATTGGATACCAACCTGGTGGTGGCGGATGAGAGCCGGACAGATAAGACGATCTGCCTTGCGGTCACGCCTACCTTGAAATCCTTTGGTATTCCGGGACGCGCCAGACTGTTTGAAGTAAAGCAGAGGGTACAGGCAGTCAATGCAGGGCGGAAACAGAAGCTGTGCGGTAGAAAATTTTTCGGCAAATCTCATTTCTATTCAGAGCTGCAGAAGGATCCGACGCTGGAGCTGGATTTTCTGATCGCACCGCCGCGCATGGCCTATTACATGGAATACAGCACCCGGATTTACTCCATCTATATGAAATATGTGGCTCCGGAGGATGTGATCGTTTATTCCATAGATGAAGTTTTTATCGATGTAACGTCTTATCTGGACACCTATGGGCTCACCCCGCGGGAGCTGGCCATGAAAATGATCCTGGATGTGCTTCATCATACCGGGATCACGGCAACGGCAGGCATCGGCACGAATCTTTATCTCTGCAAGGTGGCCATGGATGTCATGGCAAAGCATATCCAGGCGGATGCAAATGGTGTCCGCATTGCAGAGCTGGATGAGATGACCTATCGGAAAGAATTCTGGTCACATCGACCCATTACCGATTTCTGGAGAGTCGGGCAGGGTTATGCAAAAAAACTGGAAGCCTACGGCATGTATACCATGGGCGATGTGGCGCGATGTTCCGAGCAGAATGAAGAACTGCTTTACCGGCTGTTTGGTATTAATGCAGAGCTTTTGATCGATCATGCGTGGGGATGGGAGCCCTGCACGGTGGAAGCGGTCAAGGCATACCGGCCGGAGCATAACAGCATAAGTTCCGGGCAGGTGCTGCAGTGCCCTTATGATGCCCAAAAAGCAAAGCTCGTGCTGCGCGAGATGGCCGATGCACTTTCTCTTGATCTTGTAGAAAAGCGTCTGGTGACAGACCAGATCGTGATCACGGTCGGTTACGATATTGAGAACCTGACCGATCCAAAGCGGCGAAAACAATACCACGGCCAGGTGGTAACAGACCGCTACGGACGACAGGTTCCAAAGCATGCCCACGGCACCCAGAACCTGGACGGATTCTCGTCTTCCACGCAGAAGATCATGGATGCAGCATCGGCTCTGTATGACCGTGTGGTCGATCAGACACTATTGATCCGCAGAATGAATATCACAGCGAATCATGTAGTGGATGAAGCTTCGACATCGCAGAAAGAAGAAGCCTATGAGCAGCTGGATCTTTTTACCGATTACGAGGCTTTGGAAGCAAAGAAAAAGGAGGAGAAGGAGAAGCTTGCCAGAGAGCGCAGACTCCAGGAGGCAGAGCTTGCCATCCGGAAACGCTTTGGAAAGAATGCGATCTTAAAGGGCATGAATTTCCGGGAAGGTGCAACTGCAAGAAGCAGAAATGAGCAGATCGGAGGACATAAGGCGTGAACGGATATGAGGATATCATGCACTTGCCGCACCATGTTTCAAAAAAACACCGACAGATGTCCATGCGGGATCGTGCAGCACAGTTTTCCCCCTTTGCAGCATTGACCGGATACGAGGAAGCGGTGGAAGAAACCGCAAGACGAACAGACCGGCGCATCGAACTGGACGAATATGAGATGCAGCATCTGGACGAACAGATCCAGAAAATCTCTCTGAACTTACAGGAACATCCCAAGGTCAGCATCACGTATTTTATACCAGATGTCCGAAAGGATGGCGGCAAATACATTACCGTAACCGGCAATGTAAAGAAAATGGAAAACTTTGCACACAGAATCATCCTTATGGACGGAACCTCGATTCCCATCCAAGAGGTGATCGAGATAGAAGGATTAGAAGGCAATTAGGATAGGAGAAATTATTATGGAAACATCAGTAGTAAAACGTTTTTTACGCTATATCGCAGTGGACACGCAGTCAGCAGGAGAAGTGGATGTGATCCCGAGCACTGCAAAGCAGTTTGACCTGGCAAAGATTCTGGTAGAAGAGTTACAGGAGATGGGTGCGCAGAATGTAAAAATGGACGAGCATGCTTACGTATATGCCACAATTCCTGCAACATCCGAAAAAAAGATTCCGGTATTGGGCCTGATCGCCCATATGGACACTTCTCCGGCGTGTTCTGGTAAGAACGTAAATCCGCAGTTTATCTACAACTATGACGGGAACGACATTCTCCTGAACCGGGAGACCGGACTGATTATGAAGGTAGAGGATTACCCGGAATTGCTGCATTATAAGGGGCAGGATCTGATCACAACCGATGGAGCGACACTTTTGGGGGCAGATGACAAGGCCGGTGTGGCTGAGATTATGGCCTTGGCAGACTATCTCTTATCTCATCCGGAAATCTCCCATGGAAAGATCCGCATTGGATTTACTCCGGACGAGGAGGTTGGCTGTGGTGCAGATCTATTTGATGTGGCGGGATTTGGTGCCGATGTGGCTTATACCATCGATGGCGGAGCACTTGGAGAGCTGGAATATGAGAATTTCAATGCAGCCTCAGCAAAAGTAAAGGTGCACGGTTTCAGTATCCATCCGGGCTCTTCGAAAAATAAAATGAAAAATGCGATCCTTATGGCCATGGAATTCCAGAACATGCTTCCGGTTTTTGAAAATCCCATGTGTACCGAAGGCTACGAGGGCTTTTTCCATCTGGACAGCATTGCGGGCGATGTGGAAGAGACGGTCATGGACTATATCATCCGTGATCATGACAGGAAGAAATTTGAAGAGAAAAAAGCATACATCACAAGAGTTGCCGATTACTTAAATCAGAAATATGGTCAGGGAACCATCGAGCTGATCTTAAAAGACAGCTATTACAACATGAAAGAGAAGATCGAACCGCATATGTATCTGATCGATCTGGCAAAAGAAGCCATGACGGAGCTTGGTATTACTCCGGTAATATCCCCGGTTCGCGGAGGAACCGATGGCGCACGCCTTTCCTACATGGGACTTCCATGCCCGAATCTGTGCACCGGCGGTCACAACTATCATGGGAAGTTTGAGTATGTGTGCGTGCAGTCCATGGAAAAGATTGTGGAACTGCTTTTGAAGATCACGGAGGAATTTGAAGAACGGTTTTGATTTATCCGGCTAAACACAAGATTTTTGTGCTTATTTGAGGAATGAGATAAGCACGAAGGTTTGCTTTTGCGAAATAAAGAACGTGGCATGAGAAAAGGATCGTCCTGTGTGTTAGGATAGTTGTCAGTGAAAGATAATTCGTTTTGTGATAGAATGAAAAAAGGAAGGAGTGAGGTGAATATGGGAAGCTATTTAAATCCTGGAAGCGAACGATTTCGTACCAGTCTGCGCTCACAGATCTATGTTGATAAATCACTGCTGATAGCAGAAATCAACAAGCTTGTAAGAACAGAACAGAAATATGTCTGCATCAGCCGCCCACGCCGCTTTGGCAAATCTATGGCTGCAGATATGTTGCTTGCCTATTATAGCAAAGGAGAAGACACTTCCTTTTTGTTTAAAAATTTGAAGATCAGTAAAGAATCGTCATATACCTGCGTGATTCGGTCAGTTATTTATGAAACGATACACTAGTGCATCACAAGGTAATGAGGGAGGTGGAATGTGGTTAAGCCGCTTAATATGAAAGAAATCTATAAACAAACGGGAATACGACAACAGGTCATAGATGAAATCATTGAGTTAGCACAGAAAAATAAAGTGGAACAGGTAATCCTTTTTGGCTCCAGGGCAAGAGGAGATTATAAAAAGTGCAGTGATATTGATCTAGCTTTTCGAGGTGGAAATAGCAGTTCTTTCATTCTGGATGTTGATGAAGATACATCTACCTTGTTGGAATTTGATATCATTGATTTAGACAAGCCAATCCAGAAAGAATTATTGGAATCGATTCAACAAGAAGGAATTTTTATTTATGAAAAAGTATGATAATTTTAAAGCTGCATTGAACAATTTGAAAGTTATATATAGATATCATGAGCCGTATGGAACAGTAGAGATCACAGGAATTGTGGGTCTGTATGAGATTTGTTTTGAGCAGGCGTGGAAAGCAATGAAGGAAATTCTGGAAATCAATGGATATGCAGAAGGTGCGACAGGATCGCCAAAAACGATATTGAAAACGGCATTTCGGGCAGGAATGATTCAAGATGAAGCCTTATGGCTGGATGCGCTCGTCTCAAGAAATAATGTGGCACATGCGTATAATGAAGCAATTGCGTTAGATATTGTCAACCGGACAAAAGAGCAATACTATGGTATGTTTGTCCATCTGGAGCAGACAATAGAAAAAGATTGGATATAATAAAAAAAAGGAAATTTGCTGTTAGTCGGGATTAACTATGATGAAGCCAAGAAGCATACCTGTGTGATCGAGAAAGTGGAAATGTAAATTTCGCGTGTTTAGTTTGGCAAAATTTGGGAGTATTATGGGTAACTGTCCTTGTATGAAAGGAAACGTTGAAAAAAAGCTCCGGTTCCTCACACCCAGGAACCGAAGCTTTCTGATATTTATAATATTCCAGTCTTATGATTAAGCCATTGCGCTTACAGCTTTAGAGAGGCGGGAAACCTTTCTGGAAGCGGTATTCTTGTGGTATACACCCTTGGTGCAAGCTTTGTCGATCTCGGAAATAGCAGCAACTAAAGCGCTCTGTGCAGCAGCCTTGTCAGCAGCGGTTACAGCAGCTTCTACTTTCTTGCAAGCGGTTTTCACTTTAGAACGGATTGCTTTGTTTCTTGCAGCTTTGGTCTCGTTTACTAAGATTCTCTTTTTAGCAGATTTAATGTTAGCCAATCTGGGCACCTCCAATTTAACAAATATGATTTATAGTCTTTGGTTTGCATCAAAGTCTGGACACGGACAGTTCAATGTAAACATACTATTGCATTCTACCTAATCCGCCCTGAATTGTCAATATGTAAAATGCGGATTTTGCAAGAAAAAAGTAGAAAATCCTTGTATTGTATGATATAGTGGTATTCATGGCATTTTGTCAATGTTCGAAGACAGGAAAAGCTACTTATATATAGAAGAAAGAGGAAAATACCAATGAAGTGGACGAAATTTACGTTAAAGACCACGACTGAAGCCGTTGACCTGATCAGCAGCATGCTCGATGAGATCGGGATCGAGGGCATTGAGATCGAGGACAACGTGCCGCTGTCTGATGCAGATACCAAGGGCATGTTCATCGACATTCTTCCGGAGCTTCCGCCGGATGACGGTACAGCAAAGGTGAGTTTCTATGTGGAGGATTTAAGCAATCTGGAAAATATCATCCATCAGGTCAATGCAGGACTCGATGAGATCGCAGAATTTGTGAATGTGGGAGAACGCACCTTAAATGTCTCCGAAACGGAGGACAAAGACTGGATCAACAACTGGAAACAGTATTTTAAGCCGTTTACCGTAGATGATATCCTGATCAAGCCAACCTGGGAGACCATTCCGGAGGAACATAAGGATAAACTGCTGATCCAGATTGACCCGGGTACGGCATTTGGCACCGGCATGCATGAGACCACCCAGCTGTGCATCCGTCAGCTGCGCAAATATGTGAATGCGGATTCCAGGATCATCGATGTGGGAACCGGAAGTGGTATCTTAGGCATCGCAGCCTTAAAGCTGGGCGCAAAGAGCGTATTCGGTACGGATCTGGATGAAAATGCCATCGTGGCTGTGGGAGAAAACCTGGAATCCAATGATATCCCGGCAGACCGCTTTGAGGTCGTACAGGGAAATATCATCGATGATGAAAAAATCCAGGGTCAGGCAGGTTATGAGTGCTATGACATTGCGGTTGCCAATATCCTGGCACCGGTCATCATTATGCTGCAGGGAGAAATCTGTAAGCATATCAAACATGGCGGCATGTTCATCACCTCTGGCATTATCAATACCAAGGAACAGGATGTGAAGGATGCCATGAATGCCAATCCGGAACTCGAGATCGTGGAAACTACCTACCAGGGCGACTGGGTATCCATCACCGCCCGCAGAAAATAAGGAGCAGAAACGTGTATCATTTTTTTGTAACACCGGCACAGATCACAGAAGGGTATGCCGTGATCACCGGGCAGGATGTGAATCATATCCGTAATGTGCTGCGGATGAAGGCTGGAGAACAGATCGGCATCCGCGACGGCATTTCCCGCAGCTATATCTGCGAGCTGGAGATCCTGGAAGAAGATCAGATCCGGGCAAGGATTCTGACAGAGGATACTAATTTGAGTGAACTTCCGGCAGAACTCTACCTGTTTCAGGGACTGCCAAAGAGTGACAAGATGGAACTCATTATCCAGAAGGCCGTTGAGCTTGGTGTGCATGAGGTCATACCGGTGGCAACCCGCCGTGCAGTAGTGAAGCTTGACCGGAAAAAGGAAGAGTCCAAATTAAAACGATGGAATGCCATTGCAGAGAGTGCGGCAAAGCAGTCCGGGCGCATGATGATCCCGCAGGTGCACAGTGTCCTGACCTTAAAAGAGGCCTTTTCCTATGCAAAGGGCTTTGATCTCAACCTAATCCCTTATGAGCTGGCCGAAGGCATGAAAGAGACCAAGGCAGTTTTGGAGCGGGTAAAGCCCGGCATGCGTGTAGGGATCTTTATCGGTCCGGAGGGAGGCTTTGATGTGGAGGAAGTGGAATCCGCCATGGCAGAAGGCATTCATCCCATTACGCTGGGACGCCGCATCCTGCGGACGGAGACTGCCGGCATGACCATGCTCTCCATTTTGATGTTCCAGTTAGAAGTGTAAGAGGTACGGTTTATATGGAAGCATATTTTGATAATTCAGCTACCACAAAGGTTCTGGACAGTGTCCGGGATATTGTGGTAAAAACAATGACAGAGGATTATGGCAATCCGGCAGCCAGACACCGCAAGGGCATGGAGGCAGAGCAGTATATCCGTGAGGCAAGAAAGATCATTGCGGATACCATGAAGGTTCAGGAAAAAGAGATCCTGTTCACCTCCGGCGGCTCGGAGTCCAACAATATGGCACTGATCGGCACGGCCTGGGCAAACCAGAGAGCAGGAAAACATATCATCAGCACCTCCATTGAGCATGCATCGGTATACAATCCGCTTGGTGTGCTGGAAGAGCTGGGCTTTGAGGTGACCATCCTGCCGGTGGATCATGACGGCCATATCAGCTTAAAAGAACTGGAAGATGCCATCCGCCCGGATACCATCCTGGTTTCCACCATGTACGTGAACAATGAGGTGGGAGCCGTGGAACCGGTGGAGGAGATCGCAAAGATCATCAAGGCAAAAAATCCGTCTGCCTTGTATCATGTGGACGCAATCCAGGCCTACGGAAAATATATCATCCGCCCCAAAAAACAGGGCATCGATCTGCTTTCCGTCAGCAGCCATAAGATCCATGGGCCGAAGGGCGTGGGATTTTTATATATCCGAAACGGTGTGAAGATCAAGCCGCTCATCTACGGAGGTGGTCAGCAGGCAGGATTGCGTTCCGGCACTGAGAATGTCCCGGGCGTGGCAGGTTTTGGCGCTGCTGCAAAGGAGATGTATACAAACCACGCAGAAAAAGTAGCAAAATTGATCGAGCTGAAGGATTACATGACAGACCGTCTGGGTGAGATCGAAGGATGCGTGATCAACAGCAAGAAGGGTAACGGGAGTGCACCGCAGATCGTCAGCGTCAGCTTTGAGGGTGTGCGCAGCGAGGTGCTTTTGCATGCGCTCGAGGATAAGGGCGTTTATGTTTCTTCCGGTTCAGCATGTTCCTCCAATCATCCGGGGATCAGCGGAACCTTAAAAGGCATCGGCGTATCCCAGAAGCTTCTGGATTCCACCATCCGCATGAGCTTTGGCATCTTCAGCACAAAGGAAGAAGTAGATTATACAATTGACGTATTAAAGGAGCTGGTTCCGGTTTTGCGCCGTTACCAGAGAGGATAAGATAATAGGAAAGGAAAAACTATGGTATACCAGTCATTTTTGATCAAGTATGCAGAGATCGGTACCAAGGGAAAAAACCGTTATCTGTTTGAGGATGCTTTGATCAAACAGATCAAGAACGCTCTCAAGAAGGTGGAAGGCTCTTTTATTGCTTCCAAGGAGTCCGGACGCATCTATGTTCAGGCACTCAGCGAGTATGATTATGATGAGGTGATCGATGCCTTAAAGAAGGTATTCGGCATTGCCTGGATCTGTCCGATGCTTCAGATTGAAGACAAGGATTATGAGAATTTAAAGAAGGTCGTTACCGAGTACATCGACCAGGTTTATCCGGATAAGAACTTTACCTTCAAGGTAGACTCCCGCCGTGCTGACAAAAATTATCCGGTCCGCTCCGAGCAGATGAACTGTGACCTGGGTGAGGTGATCTTAAATGCCTTCCCGGAAACCTCTGTGGACGTGCATCATCCGGATGTTCTTCTTCATGTTGAGATCCGCAAGGTGGTAAATATTTATTCCCTGATGATCCCGGGGCCTGGTGGCATGCCGGTGGGCACGAACGGAAAGGCAACCCTGCTCTTATCCGGCGGTATTGACAGCCCGGTAGCAGGCTACATGATCGCAAAACGCGGTGTGAAGATCGATGCGGTTTATTTCCATGCTCCGCCTTATACCAGCGACCGTGCAAAGCAGAAGGTTGTAGATCTTGCAAAGCTGGTGGCTCGCTATTCCGGCCCGATCCCGCTTCATGTGGTAAACTTTACGGATATCCAGCTCTACATTTATGAGCAGTGTCCGCACGAGGAACTGACGATCATCATGCGCCGTTACATGATGAAGATCGCTGAGGAGATTGCAAGAAAGAGCGATTCCTTAGCACTCATCACCGGCGAAAGCATCGGACAGGTAGCATCCCAGACCGTGCAGTCGTTGGCTGCAACCAATGAGGTCTGCACCATGCCGGTATTCCGCCCGCTGATCGGTTTTGATAAACAGGAGATCATTGATATTTCCGAGAAGATCGGAACCTTTGAGACATCCATCCAGCCGTTTGAGGACTGCTGCACCATCTTTGTGGCAAAGCATCCGGTAACGAAGCCGAATCTGAATATCATTCATAAATCGGAGACAAAGCTGGAAGAAAAGATCGACGAGCTGGTTAAGACTGCTCTGGAGACCGAGGAAGTAATCTGGTGTGATTAAAAAAATAAAGGATACTCCGTTTAGGAGTATCCTTATTCAATAACAAGTCGATATCAATTATTTGATGATGTATGGGGACAGGATCTCCAGGATCTCATCAATACCAGCCTCAGCGTGGATGTTTAAATCGATCGGCTTGGAAAGATCCAGGCTGAAGATACCCATGATGGATTTTGCATCGATCACGTATCTGCCGGATACCAGATCAAAATCAACATCAAACTTGGTCAAGTCGTTTACGAAGGACTTTACTTTATCAATAGAATTTAAAGAAATACGAACTGTTTTCATGTGAGAAACCTCCTTAAATGGTCACCTTTTTAATCTTGGCGTATGGATGAAACCTACCTTCGCCTTATGATAAATTTTACAAACATATCGGTGGAAAGTCAATAGGGAGTTTCCAGGAAAACGGGTTAAATCTATGTTAGAAAAAAGGAGAACAATATGAGAACGGCAGCATTGCACAATCTGGGCTGCAAGGTGAATTCTTATGAGACAGAGGCCATGCAGCAGCTTTTGGAGGAAGCCGGATATCAGATCGTACCCTTCCAGGAAAAAGCCGATGTTTATATTATCAACACCTGTTCCGTAACCAATATCGCAGACCGCAAGTCCAGGCAGATGCTGCACCGGGCAAAGAAACAGAATCCGGAGGCTGTGGTGGTGGCAGCAGGCTGTTACGTGCAGGCGGCAGCAGAGGAACTGAAGGCAGACCTGGCGGTAGATGTGATCATCGGAAACAATAAAAAACAGGATCTGGTGCCGATCCTGGAAGAGTATTTTAAAGACAACAGTGACAGCGATCATGTCATTGAGATTGGCAAGACGCAGGAGTATGAGCGCCTTGCTGTCCATAAGATCGCAGATCATACCCGCGCATTTTTGAAGGTTCAGGATGGATGCAATCAGTTTTGCAGCTATTGTATCATCCCGTATACCAGAGGACGTGTCCGCAGCCGCAGATCGGAGGAGGTCGTGGCAGAGGTACGGGAGCTTGCAGCGGCAGGCTATCAGGAAGTGGTCTTGACCGGCATCCATTTAAGCTCCTACGGCGTAGATTTTCAGGGAGAAGAAAAGGAAAATCTCTTAAGCCTGATCCAGCAGGTGCATGAGGTGGAAGGGATCAGACGCATCCGTCTGGGTTCCCTCGAGCCGCGCATCATCACGGAAGATTTTGCAAAGGCGCTTGCTTCCATGCCAAAGTTCTGCCCGCATTTTCATCTGTCCCTGCAGAGCGGCTGCGATGAGACCTTGAAACGTATGAACCGCCATTACACGACAGAGGAATACAAGAAAGGCTGTGATATCCTGCGAACATACTTTGATGATCCGGCTATCACCACAGATGTGATCGTGGGATTCCCGGGGGAGACGCAGGAAGAATTTGAGATGACAAAGGCATTTTTAGAGCAGATCGGATTCTATGAGATGCATATCTTTAAGTATTCCAGACGTGCCGGAACCCGCGCTGACCGTATGCCGGATCAGGTGCCGGAGCAGGTAAAGAGTGCCCGCAGTGAGATTCTGTTAGCCCTGGAAAAACAGATGTCAAAGGCTTACCGCGAAAGCTTCCTTGGAAAGGAGAAAACCGTTCTTCTGGAAGAGAAAACAGAAATCAACGGCCGGGAGTACATGATCGGACATACCATGGAATATGTAAAAGCTGTGGTGCCTTATGAGGATCATCTGAAAAATACCATGGCAAAGGGTGTCTTAAAAGAGCTCGTAGACGACGAAGTAACATTACTTGACGAATCCTGGAAAGTAGTATAGAATAGAGAAGAATAGTTATAAGGACGTGAAGAACATGGGCGAAATTCATAACACACAGTTTTTTAAGGCAGTACAGGAGAACAAGATGGATGTCAGCCAGGTTTTGGAACAGGTATACGTGGCACTGACGGAGAAGGGATACAATCCGGTAAATCAGATCGTAGGTTATATTATGTCCGGAGATCCAACTTATATCACCAGTCATAAGGGTGCAAGAAGCCTGATCATGAAGGTTGAACGTGATGAGATCCTGGAAGAACTGATGTCTGTTTATATCGACGCAAAATTAAAGTAGTATAGAAAAGATGATTGCCAGCCATATCCGTCCGGAGAGGCTGGCAGTTTTGTGTTGTTAAAAAGGAATAGATTATGAGAATTTTAGGACTGGACTATGGTTCCAAAACAGTAGGGGTAGCAGTCTGCGATCCTTTGGGGATAACAGCCCAGGGCGTGGAGACCATCACCCGGAAAGAAGAAAACAAACTGCGAAAAACCCTTGCCCGGATTGAAGCCCTGGCAGAAGAATATCAGGTCGAAACCATTGTTTTGGGTTATCCGAAGAATATGGATGATTCGATCGGGGAACGTGCAAGAAAAACAGAAGAATTTCGCGATATGCTCGTGCGAAGAACCGGCCTTCCCGTTGTTTTGTGGGACGAGCGCCTGACAACTATTGAAGCAAATGAGATTTTGATCGAAAGCGGAGTCCGCAGAGAAGACCGGAAAAAGGTGATCGACAAGATTGCGGCCACCCTGATCTTACAGTCGTATCTGGGCTCCCTCAACTAATGTGACAGGAGAGACCGTGATGGAAGAAAAGATTACCCTGCAGACCGATACGGGGGAAAGCGTGGATTTTTATGTCCTGGAAGAGACCAGGATCAATGGCATGAATTACCTGCTGGTAACCGATTCGGAAGAAGAGGAAGACGGTGAATGCTATATCCTGAAGGATGTGTCCAGGGAAGAGGACAGTGACGCCGTGTATGAATTCGTGGAAAACGACGATGAGATGGACTATCTCTTTAAGATCTTTACGGAATTAATGGAAGATATGGAAGTGGAGCTTCAGAAGTAAACGAAAAATAAATTTGGAGGAAAATTATTGAGCATGGAAAATCAGAACAATCAGAACGATAAAGCGGCAGATGGCTACATGCAGTCTGCGCAGCAGGAAGAAAAGTCTGTTCTGGCAGAACTTGCTGAATTTGTTTCCAGAACGAAAGGTTCTGCTGCGGAAGCAGGGACTGTGGAAACAAAAGATGCAGATCAGAATGCAAACCAGAATGTAAACGAAGAACAGCCGGTGGAGAACAGTGAAAATTCCACGCAGGCAAAAGAAAAAAAAGAACGTCCGGCAAGAAACAACCGCAGCAGAGGACCGAAAAAGCCGAGAAATATAGCTGCAAAGCATGAGGAAGACGGCAAGACTGCAGAAAACGGAAAGCAGGAAGAACGGAAACCGAAAAAACGCAGTGCAAACAAAAATGAAAAAGATGGTCACCAGGAAAAGGGTGAGCAGGCAGAGCGCACCGGAAAGCCTGAGAAAGCAGAAAAAACCGGAAAAGCAGAGAAGTCTGCACGGACGGAGAAGCCATCCAGAACAGAGCGCCCGGCTAAGGGTGAAAAGCCTGCAAAGACATCCAAGGCAAAAAATGTGCTTGCTGATACCAATTCAAAGCCGAAGGTACGCATCATTCCGCTTGGCGGTCTTGAGCAGATCGGCATGAACATTACGGCATTTGAGTACGAAGATACCATCGTAGTGGTAGACTGCGGACTGGCATTCCCGACAGACGACATGTTAGGAATCGACCTGGTCATTCCGGATGTGACCTACTTAGAGCGCAACATCGACAAGGTCAAGGGCTTTGTCATCACCCATGGACACGAGGATCACATTGGATCCCTGCCGTACATCTTACAAAAGATCAATGTTCCGGTTTATGGCACCAAGCTGACCATTGCCCTCATTGAGAACAAGTTAAAAGAGCACAATCTGATGAAGAGCACCAAACGCAAGGTGGTAAAACACGGTCAGTCTGTAAACTTAGGATGCTTCCGCGTGGAGTTTATCAAGACCAACCACAGCATTGCGGATTCCGCAGCGCTGGCTTTATTCACTCCGGCAGGTGTGATCGTGCATACCGGAGACTTTAAGGTGGATTATACTCCGGTATTTGGTGATGCCTTTGACCTGGCGCGTTTTGCAGAGCTGGGAAGAAAAGGTGTCCTGGCACTTTTAAGCGACAGCACCAATGCCATCCGAAAAGGCTTTACCGCTTCCGAGCGTACGGTAGGAAAGACCTTTGATTCGATTTTTGCAGAGCATAAGAACAATCGTATCATTGTTGCAACCTTTGCGTCAAATGTAGACCGTGTACAGCAGATCATCTTTACTGCGGAAAAATACGGACGTAAGGTTGTTATTGAAGGCCGCAGCATGGTCAATGTCATCGGTACGGCCAATGAGCTTGGCTATATCAATATTTCAGACGGCACATTGATCGAGATCGACCAGCTGAAGAACTATCCGGATGAGCAGACCGTTCTGATCACCACGGGAAGCCAGGGCGAGTCCATGGCAGCGCTGTCTCGTATGGCATCCGGTATGCACCGCAAGGTATCCATCAAACCGAACGATGTTGTCATTATGAGTTCCACCCCGATCCCGGGAAATGAAAAGCAGGTAGCCAAGGTCATCAACGAGCTGTCTATGCGGGGAGTTGAAGTGATCACGGAAGATACTCATGTATCTGGTCATGCATGTCAGGAAGAGCTCAAGCTGATCTACTCCCTGCTGCATCCGAAATTCGCCCTTCCGGTACACGGCGAATACCGCCATCTTGTAGCAAACCGTTCCATTGCAACGGCTCTCGGCGTGCCGAAGGAGAACGTACTCATCATGTCCTCCGGTGATGTTGTGGAGATCTGCGAGGATTCCTGCAAGGTTGTGGATCATGTACAGCACGGCGGCATCCTGGTAGATGGACTTGGCGTGGGCGATGTCGGAAATATCGTGCTGCGTGACCGCCAGAATCTGGCACAGAACGGTATCATCATCGTAGTGTTAACCCTGGAGCGCTACAGCAACCAGCTGCTTGCAGGACCAGATATCGTATCCCGCGGTTTTGTATATGTAAGAGAGTCTGAGGATCTTATGGATGAGGCAAAACGCGTCGTAGATGATGCGGTGGCAGACTGCCTTGGCCGTCATGTGACAGACTGGGGCAAGTTAAAGAACATGATCCGTGACAGTTTAAGTGACTTTATGTGGAAACGTATGAAGCGGAATCCTATGATTCTGCCGATCATTATGGAGGTTGAGTAGGCTAAAGATGAGCCATATCGCCAGAGATATCAACAGGGTGACCGGAGCGGTCATCGGAATTTCCGGAAAGCTGATCCTCTATGCCCTTGTGATCCTTCTGCTTGCGGAGGGAATCACAAGGGGCTATGCATTCGGTCATGCCCTGTTTTATGAAAGCTCCATGGAGGAGGCACCGGGGCGTGATATTGTCGTTACGGTACCGGACGGACAGAAGGCATCGGATACGATTCATGAATTGAGGATAGACGGACTCATTGACAATGAACTTGCCATGAGGGTTCAGATGAAATTTTATGATTATGAGATCCACCCGGGAACCTATACGCTCAACACCTCCATGTCTTCCAAAAAGATGCTTCAGATTCTGAATGAAAAAACAGAAGAAGAGGAGGAGACCGCGTCATGATGGATCAGGAACGGATCACCCGGTATATCCATTCCTTGGATCAGGGACACGGGGAATTTTGTGACCAGATCGCAAAGCAGGCAAGAAAAGACCGCGTGCCCATCATACGGAAAGAGACGGCTAATTTTTTGCAGGCCATGGTGGCGGCAAAACAGCCTGGGCACATTTTGGAGGTCGGAACTGCGGTAGGATATTCTGCCCTTTTGATGGCGCAGGTCATGCCGCCTAAGACGGATATCATTACCATTGAAAAATACGAGCCGCGTATTCCCGTGGCACGCGAGAATTTTGCCAAAGCAGGGCTTTCAGACCGTATTACCCTGTTGGAAGGAGATGCCGGAGAAATTTTAAAGGAACTGGACGGTTCCTTTGACTTTATCTTTATGGATGCAGCTAAGGGACAGTACATCCACTGGCTGCCGGACATTCTCCGGTTACTGCCGGAGGGCGGCGTCCTTTTTTCGGATAATGTGCTGCAGGATGGAGATATCATTGAATCCCGTTTTGCCGTGGAGCGGCGCAACCGCACCATCCACGCCAGAATGCGGGAATATCTTTATACCTTGACCCACATGCCGGAGTTTCAGACCAGCGTAGTGCCGATCGGAGATGGCGTGGCACTGAGCGTGAAGAGGTAGAAATGCACCGTGTAAAGCCGAAAACGTGTAGGGCGGATGAATTTGCGGAATGCAGAAAAAACTGGAAATTGACGAAAATAGGAAAAAAACTATGAGAGAAACAGAATTATTGATTCCGGCCGGCAGTCTGGATGTGCTGAAAACAGCAGTCATCTACGGTGCGGATGCCGTATATCTGGGCGGAGAGGCGTTCGGTCTCAGAGCCAAGGCTAAGAATTTTACCAACGAGGAGATCCGGGAGGGCATTGCCTTTGCGCATGAGCACGGCGTGAAGGTGTATATCACGGCCAACATCCTGGCTCATAACGATGATCTGGCCGGTGTGGAAACATATTTTGAGGAGCTGAAAGAAATCTGTCCGGATGCCCTCATCATTTCCGATCCGGGCGTGTTTGCCATTGCAAGGCGCGTGCTGCCGGATATGGAGCTTCATGTCAGCACTCAGGCAAACAATACCAACTATGGAACCTATCTGTTCTGGCATCAGCTTGGTGCAAAACGCGTGGTGTCGGCCAGAGAGCTTTCCTTAAAGGAGATCAAAGAGATCCGCGCCCATATCCCGGAGGATATGCAGATTGAGAGCTTTATTCACGGAGCTATGTGCATTTCCTATTCCGGCCGCTGCCTGCTGAGCAACTTCCTGGTGGGAAGAGATGCCAATCAGGGTGCCTGTACCCATCCGTGCCGCTGGAAATACGCGGTGATGGAAGAGACCAGACCGGGCGAGTATATGCCGGTTTATGAAAATGAGCGCGGCACCTACATCTTTAACTCCAAGGATCTGTGTATGATCGAGCATATTCCGGAGCTTATCGATGCCGGTATCGACAGCTTTAAGATCGAGGGGCGCATGAAGACCGCACTTTACGTGGCAACCGTAGCCCGCACCTACCGTAAGGCGATCGATGATTATAAGAAGGATCCGGCTCTGTACCAGAAAAACATGGAATGGTATAAGAAAGAGATCGGCAAATGTACTTACCGGGAATTTACGACAGGTTTCTACTTTGGTAAGCCGACTACGGACAGCCAGATCTATGACAGCAATACCTACGTCAAGAACTATACCTATCTTGGCACGGTGGAGGAGGTTCGTGAGGACGGATGCTGCCGCATCGAGCAGAAGAATAAGTTCACCGTGGGCGAGCCGATCGAGATCATGAAGCCGGATGGCCGCAATGTGCTGGTTACCGTAAAAGGCATCACCGATGCAGATGGCAATGCCATGGAGAGCGCACCGCATCCAAAGCAGATTTTGTGGGTGGATCTTGGAAGTGAGATCAGTCCGTATGATATTTTACGAAGAAGTGAAATGGAATAACACAGTGAAAGCCTCGGCGAAAGCCGGGGCTTTTGTTATAGGGAAATTTTTTGAAAGAATCTTGCACACATGTCGACTTTAACGCGTTGACGTGTTATACTAAAGCACAGCCAATGAAAATGTTTCGCGATAACGGATCCGCTGAAAGTGGCATGACCGGATAAAGGCGAAGCAAACTTAAGGAAGGAAAGACTGTGTGGTATGAAAATTATTGTATGTATGAAGCAGGTTCCGGCAAGCTCCAAGGTCGACATTGACCCGGAGACCGGAAATCTGAAGAGGGGGAGCGCAGGGCAGAGAACCAATCCGTATGATCTCTATGCCCTGGAGTGCGCATTGCAGATTCGCGAGAAGACCGGTGGCACGGTTGCGGTGCTGACCATGGGACCGGCTCAGGCGGAGAGTATGATCCGGGATGCCTACAGTATGGGAGCTGATGAGGGCGTGATCTTAAGTGACCGCAAGTTTGCCGGTTCGGATGTACTGGCAACTTCTTATACCTTATCCCAGGGGATTGAACTGCTTGGAGGCGCAGACCTGATCCTGTGCGGGCGTCAGACCACAGACGGCGACACCGCTCAGATCGGACCGGCCATCGCAGAGCATCTGCATATCCCGCATTGTGCCTGGGTATCTGCCATTGAGGAAGCAGATGAAGAAAAGATTACCCTGAAACAGGATTTTGGAAGCGTCACCCAGGTTTCCAGGATGCATTATCCGTGCCTGGTGACAGTGGATAAGGATATCTGTGTACCAAGACTTCCGTCCTGGCGTCTGACAAAAGAAACCAAAGAACGTCCGGTGCGTGTGGTCACCTTCGATGATCTTCCAAGACCGGATCTGACCCGTTTCGGTGCGGTGGGCTCCCCAACCAGAGTTGAGCGCATCTTTGCGCCGGAAGCAGGAGCGGCAAGCGTAACCTTAAACGGGACTGCAAAAGAGAAGGCAGACAGGCTTACCAGTCTGCTTGCAGAGCGAAAATATATCTGAGCCTGACAGGCCGGAATGGAAGAATCGGAGGAAAATGATATGAAGTTATTGCGATTTGATCCGGAGCTCTGCACGCTTTGCGGAGCCTGTATCGCGAAATGCCCGTTTGGCGCCATCACCATGGAAAAAACGGGTATCACCTTAAATGAAAACTGCCGCATGTGCGGTGTCTGTGTGAGACAGTGTCAGAGCAAGGCACTCTATTTTGAGCAGAAGGCCGGCGGTGAGGACAAGAGCAGTTGGAATGGGATCCTGGTTTACGCAGAACAGGAGCGAGGCAAGGTACATCCGGTGGTCTTTGAATTGATCGGAGAAGCCAGCAAACTGGCAAAGAAAGTTGGATACAAGGTTTATGCCGTTATGGTAGGAGCAGCAGGAACCACGGAGAATGCGAAGGAACTTCTGCCCTACGGTGTGGATGAGGTATTTGTCTATGAGCATCCGGGGTTTGCCGGATTTAAGGCAGACTGCTATGCGGATGCCGTGGCAGACTGCATTTCTAAGCTGCGCCCGTCTGTTGTGCTGGTAGGCGGAACCTCCCTTGGCCGTTCTCTGGCACCGCGTCTTTCTACACGGTTCCATACCGGACTGACAGCAGACTGCACAAAGCTGGATATGAAGGCCAATACCGATCTGGTGCAGATTCGCCCGGCCTTTGGCGGAAATATCATGGCACAGATCGTCATCAGTGATGCCCGCCCGCAGTTTGCAACAGTTCGCTATAAAGTGATGGACTGCGCAGCAAGGGTGGAAAATCCAACCGGAAAAATAACCATCTGTCCGGTATCAGAAGATATGGTGCGTTCCCGCATTGAAGTGCTTTCCGAAAAAGTGCTGGAGCATGTGCGTTCGATTGAGGAGGAGGACGTTCTTGTGGTGGCAGGGCGCGGTGCCGAAAAAGCCCTGGATTCCTTACAGGAACTGGCAGACCTCCTTGGTGGCCAGCTTTGCTTTACACGCCCGATGATCGAGGATGGACATGGAGATACTGCACATCAGATCGGCCTGTCCGGGCGCACGGTAAAACCAAAGCTGATCTTAACGTTTGGCGTATCCGGAGCGATCCAGTTTACCGCCTGCATGAACAGCGCAGAGTGCATTGTTGCGGTCAATAACGATCCGGAGGCACCAATTTTTGCCATTGCAGATATTGCCATCAAGGATGATCTGTATGCGGTGCTTCCGGAGCTGATCCAGAATATCAAAAACAGAAAGGATGGTGAGTGATATGCCATTTCCATATAAAAAAATGAATGAAGAGGATTTCGCTTACCTTCGCAGCGTGACGGCACCGGAGCGTGTCTGGGTCGGTGAAGAGATCGCAAGAGAATATTATCACGATGAGATGCCGGAGTATGGCGTATTCCCGCCGGAACTTTATGTGGAAGTACTGGATAAGCAGGAAGTAAGCAAGATCATGAAATATGCCTGGGAGCAGAACATTCCGGTGGTCGTACGCGGAGCCGGTACCGGCCTTGCCGGCGGAGCCAACTGCAAATACGGCGGCATCCTGTTGTCTGTTATGAAAATGAATAAATTGGTCTGTCTGGATAAGGCGAATATGACCATCACGGTGCAGCCGGGCATGCTCCTGACAGAGGTGGCGGCAGCGGCAGCGGCCGAAGGCCTCTTTTATCCTCCGGATCCGGGCGAAAAGACGGCATCCATTGGTGGAAATGTCATTACCAATGCAGGTGGTATGCGTGCAGTCCGCTATGGTCTGACACGTGACTTTGTCCGCTGCATTGAGGCCGTGCTGCCGGATGGTGAGATCGTGCAGTTTTCTTCCAATGTGGTAAAAAATACCACCGGTTACGATGTCAAGGATCTGCTGATCGGCTCTGAGGGAACACTTTGCATCCTCACGGAAGTCACCTTAAAACTGCTTCCGGCACCAAAGTTTACCCGTACCCTGGTCATGCCGTTTGAAAATTTGGAAAGCTGCATCGACATGGTCCCGCGCCTTTTAAAAATGTCAGCCGTTCCGACCGCTATTGAATTCCTGGAACGGGAACTCATCGATATCGTGGAACGCAATCTCCACAAGCTGCTCCCGGTCAAGGAGGGAGACGCGGTGCTGATCGTCATGTACGATGCCGGAAGTGAGCAGGAACTGTTGGCTGCCTGCACTGAGGCATCGGATGAAGCGCTGGAAGCCGGAGCCATCGATGTTTACATCGCAGATACCCCGGAGCGCATTGCCTCCGTATGGTCCGTACGCGGTGCGATCTTAGAAGGCATGAAGGCTGAGAGTGTAGCACAGGAGGAGTGCGATGTAGTTGTGCCGCGGGCAAAGATTGCAGAATATGTGCGTCTGGCAAAGGCTATCGGTGCCAAATACGGCATCCGCGTAGAACCGTGCGGCCATGCAGGAGATGGAAATATCCATACTGAGATGCTTCGAGATGCATCCATGAGCGACGAAGACTGGATCAAGGGAACCAGAGCCTGCCTGAGTGAACTGTACGGCGTATCCAAACAGTTTGGAGGTCAGCTGTCCGGTGAACACGGCATCGGAAACGGAAGACTCGAATACCTGAAACCATTCGTGGGCGACCGCATGTACAAGCTGTATCAGTCCATCAAGCTGGCGTTTGATGAGAAGCTGATCCTCAATCCGGGAAAGATCATCACCTTCGAATAGAATATCCGACAAGTTGGTATATATAGACTTTTACGCAGAAATATTTTATAATCGGATGCATGAAAATGCAGGAAATAGAAAACGTGAAAGTCGAGGACAACCGGGTGAAGAATCTTGTATATGTGATCGGCATGGGGCCGGGAAGTTTTGAGCAGATGACATTTGAGGCGCGAAAGGCACTCAAGCAGAGCGATGTGATCGTGGGCTATACGGTCTATGTGGATCTTTTGCGGTCATATTTTCCGGACAAGCAGTTTCTGACCACCCCCATGCGACAGGAAGTGGAGCGTTGCCGCATGGCCTTTGAAGAAGCAAAAAAGGGACAGACGGTTGCCATGGTCTGCAGCGGTGATGCCGGTGTATATGGCATGTCCGGTTTGATTCTGGAACTGCAGCAGGAATATCCGGAATGTGAGGTAGAAGTAGTCAGCGGTGTGACGGCAGCCCTGGCGGGAGGCGCTGTGCTGGGGGCCCCGCTGATGCATGATTTTGCCGTGATCAGCCTAAGTGACCTTTTAACGCCTTGGGAAAAGATCGAGACAAGACTCCGCTGCGCTGCAGAAGCGGATTTTTCTATTTGCCTTTACAATCCCTCCAGCAAGAAAAGGGCAGATTACCTACAAAAAGCCTGTGATATTATTTTGGAGCAGACAAAGGAAGACCGGGTCTGCGGAATTGTGAGCAACATCGGAAGAGAAGGGGAAAATGCCCGTGTTCTGATGCTTCGCGAACTTCGCAATACGCAGGTTGATATGTTCACCACGGTATTTATCGGCAATTCCCAGACGCGAAGGATCGGAGAGCGGATGGTGACACCACGGGGATACAGGATTGGTTGAGTGTGAGGCAGGAATTCGGAGAAAAATCAGAAAAACAGATATAGAAGGTGAGATGTAAAATGGAACAGTATCTGGAAGAGCAGCTTCACTGCTTTTGCCGCAGCGTGCGTGCCGCAGATGACCGGGCAATGGAAGCAGCCAGACGTCACTGGAATGGGATCGCAAAGCCTCTTTACGGGCTTGGGCGTTTTGAGGATCTGCTGACGAAAACTGCCGGGATCCAAAGAACCGAAGATGTCCGGCTTGACCGAAAAGCAGTTGTGATCTTTTGTGCAGACAATGGCGTGGTGGCAGAGGGTGTGACACAGACGGACAGCAGCGTGACGGCCGTTGTTACAGACAATTTTGCCAGAGGGATTGCCAGTGTCAACCGTATGGCAGCGGTAGCCGGGGCAGATGTAATCCCGGTAGATATTGGTGTGATGGGGGAGATTAAGGAACCGGGTGTCCGTAATCTGCGCATTGCAAACGGCACCAACAATATGCGAAAAGAAGCGGCCATGAGCCGCAAACAGGCACTGGAGGCCATTCATACCGGTATCCGGCTTGCATCGGAACTGAAGGATACCGGATATGATCTTTTAGCTGTCGGTGAGATGGGGATTGGAAATACCACCACCAGCAGTGCTGTGGCCAGTGTCCTTTTGCAGGCTCCGGTGGAGTTTGTGACCGGACGCGGAGCAGGGCTTTCCGATGCCGGACTGGAAAAGAAGATTGAGGTGATCAAGGAAGCAATCGCATTGCATCATCCGGATCCGGAGGATCCCATGGCGGTGCTTATGAGTGTTGGTGGGTTTGATATTGCGGGCATGTGTGGTCTGATGCTTGGCGGAGCCATTTACCGGATCCCGGTGGTCTTAGACGGCCTGATCTCTCTGGTGGCGGCCTTGCTGGCACAAAAATTCTGTCCGCTTGTGACGGACTTTTTGCTGCCTTCCCATATGGGAAAGGAACCGGCCTGTGGCATGGCCATGGAAAAGCTTGGGCTTGAGGCGAGCATTTACGGCAATCTGGCTTTGGGAGAAGGAACCGGAGCAGTGATGCTGTTTCCGCTTCTTGATATGGCAGAGGCCGTGTATCGGGAAAACAGCACCTTTGAGGACATTCACGTGAGCGCTTATCAAAGCTTTGAGAAGGAGAAACAGGAATGATTTATTTTATCGGAGCAGGACCGGGAGATCCGGAGCTGATCACAGTGAAGGGAAAACGCCTGATCGATGAGGCGGATATTATCATCTATGCCGGTTCTCTGGTAAATCCAGAGGTTCTTTCCGGAGCAAAGCCGGAGGCTGAAATTTACAACAGTGCGACCATGACGCTGAAAGAGGTATTGGACGTGATGAAACGCGGCGTGGCAGAGGAAAAACGTGTGGTTCGCGTGCATACCGGAGATCCGTCCATCTACGGCGCACACCGGGAGCAGATGGTGGAACTGGATAAATTAAACATCCCCTATGAGATCGTGCCGGGAGTCAGTTCGTTTCTGGCTGCGGCAGCCAGTTTAAAGCGGGAGTATACGCTTCCGGGCATCAGTCAGACCGTGATTTTAACCCGCATGGAAGGCCGGACCGCAGTGCCGGAGAACGAACAGATCGAGTCCCTTGCAGCACACCAGGCAACCATGGTGATCTTTTTGAGCGTGGGTGAGATTGAAATCCTGAGTAAACGGCTGCAGGATGGCGGTTATCCGGCAGATACCCCGGCGGCCGTGGTTTATAAGGCATCCTGGAAAGATCAGAAGATCGTGAAGGGAACGCTGGAGGATATTGCTAAAAAGGTAAAAGAGGCAGGCATCAAAAAAACGGCACTGGTGACAGTGGGACGTTTCCTTGGCGACAGCTTTGAGCTTTCCAAATTATATGATGCACATTTTACAACGGAATTTCGCAAGGGGGTTTAACGATGGCAAAAAAGATCATGGTTCAGGGAACCATGTCGAACTCGGGAAAGAGCTTCTTAGCGGCTGCCCTGTGCCGGATCTTAAAGCAGGATGGTTATACGGTGGCACCTTTTAAATCCCAGAATATGGCGCTCAATTCCTACATCACAAAAGACGGTCTTGAAATCGGAAGAGCCCAGGCCATGCAGGCGGAGGCAGCAGGGATCGCACCTACCGTGGACATGAACCCGATCCTTTTAAAGCCAACCAGCCAGATGGGCAGCCAGGTGATCGTAAACGGTGAGGTATTCGGAAACCTAAGAGCCATGGACTATTATCGCAGGAAAACCGAATTTATTCCGGCAGTCCGGGAAGCCTTTAAAAGACTGGAGCGTCAGTTTGATGCGATCGTCCTGGAAGGTGCCGGAAGTCCGGCAGAGATCAACCTGCGGGATAATGACATTGTCAATATGGGCATGGCAAAGATTGCCGATGCACCGGTTTTGCTGGTGGGAGATATTGACCGGGGCGGTGTTTTTGCGTCCCTGTATGGAACGGTCAGTCTTTTGGAACCGGAGGAACGCACAAGGATCAAGGGGCTTGTCATCAACAAATTCCGCGGAGACGTAAAGATCCTGGAACCGGGTCTTCGCATGATCGAGGAGAAGCTCCATATTCCGGTGGTGGGGGTGATCCCCATGGAGCAGATTGACCTGGACGACGAGGACAGCCTGTCCGACCGCCTTACGCATACCGACATACAGGAAGGTCTGGATGTAGCCGTGATCCACCTTCCGCATATTTCCAATTTTACAGATTTCAATGCCCTGGAACATTATGAGGGAGTTTCCTTGCGTTACGTAAATCGGGAAGCCCATTTGGGACGCCCGGACTTAATCCTTTTGCCGGGAACCAAAAATACGATGGCGGATTTAAAGTGGCTGCGGGAAAGCGGTCTTGAAGCCAGGATTGTTCGTCTCGTCGAGGAAGAGCAGATTCCGGTGATCGGAATCTGCGGAGGCTATCAGATGCTTGGCGAGAGTCTTTCGGATCCGGAAGGCGTGGAAGGGGAGAAGAAGAGCACTCTGCGCGGCATGGGACTTCTTCCTGCAAAAACCATTTTTGCCGCAGAGAAGACCCGAACCCAGACAAACGGCGTCATGCTTGCAGCGGCAGGCATGTATTGCGAAGTGACAGGACAGAAGGTGACCGGATACGAGATCCATATGGGTGAGACGGTTCAAGAAATGACAGAAGCTGCGCACAGGATCACCCCGTCTATCCGTCTGGCGGATGGCCGCATGGACGGGTTTGTCCGGGAGGATGGTCTGGTCTTTGGAAGCTATCTTCACGGACTGTTTGACAATCTTTCATTTACCGGTGTCATTTTAAGCCAGCTTGCAAAGAAAAAGGGCATCAGCCTGACTGCAACGGCAAAAAGCATGGAAGAATACAAGGAAAGCCAGTATGACAAGCTGGCCGATCTGGTTCGGCGCTCTCTTGATATGGAAGCGGTATATCGGATCCTGGATGGGAAAGGATGACATTATGATAGAAGAAATGCAATGGGTTCGCCCGGAAGAGATCGAGGCGCGCAGCATGGCCATCATCGAATCGGAGATGCCAAAGGGCGACTGGACAGAGGGAGAGCTTGCGGTGGTAAAGCGCTGTATCCATACGGCAGCAGATTTTGATTATGCCAAAAATCTCTATTTTTCAGACAAAGCTGTAGAAAAAACGGTAGAACTGATGAGAAGCGGATCCGGGTTTACCATTGTGACGGACACCAACATGGCACTTGCCGGTATCAATAAGAATGCATTGGCGCAGTTAAATGGCTCAGCCCGCTGCTTTATGGCAGAGCCGGATGTGGCAGCCGAGGCAAAGGAACGGGGCGTAACCCGTGCGATCGTCAGCATGGAGCGTGCGGCAAAGCTTGCGGGATCCGTCATCTTTGCGATCGGTAATGCACCGACAGCTCTCATCCGCCTTTATGAGATGATAGAAAAACAGGAGATCCGTCCGGATCTTATCATCGGTGTGCCGGTGGGATTTGTGAATGTGGTGGAGTCAAAAGAACTGATCTGTCAGTTGGAAGTACCCTGTATTGTAGCACGAGGCCGAAAAGGAGGCAGCAACATCGCTGCGGCTGTGTGCAATGCGCTGATGTATCAGGTTACCAGGGCTTAGAAATCTGGCAATTGAACCAAAAAGACGCCATAAAGCCGTAAGGCTTGCATTTTCCGACAAAAAAATTTATAATGACACTATTACGATGATGCAAGAAAAGGTGGCTTTTTCTATGGCAAATGAACAGACGGAGAAGAAAATGGACATTGAACTGGAAAATCCAGCAGATTTTACCAGTCCGGAAGAATTATATAAGGATCTGATCCGCAGCATCCGGAAGTATCATCCTTCAGATGATATCTCCCTGATCGAGAAGGCGTACAAGGTAGCGTATGAGGCTCATAAGGATCAGAAACGCAAATCGGGTGAACCATATATCATTCACCCTCTTTGTGTTGCCATCATTCTGGCAGACTTGGAGATGGATAAGGAGACGATCGCAGCAGGCATCCTCCATGACGTTGTAGAAGATACCGTTATGACTTTAGAGGAACTCTCAAAGGAGTTCGGGGCGGAGGTTGCCCTTTTGGTGGACGGTGTCACCAAGCTGACCCAGCTGTCCTGGTCAAAGGATAAGGTAGAGATGCAGGCTGAGAACCTGCGCAAGATGTTCCTTGCCATGGCAAAAGATATCCGTGTCATCCTCATCAAGCTTGCTGACCGTCTGCACAATATGCGCACCCTTCAGTACATGAAGCCGGAAAAGCAAAAAGAAAAAGCACGGGAAACCATGGAGATCTATGCACCAATCGCCCACCGTCTTGGTATTTCCAAGATCAAGGTGGAGCTCGATGACCTCTCCTTAAAATATCTGGAGCCGGATGTTTACTATGATCTTGCCGAGAAGATTTCCCTTGGAAAGGATGCTCGCGAGGAATTCGTAAAGAGCATCGTAAATGAAGTTTCCGCCCACATGAAGGAGGCCGGAATTGAGGCCAAGGTAGACGGCCGCGTGAAGCATTTCTTCAGCATCTACAGAAAGATGGTAAACCAGCATAAGACGCTGGATCAGATCTATGATCTGTTTGCCGTCCGGATCATTGTAGATACTGTAAAAGACTGTTATGCAGCCCTGGGCGTGATCCATGAGCTGTACAAGCCGATTCCGGGACGTTTTAAAGACTACATTGCCATGCCGAAACCGAACATGTACCAGTCTTTGCATACCACGCTCATCGGAAGCAACGGCCAGCCCTTTGAGATCCAGATCCGTACCTTTGAGATGCACCGCACTGCAGAATATGGTATTGCGGCGCACTGGAAATACAAAGAGAGCGGCAGTGGCAAGGTGGCAGCAGGCGACGAGGCTGCAAAGCTGTCCTGGTTACGACAGATCCTGGAGTGGCAGAAGGATACCAGCGACTCCAAGGAGTTCTTAAGCATGGTCAAGGGCGATCTGGATCTGTTTTCCGAGAACGTCTATTGCTTTACCCCGTCCGGAGATGTCAAGACCCTGCCGAGCGGGTCTACCACCATCGACTTTGCATACTCCATCCACAGTGCCGTGGGCAACAAGATGGTCGGTGCCAGAGTCAACGGAAAACTGGTTCCCATCGAGTATGTGGTGCAGAACGGTGACCGGATTGAGGTCATTACATCTCAGAATTCCAAGGGGCCGAGCCGTGACTGGCTTGCCCTGGTAAAGAGCACGCAGGCCAAGAACAAGATCAACCAGTGGTTCAAGAGTGAATTAAAGGAAGACAACATTGTCCGCGGAAAAGAGCTCATCGATCGTTACTGCAAGACCAAGGGCATCAACTTTGGTGACCTGAATAAACCGGAATTCCAGGAAAAGGTCATGCAGCGCTATGCATTCCGCGATTGGGATTCTGTGCTGGCTTCCATTGGCCATGGCGGCTTAAAAGAAGGCCAGGTCATCAACAAGATGATCGAGGAACGCGAAAAGAAGACGCGCAAGGAAGTGACGGATACCAATATCCTGGACGGCTTAAGCGAGATGTCCGGAAACAAGGCAGAAGTCAGCAAAAAGTCCAAGGGCGGCATCACAGTCAAGGGGATCCACGATGTGGCAGTGCGTTTTTCACGATGCTGCAGCCCGGTCCCGGGAGATGAGATCGTAGGCTATGTAACCCGTGGCCGCGGTGTTTCCATTCACCGGACTGACTGCGTAAATATCATAAACCTTCCGTCAGAGGAGCGCACCCGCCTGATCGAGGCAGAGTGGCAGCAGCCGGAGAATGACGCAAGCAGCAAAGAGCGTTATACCACGGAAATCCAGATCTATGCAAACAACCGCATTGGTATGTTTGTTGATATTTCCAAGGTGTTTACAGAACGTCAGATCGACATTACTTCCATGAATGTGCGCACCAGCAAGCAGGGCAAGGCCACCATTATCATGACCTTTGACATTCACGGGATTGAAGAATTAAACCGCCTGACGGATAAATTAAGACAGATTGACGGTGTGATCGATATAGAGAGGACTGCGGGATAGTTGTTCCGCAGTTTTTCTGTGTATACAAGAAGGAGCAGATTATGGATAATTTTCGAATCAAAACCTATGTGCTGGGGGGCGTCAGCACCAATTGTTATCTTGTGTTTCTGGAAGGCGGGACAAAGGCCGTGATCCTTGATCCGGCAGACAATGCAGAGTATATCATGAGCCAGTGTCAGAAATTCGGTGTAAAACCGGAGGCAGTGCTTTTAACCCATGCCCATTTTGATCATATTTTAGCGGCAGATGATATCCGCAAGGCTTATGGCTGCAAGATCTATGTTCATATGGATGATGAAGCTATGTTAAATGACCCGTCTAAGAATCTTTCCGGAACCATGGGAACCGAGCAGATCAGCATCAGCGCAGATCACCTGCTTCGTGACGGAGATGTGTTGCATTTTCTGGATCTGGAATGGCAGGTCATCGCAACCCCGGGACATACCACGGGATCGGTCTGCTATTATCTTCCGCAGGAACAGGTGCTGTTCAGCGGAGATACGCTGTTTGCAGAATCTCTTGGAAGAACGGATCTTCCGGGCGGAAGTATGTCTGCCATCATCCATTCCATTTCCGAAAAGCTTCTGGTGCTTCCGGAGGATGTCATGGTTTATCCGGGACATGAGGATGCCACGACCATTGCCCATGAAAAAGAGTACAATCCGGTAGCAGCCTACGTAAGAAAGAGAGGCGGACAGAGATGATCGGAATTCTGTTAAATGACAGCGCTTACGAGCAGGATATCCGGGAACTTCTGATGGCATTTTATCCGGGGCAGACCTTTACGCATGAGATGCAGGATGACCTGGATTTTTATGTGGAAGGAACGTTAAGCGAAGATCATACAAGGTTTACGCTGAAACTGAATCCGGAAAATGAGACATCCTTTCGTCCTCTTTCCTTAAGCGAGCCGGAAGCCGGGATTCGAGCGGAATTGGAGGCGGCAAAAAAGAACTGTGTCCTGGATGTGGATTACAAAAATCGTTTTGAGACAAAGAATAAGATCAAGCGCAGGCTTTATGTGCTTTTGATGCAGCAGACCGGAAAACAGCTTCCCTGGGGTACCTTGACAGGCATCCGTCCAACCAAGATCGCCATGACAAAGTTTGCCGGGGGCGAGAGCGGGGAACAGATCTTTCATCATATGAAGGATACTTACTTTACCAGCAACGAAAAGATCAATTTAAGCATCGAGATCGCAAAGACGGAGCGGCAGCTGTTATCGGCTATTGACTATCAGGATGGCTACAGTCTGTATGTGGGAATTCCATTTTGCCCGACTACCTGTCTGTATTGTTCCTTCACATCCTACCCGATCGGCAAATGGAAGGATCGCACGCACGAATATCTGGATGCTTTGTTCCGGGAACTGGATTATGTGGCGGAAAAGAAAAAGGGATGCACCCTGGATACCGTTTATTTTGGCGGCGGCACACCGACTTCCCTTTCTCCGGAGGATTTGGATAAGCTGATCACGAAACTGAAAGAAACCTTTGATTTTTCCACGGTTCAGGAGTTTACGGTGGAGGCCGGACGGCCGGACAGCATTACCCGGGAAAAACTTGAGGTATTAAAGAAGCATGGAGTAGGACGTATCTCCATCAATCCGCAGACCATGAAGCAGGATACCCTGCGCCTGATCGGACGCAGGCATACGGTGGAGGATGTGGTGGAGCGCTTCCGTCTGGCAAGAGAAGTTGGATTTGACAACATCAACATGGATCTGATCATCGGACTGCCGGAGGAAACCCTGGAGGATGTTAGGGCTACCATGGAAGCGGTGAAAGCCCTGGCACCGGACAGCGTTACGGTGCACTCCCTGGCCATCAAGCGTGCTGCCCGTTTAAATACCATGAAAGAGGTTTACAAGGATCTTAAAATTGAAAACACGCAGGAGATGATCGACTTGACAGCCCGCTATGCAAGGGAGATGGGACTGGAGCCGTATTATCTGTACCGGCAGAAAAATATGGCGGGCAATTTTGAAAATGTGGGCTACGCAGCTCCGGGAAAGGCCTGCATCTACAATGTATTGATCATGGAAGAACAGCAGACCATCATTGGCTGCGGTGCCGGAACCACCACCAAGCGCCTGTTTGCCGATGAAAACCGCATTGAGCGCTGCGAGAACGTAAAAGATGTGGAGCAGTATATCAGCCGCGTGGACGAAATGATCGAACGAAAGGAAAAACTCCTGGCAGACTAACAATTGCAATTTGCCCTTTGGGATAGTATAATTGTTAGACGATCGATAATTATAGGAAGATAGAAAACGGAGAAGAATTATGGCATTGAAAAAAAAGCCGGTTACCGGCATGCGTGATATCCTGCCGGCAGAGATGCAGGTGCGGGAATATGTGATGAACCAGATCCGTGAAACCTACCGCAGTTTCGGATTTACTCAGGTAGAGACTCCGTGCGTGGAGCATATTGAGAACCTGACCAGCAAGCAGGGCGGTGACAACGAAAAACTGATCTTCAAGATCTTAAAGCGTGGTGAAAAGTTAAATCTTGAGACCGCAGAAACAGAGAATGACCTGACCGACAGTGGTCTGCGCTACGATCTGACTCTGCCGCTGTCCCGTTATTATTCCAACAACGGCGCACAGCTTCCGAGTCCGTTCAAGGCGCTGCAGATGGGCAGCGTATGGCGTGCAGACCGTCCGCAGCGCGGACGCTTCCGCCAGTTCACCCAGTGTGATATTGATATCCTCGGAGATGCAACCAACATGGCAGAGATCGAGCTGATCCTGGCTACCACCACTGCACTTGGAAAGATCTGCCCGAAGAATGCATTTACCGTCCGCATCAATGACCGCGGCATCTTAAAGGGCATGGCTCTTTACTCTGGTTTTCCGGAAGATGGACTGGATCAGGTCTTCATCACCCTGGATAAGATGGATAAGATCGGCCTGGACGGTGTAAAGGCAGAGCTTTTGGAGCTTGGTTATGCGACTGAGAGTGTGGAAAAGTACGCAGGTCTCTTATCGGATCTTGGCGAGGATGCCGCTGCAGTCCGCGGTCTTGGTGAGACCTTAGCCGGAGTCCTGGATGCAAGGACAGCAGAGAATCTGGCTAACATCATGGATACGGTAACTGAGGTGGCAGAGACCGACTTTAAGCTGGCCTTTGATCCGACCCTGGTGCGCGGCATGTCTTACTATACCGGAACCATTTTTGAGGTTTCCATGGAAGGCTTTGGCGGCTCTGTTGCAGGAGGCGGAAGATATGACAAGATGATCGGAAAGTTTACCGGACAGGATACCCCGGCCTGCGGCTTCTCCATCGGCTTTGAGCGTATCGTTACCATTCTTATGGAGCAGGGCGGCGAGATCGAGAATGCAGCTCCAAAAAAGGCATACCTGATTGAAAAGGGTATGGATCCGACACGCTACGGACAGATCATGAAACAGGCCATGGGCGAGCGCAAGGCGGGCGTTCAGGTACTGGTTTCCATGATGAACAAGAACAAAAAGTTCCAGAAAGAGCAGTTAAACAAAGAGGGCTATACCGAATTTGTGGAATTCTATAAAGAAGCACTGAAATAAAGGAGAAAAATCATGGCAGAATCAATGCTGGGACTGAAACGGTCCCATCGGTGTACAGAAGTCACCACGGCAAACATCGGTCAGGAAGTGACCGTGATGGGCTGGGTGCAGAAGAGCAGAAACAAGGGAGGAATCATTTTCGTAGATTTACGTGACCGTTCCGGTCTCCTGCAGCTGATCTTTGAAGAGAGCGACTGCGGTGCAGAGAGCTTTGCAAAGGCAGAAAAGTTAAGAAGTGAATACGTGATCGCTGTAACCGGCCGCGTGGAGGCACGTTCCGGTGCGGTAAATGAGAACCTTGCAACCGGTGCCATCGAAGTGCGTGCAAATTCCTTACGTATCCTGTCTGAGTCCGAAACCCCGCCATTCCCGATCGAGGAGAACTCAAAGACCAAAGAGGAACTGCGCTTAAAATATCGTTTCCTGGATTTAAGAAGACCGGATATGCAGAGAAACCTGCTCTTAAGAAGCAAGATCGCAATCCTTACCAGACAGTTTCTGGCTGAGGAAGGCTTTTTGGAGATCGAGACTCCGACCCTGATCAAGAGTACTCCGGAAGGAGCAAGAGACTATCTGGTACCGAGCCGTGTGCATCCGGGTTCCTTCTATGCGCTTCCGCAGTCTCCGCAGCTCTTTAAGCAGCTTTTGATGTGCTCCGGTTATGACCGCTATTTCCAGCTGGCGCGCTGCTACCGCGATGAAGATCTGCGTGCAGACCGTCAGCCGGAGTTTACCCAGATCGACATGGAGTTATCCTTTGTAGATGTGGATGATGTGATTGATGTCAACGAGCGCCTGCTTCACAAGCTGTTCAAGGAGATCTTAAATGTCGAGATCCCGCAGCCGATCCCGCGCATGACCTGGCAGGAGGCAATGGATCGCTTTGGCTCCGATAAGCCGGATCTTCGTTTTGGCATGGAGTTAAAGAATGTATCCGATGTCGTAAAAGACTGCGAGTTTGTTGTATTTAAGAATGCTCTGGAGAACGGTGGAACTGTTCGCGGTATCAATGCCGAGGGACAGGGACATATGCCGCGTAAGAAAATCGATGCGCTGGTAGAGTTTGCAAAGGGTTACGGTGCAAAAGGTCTTGCCTATATCGCAATCCAGGAGGATGGCAGCTTTAAGTCTTCCTTTGCAAAATTCATGACCGAAGACCAGATGGCAGCCCTGATCTCTGCCATGGATGGTAAGCCGGGTGACCTGTTATTATTTGCAGCAGACAAAAACAAGATTGTCTGGGATGTATTAGGCAACCTGCGTCTTGAGATGGCACGTCAGCTTGACCTCTTAAAGAAAGATGAGTATAAATTCCTGTGGGTAACTGAGTTCCCGTTACTGGAGTATTCCGAGGAACAGGGACGTTTCGTGGCGATGCATCATCCGTTCACCATGCCGATGGACGAAGACTGGCATCTGATCGATTCTGATCCGGGAGCAGTCCGTGCAAAGGCATACGATATCGTATTAAACGGCACTGAGATCGGCGGTGGTTCTGTCCGTATCCACCAGAGTGACATCCAGTCCAAGATGTTCGAAGTACTCGGCTTCACTCCGGAAAAGGCACAGGAGCAGTTCGGCTTCCTGCTTGAAGCATTCAAGTACGGAGTTCCGCCACACGCAGGTCTCGCATACGGCCTTGACCGCGTGGTTATGCTGATGGGCGGCTGCGACAGCATCCGTGAAGTCATTGCTTTCCCGAAGGTAAAAGACGCCTCCTGTCTGATGACCGAGGCACCGACACCGGTAGATCCAAAGCAGCTTGAGGAGCTTGGCATCGAAGTGTGTGAGGAAAGCGCCGAATAAAAATTTATTGGAGCTGTATCATATAGAGAATGATCCGAAGTGCCGGAACTGTCATACAAAACCGCAGGCGCTAAGTGGAATTTTTTACCTCGCGTGCTCCGCCGCTTATTGTCAGGACTGCGTTCGAAACTCGCGTGCGCTGCACGCTCAAACAACTCACTCCGTCCTGACGCTATGCTCGCACTCGAGGAAAATTCCAATGCGCCTGCTTATTTTGTATGGCAGTCTCGGCACTTCTACTGTACTGGCTTAGCTGCAATAAAAAGTATACAGCCATAAGAATATTGGCAATGACGGCAATAACATGCCGGCAGAACATCTTAGGATTGCTTGATTAGCAGTTCTAATGCTTTTACTATAGTAGCTCAGCCAACAACGTAGAAGTTCCGGGGTGGGCATATAGAATGAGCAGACCCTTTGGAATTTTCTGAGTGCGCGAGCATAGCGTCTCCCCGGAGAGCCTGTCTGAGCGTGCGAAGCACGCGAGTTTAGCTCGCAGGGGAGACAATAGGCGGCGCAAGCACACGAGGTAAAAATTCCACCAGGGTATGCGGTTCTGTATGCCCACCCTGGAACTTCGAACCTTACGAGATACCATTATATAAATTGGTATTTGCGATGTGTGAAATCTCTGTGAAAATGTGGAAAACCCGCAAAATCTCTGCTAAAATGTGGACAACAGAAGAAAAATGCAGAGAGGAGACGATACATACATGGAGTCGTTAAAGATATTGGTCGTGGATGACGAAGCCAGGATGCGTAAGCTGGTAAAGGATTTTTTGACCATCAAGGGGTTTACGGTGATCGAGGCAGAAGATGGCGAGCAGGCTGTGGATATATTCTTTAAGCAGAAAGACATCGCCCTCATGATCCTGGATGTGATGATGCCGAAGATGGATGGCTGGGAAGTGTTAAAAACCGTGCGGCAGTATTCCCAGGTGCCGGTCATCATGCTGACTGCCCGCGGGGAAGAGCGGGATGAACTTCAGGGCTTTAAGCTGGGGGTGGACGAATATATTTCAAAACCTTTCAGTCCCAAGATCCTAGTGGCAAGAGTGGAGGCGATTTTGCGCCGTGCGAATGTAAATGTGAATGAAAGCACGGAAGTGGGCGGCATCCGCATCGACAAGGCAGCTCATCAGGTGGAGATTGACGGCAAACCGGTAGATTTAAGCTATAAGGAATTTGAACTTCTGACTTATTTTGTGGAGAATCAGGGAATCGCCCTTTCCAGGGAAAAAATCCTCAATAATGTCTGGAACTATGATTATTTTGGTGATGCCCGTACCATTGATACCCATGTAAAGAAGCTCCGCAGCAAGATGGGAGAAAAAGGTAACTATATTAAGACCATCTGGGGCATGGGATATAAGTTCGAGGTGGATTGATGAAGCATAAAAAGTTTTTTCAATTTCATTCCATCCGACATCGGATCATGCTCATCTTTGTGGGGCTTATGGCGGCAATGCTTTTAGCAATCTGGGTTGTGAATACCTGGTGGCTGGAGCGTTATTACGTGGATCAGAAGCTGAAGGTGATGGAGCAGGCCTATACCGATATCGATAATGCCATTCGGGAAAAACTCGAAGATAATGAAAATATTGCAGATATCTTGAGCGAAGAACTGGAAGAGGAATGGGATATCTGGAAGAAGACGGCCAAGGTTGATCCGGATTCAGAGGAAGAGGAGGAAGAGAAAACTCCATCAGAAACGGAAGAAAAACAAAAGCCTTCCGGTGAAGTGGATTCTCCCCAAAAGGAGCCGGGACATTTGGAACAGCCCGGAACCTTGCTTGGAACCATTCGAAGATACAGCGAACAGAATAATATTGCGATCAGCATCATTGACAGTGACACCGGAAAGACACTGGTCAGTTCCGGGCGTGACAGTGATTTCCAGACTCAGAAGCTGCAGCGTTATGTGCTGGGGATGGGACACAAACACATGCAGGTATTAAAACAGCATGACAATTATGTGGTGGAGAAAAACCGTGATTTCCGTTCCAGCAGCACCTATATGGAGAGCTGGGGATATTTTTCCGACAACCGCACCATGTTTATTATGTCGATGCCGTTAGCGAGCATACAGGAAAGCGTTGCCCTGTCCAATCGTTTTACCTCCTGGGTGGGACTGATCGTGCTGGTGTTTGGAAGCATCATGATGTGTTTTGTCACAAATCGAATCACCAAGCCGATCCTGAAATTGTCGGCTCTTTCGGAGGAAATGTCCAGGCTGAATTTTGATGTTTCTTATGAGGATGATGCAAAGGACGAGGTTGGTATTCTGGGACGCAGCATGAATTCTCTTTCCCACAGCTTAAAGGACGCCATTGGTGCCTTGCAGGATGCAAATAAGCAGCTGCAGCATGATATTGATGAAAAGATCCAGATCGATGAGATGCGTAAGGAATTTATTGCCAATGTCTCCCATGAGTTAAAGACTCCAATTGCCCTGATCCAGGGATATGCGGAGGGACTTTGTGACGGAATGTGTGAAGATCCGGAAAGCCGCAGCTATTACTGTGAGGTCATCATGGATGAGGCCAACAAGATGAACAAGATGGTGCGTCAGCTTCTGACTTTGACAGCATTAGAGTTTGGCAACGACACGCTTAGCATGGAAGCCTTTGATGCCTCGGAGCTGGTGCATGACCTGATCAATTCCTCCAGCATCCTGATCCAGCAAAATGAAGCCAAGGTGACGGTGGATATGCCGGAAACGTTGATGGTGGTCGGTGATGAATTTAAGATCGAAGAGGTTCTGACAAACTATCTGACCAATGCCATGAATCACTTAGACGATGACCACAATATCCGTATTTTTAGCGAGACTCTGGATGACGTGGCAAAGATCCATGTATACAATAACGGAAAACCGATCCCGGAGGAGGATCTGCCAAACCTGTGGACTAAATTCTACAAGGTAGATAAGGCAAGAACACGGGCTTATGGCGGAAGCGGCATTGGTCTTTCTATTGTGAAGGCCATCATGGAAGCTCATCATCAGCAGTATGGTGTGGCCAACTGTGCTGATGGAGTAGAATTCTGGTTTACTCTGGCACTGGCACCAAAACTTCCGGATGAAAATGCCGAAGAAAAATAAGTCGAAAATGATTGACAAGATCACAATATGGAAGTAGAATGAAGAAAATTTCAATTAAATATTGCTTTAAACCGTTGAAGCGGAGATAAAAACAGATCGTGCACTTACAGAGAGACGGAATGCTGAGAACCGTCAGAACGCAGCCTGTTAAATGGACCGCTGAGGGCGCAGTCAAAAGCCGAATGGTCTAGTATTCTGCGACGTGTGGGCATACGTCAGTTGCCGGGAATATGTTAGTATTCCGAAAAGAGCACGAAGGTTCGTATCATTACGGAGCAGTTCGTGAAGCAAGGTGGCACCGCGGGTGATCAGGTAAATAAAAATTTCCATCCCGTCCTTGACAGATTTCATAGATAAGAAGTCTGTCCAGGGCGGGATTTTTGATTTTCAAACTTCCTTTTCCGGTCAGGCTGACAAAAGGAGGAAATGCATGATGATGACGCTGGAAGAAGTAAAAAAACTGGCAGAAGACAAAACTTACGGACGCATCCCCTTAACAAGGGAAATCTATTCGGATATCCGCACTCCCATGGAAGTGCTCCGGGTCTTAAAACAGGTAAGCACCCATTGCTACATGCTGGAAAGCGTGGAGGAGTCTAAACGCTGGGGGCGCTATACCTTCCTTGGTTTTGATCCGGTTTTGGAGCTGACATGCCGGGATGGCCTGCTTCGTATTAAGGGAGCAGCCACGGTGGAACAGCAGGTAGAACATCCGGGTGAGGCAATCCGCAGGATCCTTACAGAGAACAAAAGTCCGAAGCTTCCGGGGCTTCCTACCTTCACGGGCGGTCTGGTAGGATATTTTGCTTATGATTATATCAAATATGCAGAACCAACGCTGAAGCTGGAAAAGGGAGATGAAGATTCCTTCCAGGACGTAGATCTGATGCTGTTTGACAAGGTCATTGCCTTTGACAACTTCCGTCAGAAGATCATCCTCATCGTGAACATGAAGACCGATGCACCGGAACAGGAATATCATAAAGCCCAGATGGAGCTGGATAATCTGGTAAACCTGATCCGGACCGGAAAACCGGCACCGGAGCAGGCGTTAAAGTTAAAGGGAGATTTTCAGCCGGTCTTTTCAAAGGAAGATTACTGTGAGATGGTAGAAAAAGGAAAACAGTACATTCGGGAGGGCGATATCTTCCAGGTTGTGCTTTCCAACCAGCTGGAGGCAGAAATGGAAGGCAGCCTTTTGGATGCCTACCGGGTTTTAAGAACTAGCAACCCATCTCCTTACATGTTTTATTTTTCCAGCGATGACATTGAGATCGCCGGGGCATCTCCGGAAACCCTGGTTAAGCTGGAGGATGGAAAGCTCTTTACCTATCCGCTTGCAGGAACCAGACCAAGAGGTGCTACACCGGAGGAAGACGAGAAGCTGGAACAGGAGCTTCTGGCAGATGAAAAAGAACGGGCTGAACATAATATGCTGGTCGATCTTGGAAGAAATGATGTTGGAAAGATCAGCCAGATCGGAACCGTAAAGGTAGAAAAATATATGGCAGTTGAGCGTTATTCTCACGTCATGCATATCGGATCTACGATTGGCGGGCAGATCCGTCCGGAATATGATGCGGTGGACGCGGTCGATGCAATTCTTCCTGCGGGAACTCTTTCCGGAGCACCAAAATTCAGAGCCTGCGAGATCATCCAGGAACTGGAGGGTGGAAGAAGAGGCATCTATGGAGGTGCCATCGGATATCTGGATCTGTCCGGAAACCTGGATGTCTGCATTGCCATCCGCATTGCCTATGCAAAGAAGGGAAAGGTATATGCCCGTTCCGGTGCCGGAATCGTGGCAGACAGTGTACCGGAAAGTGAGTATCAGGAATGCTTAAATAAAGCCAGGGCGGTTGTACTGGCAGTGAAGAAAGCAGAGGAGGGCATGGAATCATGATTGTACTGATCGATAATTATGACAGTTTTTCTTATAATCTGTACCAGCTGATCGGAAGCATCCGGCCGGATATCCGGGTCATCCGCAATGACCGGATCACGGTGGAAGAACTTGAGACCATGAAACCGGAAGCTATCATCCTATCTCCGGGACCCGGACGGCCGGAGGATGCAGGTATCTGCATCGATGTGGTAAAAAAGCTTGGAAAGAAGATCCCGATCTTTGGCGTATGTCTGGGGCATCAGGCGATCTGTAAGGCCTACGGTGCTGAGGTTTCCTACGCAAAGCAGCTGATGCACGGCAAGGTATCCCAGGCTTCCTGTAAGAAAGACAGCGTTCTGTTTGCAGGGCTGCCAAAAGAAATCCCGGTAGGCCGCTATCATTCCCTGGCAGCAGTGAAGGAAACCATGCCGGTGGAATTGAAAGTCACGGCAGAGACTGCAGATGGCGAGATCATGGCAGTGGAGCATGAGACAGATCCGGTCATGGCAGTGCAGTTCCATCCGGAATCGATCCTGACACCGGATGGCAAAGTGATCGTGGAAAACTTTTTGCGTATGGCAGAACAATTTTAAGGGAAGAAAGGCGAGGCGACAGATATGATCAAAGAAGCAATCCATAAGGTATTTAAAAAGGAAAACCTGACCTACAAAGAGGCAGAGGCTGTTATGAACGAGATCATGGAGGGAGAGGCCAGTGCGGTTCAGATGAGTTCCTATCTGACAGCCCTTAGCATGAAGGGCGAGACAGTGGAAGAGATCACGGCATCTGCAGCAGGTATGCGTGCACATTGCGTACGTCTTTTGCATGATATGGATGTTCTGGAAATTGTAGGAACCGGCGGAGATGGCGCCAATTCCTTTAATATCTCGACAACATCCTCCCTTGTGATCTCAGCCGCAGGAGTTCCGGTTGCAAAGCATGGAAATCGTGCTGCTTCCAGCAAATGCGGAGCCGCAGATGTGCTGGAAGCCCTTGGCGTGAATATCACCATTGCACCGGAAAAAAGCCGCGAACTGCTTGAAAAGATCGGGATCTGCTTTTTGTTTGCACAGAACTACCATATTGCTATGAAATACGTGGCTCCGGTGCGAAAAGAACTTGGCATCCGCACCATCTTCAATATCCTGGGACCTCTGGCAAATCCGGCTGGAGCCAATATGGAGCTGATGGGTGTATACGATGAGAACCTGGTAGAGCCGTTAGCACATGTGTTAGCCAATCTGGGTGTAAAACGTGCCCTGGTCGTATATGGAACGGATGGTCTGGATGAGATTTCCTTGAGTGCGCCGACTAAGGTTTGCGAGGTAAAGGACGGAACTTTTACTTCCTATGAGATCACACCGGAACAGTTTGGATTTGCACGATGTAAAAAAGAAGATCTGGTGGGCGGAACTCCGCAGGAGAATGCACAGATCACCCGCGATATTTTAGCCGGAAAACCTGGTCCGAAACGAGATGCAGTGCTTATGAATGCCGGAGCTGCTCTCTATATGGCAGGAAAGACAGACTCTATCGAGACAGGCATCGATCTGGCAAAAGAGATCATTGACAGTGGAAAAGCTGCAGCACAGCTGGAAAAATTTGTGGAGCTTTCCAATCAGGAATAAATGACAGAAGGGAGCACCAGATGATATTAGAAGAACTTGCTGCACTGAGCAGAGAGCGCATTGCAGAAGAAAAAAAGAAAATTTCGGCAGAAGAAATGCGCCGCATGGCAGAAGGTTTGCCGATCGGCAGGGCATTTCCGTTTGAGAAAGCACTGCGTGCACCGGGATTATCCTTTATCTGCGAGGTGAAGAAAGCATCTCCGTCAAAAGGCCTGATCGCGCCGGATTTTCCTTATCTGCAGATTGCAGAGGAATATGAAAAGGCCGGTGCAAATGCCATCTCGGTACTGACGGAGCCGTATCGTTTTCTGGGAAGTGATCAGTATCTGAAGGAAATTGTCCAGAAGGTGAGCATTCCGGTGCTTCGCAAGGATTTTACCGTGGATCCCTACATGATCGACCAGGCAAAGGTACTTGGGGCAGCTGCCGTACTTTTGATCTGTGCGATCCTGGATGATGGGGAAATCCGTGAATATATGGCTCAGGCCAGGGAGCTTGGTCTGTCAGCACTTGTGGAAGCACATGATGAAAACGAGGTGGAGCGGGCGCTGAAGGCAGATGCGTCTATCATTGGAGTGAATAACCGCGACCTGCGGACCTTTCAGGTAGATGTACAAAATTCCGTTCGTTTGAGAAGTCTTGTGCCGCCTGAGATCATATTTGTGTCGGAAAGCGGCATCCGCGGAGCGGAGGATACAAGGGTCTTGTATGAAAATGGAACTGATGCGGTCTTGATCGGGGAAACCATGATGCGCAGTGCAGACAAAAAGGCCGCCTTGGATCAGCTTCGCGCAGGGAAGGGGATCGCATGACGAAAATCAAAATCTGTGGCCTGAGGCGCAGCGAAGACATAGACGCGGTGAATCAGTTCCTTCCGGATTATGCCGGCTTTGTGTTTGCTCCGGGAAGACGGCAGGTAACGCCATCCCAGGCGACACTTTTGAGCCGAAAGCTATTACCGGAAATCTGTCCCGTTGGTGTGTTTGTAAATGCACCGGAGGATGTGATCTGTACTCTGGTGGAGACGGGAGTGATCCGCATGATTCAGTTCCATGGGCAGGAAACAGAAGAACTCATCTCGCGCATGAAAAAACGTTTTCCACAGATTCCGGTGATCCGTGCCGTTTCCATGAAAAAGGAAAATGAACTGCACCGCTGGGATGCGAGTGAGGCGGATTATCTTCTTTTGGATGCAGGAAGCGGAGGAACCGGAAATACCTTTGATCACAGTCTGATCACGCAGGCCGGAAAGATCGAAAAACCATGGTTTCTGGCGGGGGGCATGAATCCGGATAATGTGGAGGAAGCCATTGCATCGTTTGCGCCTTTTGCGATTGACTGCAGCAGTGGGGTGGAATCTGATGGCTGGAAGGATCCGTTTAAGATCCGGAAAATCATAGAAAATGTAAAAGGATGTGTTCCCGTTAAAAAAGAAATGTGATAGAATGAAGGGCATCCGGTACGTCCGGGTGCCTTTTTGCCCGGACGACATAAATGGTTATGTCAGGAGGAGAGAATTATGAAGATCACAAATGATCAGGACTGGAAGAAGGATATTCCTGCTTTCCGGGAAAAAACCGCAGCATTTTATGCTGGAGAACTCAGCAAGGATGCATACAAGGGCTTTTCCGGACTGTATGGAAGCTATGCGCAGAAAGGCGGAAAGGCCAGCATGCTGCGCCTGCGTATGACGGGCGGATGCGTGACAAAGGAAAAATTGAAATTTATTGCCGATATGGTTCGTCGATGCGAGGTGAAAAAGGCACATTTTACAACCTGCCAGACGATTCAGCTTCATGACCTTGCAGGCAGCGTTGCAGCAGATATCATGGAGCAGGCTTTAGATGTAGGGATTGTTACCATGGGAGGCGGCGGTGATTTTCCGCGCAATGTTACGTGCAGTCCGCTTTCTGGCGTGGAAGAAGAGGAATATTTTGACGTGCTTCCCTGGGCGAAGGCAGCAGGTGAGTATCTGATGGGATTTATCCGTGCGGAAAAAATGCCGCGTAAACTAAAGGTGGCATTTTCTAATTCACCAAGCAATCTGTCCCATGCAACCTACCGCGACCTTGGCTTTGCAGCTCGCCCGGACGGCACCTTTGATGTATACAGTGCAGGTGGTCTGGGAAATAATCCGCGTTTTGGTGTTCTGGTTGCAGAAAAGGTAAAACCGGAAGATATCTGCTATTACATCAAGGCTATGTGGCTGACCTTCCGTACCTACGGAAATTATGAAAACCGAGGTAAGGCTCGCAGCCGCTATATCCAGGAAAGCATTGGCGGTGCGGAAAATTATAAAAGGGCATTTCTGGAAAAGCTGGAGGAAGTACTGGCTTCCGGAGAAGATTTAAAGATCGATCCGGTTCTTGATGTTATTACAAAAACAGGAGATGGAACCGCAGCAGAGGGCGAAAGAGTCCGGAAGCAGAAGCAGGATGGACTTTATACGGTAACCTGGCATCCGGTGGGAGGACAGCCAGATCTTTCTGTCCTGTGTGCTCTGAGTGATGCAATGAATCATATGGATGGTGTAGAAATGCGCCTGGCTCCGGATGAGACCGCTTATGTCATTAACCTGACCGGAAAAGAAGCGAAGGAAATCCTTTCTATTACGGAAAACAATACGGCAAAGACGGAGTTCGAGGCGTCTGTAAGCTGCATTGGAGCAGCAATCTGCCAGGTGGGCGTGCGTGATTCTCAGGCACTGTTACAGGCATGTGTAAAAGCAGTACAGGAAGCGGAACTGCCAAAGACTGCATTGCCGAAGATCCATATTTCCGGATGCCCGTCCTCCTGCGGTACCCACCAGACTGGTGCCATGGGATTTCGTGGAGCAGCCAAGAGAGTGGGCGGCAAAGCGGAGTCTGCATTTATGCTGTTTTTAAACGGCTGCGATATCCAGGGACAGGAAAAGATGGGAGAAGAACTTGGTACGATCCGAGAAAGCCGTATCCCGGAATTTTTGGTAACGTTGGGAAAAACCGTGGCAGCAGCAGGCGAGAGCTTTGCCGAGTGGAATGTCAAAAATCCGGAAGGTGTAAAAGAAATCGCAGCACCATTTATTGCGGAAGAATAACTGTGATAAAAAATAAAAAAAGTTAAAAAAACGGTTGACTTTTCTTTGCGTGTTTGATATTATAATCCTCGCCCCGTGAGAACGGGGCAGGAAATTGAAAAGTTTCCTAAAATAAATTAAAAAAGTTGTTGACAAAGCGAAAGCGATGTGATAAGATATTGAACGTTGCCGCTGAGAACAGCAACAACATGAACCTTGAAAATGAAAGATTGAACAGTGTTTAAAACCCTGAAAATTCTAATAAAAAGTGTCCTGGTTGGACAGCTTTGAATTGAGAAAATTCAGAAACGAAAACAAACCAAACAACAGTAGAACGGTTTAAAATTAGCTAGTAGCGATTTTTGAATCGGGATACAAACTTTTATTTTGAGAGTTTGATCCTGGCTCAGGATGAACGCTGGCGGCGTGCTTAACACATGCAAGTCGAGCGAAGCACTTGTAATTGATTCTTCGGATGATTTTACTTGTGACTGAGCGGCGGACGGGTGAGTAACGCGTGGGTAACCTGCCTCATACAGGGGGATAACAGTTAGAAATGACTGCTAATACCGCATAAGCGCACAGTACCGCATGGTACAGTGTGAAAAACTCCGGTGGTATGAGATGGACCCGCGTCTGATTAGCTAGTTGGTGGGGCAACGGCCTACCAAGGCGACGATCAGTAGCCGACCTGAGAGGGTGACCGGCCACATTGGGACTGAGACACGGCCCAAACTCCTACGGGAGGCAGCAGTGGGGAATATTGCACAATGGG
>CAVIHW010000016.1:0-53283 GCA_963642615.1 Oscillospiraceae bacterium | reverse complement strand
TAATGTAGATGCGCAGGATGCGCCTACTGTGTCCAAACGTAAGATGACCCGTGGAGATTTCTCCACGGGTTTTTCTGTTGTTCCTTATTTCTCTTTTGATTTCACACAAATTTCAAACTATATACCGTTTATTTGTGTTATAGTAAAGCAACAGAGCATTTAGAGTGAATGACAAGTTGAGGTGATGCTATGAAAAATAGATGGAAACAGCAGGCGACGGCAGCCCTGATGGCAGTATTTTGCGGTACAGGACTGTATTTTGCATCGGCTGCACTGCCTGTAAACAATATGGAGGGTTATACCTTTCATACGGATGTATATGGTCCGGGTGTGATAAATCTTTCTGCCTCGGACAGCTATTCCAAGTACCAGTGGGGACTGAAAAATGATGCGGAGCTGCAGTACAGTGAGATTACGAACCGGTTTAAGGACAGTAATCCGAAGTTAGCGGCGTTTATCGATCTGGCTAATTATTTTGGAGTACCGACTCCGTTAGCAGGTCCGGACGCCTATCGGATCAAGGAAGTGCAGGCAAAAAAGGGTGTGGATATCAACGTACTGCCGGCGTGGAATCTTTATGATTCCAGTACAGAGGAGCACAGACAGGTTGTGGTGGCTGTGATCGATACCGGTGTAGATATCAATCACCCGGATTTAAAGGATGCGATCTGGACAAATGAGGATGAGATTCCGGGAGACGGAATTGACAATGACGGGAATGGCTATGTGGACGATGTCCATGGCTGGAATTTTTTTGACGGGAATAATGAGCTTTGCAAGGGAAGCGATGACAACCATGGCACGCATGCTGCCGGAACCATTGCAGCAGCCAGGGGCAACGGAGGAATTGCCGGGATCACAGACAACAAATATGTGAAGGTCATGGTGCTAAAAGCCCTGGGCACCCAGTATGGTGTCGGTGAGGAAAAGGCGATCATTGAGGCCATCCGCTATGCAGAGGCAAATGGTGCCTCCATCTGTAACTTAAGCTTTGGCACAACGGAATATTATCCGGAGTTGGAGAAGGTGATGCGGGATTCTAAGATGCTGTTTGTGGTATCTGCCGGAAATGGAAACGCAAAGGGGATCGGGGAGGACACTGATCAGAAACCGGATTATCCGTCTGCCTTTGATCTGGACAACATCATTTCCGTGGCAAATCTGATGTTTGACGGCAACCTTGCTGAGAGTTCCAATTACGGAGCAAAGACGGTCGATATTGCAGCACCCGGTACCTATATCGTGAGCACCATTGCAAACAACGGGTATGGATTTATGACCGGAACCTCGATGTCGGCACCTATGGTGACCGGAGCAGCAGCATTTCTCTATTCCTATCGCACGGATCTGCAGCTTTCGGACATCCGAAAGGTACTGCTGGAGACGGCGCACAAGCTGCCGACGCTGGAGGGAAAACTGAGCAGCAACGGAATGCTGGATATCTATGCAGCGCTCAACTACGGAAGAACCGTGGAGACGGTGGAGAGCACAGATGCAGCGACTGCTGTGGCAGGAAACACTGCTTCCCAGAGTGAGGATATCCAGGGTGCAGAAGGTCAGACTGCAGGGACCGGGGGAACAGAGAGTACAGATACGGCTCAGAATACGACCTCCAAGACCATCAAGGCAGGAGGCGGAGAGGATATCCGCTTAGACTGATAAAGCGTGAAAAAACAGATAAAAAAGACCCATGCAGACTCAATTTCTGAAGATCAGAACTGAGCCTGCATGGGCTTTTTCTTTTGGTTTATTTCTTTTTGTTTTTGTATTCTGTCAGGAGCTTTTCAAATTCCTCTTCGTCGCCGGAGCGTTTGAGGCGTTCCCTGCGGCGCTGTCTGCGTTCTTCCAAAGCTTTCGCTTCTTTCCTCTTGGTATAGATCAGCCAGCCGGTCAGACCGGTCACGGCAAGGATCAGAACCACGATCAGAATGGTGATGAGGACACCGGCTATGGAGAAGCCAAAATGCATAGGCTGACTGCCGGCAGCGTTGGAGTCGGTGGCAAGAGAAGGATCCTCTTCGGAAGCATCGACTGCAGCCGATGTGTCGCTGACTGCGGTGTCAGAAGAATCTGCAGCTGTATCTTCGATCGTTACATCATTTTTCGTCATCAGGTAGGCAGTTCCGACGACACGGTCATTGTAGGTATAGGTGAGAAGCGCTACAGCCCTGTTAGGACTGCCTTCGGGCAGTGCCCCGAGGGAAATATCGGCATCCGTAAAAGCGGCTTCATTTGGCAGGGTAATGACGCTGTCCGGGTCGATCATCAGATCGGAAGCCGTAAAGTCTCCCTTGTCCAGGCTGATGGTCTCGTCTCCGGTGACGTAACGGCTTTCAAAATCTGCGACATTGTAATTTTGAAACGAGCGGAAGCCAAATTCCAGAAGCGCTTTTCCGTCAACGAAATACTGTCTTGGCTGTCCTTTCAGGATCACGGAGACCAGACGGCGGTTGTCCTTTACCGCATAGGTGACCAGGGTGTTGCCGGCCTTGATGAGATATCCGGTCTTTCCGGCAACAGCCTCCGGATAGTAATAGGGGCTGCTTGGGTCTTCAGTGATGCAAAGACGATGCTCTCCGCGGATGGTGAAGCCGTCCGGATTCTGGGTGGTAGGAGCAATCTTGTGGGTGGTGGCAGAACTGATCTCTACCAGTTTTTCATTATTATAGGCAGCCTGAGCGATCAGAGCCATATCGTAAGCGGAAACATACTGGCTGTCCCCGTTTAAACCGGAAGGATTTTCAAAATGGCTTTCCTGACATCCCAGCTCCACCAGCTTTTCATTCATCATATCCACAAAGGCGGAAATGCTGCCTGCGGTATGCTCAGCCAGGGCATTGGCTGCCTGGTTGCAGGACACAAGGAGCATGGAATACAGACAATCCTCCACGGAAAGCTGGTCACCTGCCACGACACTGATTTTATTTCCGCTGTCTGCCTCAACCTGGTTGACAGCCGTCGTAGAAAATGTTACAGTATCATCCGGATTGCAATTTTCCAGCACGATGAGAGCCGTAAGGATTTTTGTGATGCTGGCCGGCGGATAGGCCAGATGGATGTTCTGACCATAGAGGATGGCACCGGAATCCATATCCATGACGATGCCCGCCTCGGCCATGATGCCGGTGTCGGAAGGCCAGTCCGGTTTTGCCCAGGCTGTCAAAATAAACAATTGACAGGTTAGGACAAAACTCACAAATTTTAATATCTTTTGTTTCCATTTATTTAGCAAAGTGTAAACCTCCTGAATTCTATTTCGGTTTGTTGTTCCTGCACGAAGTAAGGAACTTAGCGGACATTCCCGTTCTTTGGCAAAACAGACCTGTCTAATCATACCTTATGTAAAATAAATATTCAACCAAATATTCCATGAAATATTCGTGAAATTGCCACTTCCATTTTCCCAGTAATTGTAGTATCATAATCTCTGCTACGATATGTAGTAGACTGATTATGAATTAACACAATATATGGTATATATGAGAGGGGCTTGAAAGATGACTACGGATGTCAGGACAAACGTGATCAAGAGAAATGGTAAGGAGGTTTCTTTTGATGTCTCCAAGATCGTGAATGCGATCACAAAGGCAAATGCCAGCGTAGACCAGCTTCACCGGCTGAACCAGTATCAGATCGATGCAGTGGCTGATATGATCGCAAAGCAGGTGGAAGAGGCTACCCATGCGGTCAATGTGGAGGACATTCAGGATATGGTAGAGACCGGCATCATGGAGATGCGCGGCTATGAGGTGGCGCAGAAATATGTGCGCTACCGCTATAAGAGAGAACTTACCAGAAAATCCAACACAACGGATAACGGGATCCTGGCTCTGATCGAGCATTTGAACGAGGAGGTAAAGCAGGAAAACTCCAACAAGAATCCGGTGATCAATTCCACCCAGCGTGATTATATGGCCGGTGAGGTCAGCAAGGATTTGAGCCGCCGCGTGCTGCTTCCGGAGGAGATCGTGCGTGCCCATGAGGCCGGTATCATCCATTTCCATGACACGGATTACTTTGCACAGAAGGAGCACAACTGTGACCTGATCAACTTAGAGGATATGCTCCAGAACGGCACGGTGATCAGTGAGACCATGATCGAGAAGCCGCACAGCTTTTTTACGGCCTGCAACGTTACTACGCAGATCGTGGCACAGGTGGCCAGCAACCAGTATGGCGGACAGTCCTTTTCCCTGGCACATCTGGCACCCTTTGTGGATATCAGCCGTCAGAAGCTTAGAAAAAATGTGATCGAGGAGCGCAAGGAGTGTGGGGAATCCTTAGACGAGAAGATCATTGACCGCATTGTGGAGCGCAGACTGCGTGACGAGGTCAAGAGCGGCATCCAGACGATCCAGTATCAGCTCATCACCCTGATGACCTGTAACGGACAGGCACCGTTTGTCACCATGTTCATGTATCTGGATGAGGTACCGGAAGGACGTACCCGTGATGATCTTGCCATGATCATTGAAGAGGTTATGATCCAGAGAATGCAGGGAGTCAAGAACGAGAAGGGTGTCTGGATCACCCCGGCTTTCCCGAAGCTGATCTATGTGCTGGATGAGGACAACATCACAGAGGGCTCCAAATACTGGCATTTGACGGAGCTTGCCGCAAAATGTACGGCAAAGCGCATGGTTCCGGACTATATTTCTGCTAAGATCATGAAGGAGATGAAGGGCGGAAATGTCTATCCGTGCATGGGCTGCCGTTCTTTCCTGACGGTAGAGGATTCCCAGAGAAATGCAGACGGAAGCCATAAGTTCTACGGACGCTTCAACCAGGGTGTGGTTACCATCAACCTGGTGGATGTAGCCTGTTCTTCGGAGGGCGATATGGATCGCTTCTGGGAGATCTTTGAGGAGCGCTTAGAGCTCTGCCACCGTGCCCTGCGCTGCCGTCATGAGCGTTTACTTGGTACTATCTCTGATGTAGCTCCGATCTTGTGGCAGAACGGTGCCCTGGCAAGACTCAAAAAAGGTGAGACCATCGACAGGCTTTTGTATGATGGATACTCCACCATTTCTCTTGGTTACTGCGGCCTGCATGAGATGTGTGTGCGCATGACCGGAAAGTCCCATACAGATCCGTCCGCGAAGCCGTTTGCCCTGGCCGTGATGCAGAAGATGAATGATAAGTGCAAGGAGTGGAAGGAAGCAGAGAACATCAGCTATTCCGTATACGGAACGCCGATGGAGTCCACCACCTACAAGTTTGCAAAATGCTTACAGAAGCGTTTCGGCATCATTCCGGGCGTTACCGACAAAAACTACATCACCAACAGCTACCATGTGCATGTGAGCGAGGAGATTGACGCATTCAGCAAGCTGAAATTCGAATCGGAGTTCCAGAAGCTGTCTCCGGGCGGTGCCATCAGCTACGTGGAGGTGCCGAACATGCAGCAGAATATCCCGGCAGTTTTATCTGTCATGAAATTCATCTACGAAAATATCATGTACGCAGAGCTGAATACCAAGAGCGATTACTGCGAATGCTGCGGCTACGACGGAGAGATCAAGATCGTAGAGGATGAGGCCGGCAAGCTGGTTTGGGAATGCCCAAACTGCGGCAACCGTGACCAGGACAAGATGTCTGTGGCACGCCGTACCTGCGGCTATATCGGAACCCAGTTCTGGAATCAGGGACGTACCCAGGAGATCCGTGACAGGGTGCTGCATCTGTAAATTACATAGTGTCTTTCCGAAGTTTGATGTGGATGAAGATGTGCTCTGGAAGGGTTCTGCCGTATTCGTGTCGATCGTGGAAGAGTTTTGTGAGAAAGAAAAGTAGAGAAAAAGAAACAGGCTGTCGCGTTTTGTTTTGCGGCAGCCTGTTTCTTTTTGATAGGAAACCCTGTTCTTATTTGTTTGTATATCCGTAGATCTGATGCATTTCTTCCATATCTGCCATGTCAGCGCCCATCTTGCCGACGGTCAGTGCGGCATAGTCGGAGGAAAAGTTGAGGAAACGACTCAGCTCATCCTGAGAGATGCTGGAAAGATCCTGGATCTGGTATCCGGCTTTGGTCAGCTGGAAGAGGAACGAACCGATAAAGGAATCTCCGGCGCCGGTGGTATCGACCACCTGTTTTACCTTTCGTCCCGGTACGTGGACAGCTGCATTTCTGGTATAGACCGATGCACCGTTAGCGCCCTTGGTCAGGATGAGCATCTGGCAGCGTCCATTTAGTAAGTGCTGTACTGCGTCTGCTTCCTGTGAAAAACCGGTCACAAATTCGATCTCGTCATCAGAAAGCTTGATCAGGTCTGCCTGAGGCAGAAATTCCCGGATGGTTTTCTGACAATCCTCAGCACTGTTCCAGAGCGGGAGACGGACATTCGGGTCAAAGCTGATGATGATCCCTTTTTCCTGTGCCATGCGGATGAGTTTTTCATGGGCACGGCGAACCGGAGCATCTACAAGGTCAACGGAGCAGAAATGGACGATCGCGGTATCGGAAAGCATGTCTTCTGTGATCTGTTCCGGAGAAAGGAAGAGGTCGGCACTTGGATTTCTGAAAAAGGAAAATTCCCGGTTTCCGGTTGCATCCAGGGAGACAAAGGCAAGGCCGGTGTTTGCCTTGTTTGTCCGGAATACATAGGAGGTGTCGACTCCGTTACTCTGCAATACATCGCAGATATGGCTTCCGAAGGCATCCTCGCCTACCTGAGAGATCATGACACCGCGTCCGCCAAGCTTGCTGACAGCCGTGACAACATTGGCCGGTGCTCCTCCGGCCACGCGGCGAAACTCGGTCACTTCTTTCAGGGCACAGCCCTTTTCCTTTGGTACAAAATCAATCAGCAATTCTCCGATCGCAGTTACATTCTTCATCATTCTCCTCCTGTTATCTTCCGTTACATCCATTCAATCTGCATGGATTTCATTGCATATTGTGTTACACAGCCTTCGCCCGTAAAGGTCAGGGTGCGGTTTTTTGTTTGTGCTTTCTGCGGATAGAAACGTGTGCTCATGACATGTTCTCCGTCATTGAAAAACAGCTCCAGTGATGAGGTGTCCATCAGGATCTGCAGGTTCTTTAATTCGTTCAGTTCCAGGTAGCGGCAGGTTCTGCCAAATCCGCTTTCCTCGCTCAGACTGAGTGTAAACAGACCGTCTGACCAGGACAGCCTTGCGGCATCTCCAATGGAAAGTGCAAAGGCTTTGCCGTGATTTTCGATCAAAAGTTCAGCCATGGAACCGGTCTGGCTCTGAACGGTGCCATCAAAGGAATACGTCTCCTGGCTGGTGCGAAGCGCTTCCAGTTCCCGGATAGGAGTCTGTAAGAGCGTTTGATCCTTCCAGTGCAGCTCGTGAGGGACGCTCATGCCATGCTGCCAGCCGCTTAGATCGGCTGTGGGGTTTGTATAATCTGCATCGGGCATGCCCATCCATCCAAGCAGGATACGACGGCCATCCGGTGCCTGAAAGGTCTGCGGTGCATAGAAATCAAATCCGGCATCCAGCTCTTTGTATTCGCCTAGAGTATAGTCACCACGGAAATCTCCGTACAGCGGGAAGTATCCGCAGCTGTATACATTCTGGTAACGGTGCGGTTCATGATCAATGCCCTGAGGGGAGGTGATCAGAACCCACTGGCCGTCTAAGCAGAACAGATCCGGGCATTCCCACATGAAGCCGAATGGCTTTGGCGGGCGGATGGTGTTGATATGTGTCCAGTGCAGCTTGTCTTCAGAAGAGAATACAAGGATCTCGCCGGTATCCTGTCTGGTGCGGGCTCCGAGAACCATATAATAATGTCCCTCGAAGAAAAATACTTTTGGATCCCGTACATGGCAGCTTAAATTGCAAGGATAATCCTTGTTTTCCAGGATGCAGGCGTTGGTATCTGCGTTGATTCCGTCCTGGGTGATGGCAAGTCCTACATTGTGGCCGCGCCCTTCATAGATATAATCATAGTTTCCGGGATGTTTCACATTGCCGGTATAGTATAGGAAGAGTTTGTCTTCTTCAGCCAGCGCGGAGCCGGAATACACTCCGTTGCAGTCCCAGGCATCAGTCGGATAGAGGAAGACCGGATGCTGGGTCCAGGACAGAAGATCGGGGCTGCTGAAATGCCCCCAGAAGATCTGGGCTCTGTGGGCATCCAGCGGACTGTACTGGTAGAAAACGTGATAACGTCCCTGGTAATAGCACAGTCCGTTGGGGTCATTCATCCATCCGGAGGGAGGCATCAGGTGAAAGCCAAAGCGGTAAGGGTCATCTGCCCGCTTTAAGGCAGCCTGCCTTTCTGCAAGAATAATGCGTTGTTTCAGTTCTTCTGCTTGTGCGTGCATAAAAATGCCTCCTGATTTTCTTTCACTGTATGGGGGAAAAGTTGCGTTATTGTTCGATGGTGATCAGTGCATCACCGGCCTTGACGTCTTTGCCGGTCTGTGGCAGGACATCGTGGTAGCTGTGGGTGTTGGAAACGATGACCGGGGTGATGGTGCGGTAACCTTCTGCCTGGATAGCCTGGATATCAAATTCCATAAGCAGGTCACCGGCCTTGACTTCCTGATCCTGTCTGCAGTGTGGGGTGTAATGCTTGCCGTTCAGTTTTACGGTATCGATACCAATGTGGATGATCAGCTCGGTGCCGTTTTTACCGGTCAGGCCGATGGCATGTCCCATCAGCGCGTTTACGGTTGCGTCAAATGGAGCGTAAACCCGTCCTTCGCTTGGCTCAATGGCAGCGCCTTTTCCGAGCACTCCGGATGCAAAAGCATCGTCCTTGGTATCTGCTAAGGATACGGCCTTGCCACTCAGCGGGGAAGCAATGGTGAAGCTGTCAGCGTTCTCTTCGGATTTTGCAAAAACCGGTGCGGATTTTGCAGCGGAAGCGTCCTCTTTTTTGCTTTCAGCAGTTTCCGGCTGGGTGTTCTGGTAACCGAACATCCAGGTCAGTGCGAAGGATACTGCTGCGGAGATTGCAAACATCATGATGTATTTTACCGGAGCATTCAGGCATAACAGAACACCGAAGATGCCGGTAACGCCGGTTCCGGTTGCACCGAGGGAGGTAACGGATGCGAACATGGCGCCACATCCGCCGCCGATGCAGGCGCAGATGAACGGACGGAAGAACCGCATGTTGACACCGAAGATAGCCGGCTCTGTGATACCCATAAATGCAGAGAGGGAAGACGGAAGAGCCATGGATTTGAGCTTCTGGTCACGGGTTTTTAAAGCAACAGCCAGGGCAGCAGCTCCCTGTGCGATGTTTGCGGAAGATGCGAGCGGCAGCCAGTAGGTGCAGCCGAATTCCTTGATCTGTCCTAAATCGATGATGGTATACATATGATGGATACCGGTTACAACAGTCGGAGCATACAAAGCACCCATGATCAGAGATCCGATTCCGAAAGGAAGGGAGATCAGAGTCTGGATTCCGTTGATGATGCTGGTTTCTACTACGTTAAATGCCGGTCCGATCATGGTCATGGTCAGGAAACCGGTGACAAATACGGAAACAAGCGGAGTAACAAAGAGGTCCAGCATAGCCGGAACGCGCTTGTGCAGCCATTTTTCAATGTTTGCCATGATAAATACGGCGATGATGACAGAGATGACGTGTCCCTGATATCCGACTAACGGAACGTTCCAGATACCGAAGACATCCAGGTATTCATTGACACCGCCGGTCATGGTCCATGCGTTCTGTAAATTCGGATGTACCATGATCATACCGATAACGCCGCCGAGGAATGCGTTGCCGCCGAATACCTTGGCACCGGAAAATCCGATCAGGACCGGCAGAAATACATAAGCGGTGTTGGCGAACATGTTGGCCAGAACAAAGAGTGCACTCTGGTTGGAAAGCTGGATATATCCGTTGTTGATGAGGAAGTTCAGTGATTCCATGATGCCCATCAAAAATCCGGAAGCCACGATGGCCGGGATGATCGGCACAAAGATGTCACCGAGTGTTTTGATGAAACGCTGGAGCGGGTTTGCCTTGCTGGCAGCAGCCTGCTTGACATCTTCCTTAGATGCAGCGCTGATGCCGGTCTGAGCGATAAACTCGTCATAAACCTTGTTTACCACACCGGTGCCGAAGATGATCTGGAGCTGTCCGGATGCTTCAAATACACCCTTTACGCCCTCGGCATCTTCCAATGCCTTTTTGTCTACTTTTGTGTTGTCTGCGATGACCAGACGAAGCCGGGTTGCGCAGTGTGCTGCGGAAACAATGTTGTCTTTGCCGCCGACATAACGGACTGTTTCGCTAGCTGCTTTCTTGTGATCCATAGAAACGACCTCCATTCTCCTGTTGAAAGTGAAATATGAAACTATATAAAACTTTGATTTTCATATGTGAAAATGTTTCATATCGATGTAACCACAGTATAACAGATTCTGCCAAGTTTACAATCGGATGATTCCACAAAAACCAGGAATAATTTTGTACAAAATAGACAAAGATGAGCTGAAAAGCTAGAAAAAAGTATATGAAACCACGTTTCATAAAATGTGAAAAAAGAAGCTGCCATGCGGCAGCCTCTTGGATCGTTCGGATCATGCATGCGAAAGATAAAAAGCAGCACAGGGTCAGCAGGTTTCCTGGCTGATCACCTCAAATCCCATTTTCAGTTTTTTCTTCATATCAATGCCTGTTTCGATCATTTTGATGAGCATATCTGCGCCCTCCACTCCGGTGGATTTGTAAAACAGATGCGTGGTGGTGAGATTTGGCTCCACAATCTCGGTCATGCGGGAATGGCCGATGCCGGTAATGCCGATATCCTGCGGAATCTTTTTTCCGATTCCTTTGATATACTGCATGGCACCGATGGCGATGGTGTCGGTGGCACAGACAATGCCGTCAAGCTCCGGATGCTGGGTTAGAAGTCTCTGGGCTGCATCATATCCGGATTCTAAAGTAAATTCGGAATAGGCAATGCGGGATTCTAAAAAGGTAAGTTTGTGTTTCAGAAGGGTGTCACGGTAGGCGCGCATACGGGCGTTTCCGGCAGCCTGGTCGTTGGCCGTGACCATGATGGCACCAATCTCTTTGTGACCATGGCTGATAAGCTGTTCGGTCATGGCAGCGGACGCGCCGTAATCATCGTGAAAGACACAGGAAAATCCTTCTGCCTCCTGGGACAGGATGACAACCGGGATCCGCAAAGACTGTAAAAGCCGGAAGTGCTCCTCGGTCAGGATGGTAGCGCTGAAGATAATGCCGGCCAGGTCATCCTGCTGAAAGGAACGAAGGTATTTTAATTCCTGCACAACGTTGTTTTCCGCATCCGCAAGGAGCATGCGGTATCCCTTCTGGTTAAGTACCTGTGAAATGCCGGAGATCATGCGGGCAATGCTCTCGGAGTTGATCTTGGGGATGATGATGCCGATGGTGGGACTTTTTTCCGCTGCCTGGTTTTGACCGCGGCTTGGCGCATAGCCGGTCTCTTCGATGACTTTGCGGATTTTTTCTTTTTTTTCTTCGCTGACATAGCCATGGTTAAAATAACGGGAAACACAAGCCTTGGAAACATCCGCAAGCTGTGCGATTTCTGTAATAGTCATAAAGCATCCCTCTCATTGTTGGTCTTTCTGCATTATAACGCAGGAAGAAGGCAAAATCCAGTTGCCGGGGCTTTAAATCTGACAATTTTATGAAAATTACAGTGCCGCCCGCCGCTTGCCTTGCACCTGAGGTAAATTAATGTTATACTGTCGTGGTAAATTACCCGTATTGCGGCCAGCCAGGCGAAATGGACAGTAGATCGCACCCTGCGGATGAAAGGAATACCATGTCTTCAAACAACGAATACGCGATCCAGGTACAGGACGTGAGCAAGATATATAAGCTGTATGACAAGCCGATCGACCGGCTTAAGGAGTCACTCAGCCTGACCCACAAAAACTACCACACAGACTTCTTTGCACTGAGCAACATCTCATTTAACGTAAAGAAGGGAGAGACGGTGGGCATCATCGGAACCAATGGTTCCGGAAAATCTACTATATTAAAGATCATCACCGGAGTACTGACCCCAACAAGCGGCCAGGTCCGGGTGAGCGGCGTGATCTCGGCACTTCTGGAGCTGGGAGCAGGCTTCAACATGGACTACACGGGCATTGAGAACATCTATATGAACGGAACCATGATGGGCTTTTCCAGAAAACAGATGGATGAGAAGCTTTCCGATATCCTGGAGTTTGCAGATATCGGGGACTTTGTATATCAGCCGGTAAAAACCTATTCCAGCGGTATGTTTGTACGGCTGGCTTTTGCATTGTCGATCAATGTGGAACCGGAAATCCTGATCGTGGATGAGGCTCTCTCCGTGGGAGATGTGTTCTTCCAGTCCAAATGCTACCGCCGTATGGAGGAGATCCGTAAAAACGGAACCACCATCCTGATGGTTACCCATGATATGGGAAGCGTCATCAAATACTGTGACCGGGTCGTGCTGTTAAATAAGGGACAGTATGTGGCAGAGGGTGCTCCGGGCAAGATGGTGGATCTGTACAAGAAGATCCTCGCAAATCAGATGGATGACCTTGAGGAAGAACTCCTGGAGATGAATGATTTCTCCGGAGGCATGGATGAGGCCGGTGCCGAAGGATCCGATCATACCGGAAAACAGGAAATGAAAACCGGTGCAGACGAAAGTATGAAACCTTCTGAGGCAAAGAAACACACCGGTCTTATGAGAGATAAGCTTACGATCAATCCAAACCGTACCGAATATGGCAATGGCAAGGCAGAGATCTATGACCTTGGTATGTTTGATGAGCGCGGCAACCTGACAAACCTGCTTTTAAAGGGCGAATATTTTACCATCAAAGAGAAGATCCGTTTTCATGACAGCGTCCAGGCTCCGATCTTTACCTATACCATCAAGGATAAGAAGGGTGCTGATCTGACCGGAACCAATACCATGTTTGAGGGAGCCGAGATCCGTCCGGTGAAAAACGGGGATGAGTACGAAGTGAATTTCCGCCAGAAGATGACGCTGCAGGGCGGAGAGTATCTGCTTTCCATGAGCTGTACCGGATTTGAACAGGGCGAGCATACCGTGTACCATCGCCTTTATGATGTGGCAAACATCACGGTGATCTCCAATAAAAACACGGTAGGCGTTTATGATATGGAATCCGAGGTGGAGGCTGTGCTGAAGCCGGCAGGATCCAAAGATTAGAAAGAGGTTTTTTGAGCATGAGAAAGATCGATGATGAGATCCAGGCGCTTCTTGCGGAGCACCGCGGTGATGTCCGTTCCATATTAAGAGATAACCACCGGCTGGATCTTTTATATGCCCTCTCTTCCCAGAGGGAACTGCTGTTAGAGTGGTATGATTTTGAACCGGAGGCAGAAATCTTACAGGTGGGAGCAGACTATGGTGCCCTCACCGGACTCTGGCGTTCGAATGTCCGTGCAGTGACTGTGCTGGATCCGGAAGAAAATGCCTTAGAGACTGTGCGGCAGCGTTATCCGGGTGCGGCAAACATCCGCTGCTGCAAAGACAGCCTGACCGGCTATGCAGCCTTTGCCTGTGCGGAAGGGAAAAAGTATGATTATGTAGTCTTTGCCGGAACTCTGACGGCTCCTTATGAGGAACATATCCGTGCGGCAAAGGCTTTGTTAAAGCCGACCGGGGTTTTGATCGTTGCTGCGGCCAATGCTCTTGGCATGAAATATTTTGCCGGAACAGCAGGGGAGGAGAATGCCCTGACCAAGCAGCAGCTGACAAAACTGCTCTGTGAGGAAACGGCTTCCACATACATGGCAGAAGAGGCCGGTGCCCTGAAATTTTATTACCCGATGCCGGATTATAGGACACCGGTGAGCATCTATTCGGACGATTACCTGCCCAAAAAAGGAGATCTGACCCGTGTGACTCCGGCTTACGATTATCCGCCGTACCACATGATGGAGCAGGGCGAAAAGTTCGATGCCGTCTGTGAGTCCGGATTGTTTGATCTGTATGCCAACTCCTATCTGGTATTCTGGAGCGCAGATCCGACACAGCTTTCGAAAGAGGATGAGCGGATCTTTATCAAGTATAACAAGACCAGGCGGGAAGAGTTCCAGATCAAGACCTGTATCTGTAAGAAAACGGTGGCAGGAAAACAGGAGCAGTATGTAGAAAAAGCGGCTCTGAGTCTGGACGGAAGCGCACACATTGCCTCTTTTCAGGAAAAATATGAAAAGCTGACAAAACAGCATCGCACGCTCAAGGTGGCAGAACCGACCTTTGCAGAGCATCGCAATTCGGTTTATTTCCCATATCTGGTGGGAGAGACCTGCGCCGAAAAGCTGGGTGAGCAGCTGGAGGATGGCAAGCTTCCGTTAGATATCCTTCAGATCGTCATGAACCAGATCTATGACATCAGCCCACAGTGTCGGAGCAGTTTTGTCCGGACAGAGGAATTTGACGAGGTATTTGGTGCAGACTTGAATGAGGAGGAGCAAACCCTTCTGCTTGCGGATACCGCCTGCGAGGTTTCCAATATCGATGCCTTGTTTGAGAATATGCTCATGACCCGGGAAGGGATCTACTGTCTGGATTATGAGTGGGTATTTTTATTTCCGGTGCCGGAGCATTTCGTGAAATACCGCATTCTGTATTATTTTTATGAGCAGTACAGCAGTGTGTTAAAACAGCTTACCCTGGATCGGATCCTGGAATTCTTTGGCATTACGCCTGAAATGGAACAGGTATATCGTAAAATGGAAGTCAGCTTCCAGAATTATGTCCATGGCGAGAACCAGGAACTGTATCTTGGAAACTATATGGTATATTCCCGTACCGTAAAAGACATCCGCCAGACCGAGAGTGACCTTGCAAGAGCGCGGGAACGCATTGAGCAGATGAAGATCCACAGCCGCGAGAAGGATGTGACCATCCGCAAGATCACCGAGGTGCAGCGCCTGACCAACAACCACGTTACCAATTTAGAGGCCATCATCCACAACCATGAGCATGAGATCGGGGAAATGGCAAAAACCTTAAATTACTTAAACAAGCATGAGGCCATTCTCTTTAAGATCCGCCGGAAGCTGGGAGATAGGTTCAACCAGAAATATCCGAAGGGATCCATGCAGAGAAAGAAGCTTTCTTATAAGAAGGAATACCTTCTGCATCCGATTCGTTCCATCCGTCTGTATTCTACACCAGAGGGAAGAAATTTAAGGGATGGCGATTTCAACATCGGCGAGATCTACCGGGAGCATGGAAGGCTGAAATTTGAACAGGTGGAAAATCCGACCGTCTCCATCATCATTCCGGTATACAACCAGATCCACTACACCTATGCCTGCCTGGTTTCTATTCTGGAGCATACAAAGGATGTTTCCTATGAGGTCATCATCGCAGACGATGTGTCTACGGATGCCACCGAGCACCTTTCGGAGTATGCAGAGGGACTGGTGATCTGCCGTAACAGCACAAACCAGGGCTTCCTTCGCAACTGCAACAATGCAGCGCGTCATGCCAGAGGCAAGTACGTGATGTTTTTAAACAACGACACCCAGGTGACCCCAAACTGGCTTTCCGCTCTGGTACAGCTCATTGAGTCGGATCCGACCATCGGCATGGTAGGTTCCAAGCTGGTTTATCCGGACGGACGGCTGCAGGAGGCAGGCGGCATCATCTGGAGTGATGGCTCCGGCTGGAACTATGGCCGTCTGGACAACCCGGACAAGCCGGAATACAACTATGTCAAGGATGTGGACTACATTTCCGGTGCCGCCATTTTGCTTTCCAATGAGCTGTGGAACCGGATCGGCGGGTTTGATACCCGGTTTGCACCGGCATACTGCGAGGATTCCGATCTGGCATTTGAGGTCAGAAAAGCAGGATACCGCGTGGTGTACCAGCCGAAATCCAAGGTCATCCATTTTGAGGGTGTTTCCAACGGCACGGATGTGCAGGGAACCGGTTTAAAGCGCTATCAGGTGGCAAACAGCAGGAAGCTGAAGGAAAAATGGGCAGACGAGTTTGCAAAGCAGTGCGAGAACAATGGCAATCCGGATCCGTTCCGTGCAAGGGAGCGCAGCATGGGCAAGCCCATCATCCTGGTTGTAGACCATTATGTGCCGACCTACGATAAGGATGCAGGCTCCAAGACTACATACCAGTATTTAAAGATGTTCTTAAAGAAGGGCTATGTGGTAAAATTCCTGGGTGATAACTTCATGAACGAAGAACCCTATACCAGCGAACTGGAACAGATGGGCATTGAGGTTTTATACGGACCGGAATACCAGGTTAAGATCTGGGACTGGCTGCGTGACCATGGAGATGATATTGCGGTGGCTTATTTGAACCGTCCGCACATTGCCTCCAAATACATTGATTATATCTTAGACAATACCGACATCAAGGTGATCTACTATGGCCATGATCTGCACTGGCTGCGGGAGAGCCGGGAATACCAGATCACTAAGGATCCGAAGATCCGGGAGGATGCGGAATACTGGAAATCCGTGGAGTTTACGCTGATGAGCAAGGCGGCCGTATCCTACTATCCGTCCTATATCGAGCGAGATGCGATCCATGAGATCGATCCGACCATCAATGTGAAGGACATCACCGCTTATGTCTTTGACGAGTTTAAGTCAGATATCCAGGAAGACTTTGCAAAGCGCAACGGACTCTTGTTTGTCGGTGGCTTTGCACATCCGCCGAATGCCGATGCGGTGCTCTGGTTTGCGAAGGACATTTATCCGCGCATCCGTCAGAAGATGGAGGCAGCAGGACAGGTTCCACCGGAATTTATCGTGGTAGGCTCCAAGGTGACCGACGAGATCAAGGCTTTACAGCAGCCGGATAACGGCATCATCATCAAGGGCTTTGTATCGGAGGAAGAACTGAGCGAGCTTTATGCAACCTGCCGCGTGGTGGTAGTTCCGCTGCGTTACGGTGCGGGCGTCAAGGGCAAGGTGGTGGAAGCCATCTATAACGGTGCCCCGATCGTCACCACATCCATCGGTGCAGAGGGAATCCCGCAGGTAGAGGATGTTCTTCTGGTTGAAGATGATCCGGAGGCATTTGCAGAGACGACCATGAGGCTTTACCAGAATCCGGAGAGCTGTAAGGCACTCTGCGAGAAGACCCAGAGCTACATCCGCACACATTTTAGCATCGATGCGGCATGGAAGGTCATCGAGGACGATTTTAAACGATAAAAAGGCAGCCGCCATGGCGGCCAAGGAGGATAAGATGCAGGCAATTTTACTGGCCGGTGGTCTGGGAACCCGGCTTCGGAGCGTGGTAAGCGACCGCCCGAAGCCCATGGCTCTGATCGGCGAAAAGCCATTTATGGAATATGTGGTGCACGAGCTTTCCAGGCATGGCATCACGGATATCATCTTTGCCGTGGGATACAAAGGCTCCATGGTGGAGGAATATTTCGGAGACGGAAGCGGATTTACCGCTCCTGACGGGACACCCATCACAGTGCATTATGCCTATGAGGAGGAGCTTCTCGGCACGGCCGGAGCCATCAAAAACGCAGGCAGGTTTGTCACGGATGAGACTTTTTTTGTCCTGAATGCAGACACCTTTTACCAGATCGACTACAGCCGCCTGGTATCTATGCAGAAAGCGGAAGGTCTTGATATGGCGCTGGTGCTGCGTGAGGTGCCGGATATTTCCCGGTACGGGGCAGCTGTGTTAAAAGATGGCCGTCTGACCGGGTTTAATGAAAAGAGCGCCAAATCAGAACCCGGCACCATAAACGGAGGCGTCTATCTGATGAAACGGACATTGTTAGATGAAATTCCGGCAGGAAAGGTTTCCCTGGAAAATGAGATGATCCCGAAATGGCTTTTGGAGGGACGTTTGCTTGGCGGCTTTGTAAATGACGGTTATTTTATCGACATTGGTATCCCGGAGGCTTATTATCAGTTTATTGAGGATGTAAAGAAAGGAGTTGTGGTATGGTAATCAGGGGACGGGCACCGCTGCGCGTCAGCTTTGGCGGAGGCGGTACCGATGTAGCACCGTTTTGTGTGGAACAGGGCGGCGCCATCATCGGCAGCACGATCAATAAATATGCGTACTGTTCCATTGTTCCGAGGGAGGATGACCAGATTATCGTACACTCTCTGGACTTTGATATGACAGTCAAATACAATGCAAAGGAAAATTTCGTTTACGACGGAAGGCTTGATCTGGTCACTGCGGCCTTAAAGGCCATGGACATTGATCAGGGCTGTGAGGTTTACTTACAGTGTGATGCACCGGCAGGCTCCGGACTTGGAACCTCGTCCACCGTTATGGTATCCCTTCTGACTGCCATGGCTCGCTGGAAGGGCGTGGAGATGGATGGTTACCGCCTTGCAGATCTGGCATATCAGGTAGAGCGCGAGGATTTAAAGATCGACGGCGGCTATCAGGATCAGTATGCGGCAACCTTTGGCGGCATCAACTTTATTGAATTCCATGGCCGCAACAATGTAGTAGTAAACCCGCTGCGTATCAAGAAGGACATCCTGCATGAACTGCAGTATAACCTGCTCTTATGCTATACCGGAAACATCCATGTGTCCGCGAATATCATCAAGGATCAGGTGAAGAACTATGAAAAGAAGGATGCCTTCGATGCCATGTGTGAAGTGAAGGCACTGGCTTATGCCATGAAGGATGAGCTGCTCCGTGGCAATCTGCACAGCTTTGGAAAACTTCTGGACTATGGCTGGCAGAGCAAGAAGCGCATGAGCAGCAAGATCACCAATCCGCAGATCGATGAACTTTATGAGGAGGCTATCAAGGCCGGTGCCCTGGGCGGCAAGCTGCTTGGTGCCGGCGGTGGCGGTTATCTTTTGATGTACTGCCCATATAATGTGAAGCATAAGGTTGCAGCTCGTATGGAGCAGGTGGGCGGCCAGCTGACAGACTGGAATTTTGAGCTGCGCGGCGCCCAGTCCTGGATCGCGGATGAGAACCGCTGGGATTACAATGCGGTCAAGGTGCATCTGCCAAACGGAGACTATGAGTTTAAGATATAGGAAGATTTATGGATAAAGTAATATTTCTGGATCGGGATGGTACGCTCAATAAGGAGGTCAACTACCTGCACCGGAAGGAAGACCTGGTGCTCCTTGACGGTGTGCCGGAGGCCTTGAGAGGCTTTAAGGAACAGGGCTATAAGCTGGTGGTGATCACCAACCAGGCCGGTGTGGCCAGGGGATATTATACCGAGGACGATGTCAAAGAGCTGCACCGCTATATGAATGAGCTGTTAAAAAAACAGGGCGCAGAAATTGATGCATTTTATTACTGCCCGCATCATCCGGAGCATGGCATCGGATCCTATAAGGTGAGATGCCATTGCCGCAAACCGGAGACCGGAATGTTTGAAATGGCAGAACAAGAGTTTAACGTGGACAAAGAAGCTTCCTGGATGATCGGTGACAAGCTGATCGATATTGAGGCCGGGAAAAATTACGGAGTCCGCACGGTGCTGGTGGGAACCGGTTACGGGGCGGATGTCCACGAAGAACAGAAGAACAAGGGAAGCTTCCCTTATGACCTTTATGCAAAAGATTTACTGGAGGCATACCATGAGATTAACAGAAAAACAGCAGGAAATCTTTGAGGAACTGTTTGTGCGCTACCCGGTTCTTCAGACGAACCGGGAGGATATTTTAAAGGCCTATGAGGTACTGAAACACTGCTATCAGACAGGCGGAAAGCTTTTGGTGGCCGGAAACGGCGGAAGCTGTGCGGACGCGGAGCACATTGTCGGGGAACTGATGAAGGGCTTTAAAAAGAGCCGTCCGCTGAGTGAAGAATTACAAAAAAACCTGGAACTGGAAGATGCCGGGCATGGAAAAGACCTCGCCAGAAGTCTTCAGGGAAGCTTAAGAGCCATTGCCCTGGACAGTCATCCGGGACTTGCTACGGCGTTTGCCAATGATGTGAACGGAGACATGATCTTTGCCCAGCAGGTTTGTGGATATGGGGATCAGGGAGATGTATTTCTGGGGATATCTACCTCCGGAAATTCTAAAAATGTGGATTATGCCGTGACGGTCGCAAAGGCGAAGGGCTTAAGCGTCATCGGCCTGACCGGAAAAGACGGCGGAAGGCTCGGAAAACGTGCGGACGTAGCCATCATTGTTCCGGAACCGGAAACCTTTAAGATCCAGGAGCTGCATCTGCCGATCTACCATGCACTGTGCCTGATGCTGGAAGACGAATTTTTTGAATCATGACACCAATTTTGTGACAGGAAGGAGGCAGGAAGCCATGATCAGCCATACCTTTGCTATTTGTGCATACAAGGATTCACCCTATCTGGATGCCTGCATCCATTCCCTGAAACGACAGTCGGTCAAAACAAGGATCATTCTCTGCACGTCTACGCCCAGCCCATTTTTAGAGGCCATGGCAAAGATCCACGACATTCCTTTGTATGTGCGGGATGGAAAGAGCGATATTCAGGATGACTGGAATTTTGCTTATGAGACGGCAGATACAAGGTTGGTGACCATTGTCCACCAGGATGACTGCTATCATAGAGATTATGCGGCTGAGGTGCAAAAATGCTGGAATCGTTTTCCGGATACCACGGTATTTACCTCAGACTGTGCGATCCTAAAAGGCGATACACCGCAAAAGCCCGGCATGATCCAGTTTATCAAGATGCTTTTGCGCCTGCCGCTCAGGCTGCATAGTCTGGCTGACCATACCTTTGTGAAACAGGCAGCACTGGTGTTTGGAAATCCCATCATCTGTCCTTCCTGTACCTATGATAAGGAGGCGCTGGGCGTGCCTTTATTCGATTCGCCTTACAAATTTGCGCTGGACTGGGATACCATGTGGAAGCTTGCAAAGCGTCCGGGACGTTTCATCTGCATAGAGCGTCCTCTGATCCGTTACCGGATCCATGACGGAGCCACCACAAAGGCATGCATCGAAAATCATCAGCGCGCAAAGGATGAGACTGCGATGTATGAAAAAATCTGGCCGAAGCCCCTGGTAAGAGTACTGATGCATTTTTACCGGAAGGCATATTCAGCCTATGAGGAATAATTTGGAGTAATCATTATGGAAAAGATGGAATTTAGCGGAAAACAGAAGGCGGAGGCCATACAGTACCAATGGGCGAAGCGTGCGGATGTCTGGAAGACGGAAGCCCTGGTTTTGATCCTGCTGACGGTGTTTGCCTTTGTGGTAAACCGTCATATGGAGATCAAGGGTCTTTACATGGACGACCTCTACCAGTGGTTCTGCTTTAACGATAATCCGTTTATCGCTGCGGTCTTTACCAGCGGCGGAACCCGCTTCCGTGCCCTGTATAATCTGGTGGCATGGACGGAAATGAAACTGTTTGGCACCCATATAAACTGGTATGTACCCTTTAATATTGTCTTAAATTCCTGCCTTGCATACAATCTGTACCGTATGGCAAGAAAGTTTAGCCATTCAGCCTATGTGGGTGTTCTTTGTGCAGTGATGTTTCTGATGTCCCGCATGTCCTACTACCAGATCGGCCAGGCGCTTGGTCTCATGGAGACCATGGCAATGTGGATGGCACTGGGAATTTTGTATTTTCTGCTGGAATATCTGGGCGAGACGGACAAAACGGCAGCAGACCGGGATATCTATCTGGCTGCGGCTCTTTATTTTTGTGTCTGTCTGGTGCACGAGCGTTATATGGTGCTCCTTCCGCTGTTTTACTTTTCCCTGCTCTTTAAACTGGCAAAGAACTGGAAACTCTGGGCAGCACCTAGCGTTTGCTTTGCCCTGATCCAGCTCCTTCGCTATATTTTTATCGGAACCATCTCACCGCCGGGTACCGGCGGAACGGATGTGGCAGATACCATGTCGGTGAATTCCGTCCTTCACTTTGTTTTCAGCCAGATCGCCTATCTGTTTGGCATCAATGCAGGTCCGGAACACCTGAACGGACAGAATTTCCGCGAGGCAGCACTCTGGGTGACCATCCTGATCGCTCTGGCAGATGTGATGATCGCACTTTTGGTGATCGCCTGCCTGATTCGGATCTTACGAAAAGGCAAAAAGATGGTACCATATCTGCAGAAGGCATTTTTGTTTGTGGCCTTTATCGGTGCCTGCATTGTCTGTTCGAGTGTTACCATCCGCGTGGAGATGCGCTGGGTCTATGTATCTTTGGCAGCGGCTCTGTTATTCCTGGCCTGGATGTACGGTTGCTTGACAGAGCAGATGGCTAAAAGAGGACGCTGGATCCAGGCGCTTCCGTATCTGAGCCTTTTTACTCTGTATGTGCTTTGCATGCTGCCGGTGGAGCATTATTACCGGGGGCTTTTTCCGAATCTGTACTACTGGGCAGAACAGGAGCGCTACAATGCCCTGGCTGAGGAAACCTATGGACAGTACGGTGTCGGTATCTTTGGAAAGACCATTTATATCGTGGGCGATCAGTTCAAGATGGATGATTTTACTCAGGCAGAGTTTTTCCGTGTCTTTGACCGGTTAAACCGTGATGACTGTGTGAAGGTGGTGCATATCAAGGATCTGCGTGAGATCGGTCTCATCACCGATGACATGCTGGTGATCCAGGAAGATCCAGAGAATAACCGCTTCCAGGATATCACCCACGCGGCATCCTTGTTTAAATGCCGCCCGATCTATGGTTTCTATGACGATGGATGGCTCGATGAGAAGGCATCGGTTCAGGTTATGGCAGGAAGCACGGGAGAGATCCATTTAAGCTTTAATTATCCGCGTGACCTGACAGAAGATCAGTGGCTGACGGTATATGTGGATGGGGAGGAAACCGAGTATATCCACTTTACCGAGCAGAATGAGGAATGTACGATCCAGGTGGATCCGTATCAGCCGGTGACACTCCGGTTCGAGAGCAATTTCTATGTGCCGAATGCACTGGAAAAACGAGGTGTAACGCGCCTGGCAGTGCTTCTTAAGATGACAGCAGACTGATGATGGCAGATCTTGCCGCTTTGGAATGTAATAGGGAGGAAGAAAATGAAGGTTGTAATTCTGGCCGGCGGTCTGGGAACCCGGATCAGCGAGGAGAGCCATTTAAAGCCGAAGCCGATGATCGAGATTGGCGGAAGGCCGATCTTGTGGCATATCATGAAATATTATTCAGAGTTCGGATTTCATGATTTTGTGATCTGCCTGGGATATAAACAGTATGTTGTAAAGGAGTTCTTTGCAGATTATTTTCTGCATACTTCGGATGTGACCTTTGATCTGGCCAATAACAAGATGGAAGTTCACAACAACTATTCCGAGCCGTGGAAGGTCACCTTAGTGGACACCGGCTTAAATACCATGACCGGAGGCCGTGTAAAGCGCATCCAGTCTTATATTGGAGACGAGCCGTTTATGCTGACTTACGGGGACGGGGTGTGCAACGTGGATTTAAAGGGACTTGTGGAGTTTCATAAGTCTCATGGAAAAACAGCTACCATTACCACAGTCAGCATCGATCAGCAAAAAGGCGTGCTGGATATCGCTCCGGACAATACGATCCGTTCATTTCGTGAAAAAGCCGCATCGGACGGTGCGATCATCAACGGCGGTTTCATGGTACTGAATCCGGAAGTTTTTTCCTATCTGAAGGATGATACGACCGTATTTGAACAGGAGCCGATGACCCGCCTGGCAGCCGAAGGCCAGCTGATGTCCTTCTACCATGACGGCTTCTGGCAGTGCATGGATACCCAGCGCGAGATGAAGCTTTTGGAAAGCTTGTGGCAGTCCGGCCGGGCACCATGGAAGATCTGGACGGAGTAAAGAAGAAACGATATGCTGCGGCAGGGAGAGAAAACGATGAAGTATGATTTGAATGCATGCAGGGAGTTTTATCAGGGGAAACGCGTTCTTGTGACCGGACATACCGGATTTAAGGGATCCTGGCTTTGCCGGATCCTGACGCTTGCAGGTGCGAAGGTGACCGGCTATGCACAGGAGGCACCCACCAGTCCGGCTTTGTTTACGGTGGCAGGACTTGCAGGTACCATGGACAGCGTGATCGGAGACATCCGTGACTTGAACCATTTAAAAGAAGTCTTTGACCGGGTGCAGCCGGAAATCGTCCTGCATCTTGCGGCACAGCCGATCGTGCGGGATTCTTATAAAGATCCGGTCTATACTTACGAGACCAACGTGATGGGAACCGTAAACGTGTTAGAGTGTGTGCGAAAGAACCCATGCGTAAGATCCTTTTTGAATGTGACCACGGATAAGGTTTATGAGAACCGGGAATGGGAATATGGCTACAGAGAGTGCGATCCGCTCGATGGATATGATCCGTATTCCAACAGCAAATCCTGTTCGGAACTGGTGACCCACAGCTATCAGAAGTCGTTCTTTGCGGACGGGCACTGCGCCATTTCCACGGCAAGAGCCGGCAATGTGATCGGCGGCGGTGATTTTGCAAATGACCGGATCATCCCGGACTGTGTGCGTGCCATGGAAGCGAAAAAAGAGATCGAGGTGCGCAATCCCTATTCCACAAGACCGTACCAGCATGTGTTAGAGCCGCTGTTTGCCTATCTTGAGATTGCCCAAAAGCAGTATGAAGACGGCACTTACCAGGGTTATTACAATGTTGGACCGGATGAATGCGACTGCGTGACCACAGGAGAACTGGTTGGCATGTTTTGTGACCTTTGGGGCGATGGTGCAGCCTGGACAAACCGCCATGACGGGGGACCGCATGAGGCAAATTTCTTAAAACTGGACTGTTCCAGGATCAAAAAGGTCTTTGGCTGGAAACCGCACTGGCATATCGAGGAAGCCATCAAAAAGACGATCATCTGGTCAAAGGCTTATCTGGCCGGTGAGGACATGAAGCAGGTCATGGATCAGCAGATCCAGGAATTTTAGGAATCTATAGGAGAGAGTGAGATTATGGAAAAAACACAGGAGCAGGCACGCCAGGAGATCCTTGATCTGGTGGCAGATTACTGCAAAACCTATCATATCAACAATAAAAAGGCTTATGAGCCGGGAGACCGCATTCCGTATGCATCCCGCGTCTACGATGAGGCAGAGATGGTAAACCTGGTAGACAGCGCCCTGGAGTTCTGGCTGACCTCCGGACGCTTTACCGATGAGTTTGAGGCAAAGCTTGCCAAATATCTGGGTGTACGTTACTGCTCCCTGGTAAACTCCGGTTCTTCTGCAAATCTGGTGGCTTTCATGACTCTGACATCTCCGCTTTTAAAGGAGCGTCAGGTGCGTCCGGGCGACGAGATCATCACCGTTGCAGCCGGATTTCCGACTACAGTAACCCCGGCCATCCAGTATGGCGCAGTTCCGGTCTTTGTGGATGTGACTATTCCTCAGTATAACCTGGATGTGACTAAGCTTGAGGAAGCTTATTCCGAAAAGACAAAGGCAGTTATGATCGCCCATACCCTTGGAAATCCCTTTGACTTAAAGGCTGTGAAGGATTTTTGTGACCGCCATGGACTGTGGCTCATAGAGGACAACTGCGATGCCCTGGGAAGCCGTTATACCATTGACGGAACAGAAAAGTTCACCGGCACGGTGGGCGATATCGGAACCTCCAGCTTTTATCCGCCTCACCATATGACCATGGGCGAGGGCGGTGCCGTTTATACCGATAATCCGCTTTTAAACAAGATCATCCGTTCCTTCCGTGACTGGGGACGCGACTGTGTCTGCCCGTCCGGACATGATAACCTGTGCGGACACCGGTTTGACCGCCAGTATGGCGAGCTGCCGTTAGGATATGACCACAAATATGTCTATTCCCATTTCGGATACAATTTAAAGGCAACAGATCTGCAGGCTTCCATCGGCTGTGCCCAGCTTGACAAGTTCCCGGAGTTTGTGGAGCGCAGACGCCATAACTTTGACCGCTTAAAGGCAGCTCTTGCAGATACCACAGACAAGCTGATCCTTCCGGAACCGTGTGAGAACTCCAGACCGAGCTGGTTTGGTTTCCTGATCACCTGCAAAGAAGGAATAGACCGCAATGCCGTGGTTCAGTATGTGGAGAAAAAGGGTGTACAGACCCGCATGCTTTTTGCCGGAAATTTAACCAAGCATCCGTGCTTTGACCAGATGCGTAAGGAAAACCGTGGTTATCGCATTGTGGGCGAGCTTACAAATACCGACCGCATCATGCAGGATACCTTCTGGGTAGGCGTTTATCCGGGCATGAGCGATGAGATGATCGATTACATGGCTAAGACGATCCGCGAGGCGATCAGTCAGACAGCATAAAGGAGAGATCATGCAGTACGATTTAACAAAGGTTCATGAGATCAACTTAAAAATCTTAAAGGAGATCGACCGGATCTGCAGAAAATACAAGATCAAATATATGTTAGACGGCGGCACCCTGCTAGGTGCTGTCCGTCATAAGGGTTTTATCCCCTGGGACGATGACGCAGACATTGCGTTTACCCGAAATCATTATGAGGCCTTTTTAAAGGTAGTCCGAAGGGAACTTCCGGATACGATGGAGCTTCTGATGCCGGAAGATTTTCAGGGCGGGAAGGCCTTTTTCGATTTTACGGCAAGGGTGATCTATAAAAACAGCCGCAGACATGAGGATTCTGAGGAAGTGCGGTATTATGAGGGAAAATTGAATCACCTTTGGGTGGATCTGTTCATCATAGACGAACTTCCTGAAAATAAGGCAGCAGCCGGGTTTACCAGACTGCTGCACAAGAGCATTTATCTGCTTGCCATGGGACACCGGTATCATCTGGACTTTTCAAAGTACAGCCTGTTTCACAAGCTTGCGGTGGGAGGAGGATCTGCCCTTGGAAGAATGCTTCCGATGAAGCTGATCTTTCGAATGCAGCATATGGCAGCTTTAAAGGATACTCATAACCGCAGCAGCCTGCGTTATTACAGCAATTACCAGCCGGATTATCTCTATGTGACGATCCAGAAGGAATGGTGTGAGGAAATTACGGACGTGGAATTTGCAGGCGAGACTTTGATGGCATCGAAGCATGCCCATGAGGTACTGACCTGGGTGTACGGAGATTACATGAAATTGCCACCGGAATCAGAACGAGTACCGGCTCATTCCACGGCAGACATTCAGGTTTTGGATGAGGAATCATAATGGAAAAGAAATTATCGGTAGTCGTCTCAGTATACAACGAAGAACAGGCACTGCCTATGTTTTATGAGGCAACAAAGCTGATCTTAGAGATCCTTCCCTGGGATTATGAGATGATATTTGTCAACGATGGAAGCCGCGACGACAGCCTTACGATCCTGAGGGAATATGCAGCCCGGGATGAGCGGGTGCGGGTGATATCATTTTCGCGCAATTTCGGTCACGAGGCGGCCATGATCGCCGGGATCGACTACGCAAGTGGAGATGGCATCGTCTGCATGGATGCAGATCTGCAGCATCCGCCGGAGTGCCTGCCGGAGATCGTGCGCAAATTTGAGGATGGCTTTGAGATCATCAGCATGGTGCGGACAAAAAATAAGTCGGCAGGGCTGATCAAGAACATCACCTCTGCCGGATTCTACTGGGTCATCAATACGCTTTCGGATGTAAAATTCGAACCAAATGCGTCGGATTTCTTTGCGATATCCGGACGGGCGGCAGAGGTGCTGCGGAAAAATTACCGGGAAAAGGTACGTTTCCTTAGAGGATATGTGCAGGGGATCGGTTTTCAAAAGACGACCATCACCTACGAGGCGCATGACCGGGTGGCGGGAGAGAGCAAGTACAGTATCAGAAAGCTTCTGGCATTCTCCATCAATACCATCATGTGCTTTTCCAACCTTCCGCTGAAGCTTGGCATTTATGCGGGAGCCTTTGCAGGCCTTTTGGGTGTGGCCGTTATGATCTATACGCTGTTTACCCGGAAAGGGGCACCGAGCGGATATGCCACGATCGTAATTTTGATCTGCTTCATGTTTGCGATCCTGTTTCTGATCGTAGGCATCATCGGCGAATATATCGCGATCCTGTTCAGCGAACTGAAGGATCGTCCTATTTATATTGTTGAGGAGACGCAGAATGTTGCATCTGCTCCTTCAGATAGGCATCCGCATCCTTAAAAAACGATGCAATGATCAGCAGTATGATGATCCCGACCGGGAAGGCTGCGATGATGGATACGGTCTGAAGATTAGACATGGAATTTTCCGAAAAGATCAGTGCCAAGGGCAGCAGGATCAGGAAAATAGCCCAGAACAGCTTCACGTTCCGGTGCGGTTCCTCATCGCTTTTTAACTCCTTGTAAGTATAGGTGGAAGCCACCATGGTGATGGAGTCAAAGGATGTGGAGTAGAAGGTGATCATGCATACGACTAAGAGCACGAGTACGGCCTTGGAAAACGGAAGCTGCTTCAGGATCGTTAAGATGGCCTGATACAGGCTGCCATCGAAAGCATAGGCGGAAAGCACATCCAGCTTTCCGTGCATCTGCAGTCCGAGTCCGTAGTTTCCCATGATGATGAAGGAACTGAAGGTTCCGGAAAGACCGAATACATAGCCGCCAAGGATCACCTGGCGCAGGGTGCGTCCCTTGCTGATGGAGCCGATGAAGAACGGAATGGCCACACACCAGACCATCCAGTAAGCCCAGTAGAAAATGGTCCAGGTCTGGGGGAAGGCTGAGGTTCTTAAAGAGTCTGTCCAGGTTGCAAGACCGATGAAATTCTGAGTCAGGTTACCAAGCGCGGTGATTCCTTCTTCAATGATAAAGCGTGTCTGGCCGCCAAAGAAGAAGACATAAGCCAGAAGACCAAAAAACAGGTAGGTGCAGGTGGCAGCTGAAAGCTGCACTCCCTTCATGCCGAAGTACACGCTGAAGGTGTAGATGGCGCAGACCACAATGAGAATCACCAGGGTGAGTCCGGTGCTCTGCGGGATGCCGCTCACTTCGCTTATGGCACCGGAAAGTAATGGGGTTGCCAGAGAAAAGGTGGTGGCAGTTCCAGCAAGGAGGGCAAAGACCGCGATCAGGTCGATGAGTTTTCCGATCAGGCCGTCCACCCTGTTTCCAAGAACCGGGCGGCAGGCTTCGGAATATTTCTGGCGGGTTCGTTTGCGGACATGGAGCATGAAGCCGAAGGCTGCAGACAGAACCAGGTAAAAGCCCCAGGGGATCGGCCCCCAGTGAAACAGCGGATAGGTGGCAGCCCAGTCATGGACGGCTCCCATTTCGGCGGTGTGGGGATCGGAAGCGTACAGGATCCACTCACAGCAGGAATAGAACAGGATATCGGCTGCCAGGCCGGCGGTAAAGATCATGGCACCCCACTGAAAGCCGGTGTAGATTGGTTTTTCGGTTTCGCCAAGGCGGATGCGGCCAAACCTGGAATATGCGATGTAGATGGAACAGATAAAAACGCCAAGGCCGATGATCAGATAATAGCTTCCCATCTCATCACCCAGAAAATTGCGGACAGTACTGATGGTACCGGTAGACTGCTGTGGGCTTATCACAAACCAGGCACAGAGTGCCAGGATGCATAGGAAGGGAACCAGCGTGGTAAACCAGTCGATCTGGCAAAGCAGCGATGTCTGCCGGGCAGCGTGGTTAGTTTTGTGTTTCATAACGGCCTCCTGTTCAAAAAAACTGAAAAATGAATTATATTGAACATGATATCACCGCATGACGGAAAAAGCAAGGGGATCTTATGAGAATGTTTGGCAGAAGACACAGATATAGAAGAGGAAAAAGTAAAAAGATCGGATGGCAGATGGAGATGACCATCGACCGTGCCGCCTCCAGAAGATACCGCAGCTACAGGCGGCACAGGAATTTATGGATGGTGATCCTTGGCATTCTGCTTGTATTGCTGCTTGCCCTGGGCGTGCTATTTGCCGTGAGGCGGGCAGTCCACAGGGAGGATGGTACGGCATTGCAGTCTGCTCACAACGTGGCAGAGAGTGGAGTTGCCGGAACGTATGAAGATGTGGAGCTGGTGACAGAGGGTGAGAAAATCAATGAGCTTATCGCTCAGGGAAAGACAAAAGAAGAGATGAAAGCCCAGACAGAACCAATCCTTGGCGGTGCCGAGCTTACTATGCTTGCCGGACAGACAAAAGCCCAGATGATGTCCTTTCTTCTGGAAACAAAGAAAGGAAGTCTCATCGTAGTGGACGGTGGCTGGTGGGATGATGCGGATCATTTAAAGGAGCAGATCAAAGAAAAGGGTGGCCATGTGTCTGCCTGGTTTCTGACCCATGCACATACGGATCATGTGGGAGCACTCTTAAATATCCTGCAGAGTGAGGCAGACGGAGAGGATACCGGCATCACCATCGACCATATTTACTATGATTTTGCTTCCCTCGACTGGTACAAAACCCACGAGCTTGGTGATCTGGGAACGGCAGATGCCATCCTTACCGCACTTGCGGGACTTCCAAAGGGCGAAGCATGTCCGGTGAAAAAGGGAGATGAGATCCTGGTGGATGAGGTCTGCATCACCGTATTAAATGACCGTTACGAGCCGGATGATGATCATGTGGGTGAGCGGGATGGAAATGATGCCAGCATGGTATACCGGATGCTGGTAAATGGTGTCACTATCCTGTTTACGGGAGATCTGCAGGTGGATGGCGGAAACCATGTGCTGGAAACGGTACCAAAAGAAGAGCTGAAAGCGGATATCGTACAGATGGCACACCATGGACAGCATGCCGTGACCAGAGAATTTTATGAGGCAGTCAGTCCGAAGATCTGCCTGTGGCCAACCCCTCAGTGGCTGTGGGATAACGAAGGGGGGCAATATACCACACCGGAAACCAAGGCGTGGATGAAGGAAATAGGAGCAGAAAAGCATTATTGCATGAAAGATGGAGACCAGGTGATCCGATAAAGATCCCTGGCCTTTTTGTTGTATATTCAGTCAGCTACATGCAGTCCGCTGTGATAGGAATAGCTTCCCAGTTCATCTAACAGCCGGTTCATTCCTTCTTTGTCAGCCGGTACTTCGCCGGTCAGATAGGAATTGAGGATGGCATAGACACTGCTGCTTTTGTGTAAACACTGCCGGAAGAGATCCGGGAACGAGGCATTGGAAGCCAGCCTGCGGTTCCAGGGGTTGCACCAGATGGCGTGATCCATGTTTAAGACTTCCCGCGGATTCTTGACCTCATCGGTTACAAGCTTCTGGGAGGCCACCGGATTGGTCAGGATCAGTTTTTCTACAAAGGCGATCTTATTGCGTTTGGATCCTTTCGGATCTGCCAGGGTGCGGCAGCCGAAGCGCAGTGCCAGGATGGAACGATGGATCATGGCCGGTGTCACCTGAAAGTTGTTGCTGTAGGTGATGGGATAATAGGCCTCATTGATGCATTCTGCCAGAAAGCGGGAGATGAACTGAGTCTCCATACCGTTTAGGCAGATGGTGGCTGCCTGGTTGAACTGGGATGGCTTTTTGTGCTTATATTTCCAGAGAAGAAGGGCGTCAATATCATTCTCCAGGGCGGCATGGCGGCCATGTGCCTGGCTGGTGGGCGCCTTGGCATCGTAACCGATGCGTCCGTATACATAAGGGTGGCAGATGGAGTCACCGATATAGTGGCTTAGATAGCCACAAAAATAGGACAGTCCTTCTTCCCGCTGCTGGCGGGATTTTATTTCGCTTAAATGCTTTAGATAGCAGACAAAGAAATCCTGGATATGATGTTCATGCATGTAAGAACCGACGTTTCGGTAGTCGCGGTGGCGCAGGATGGGGATGTTGTAGAAAAACATATCCGGACCCTGAAGACCAAGCTGGTAAAGCCAGCGGTATTTAGCAATGACGTATTTTAACTGATTGTTTGGAAGGTCGTTGTAGGCCTTCATTCCTAAAATATAATGGGTTGTAAATCCGGGCATAAATTACCTCCTGTATATGGTAACTATAGTTAAAAAAAGACAGGTGCCGGGAAATGCACCTGCCATACTGTGTAAAAAGGGAGGAGAGCTGACAACATTTGTTATCAGCTCGAGTATTATGAAAAAAATCTTGTAAGCGTTTTATAAACAACTTGTTTGTCCTTGTCGTTTATGGTTACAGTATAGGCAGAAATCGTGAAGAAATCATGTTAATTTTGTAAAAGGTTTTTGAATGAATTATGAACGAAATATGAATGAGGGGTATAAAATACACCCTTGCCAAGCAGGAGGAAAACAGGTAGAATAGGGGATATCTGTAACTATGAAATGAGGAGGGATACAAATGGAAATCAGCGGACATACACAAATGCTTTGCCTGATCGGAAGTCCGGTCGGACATTCCGGTTCACCGGCCATGTACAATTACAGCTTTCAGAAACTGGGACTGGATTATGCATATCTTGCCTATGACATCAAGGAAGAGGAGACAGAGGAGGCTGTAAAGGCACTCCGCCTGTTAAATGTCAGAGGCTTTAACATCACCATGCCGTGCAAGACTGCAACCCTGGCATGCTGCGACGAGCTTTCAAAGGCAGCTGAGCTGATCGGTGCTGTCAATACTGTGGTCAATGACAACGGAAAACTGATCGGTCACAACACAGACGGTCTTGGCTGGGTGAGAAACTGCCGGGAAAACGGTTTTGAAATCAAAGGAAAGAAGATGACCATTGCAGGCTCCGGCGGAGCAGCAACGGCAATCGAGATCACTGCAGCCCTGGAGGGCATGCGTGAAATCTCTATCTTTGCCATCAAGGATTCGTTCTATGCAAACGCAGAGGCAACTGTGAAAAAGATCCGTGAGCATGTATCCGGATGCACCGTCAATCTGTTTGATCTGGAGGATCAGGAGGCATTCCGCAGAGAGATCGCAGACAGTGATATTTTCACCAATGCAACCCGTGTCGGCATGAAGCCGATGGACGATCAGAGTCTGATCACCGACACCAGCGTGCTTCGCAAGGATCTGGTGGTTTCCGATGTGGTTTACAACCCGAGAGAGACCAAGCTCTTAAAAGATGCTGCTGCGGCAGGATGCAAGACCATTCCGGGAATCGGCATGCTGCTCTGGCAGGGTGCGGAGGCATTTAAACTCTACACCGGCCAGGAGATGCCTGCGAAAGAGGTTATGGAGAAATACTTCGCAGAATAAAAGAAGGTATGCATAACAAGCATGATTTATTGTTCCATATAGGAATCATACAGTTCCGGTGAGATGGTTTCCCGGATACTTTCATACACAGGTTTTACGGTCTGTCTGATATCGTTTCTTGTTTCGTCAGATAATGTTAAAATCTGTGTTCCGCTTGCCTCTATGGTTGCAAGACGGTCAGAAATACGCAGATCGGACTGTTCTCTTGCGTACTCAGTAGCTTCTTTGGCAGCCTGAGTCATGATTTTTTTCTCTTCGTCCGAGAGATTCTGGAAGAAATCATCGTTGACGATAAGCGAAATCAGGTGTGGAAGATGGTTTGTCTCAACGATATAATCCTGCTGTTCGTAGAGGCGGTTGGAAACGATAACCTCATATGGATTTTCCTGTGCATCGATCGTGTGCTGCTGAAGACCGATATATACCTCACTGAAGGTCATTGGGGTCGGATTGGCACCGATCGATTTCCAGAATGCAAGGTGATAACTGTTTTCCATGGTTCGGATTTTCTGGCCTTTAAAATCGTTTAAGGAGTAGACCGGTTTGTTGGTACTCATGACGCGGAATCCCTGATCAGCCATGCCAAGCAGATGATATCCACCCTCCGTATATACCTGGCTGACAAGGCTGTAAAATTCCGGTTCATCCAGTTTGCTTCTGCAGTCATCCAGGGAATCAAATACACAGGGAAGATCAAATACTGCCAGATTTTTCATGAAAGAAACCTGAGGTGCAGTATTTTGCACAACAAAAGGAATATCACCGTCAGCACAGGTTTCTAAGAGATCCCGGTCACCACCAAGCGTAGAATTGGCATAAACCTGGATACGCATGGAGCCATTGCTTAATTCACTGACGCGTTCTGCAAATTTTTCGGCATAAAGCTGCGTGACAGTGTCCTCCGGGCTTGCGGTGGCAAGCGGCCAGGAATAACGCTGCACATCTTGCCCGGAAGCACATCCGGTGAGTGTAAGCGCGCTGCCTGACAGGAGGATGGAAAAAGAAAGAAGTGCCACAGCAGGTCGAAAGCAGCTGCGTCCGGACATAAGTTTCGAAATTAAATTCATGACAAGACATCCTTTCTAAACAATTACCTAATGCATCGTCTTATAAAAGTCCCAGTGATATAACCGGTATAAATGTGATCATCAGAAGTGCGACCAAAAACAGCCCGATCATAGGCATCGCCTTTTTGGCAATCTTCATGACCGGAACATCAGTCAGTGAGCTGGCAACGAAGAGGTTGACTCCGATCGGAGGAGTTACAAAACCGATGGCCAGGTTGACAACCATGATCACACCAAACTGAACCGGATCCATACCGATCGCAGTTACGATTGGAAGAAGGATCGGAGTCACAATCAGGATTGCCGGTGTTGTATCCATAACCATTCCCACAATAAGAAGGAAGAGATTGATAACAAGCAGGATGGATACCGGGCTGTTAAAGTGTTCCAGGATGAAGGTGCTGACAGCCTGAGGCACCTGCATGAGAGTCAAAACTCTGGAAAAGGCAGTCGAAGCCGCCAGAATAAACAGGATCGGGGTGAACGTTTTGATGGCTTCCACGAAAATCGGCGGGATATCGTTCCATTTCATTGTTCTATAGAGAAACAGGCTGACAAACAGCGCATAAAAAACAGAGATCACTGCAGCTTCTGTAGGAGAAGCGATGCCGGTGTAGATACAGCCCAGGATAATGACAGGGCTTAACAGGGCAAAAAAGCTTTCGCGCAGAACACAAAGCAGACCTTTTTCGTGCAGCTGATGGATCTCTGCGTGGATCTTATCCTTGTCTTCTCCATAACGGAAGCAGTAATAGACGGCATAAACCATCAAAAGCAGTCCGATCATCAGCCCAGGAATGACACCTGCTAAAAACAGTTTGCTGACTGAGGCACCGGATGCCATGCCATACATGATGAAAGGGATACTTGGCGGTATGATAACGCCCAATCCACCGGCTACGGTAACGATTGCTGTAGAGAAGGTCAGATCATAGCCGAGTGAGCTTAAGATCGGAATGGTCATACTTCCTACAGCAGCAACCGTTGCAGGAGCAGATCCGGATATAGCACCGTAAAAAAGGCAGGTAACGATTACGGCACATGGCATTCCGGCTGTGAAATTGCCGAGAAAGAAGGCAAAAACATCAAATAATTTCTTCGAAATACCGCCCTTTGCCATGATGATCCCGGATAAAACGAACATCGGCACGGCTAAAAGCGGGAAGGAGTCCAGACCGCCAAACATGGCGCGGATCAGATATTTTGCTCCGACAGTGAATGACGGATCAAAGACAGATGGAAGCACCGAAGCGATACCAAGCGTGATAGAAACCGGTATCGCGATGATAAGCAGTACGACAAAAATAAGAAATAAGAGAGCAGCAGGCATCAGTTTTTCTCCTTTCCGGTGATTCGATTTGCTTTTATGAGTGCCTTTGTCCCATTGGATCCGTTTTCCGGCATATCTGCATTGGCTTCGATAAAGGATTCCGGTGTATTTCTCTCCGGATGTGCCGGATCATATACCGTTTCTCCCCGTGCAACACGGAACTCTATGATCCATCGTTGCAGAATGCGGAAGGTTACCAGGATAAATGAAACGAAGGGGGCAGCCTGGATATAATACATCGGAATACCGCAAGCCGGTGACAGCTGACCGCTTTCTACAGCTGACATCATGTAGGAATACGAGAACGGGATCATATACAGGAAAAAAATAAGTTCAAAGGTGTGATTCACAACCTTAAAAAGAGCCCTGCCTCTGCGTGGAAAGGCAGCGACAAACTGTTCGATTTTGATAGAAAGACATTTTTTGCTGCAGTAGCTGACGCTCAAAAAACCGCTCCAGATAAAGATATATCGCGTGATCTCCTCAGACCAGGAAAGCGACTGTCCCAGCGCATAGCGGGAAAATACCTGAAATCCCATAATGAGTGTCATCGCAGCCAGCATGACTACCAGAAGAAATTCTTCCAGATTTTCATCCAGCCAGTGAAGTGTTTTTTTCATGAATAATCCCCTCGTAAGTAAAGATGATCAGTTTATAAGTCTTATTACAACAATAGACCTGCAATGGAGACAGCAGGTCTATTGTATTTTACGGATATTCTCTGAACACACGGCATAGAAAACATCCGAAGGTTAAGGTTTGGATGATAACCGGTAAAGCCGGGTATTACATTGCGTTGTGGAGCAGGGTCAGTACGGTCTCTAAGTCTTTTACGCCCATCTGACCCGGTGCAGATGCTTTTTTTGCAGCGCCAAAGGTCATGGAGGAGCCGAATACTTCACCGCAGAGACGGCTGATCACACCGGTTCCAGCCATGGACATGGTGATGATCGGACGGTCTGCATACAGGGAGGTCATCTCCTCGGTAGCGGAAAGAAGGGTCAGGACATCTTTTTTGTTCTGCGGCATGACAGCGATCTTCGGAATATCCGCATTCATATCCTGCATCTTGCGCAGACGGTAGATGATATCTGCTTTCTCAGGGGTCTTATGGAAGTCATGGTTGGAAGCAATGACCTTTACACCTGCAGCATGTACGCCATCGATGATCTGTTTTACCACCTCATCACCGGTGAAGATCTCAACATCCACAAAATCCACATAGCCGGTCTTTGCAGCATTGATATTTAATGCAGCATAAGCTTCGGTGTCAATGGCCTTCTCGCCGCCTTCCTTGGAAGTACGGAAGGTCATAAGAAGCGGGATCTCACCGAGAACCTCGCGGAGTTCTTTTAATACCTCTTCCACCTTTGCAAAATCGAAGACATTCTCAAACCAGTCTACGCGCCATTCCACAACATCCACCGGGATGGAATCAAAGGTTTTCGCCTCATTGATGATCTCTTCTTTGGTTACTCCTACGATCGGCACGATGATCTTCGGTGCGCCGGAACCGATTTCGATATTTCTGACTTTGATGGTATTCATGATTTTTTTTCCCTTCTTAAATTATTTGTTTCCGCTTTCTGCGAGAGCGATCATTTTTGCATAGCGTACATTGACAAACAGTCCGAGCAGTACGCCAATAGCAGTCAGCACGATATTCATGATCATAACATGAGATGGTGCCATTTTGGAAGCAGCAGTTAAAATAGTATAGTTACATAAGGAAGATGCGATCATAACCAGGGCGGTTACGGTTCCTTTGATCCGCGGGAAGAGCATGTTGCAGACAGAGGTTACGATCTGTAACAGTCCGCCGGCTCCTGCCCAGCCGATGATGAAGGCTCCTGCGATCATAAGTCCCTGGCTGTGACCGACTAAAACTGCGATCAGGGTAACCAGGCAGATCACCGGATAAAAGAGGATGAAGCGCACATCCTTGATCTTACGGGTGAGTAAGGAGGTCACAACCAGTGCCACCAGGGTTCCGGCGGAGTAGTAGGACTGCATGATGGAAGGATTCGCCCAGCCTGCATTCTCCTTGGCAAAGTTCTGGGCACAGTTGAGCCAGAGCTGGAAGGTACCGGTGCAGGTGAAGCCGATCACGATCATGGCAATGGATTCCACGGAAAACTTGGTATGCTTTAAGCTGGCGATCAGACCTTCGGATTTGTCCTTAGAGCTCTTCCCGGAATCCGGAAGCGGGAACAGGAAGATCAGGATGAATAAAATCACATAGAGGCAGGCACAGACAATAAATAACGGATTGTAAGATACCATGCCGGAGGCAGTGGTGGTTACTGCCACGCCAAGCACGAAAGGCAGAAGCATCTGTGCAATGGCAATGAAAAATTTGATTCCCATGGTTGCGACACCCGGTGCATTGCAGATGATCTCGGCAACGGCCGGATAGATGCCGGTATCCAGAAAGGAATTGGAGATGCCGCCGATGATCGCGCAGACATAGGCGATCTGGTAACCACCGTTTGTTCCGGCACGGAATGCCAGGGCAAGTCCAAACAGGTATACGGCATAGGATGCACTTCCGATCGCGGTAGAAATGCGGCGGCCAAGCTTGTCAGACAGCGGTCCGGCAAACGGAAGGGCGAGCAGGCGTCCGAGTCCGAGGGCTGCAGAAATGGCTGTGATCGCCATGACCTCCACACCCCAGGCAGCGGCAAGTGCCTCTTTGATTACGGCCTGTCCGAGGATCGAACAGCCAACGCCATGGATAAAATAGTTTAAGTACATGACCAGTGCACTTGGCAGATATTTTTTGTTCATGGTTTTCTCCTTTTTTTCTGTACTCAGTGCTTTCAATCGAGTCAGGTTTTGTCACAAACATGGGATTAGCAGCAACTGCAATGTGAAAAAAATAACATTCTCATTGACATTATTTTATCAAGTACAAGAAGGAAAGTCTAATGCTTTTACCGCGCGAAAATAATACATACAAACTATCAATCGGATGTGCTATACTACATCTATGATAACAGAAACGGGAGGATTTGAACATGACATTTAATCAGATCTTATATTTTCAAAAAGTGGCAAATCTGGAAAACTATCACCAGGCCGCGGAGGAGCTCTACATTTCCCAGCCTTCTTTGAGCCGGTCGATGGCATCGCTTGAGAAAGAGCTTGGCGTGATGCTCTTTGAAAAGGAAGGGCGGGGTGTAAAGCTGACCAAGGCAGGACACATGTTTCTGGATTACGCAGACCGCATCCTCTCGGACTGTACGATTGCGGTGGGAAAGATGCAGGAACTTTCCTCAGACGGCGGAAAAATCGATATCGGTTACGTATTTCCGTTAGCCGGGCATTATATTCCGCATCGGGTCAAGCTCTTCTTAGAGAAACCGGAAAACCAGAAGGTGGTCTTTAATTTCTGGCAAAACCATACACCGGCGATCATAAAGAAGGTCCGCTCCGGTGAGCTGGATGTGGGATTCGGAGGATGTCCGGAAAAGGATGATATGGAATATTTTCCGGTCACCAACCAGAAGCTTGTCATCATCACACCGCTTGACCATCCGTTAACAGAAAAGGAATCCATTCCTCTTGCCGAATTAAACCGCTATCCGGTGATCGGATATGACAAAGATTCCTGGATGGGCACTCATACCCGGGCTCTTTATGCAAAATATGACATTCATCCCGATATCGTCGTGGAATGCCCGGATGAATATTCCATTGTTGCGCTGGTGCGGGAAAATTTCGGCATTGCACTGATGCCGCGCACGGATATCCTTGCCCATTCTCCCGGAGTCAGCATCCATTCCATAGAAAATCTGGATGTCTACAACCGGATCTTTATGATCTGGATGAAAGACCGTTACCGTCTGCCGGCGGTAGACCGGTTTATAGAATATATGAAGCATCTGGCCTACCAGGACGGGGTACACGAGGACGAAGAAACTGATAGCAAAAACGTATTGAAAATTTATCTCAAAGATATTGTTAATTTTTAAGCAAAACGAGTATGATAAAAGTGTCACAAACACGAGGATGCCTCTCATGGAGCAAACTAAAGGAGAATTTTATCATGCAGAGCAAATATCCAAAAATCTTTGAACCAATCAGTATTGGTCACATGACACTGAGAAATCGAATCGCCATGACCCCGATGGGTACCAACTACGGCGAGACCAGCGGCGAGATGAGCAGCCGCCATATGAATTACTACTCCCTGAGGGCCAAGGGAGGAACCGGACTGATCATTCTGGAAAATGCGAATATCGAATATCCGGCAGGTTCCAACGGCACGAGCCAGATCCGTATCGATCATGACAGCTTTATGCCGCGTTATTACCAGCTGGTAGAGAACCTTCACAAGAATGGCGCGAAGGTAGCCATTCAGGTCAACCATGCAGGAGCTTCGGCTTCCTCCGCAAGAACCGGTATGGAGACCGTATCTTCTTCCAATATCCCGACAAAGGCAGGCGGTGAGATTCCGCGTCCTATGACGAAGGAAGAGATCTTAACCACCGTCAGAAAATACGGAGAGGCAGCAAAGCGTGTGCAGGCGATCGGATTTGATGCGATCGAGATCCACTGCGGCCATTCCTATCTGATGAGTCAGTTTATTTCCCCTTATTACAACAAGAGAACCGATGAATTCGGCGGATCTGTAGAGAACCGGATGCGTTTCCCGAAGATGGTTCTGGAAGAGGTTCGTAAAAACGTAGGTTCCGATTTCCCGATCATTGTCCGCATCTCAGCAGAGGAGCGTGTACCGGGCGGAAATACACTGGAGGATACCTTAGAGTATCTGGAATATCTGGATGAGTACGTGGATCTGTATGACGTATCCTGTGGTTTAAACCCATCCTTACAGTATCAGATCGATTCCAACTTCCTTCCGGATGGCTGGCGTTCTTACATGGCAAGAGCTGTGAAGGATAAATTTAAAAAACCGGTCATCAACGCAGGTAACTACCGTGATCCGGAAGTAGTTGAGAAGGTGCTTGAGAGCGGAGACGTCGACATTGTCGGCATGGGACGCGGTCTCATTGCCGAGCCGAACTGGGTAAAGAAGGTACAGACCGGCGAGGAAGAGCTTCTTCGCAAATGTATCTCCTGTAACGTAGGATGCGCAGGAAACCGTATCGGTGTCAACCGTCCGATCCGTTGTACCGTCAACCCGGCTGTTCCGGAGGGCGATGTATACAAGAAACTGAAGGTCAACAAAAACTGCAACGTAGTTGTAGTCGGAGGAGGAACCGCAGGTCTGGAAGCAGCATGTACGGCAGCAGAGGTTGGCTGCAACGTATTCCTTTTAGAAAAGAACAGCAGTCTTGGCGGACTTTCCACCTTCATCTCCGATCTTCCGAGCAAGAACCGCATGAAAGACTTCCCGAAATATCTGGAAGCACGTGCAAAGAAACTGAACAACCTCTACATTTTCCTGAACCATGAGGCAAATGTGGACATGATCAAACAGTTTAAGCCGGACATCGTGGTCAATGCAACCGGTTCCGTTCCGGTCGTTCCGCCGATCAAGGGACTGAAGGAGCATGTTGAGGCCGGTCATGTGGATACGATCTTTGAGATGATCCAGAAAGTAAAAACCGGGGCTTATCCGGAAGATTTCTGCAAGGACAAAAAGGTTGTTGTAGTCGGAGGAGGTTCCGTAGGCCTGGATGTGATCGAATACTTTGCACCGCGCGGTGCAAAATGCACCATCGTTGACATGCTTCCGCAGATCGGCATGATGGCAGATCCGATCACCAAGTGTTCCATGCGTGAGACACATGACACCTACGGTGTAAAGGAGTATGTCAATACCGCACTGCAGGAGGTAAGCGAACATGCATTTACCGTGAAGCTGCCGGATGGAAGCATTGAAACACTGGAATTTGACCTGGGCTTCAACTGTCTGGGCATGCGTGCAAACAATCCGATCCTGGCAGATCTGGAAGCGGCATTTGAGGATACCGATACCTTTGTATACCCGATCGGTGACTCCGTCCGTGCCCGCCGCATCATGGAGGGAACCATGGAAGGACGCGCAATCTTAAATGTATTAGAAGCAAGAGGTTTTATCGAACTGGCACCACTTGAGTAATGAAAATAATAAATCTGAAGAAAAGAGGAAAATATTATGCCAAACATTACAGGACATACCGAATTAGTAGGATTAATGGCTTACCCGATCCGTCACACCCAGTCTCCGACAACCCACAACCTTGCCTATGACAAGAATGGCGACGATGTGATCCAGCTTGCATTTGAGGTTGACAATGACACCCTGGAGGCAGCAGTAGAGAGTATCCGTGCTCTTAAGATGTTAGGATCCAACATCTCCATGCCGAACAAGACCGTAGTTCACAAATATCTGGATGAGGTAGATGATGCTGCAAGACTGTGCGGCGCGATCAATACCATTGTAAACACTCGCGATGAAAACGGCAACGTGACCGGATACCTCAAGGGCTACAATACCGACGGTATGGGTTACTGGCAGGGAATCAAAGAGGAAGGCATTGACTTTAAGGGCATGAAGATGGTACTGATCGGAACCGGCGGTGCTGCAACTGCTATCGCAGTACGCGGCGCACTGGACGGAATCGCAGAGATGCATATCTTCAACCTGAAGGATAAATTCTATGCACGCGGAGAAGAGATCGTTGATATCATCAACAAGAACTCCGACTGCAAGGCTTACATGCATGACTTGGCAGATCTGGATCTTCTGAAAGAGAAGATGCAGGAAGCAGATCTGTTCTGCGATGCAACCGGTGTCGGCATGCATCCGCTTGAGGACATGTCCAATATCCCGGATCCGTCTTACTTCCGCAAAGACCTGATCGTAACCGATACCGTATATGCACCGCGTGAGACCGTTATGATGAAACAGGCAAAGGAAGCAGGCTGCACCCGTGTATACAACGGCATGAGCATGATGCTCTTCCAGGCTCTGATTGCCATCGAGCTCTATACCGGAAAATCTACCCCGGTTGATTACATGAAGGAAAAGCTGGGCATCTAATTAACATAAACCAGGGTTATGGCTGCTATTCCGCATTATCACTTGCACCCATATAAGAAATCAAGTATAATAAGAAGCACATTTGCAATGTAAAGCGCGAAAGTGCTTCTTTTTATATTCAAGTAAGAGGAATGGGGAGTAAAGATGGACGAATTAAAAAAATTGCGAAACGACCTGGATATGTGCGACGAGATTCTGATCGATGCGCTGCGGATGCGCTGTCAGATCATCCAGGAGATCACGAACTATAAACAGAAAAACGGCCTGCAGATCTTCCAACCGGAGGAGGAGGAACGCAAAAAAAGCCGCATGCTGGAAAAACTCGACGATTACGAGTACAAAAAATCCATCATGGCCGTGTACGACAGCATTCTCTACCGGAGTAAGCGGATCCAGTCCCATGAGTTGTTTGGATTCAATATCTTCCTGATCGGATTCATGGGCGTAGGAAAGAGCACGGTTTCGGGTGCCCTGCAGAATTCCTTTGCCATGGATGTGTTAGAGATGGATGAGATGATCGCCAAGAAAAATGGTATGAGCATCTCGGAAATCTTTGAACTGCACGGGGAGGAATATTTCCGCAATGAGGAGACTGCACTTTTAAAGGAAGTGGGTTCGCAGAAGAATAAGATCGTATCCTGTGGCGGCGGAGTTGCCATGCGCGAGGTCAACGTCCAGGAGATGAAAAAGAGCGGCAAGATCGTGCTGCTGACCGCAAAACCGGAAACCATCTTAGATCGTGTTAAGGAAAATCACGACCGCCCGCTTTTAGAAAACAACAAGACTGTGGAATACATCGCCGAGCTGATGGAGAAACGCCGTCCGGCTTACACCGCAGCAGCAGATCTTGTGATCTCAACCGATGGAAAGACCGCCTACGAGATCTGTGAGGAACTCATTGCGCAGGTAAAGGCATTTAAATAAAAGAAAAAAAACCAGCCAGGCAGGAAAGCTGCTTTATGGCTGGTTTTTTCCTTTTAGGGTTGGTTTTTAGCCGCGAGCATAGGCCATCTTATAAATGGCAAGAATGTCATCATAAGCCAACGGCTTGTAACCGGTCAGGGTACGTGTCTTGTTTCTGGAACAGTCCAAAGCCAGTTTGGAAAGGGAAGATTCTTCCACACCCAGAGCCTTCAGCCCGATCGGCATGCCAAGAAAAGCGTAGTACTGCTCCTGAAGGTCGATGGCGTTTTCGACGGTCTTTTCCGGATGCTCATAATCAATCTCCAGATTCCATACATTGGCCGCATACTGCAGCCAGCGGCTTAAGTTAGCCTTGTAGACATATCTTGCCCAGCTGCACCACAAAGCAGCCAGTCCGGCACCGTGCGCCACCTTCGGGTACATACCGGACACCTCATGCTCTAACTGATGTACCACCAGCTGAAATTCCCTTCCGCACTGGGTCAGTCCGTTATGTGCCAGAGAGGATGCCCACATCATATTGGCTCTGGCAGTATAATCTTCCGGATTTTTCATGCAGTCCAGGGCAGCTTTGCGGGTACTTTTGATCACGGCTTCGGCAATGGAGTCTGTAAGGTACGTATCTTCTCCCGGGCAGAAATAGCGCTCTATGGTATGCATGGCAATATCCACGGCACCGCAGGCCGTCTGATAGGGACTTACGGTATAGGTGAGAACCGGATTTTCAATGGCGAAATTCATACGATTGAAGCTGCAGTTGTAGCCACGTTTTTCTCCGGTTTCTGCATTGGTGATGACGCAGGAGGAGCTCATTTCCGATCCGGCGGCAGCCAGTGTCAGGATGGCACCCTTCGGCAGAGTTTTTGCAGGAGCAGCCTTTCCGAGGGAAAAGTCCCATACATCCACATCAGGATTGGCAAGTCCGTTTGCAATGTCTTTTGAGGAATCCAGCACGGAGCCTCCGCCAACAGCCAGGACGAAATCCACGCCTTCCTTCTTCCCGAGTGCGATGCCTTCTCTTACCAGAGAAAGCTCCGGGTTTGCAACGACGCCGCCCAGCTCCACAAAGCTGATATGTTCTTCTCTCAGACAGTTCTCCACACGGTCAAGCAATCCGCTTTTTCTGGCGGAGGCTCCTCCGAAATGGATGAGAACCTTCCTGGGATGATATTCGGAAATGATCTTACCGATCTTTAACTCTTCCTCTTTTCCAAAATAAACCCTGGTTGGTGTATCGTAAATAAAATTATTCATGACAGTCTCCCTTTCTACATTATATGTTATGAGAAAAGTGTAGCACGGGAAAACAAAGAATTCAATGGGAAAACAGGAACGTGAAACAGCAGGGTACAGAAAAGGCGATCGCTATGGTATACTAATCACAGAGTGTTTTTTATGGAGGAGTTTTTATGTTTCGTATTGTGATCTGTGACGATGAGGCGGGGGTGCGAAAAACACTTTGCGCGGCACTGGGGCGTTTTGCAAAGGAGACCGGGCAGGAGTTTGAGCTTCTGGAATTTGGCAGTGCAGATGCGCTTTTGGAACATTATCCCGAAAAGGCAGATCTGCTTTTGCTGGATATCTATATGCCCGGGGTAGATGGGATGGCTGCTGCCAGAAAGATCCGGAGTTTTGACAGCTCGGTCTGTATGATCTTCATCACGACGATGTACCAGCGGGCGATCGAAGGGTATGCGGTGCGGGCATTTGGATTCATCAAAAAGCCCGTAAGCTACGCAGAGCTCTGTCATGAAGTGGGCTGTGCACTGCAGCAGATTGCTTCTAACCGTGCAAGAAAGCATGTGATTTCCATCCATAGTGGCGGAACTGCTTACCGCTTGGAGGTGGATAAGATCTGGTACTGTGAGGTACAGAACCATTCCATGAGTGTGCACACATCATCCGGAATGCAGGTATATCGCTGTCAGATGAAAAAACTGGAAGAGCAGCTGGCTCCCTATGGATTTTTCCGGTGCCATGCGTCCTATCTGGTCAATAGCGAGGCGATCAGCCGTATTGACGTGGCGCAGCTGACCTTGAAGGACGGAACGGTGATCCCGATCAGCCAGCGAAGGCGCAAAGAGTTTCTGGCAGAACTTTCTGCCTATGTGGGGGCGAGAATATGATGGGGCTGACTTTAGGACAGCTGGCGGCAAACTTACTGTATATGCTGGTTGATGTTTTTTGTGTGATCTGGTTTTTCCATCGGCTGGAAGGTCGTGGTGCAGGATGCCGGATCCGTTTTTTGGGATATGGATCCTTTGCTTTTTTAGCACTGATCTTTATGACGACCACACTGACTGTGGGAGCATCGACGGAATACTCCCTGATGAATTTTGCCGCGCAGGGGATCCGCATTGGGCTTCATGGGTGTGTGATCCTTGGCTATTTGTATTTTACAAAGGAAAGATCGCTTTCCTGCGATCTGTATCTGACGGGGATGTTTCTGGTACTGTATCAGGCGTCTCAGAATTTCAGGATCGCCATGCTGCTGTTTAATAATGCTTTTGGACACCGTGCATGGTTTGGGCTTGCGGCAAGTTATTGCGGGATCCCGCTGCAGCTGCTTTTGATCTATTGGGTGGAAAAAATCCTCACACCCGAAGAAGAACAGCCAATCTATCGTGGACGTTTCCTGCTCGTGCTGCTGGCTCTGTTTATGGAAATGTACTTTAAATGGGCAAATCTGACCACCATGCCAGCGGCCACAAACAACCGCTCCCTGGGGCATCTGGTCTTTTTCTCGGTCTGTGCAACCTTTACAGTCGTCCTGATCCTGATCTTGTTTGAACAAAACCGCAGAATGCATATCCAGCAGCGAAGGATGGAAATGGAACAGGTGCGGATGGAATATGAAGCACAGAATGCAAAGCGTACACTGCAGACCAACGATGATATTCGACGTGTATACCATGACATGAAAAATCATTTGCTGGCCATTTTAAACATGGCTGGAGAAAAAGAGGAATTAAAGCAGTATCTGACGGATCTGCTGCCGGAGTTTGAGGGCTATGAGACCCTTGTCCAGACGGGGAATGCGGTGGTCGATTCCCTGCTGAGTGAAAAAATACAGCGTGCTGCCCAGGATGAGATCCGGTTCCATGTCTGCCTGGATCTTTCGTGGCTGGAAGGCATGCGTCCGGTGGATCTGATCGTGATCTTTGGCAATGCACTGGATAACGCGATCGAGGCAGAACAGAAGCTGCCGGAAGGGAAAGAACGTTATATTTATATCAAGAGCAGCCGATTCGCAAATATGGTAGTCATCCGTATTTCAAACCAGTATTTTGGAACGCTGCAGCAACAAGGCGAGAACTTGCTGACCAGCAAACAAGATGGGAAGATGCACGGAATCGGACTGAACAATATCCGGCGTACAGTGCAGCGGTATGAGGGTTCTGTTCGGACAGAATTTGATAATCAGGCCGGATGGTTTGATCTCATCCTGATGCTGCCCGATCAAAAAAACAATGAGATAGGAGTCTCTGTCTACGCCGACTAAGAAGCAGGGGGTTCAAGGCAGGAGGGGAATGAGATGGAAAATAGGGAAGTTAACACACGGAAAAAAAACAATTTTGTCCTGACGAAAGTTTTGGCAGTCGTTGCCATCATAGGGATTCTGGTTTGTATTTTCTCTCCGTTTTTTGCTGATCAGGCGGAGAAACTCCGGGAAATTGCAGATCTTATCAATGTCCGATCAGCCTATGCAGAATTGGTGCAGGATATTGTTACAGAAAATACGGGGGCTGATACCTACAATGCAGTAATCAAGCGTTATTCGAAAACTGTACCGCTGAGACAGAAACAAATTGGCTGGGCAATCCGACACCCGGCTGTTGCAGGAATCACTCCGGAAGACAAGGAACACTGGGTCGGTCAGGTTTTGGGCGAAGGGAGTTGTACCATACTCTACGATGCAGACAAAGAACGTGTTACCTTGCTTTGGAGCGACATTAGCGTCAAAAGTAACTATCAATGGGTCAAGAGTGACGGAAAGTTGCATTTGAGCAGCAGTCTGTCTTCGACTGCATGGCCAGCAAGTTCGATTCCAAACGCGTTTGATGCGAAAGCCAATGTCGGGCAGAATCTGGTTCTAAAGCAGCTAACGGCATTCAATAGCCCCAGCCTGTGGAAATCCAACTTGGACGGTTATCATTTTGAGGTTGCCTTTTTCCTCATTGATGACGATAGCAACATTCTGGTCGACCATGGGTATGAGGTCTTGAGTACCAAAAAAGACAAGGAATGTACAATCAGCACGAAAGAGGCTGATTTGTCTCAGGAGAGCGGATCAACAGACAAAAAGGTGTATAAAGAACTGTCTGACGGAGACTCCTGCAAGGTAGCTATCCAGGTATATAGGGTTAATGATAGCAGAAACAGCTGCGTTGCATTAAGCGATGCAGAGACGGCAGAAATCACCAACCTCATCGATGTGTCGCAGTTACAATAGTGCAAGCCTGTCAGGGGAAGAACTTCTTCTCTGATGGGCTTTCCTTTTAATTACGACGCGAAAAACTTCATTTACGCCGGGCACCTTGTGTCTCTTTTTTTTATTTTGTAGGATAAAAACAACCGGGGGATATTTCAAAGAAATGGGGGTGCTTTTATGCCAGCGATACTTTCACAGATTTTGGCAGTTTTCGTGGTGATCGTGATCTCAGCAGTGTTGGTGATGACGGATAACCGACCAGAAAAGTAATCTTAAAAAAAGAGGAGTAAACGAAATGAAGGAGAACAAAAAACACAGAATATCAGCTGCACTCGTAGCAGTGATCATTCTGCTGGCATCCATTATTGCAGTATGGGGAGTTTCCAGTGATTGGGGAAAGACCCATATGCAGCGCATCAATTTTGCCTATGCTACCGAAGACGGGGAGTACACAGGCAGCATGATCATGATGAGTCCAAAGAGTGCAAACGACCAGAATAAAACACCGGGAATCGCAATCTTTGGAGGCGCATCTTCGTATTCCTACGCATTGAAGGCCTATGGCATTGAACTGGCACGTCACGGGTATACCGTGCTGCTGTGTGATATGCCCGGCCAGGGACAGTCAAGCTTTGTAGGACACAGCGGCGGCTATGGAAATTATAAGCCAAACGCAGGGGAACCGGGCGGTGGCGAAAATGTTGCAGAATATGTCCGTGCCGTAACCGAACAGCTGCAAAATATGAACTTTGTGGATACGGAGAGACTGACGGTGGCAGGCTTTTCCGCAGGTCAGAGCTGGGCAGTGCAGACTGCTGTGAATTTCTGCCCGGGCGTGTACAAAAATGTGATCACGCTGAGTGGTTACACAGTTGCAAATGCAGAGCTGGCAGCAGAAGCAGGCGTTAATTTTGTAGGGATCAATGCGAATGGACCGGTAAAGGATGCACCGTTTGAAATGCCTGTTGGTGCGTTTGGCGGAATTGGCAGCTTTGCAGAGGGTACGGCAAATTACTGCTATACCAACCCGGCTAATGTGCAGCATCAGATGCAGCCCACTGCTCCGTCGCTGATCCGTGCGACCTGTGAGGCCATGGAAATGATCTATCCAAACGATAAAGCAGCTGTCAGCAATACCACGTTTATGATGGCAGAGGTATTCAGCGGTGCAGCGATCATCAGCCTCTTTGTCCTGATCGCCTGCCTGCTCAAAGCACTGCTTGGCATGTCCGTGTTTGAGAGCCTGTACCGGGAAGAACCAGTATCGTATCCATCCATGTGCAGTGCTGCAGCGGATCCGAAACGCCGTAAAATCGAAAGTATCGCTTTCCTTTCCGCGAGGGTACTTTTGACGATCATTCTGTACGAGCTGCTTGGCGCACGGTTTCAGCTGATCCCGCTGTTTAGCGGCACAGCCTGGGCAGGTCTGTGGATCAACATCTGGGTTCCGTTTTTGGCAGCAAACATGATCGTAAACCTTGTGATCTTCCTGATCTGGCATAACCACTATGGGAAGCCAAATGGCGGAAACTGGTATCATTACGGCTTGAGCTGGAAAGAAAACAATGGTACAAATATTGCAAAATGCCTGCTGCTTGGCGGTTCTGTGGTCTTTGTGGTACTGGCACTGCTTAATTTCCTGGATAACCTTTTGACGATCAATTTCAAGGTCATGATCTTTGGCATGATTTCGTTCAATATGGAGCATATGCTTCAGATGCCGTTCTATGTGCTGTTCTATTTCCTGCTGCTGTTTACGGCTTCCCTGACACAGTACATTACAAATCCGAGCTATGAGGACGGCACTACAAAGGGTGCTGTGATCGCGACTGTCCGTACGACCTTCATTGCAATCCTTCCTTATCTGGTGATGGTTGTCTGGAACACCTTCAAGGGAATCGGCGCCATCAAGATGGCAGGGCAGTATCCGGTCGATCAGTTTGCACCGCTTGATAATATGTATGGTTATCCCATTATGATGAGCCTTGTCACTCCGATCATGGATGTGCTCAAGCGCAAAACAAAATCAATCTGGCCAGGTGTCATTGTCTGTGCAATGCTTCTTGGCGTGCTGATCGCCTGCAACTACTCTTTGAATGAGAGCTGGTTTGGCTGATCAGATGTTAGAATAGAGATGTATCTTGTCAGATTCCCCGACTGTCAATCCGGCAGCCGGGGATTTTTTCATCATCTGCTTTTCTTGTAGGAATGCAAATTTCGTGCTATCCTAGAACAAAAGGAGGTTTATTATGCTGAAAGAATGGATTCCGGCCGAAATGCCGGAAGAAGAGGAACTAAGAACGAGACTTGAGACAGCCAGAGAGAAGCTAGTCCTGCAGCAGCTTTTGCTGAAGGAGAAAAAGGTTCCGGTTCTTGTATTGGTGGAAGGCTGGGGAACCTCCGGTAAGGGCGGGAGTATCGGACGCATTATCCAGAATCTTGATCCGCGTTTTTTTAAAGTATTTGACATGAAAAAGAAAACGGAAGAGGATGCAAGAAAGCCGTTTCTCTACCGGCATTTTGTAAAGATCCCGGAAGCAGGAAAGTTTGTATTCTTAGATTCCGGATGGATGAGCGAGTTGACAAAAGGATATCTTCACGGGGAGTTGTCAGAAAAAGAGTACGCAAAACGGATGGAGAGCGTGCAGCGCTTTGAACGGCAGCTGACAGACAATGGCTACCTGGTCATAAAGCTGTTTTTGCATATCTCAAAAAAGGAACAGAAAAAACGGCTTGATCATCTGGCCGGAGAAAAAGACACCGCATGGAGGGTTGCCGGTTATGATCTGTGGCAGCATGCTCATTACGAGAAATGTCTTGACGTATTTTCGGATTATTTAAAACAGACTAATCAGCCATCTGCGCCCTGGTATATCATTGACGCAAAGTCCAGAAAATGGAGAGAGCTTCAGATCCTGGAGATTCTGACCCAGGGAATCGACGTTGCACTCAGTAACAGCCAGATGGCGGTACCGCTTTTACAGAATGTATTTCCGCTTAAAAAGATGCCTATGCTTTCAGAGATCCCGTTGGGTCAGACGATTTCGGATGAGGATTATAAAACGGAGTTGAAAAAGCTGCGTGAGAGACTCGGCGAGCTGCATAACCGCCTGTACAGAAAGAAAGTTCCGGTGATCATTGCATATGAAGGCTGGGATGCAGCAGGAAAGGGCGGAAATATCAAGCGGATCACAAGTGGGCTGGATGCGCGCGGATACGAGGTGCATCCGATTGCCAGTCCCGAGCCGCATGAAAAAGCAAGACATTATCTGTGGCGATTCTGGAACAGGCTTCCGAAGACCGGACACATTGCCATCTTTGATCGAACCTGGTATGGACGTGTCATGGTCGAGCGGCTGGAGGGCTTTTGCAGCGAAAATGACTGGAAGCGTGCCTATCATGAGATCAATGAGTTTGAAAAGGAGCTTCACGACTGGGGCGCTGTGATCATCAAATTCTGGGTGCAGATCGATAAGGATACCCAGCTGGAGCGCTTTACCGAACGCCAGAATACTCCGGAGAAGCAATGGAAGATCACCGAGGAGGACTGGAGAAACCGTGATAAGTGGGATCAGTATGAGCAGGCCGTAAACGAGATGATCGCAAAAACCAGCACTACCTACGCCCCGTGGCACATCCTGGAATCAGTAGATAAAAAATATGCCCGGATCAAGGCGCTTCGGATCGTGGTGGAAGAATTAGAAAAGGTTCTGGGATCTGCTACCTGATGTTACCTGGAGGAAAGAAAAATTGGCTACGATCAAGGAAATTGCAGAGAGAGCCGGTGTAAGCACGACTACCGTTTCCAATGTGATACATGGAAAGACAAAGAAAGTCTCCCCTGCCACCATAGACAAAATAGAATCGCTCATCAGCGAGATGGGATATGTCCAGAAGATGGGGCTTCGTGTGCTGAACAATGAGAAATCCCAGCTGATCGCGGTGGTGGTAAACTATCATAAGGACTTTAACTATTCAAAATACCAGGCATTTGTAAAAATGTCCATCAATCATTGAAACATCAGCCTCAGCTTTTTGCTGGGGTTTGTTTTTGTGTAATAGAAAACTTCGTTCCTATTACACAAAACGCTGTGCACTGTGGTGTACTATGTAGATGTCGCAAGCGACCGTCGCAGGCGCAAGAATGTGCCAAGTCACATTATTTCTGTAAACAACAATTGCCGGATTTACATTGTTCACTCTAAATGGTATTATGTTTATAATAGTCGCAATTTTCGTGAAAATACCACAAAAATTATGAAAAGGTGATGGCTTCATGTATCGATGTTTGGCAGGAAAAACAGATCCGGGCAATTCATCCAGGTGGCTTCCTCTTTGGATGCATTTGCAGGATACTGCGGAAATGATGGAACTTTTGGTTCGGGAATGGCTTCCGGACAGCACCAAAAAGTTTTTTGGAATCACGGAGGATGAGATCATTCGGTTGGCGCGTTTCCTTGGTTATACGCATGATCTGGGAAAGGCAACCGTTCTTTTTCAGACCAATATCACAAGAACCTTACCGGAAGTGCGCGCAAGGATTGAGCGGTATACAGCGCTTACTTATCGGGCAGCGAATAAGAGAAAAACACCTCATGCAATGGCAGGTGAAGCAATTCTGCTGAAGCTTGGCTGCCCGGCAGGCTTAGCCTCGATTGTAGGAGCGCATCATGGAAAACCGCAGAATCTGGAAGTGGAAGATAATCTGGAAGCCTATCGTAGCAATTATTTCCCAAAGGATGGAAGAGCGTACTGGTATGCATGTTGGAACGAACTTTTGGAGCAGGCACGGCTAGATAGTGGATATACAGAATTACAGAAACTTCCTAAATTGACACAGCCAGAGGAAATCATTCTGACCGGACTTCTGATCATGGCAGATTGGATTACCAGCAACACCGAGTATTTTCCACTTATTTCTATAGAAGGATATGGCGATATATCCTTGTATCCGGAAAGATGTGACCGGGCATGGGATAAACTTCTGCTGACATTTCCATGGGAGGGACAGATGGATGTACTGGAAGAAGACGGCTTCAGACAGCGTTTTGGATTTGCACCGAATGCTGTTCAGAAAACGGTACTGGAAGCAGTAAACCACATGTCCCATCCCGGCATCATGATTTTGGAAGCTCCTATGGGAATTGGAAAGACAGAGGCGGGACTTGCATTTTCGGAAGCATGTGCTGCACGGTTTGGTTGTGGTGGTGTTTTCTTCGGCCTTCCCACCCAGGCCACGGCAAACGGAATTTTCCCACGACTTCTTTCGTGGGCAGAAAATCTGTCAGATGACCTGGCTCACTCGATCCGCCTGGCGCATGGCATGGCAGAATTAAATGAGGAATATCTCAGACTGCAGCAGGTATCAAACGTAGAAGAGGATGCAGACGCGGATGAGGAACGAGTTACTGTCCATCAATGGTTCTGCGGTTCGAAAAAAGCACTTCTGGCAGATTTTGTGATTGGAACCGTAGATCAGCTTCTGATGGCGGCATTGAAACAGAAACATGTCATGCTGCGGCATCTTGGCCTTGTCGGAAAAGTGGTGATCATTG
>CAVIHW010000015.1:39768-60538 GCA_963642615.1 Oscillospiraceae bacterium | reverse complement strand
ATTTATGATACAATACGTTGATGCATAAATATAAATGGAACGAGATGCAAAACATGAGACTGGCATTACGATTTAACGATATCAAAAAAAATTATGCAAAAGGTTTTCGGAAATACCAAAACCAGGCAATCGCAGCCATCATGGCACTGATCCTGGGAGCAGGAAGCATAGGGATTTCCCTTTTGTATCATCCGGAGATGCCTGAGCCTGCTGCTGACACCGAAACAAACCAGAAACCGGAGGAAGAAGAAACTCAAGCAGAAACGCTTTTGGCAGAAGGAAAGGAAACAGAGCCGGAAGAAAGCTGGATCCCGGTGCCAACTGAGCTGAATCTGGCGCATATGTTTGCAGACGGCGCGGATGAAACAGACGGTTCGAAAAGTCTCGCTGCTGAAATCTTTCAGGAACTGATGAGCAGGGATGCAAACTGGTCGAGTGCCGTTTACAGTTATTCCGACGTGACACCTGCTGCCATGGCTGAAAAACTGGGGCTTTCAAAGAATCGGATCCTGGGAAAATACAATCCAGAAGATAACAGGCATCAGAGTGAAGATCCATCCACCTGGACGATCGGCAGCTTTCAGGATGTTCGGATCTATGCAGTGGATGGGGATGGACATACGATCTCTCCCTATTCCAATGTGAAACAGATCATGGCTATGGCCAATGTTTATACCTATTATCACGATCCGACGGACAGCGAGGCCTTCCTTTCGTATGCAAAAGCCCTGTGGGAGGCTTCGCATTCTTATACCATGTCCATCAGCGATGTGTATTACTGTTCCGGCTGTATTGGAGCACAGACAGAAGAATCGGAAGAAAACAGTACAAACAGTTTGAGTACGGAAGGTTCTGCTGCCCTGGAAAATACAGTCGGCGAAAGCCTGGCATCTTCCTCCAATGCCGAGTTTGAAACTGAGATTTCGGTCACAGACAGCAAAACAGAATCTGAAACCGAATCAGCGCCTGTGCTTGAAGTTTTGGATGCCGGAAGCGAAAGTTCTCCCAAACAGGACAGCCAGAGTCAGGAGGAAGCAACCGAACCGGCCGGCACAGATTATAACCTGGAATCCTCCTTACAATGCCCCGGCCACGTAGATTTAACAATTACCCTGAAGCTCTGCGGATTGACTGAAACAAACGGTTTGTTTTCCCTGGATACGATTGGCAACGATTTAAGTCAAGGCACGGAGAATGGATGGCAGGGATGGACCAAAGAAAACAGGCAGGCAGCCATCTTGCTGGCAGACGAAGACTGGTGCCAGAAATATGGTCTCAGTATTTCATCTATTTCAACAGGAACACCTCTGACTGCCTCAGAGATTGAAGAATATCTGGATGCTCTCCCTTCGGATATTTCTGAAACCAGGAAAGAGCTGCTTCGGTTTGCACTCAATTCAGTTGGAAAGGTTCCCTACTATTGGGGAGGAAAACCTTCCGCCCCCAATTATGACGGCAATCACTTTGGAGTCCTCACATCTCCAGATGTGGATGGCCGCACGTTAAAGGGACTTGACTGTTCCGGCTGGATCAGCTGGGTGTACTGGTCTGTGACCGGAGAACGCCTTGCCTTTGAAGGTACCAGTGGGCTGGTATCCCTTGGAACCAAGGTAAACCGGGAAGATCTAAAGCCCGGAGATATTCTGATCCGAACGGGAGAGGATTCCCATGTCATCATGTTTCTTGGATGGACTTCGGATGGACGGATCCGCTGCATCAATGAGACCAGCGGATCTGTGAACAATGTCACAGTCTCTGTTCGTGACGCAGGCTGGCCGTACTGCCGCCGTCTGATCGACTGAATGTGCACTGTAGACCATATGATATGGTCAGAAAGGAGAGTATGATTTGAGGGATAGGGACAATGCATTTGATAACGATGAGCTGGCTCGCATGAGATCCAGGCAGCAGAGAAAAAAGCGGCCGATGCCATCTGGACAGGCACCAAAAGAGTATGCGCCGTCTAGCAGTTACAAACCACCGGCTGATGAGGATTTTTGCGATCTTTCTCCAGATCAGATCGAGGAACTGGATCTTGACGATTACGATACCTATGAGAATGCACTTGAGCAGGAACTCAACCGTACGATCGCTCAGTCCAGGCAGGCCCAGAAAGATCCGGTTCGGATGCAACAGCAAAAAACAAAAACAACAAGGCCAAATCATTCTGTTTATAAAGAATCCGGTCGAAAGCGAAAGAAAAAACACCATTGGGGAAAACTTTTGATCGTGATCATCTGTCTCCTGGCAGGACTGATCCTGTATAGACATGTTCGGGATGACGGTTACTGGACCATTGCCGTGTTCGGTGTGGACTCTCGTGACGGCAATCTGGGAAAAGGTGCCTTATCCGATGTGGAGATGCTTGCAAGCATCAACAAAAAGACAGGCGAGATACGTCTGGTTTCCGTATTTCGAGACAGTTATCTGCGCATTTCCGATCAGGAAGAAAACTATGACAAGATCAATGAGGCCTATTTCCTCGGTGGTCATGAACAGGCCGTTCATGCGCTGGAACAGAACTTAAACTTAAAAATCGATGATTATGCCACCTTTAACTGGAAGGCTGTCGTCGATGCGATCAATGTTCTTGGCGGCGTAGATCTTGAGATCACGGACAAAGAATTTGCTTATATCAATTCCTTTATCACAGAAACCGTAAATTCGACCGGAGTCGGCTCTTATCAGCTCGAACACAGCGGCATGAACCACCTTGATGGTGTCCAGGCAGTTGCCTATGCAAGACTTCGTCTGATGGATACGGACTTTAACCGGACGGAACGTCAGCGAAAGGTGCTCGGACAAGCCATGGAAAAGGCAAAAGCATCCAACTTTAAGACCCTGCGCACCCTGGTGGGAGCCGTTTATCCGCAGATTTCCACCAGTATTGGCGTGGACGATGTGCTGACCCTGGCAAAAGGCGCGAAAAAGTACTATATTGGCCAGACGTCTGGCTTTCCATTTTCCCATCAGGAAATGAAGATCGGTAAAAAGTCCTGCGTCATTCCGACTACACTGGAAAGCAATGTGGTTCAGCTGCATACCTTCCTGTATGATCAGGGGCAGTACGATGCACCGTCTTCCGTAAAGGAGATCAGCAACTATATTGCAAATAAGACTGGCCTTGGTGAACCCGGAAAGGACACGGAATCCGGAAAAAACGTTGGTGCAGAAGGAAACAGCGGAGGCGGACAGACCGGCAGTACATCAGAAAAGTCTGCTTCCGCTCCCGCACAAGCAGAATCAACCGCCCCAGAAAACAGTGAGGTAACCGAAAAATCCTCCGAACCGGCAGAAGAAAGCTTAGAAAGTGTTCCGGAAACGGAAACACAAGAAGAATCCTCATCCGGTGTGATCGAGGCACCTAATCCAGGTTCGGAAGGCACAAAGCCTGCTGCATCCAAAACGGAAACGGGAGGTCCGGGTGTGTCAAACGGACCAGGTTCTTCTTTGGAAGAAAACCAAACTGTAAATGCACCGACTGCAGCAACGAATGCTGCATTAGAAGCTCCCGGCCAGAATGACAAAGCCTCAGAAGAAGTCGGTCCTGGGGTATAGGCATCATGCAGCGCAGGAACAATAACGGTTATCTTCGTCATAATATACAGGAAATATCCTATGACATTGTGAAAATTGTAGAATGAGACAAAATTAAAAAAAATCAAAAAAACTATTACACAAAAGGATTTTTTCTTGTATAATGCTTCCTTGGTAAGAGCAATATGGTATATATTAAAAAAACGCAGTGAGATGCACACCAAAAATCGGACAATTACTGATTTTTGATATCTGAATTCAGAATGCAGTGGAGTCGCAACGAGTTTGTCGATTTCGCTGCATTTTTTTGTAATAGGAAACTTTGTTCCTGTTGCAAAACTGTGTATCGTGCTATTTAGGAGGAATTTTTTATGCCAAAATCATTAAAACAGGAAATTATCTACGGAATCATGATGGTCTTTGCTATGGTTTATGCCATGGTATGCTACAATGTAACCCTCAATGTCGGCGGTATGCAGAACTTTGTCTTTGCTGCCGCACTTCATGAGCTTCCGATTATGTGCCCGATCGCGTTTGTTTTTGATTTCTTTGTTGTTGGGCCGATCGCAAAAAAGATCACCTTTGGTATCTTCAATCCGGCAGAAGATAAGATCATTTTCATTATCCTGATGATCTCAGTACTTTCTATCTGGATGATGTGCCCGTTTATGAGCCTTGTCGCAACCATCTTATTTAAGGATGGTTTACAGCCGGAGTTTTTAAGCATCTGGATCTCCACAACCATCAAGAATTTCCCGATGGCATTCTTCTGGCAGCTGTTTGCAGCAGGTCCGCTGGTACGCTTTATTTTTGGAAAAATCTTCCACTAAAGGATGAAAAAACAGGCAGATACTTTCGTGAAGAAGTATCTGCCTGTTTTTGATTTTATCATCAGAAAAACCTTCGTTCGATATTGACAGCCCATATCTTACCGTGCTATAATGCAAACAATATCAAAAGAAACAGCTTCGGTTTCTTTTTTATCTATTACCCGGAAGCATGTTCCGGTTCCAGGAATTTATTTCATTTTAGTTTGACATTCTATATTTCCCGGTTGCAATTTTATCATTGATCTGATTAAAGGTTTGCTTTTTGGCTGCCTTTTTATCTTACAACAGGAGAGGAGTGTGGCAGTGTCCATACGTCAACGACTTTCATATATTCTCATAGCTTTCTTTTTTGCTGCCTTTTTTGGGAATGGGTATTTGTCTTTGCGTGCCATATATGATCATGAAATGGGTAGAAACACTTATACTACCATACAGCATGAGGCATTGAAAGGACGAGACCCCCCTGAATCTTTGTGCGAAAATATGGCGCAGGAGACCGCCGGCGATCTGCAAAATCTTCCTGACATCAATGAAACTACGCTCATACAGATCAATCCGGATTATGCAGCCTGGATCCTGATTCCTAATACCCGGGTTCAGTATCCGGTTGTTTATCCAACGGACAACATAACTTATCTTACCAAAACCTTTGATGGAAAGAAACATTCCTGCGGATGTCTTTTCTTTGAATCGCGTGAAATCCCGTTTTCTACGCCGAATACGGTCATCCATGGCCATAATATGAAGGCGGGAGACATGTTTGGCGGATTAAAACAATATCTTTCTGAGGAATATGCCAGAGCACATTCCAATCTGTTCCTATACAAAGACGGAGTCTGGATCCGTTATCAACTCTATTCCGTATACGTAACGGATGAATCCGATCCGTTTCCCTATCAGAATTATTTCCCACAAAAAGGAGATTATGAACAATATCTTGTGAGCAGTTATAAAAAAAGCAGAGTCAACAATACCGGCCTGATCAGAAATGAGAAACTCTTAACCCTCTCTACCTGTCATGGAACTGCACAAAAACTGATCGTGCAATGGTATCTGTCTGACTCAGATTATATGGGAGGATGAACATGAACCTATTTGCAGATGTATTAAGCAGGATCGCAACGGCTGTTTCGATCCTGGTGCTTGTGGCAGTGCTTTTTCTTGCAGGACCAAAGCTGTTTGGGATCGATCCTTATATTGTGGAATCCGGTTCCATGGAACCGGTGATCCCTACCGGAAGTATCGCCTATATCAACACGAGGGATACAGATGTAACACCGGGTGATATTGTCACATTCTATATCGGGGAAACGGATAAGCTTGCAACCCATCGGATCGTAAGAAAAGAACATGGGCAGTTTTTCACAAAGGGAGATGCCAATGATGATGAAGATATCATGCCGTTAAGACAGGATCAGATTGTTGGCACCTATGCATACTGTGTGCCAAAGGCCGGTTATCTTCTGGCAAAGCAGAAAAAACTGATTCCTGTACTTGCATTCTGGATCATTGGCCTCAATCTGTTTTCTATGGTCGCACATGCATTGGCACAGCCAGGTGTTTATCAGGACAGCTAAGGCAGATACACAGGGCATATTCCTGGGGATTTTGTTACAACTACGGGCAGGTTCGATTCCTGCCATATGCCTGCGAAAGGATCTTTCCGCACATTTTTAACGTGTCGGAACATTTCCTTTCCAACCTTGCGGGATGTGGAGCCTGCAAACACATTTTATTTTAAAAAATTGAGAAAGGACGATCTTTATTCCACAAAAGATCATGGGGTAACAGTATGAGAAAACATTTTAAAAGCAGCACGAAAAAAGTAGCACTTTCCCTGGCAACGCTTAGCGTACTCGGATCTTTGGCCGTTGGAGGTACCATGGCATATCTGACTGATACCGAGGGAGCAACCAACACCTTTACCGTAGGCAAGGTGCAGATTGATCTGGAAGAAAGCCATTATCCCGGAAACAACAGTGAAAATGTCAAAAACCTGGTTCCAAACCAGGAAGTTCCAAAAGATCCGGTCGTTGAGAATACCGGCATCAACGATGCCATTGTTTTTCTGACGGTTGAAGTTCCAAATGACAATATTACCGTGGTAAAGGCAGATGGAACGAAAGGCACAAAAAGCCTGACTGACTTATTCTGGTTTAAAAGCAATACAGACAAACAGGGTTCCTTTAAAAACAGCTGGAACAGCAGCTGGCTGGAACTGAGTGATAAAGAAGTAGCGGCAACCGACACAGCAAAGACCCACAAATATGTTTTCGCATATAAAACTAAGGTTGCAAAAGGTGACAAAACCAAGGCGCTGTTCGATAAGATCCAGCTGAAAAATGTTTTAGAGGGCGAAATCGATGCTTCCATCCAGAACATTGTGGTAAACGCCTATGCGATCCAGGCAGCAGAAGTACTCGAAGGAGAATCCACCGATTTGACTGATACGCTTGATGCGTCAACATTGGGAAAGATCTATGATATCTATTTCAAGCAGAACGGAGCTGCCGCAGCAAATACGGTAATCAAAGAGGCAAATACCGGAAACGCCAAGAATCTGTCTGGCAATACTCTGTGATCGATCGGAACATCTTATCATCTTTCTCGCGCATGCGGCGATGAAACACCTTTCAGAATATGGAGAAATTCGATGGAAAAGAAATTATATATGGTGCCGGCTTTGCTGCTTTTCATGACAGTGGCAGCCCCTTATTCCGCATATGCGCGGGAATATACGACCGAAGTGACAAATCATGTTTCGGTCGGAGATATTTCCATCACATTGTCGGAATATGAACTGGATGAAAACGGCATGGAAGTTCCTTATCAAGACAATAAAATGGTACTGCCCGGCCAGACGGTGGATAAGATTGTTCGGATCACGAATCGGGCAAATCCATGCTGGCTTCGGATCAAGGCAGAATATACCGAAGAAAGTGGATTACAGGGAATCACGGATCAGAATCTGGTTTTAGCATCCGAACAATGGCTGAAGATCGGAGAATACTATTATTACCAGAAACCTGTATCAAAAGAAGAAACCGTAGATTTTATCAAAAAGATCAACATTCCGACAACATGGGATCAGGATTATGCCGACAAGGATTTTTCTATCATCATGACAGCCCAGGCTGTACAAGAAGCAAATTTCAAACCGGACTGGAATGAAAAAGATCCCTGGTTTGGTACGGTGATCGAAACCTGTGTTCATACTGCATACAGCCCAAAAGCAGAAAAAAAAGAAGCTTTTTCGGTTTCCTTTGAAAATGGAGCCGACGGACTGGTACGGGTGGGAGATGACTTCTTTTCTAATTGGGCAGATCTGATGCCCGGCGATCAGGTATCCGGAAGCGTCCTTCTGAAAAACAATTATGCAAGAACCGTTACCATGCTGTTTCGAACGGAAACCATTGCCCAGGACGCTTTATTAAAAGCACTTTTTCTGGAGATCAAAAACGGTGATGAAATTCTGTATTCCGGCACCATGGATGGTGCCATAAAAGATCCTATAAAACTTGCCGTTTTAAAAAAGAATGAAGAAGCAACTCTGACCTATACACTTACCGTACCGGAAACCCTGAACAATTCCTATGCACTGTTGGATACCCAAACCAAATGGATCTTTACGGCTGAGCTTCCGAGTTCATCCGGAGGAGGAAGCAGGGGTTCGTCTGGCAATTCTTCCCATGTATCGCAGGTTGTCCCTGTCGTACCACAGAAAGCATCGCCTTCCGAAATGATACCATCCCCAAATCCGGATATTCCGGACGATAAAGACACAACGATCTGGACAAATCCTAAGACCGGAGATGATTCACAGGTTGGACTCCATCTAGTCTTAACCGGCCTGTTTGGCAGTGCTGCCTTGATCATGATATCTGCCGGAAAAAATCGAAAAAAGGGGGAGGCACATGAGCATGAAAAGTAAAAAGATGGTCCTTCCTGTTTGCGGGCTCCTACTGATCATGGCATTATCTGCCGGTGGAACCTTTGCTTATTTTACCCATGTAAAATCTGCACTTAACCGGATTTCAATCGGCACCAATACCATCACCATCCAGGAGGATTACGTTCCACCTAAAAAAATGGAAGCCGGTGAAAATATCTATAAAAAAGATGTAAGGATCAAAAACACCGGAACGATACCCTGTTTTGTAAGGGTTTATGCTGCTTTCTCGGACTCTGCTATCATGCAGCAATCTGAGTTTTCAGCAGATGGAAGCACGTTTGTTCCTGCAGATTCCTATCAAGATCATCTTCCAAATGACTGGACATATATATCTGAGGCAGAAAATACGAAGCTTGGCGGATATTATTATTACACCAAAGCGCTTTTGGCTGGAACAAAGACTCCTTCCCTGTTTAAAAAGGTAAAAACAACCTTTCCGGATGCAGATTCCGTTCAGGATTATGAACTCGTGGTATATGCAGAATCTGTGCAGGTCTTGGATCAGGATGGTCAGGAATTTGCCGGTTCCTCCTCCTTTGTTGATGCCTGGGAGGAATTTCTGGAACGAAAATAAGAAAGAAAGGGTTACATGATTATGGAAGATCAAAACAGCATAAGAACGATATATTTCAAAAAAATGAAGCGCTGGATTTCCATACTCCTTGCCTTCGCTCTTGTCATAACAAATGTCCAGTTTCCAATCTTTGCTGCCAGTACCTATCAGTCCTACCTTGATGGCTGGTATGTGCAGGCTGCATGGAATACCTCGAGCTTGGATTATACGTGGAATGCCAAAGATAACGAGACAAGACAGCCAAAGATTGTTGTGACGTACCGGATGAACAATGCACAAAAGGAGTATCCGGCAGGTTCGCTTACCTTTACCATACCAGGAATCGGCGCAGCAGGCCGCATAAGCATGGTAAAGGCAAGCAAACTGGCTGCCGATCAGGAAGATTCTGAGTGGGATTACAGCTGGAATCCGGAAAATGACATCTATACGTTTACCAACCGCTTTGAGGTAAAGACCGGACAGTCTGTTTCCGGTGGTTTTGAGCTTTTGTGGACGTTTGATGCCAGACAATGTGAAAATGGCTTTCATAGAACGGAAAGTCCAACCTTTTTTGTTGATGGAGCAGGCTCTATCTGCATGGATCCCTTAAGCTATAGCTTTACTTCGGTTCGTGACCGCTACCGGATTTCCTTCTCGAAACGGCAGCTGTACGGAGAGGAGTATGAAGATGTGGATAAGTCCTATACCTGGTATTATTTTCGCACCCGTTTTGACACGGATTATCTGGCCAGGGGACTTTACAAATCGGATTATTTTGTTTCCGTAACACTTCCGGATGGGGCAGCAGATGACAATGTGATCGCAAAATCCAACGGACGGACCATCCACCTGGAACGCAATGAAAAAGACGAACTTGGCTTCTATGCATTTAAGGGAAGAAACGGAGATGTGACTTACCAGGATAAGGATGGCAATGAGATCACGCATTATGAAGATTTCATTCTTGGATTGAAACAATCCTCCCTGGACGGTCAGGAGGTCACCGTAAAAGGTCATATGGATCGCCTTTATCAGGATGAAGCGGATTGGGTTAAAACGGCGGGAGAGCATGAATGTGTAGATGTCGAGGATATGTTTACCGTAACAGGATATCGCTTTAACCATCAGGGATATATCTATGGCCATGACAAATACAATTTCGATTATGAGAGGCTTGGAAGCAGATCTTTTGACAGGGATGATCACAGTGAGCCCGAGCATTACTCGGATCGTTTTCCTGCAACCGGTCTGTATGATGGAAAGCTGGTGGAGTTTCAGTTATACGGACTGGCAAAGAGAAATTACGGAAGTTCCAAAGCAAGCCTTGCATCCTGGTATGATGAGAATTCTTTCCTTTCCCAGGTAAATGAGATTTCTCTGGCGTCTGCATCCAATGCTGATCTCGTAACAGAGGCAGATTTTGCAGACTGGAATGATATAAACTGGAAGGAACACGGACTTATCGATGATTGCAAAGAGCTATATGGCATGACTTATGGCGAACTTCATCCATCCGATGTCCCGGTTGCCACCGCTTCCGATGCTGATCTCATTGCAGATGAGGATGCCGAAGATCAGGAGGAGACGGAATCCTACGCATATGAAAAAGCTACACAGTCCAATGCCAAAAACATCTCAGATCCTAGCAAAGAAAGTACATTTTTTGCAACGATTTCCGGTTTCTTAAAAAATCTGTGGCCACATTGGTCTGTCACAGCATATGCAGCAGAGTCGGAGGCGCTTGCAACACCGTCTGATCTGGAACAAAGAGACCAGGCAAAAACAAAATCCAATGTCATGACTGCAGATCTTTCCGGTGAAACAGCCAAAAGCATGACAAAACCAGGTGGGAACACAACAGGATACAGTCAGGTCCGCGAAGATCAGGAATATGCACTGATCATGGGCGATGATATGCTGGCTGTTACCTTAAATGACGGCTCCATGCGGGCGTTGGAGGATGAAGAGTATGACTTTGTATATGTGACCATCCCTGCAACTGCAAAATCATACGACTATGAAATCTTCGGCACCGATTCACGGGATACCCATTTCGATGAATTTGTGCTTCTTGATACCGGAAATACAGGTTCCGATTCTACCGTGATCCTGCCGGACGGTGTAAAAAATGTTTTTATCCGCGTAAATGAAATCACAGGAACCTATTTTTATTATGCCAGGATTGGTGTGCGTCTGCATCTGGATTGGGAGACAGAACGCGAAAAAGCAATCCAGGATCAAGTCAACCGTGACGGAAAGGTGGCCAATTTTTCCTATCTTCGCGCACTTTATATTGATCAGGAAGGATATGAGGTCAATGACTGTGCCATGAAAGAATCCAATTATGAGCAGGATTATGGAAAAAGTCTGGCCGAACGGGATATCGATACCTATAAAGAGTATCTGTTTCGGGATTATTCCAACGTATGGATTCGCAATCCGATCACAAACCTGACCACAAAAGTAACCATGGAAACTGTGGAAGGGAACGGAAAAACAGGATTTACAGCAGCTATTACAGGAAGTGGAACCATACAAAGCGACAACAGCGGAACCTTGAAAAGCTTTTCATTATATATGGAAATTCCTTCCGGTATGTCTGTTGACCTGGATACACTTTCAACGACCGTGACGGGGAGCGCTACCTTGTCAGGCGGATCGGTAACCACGGATTTTGAGAACCACGTTACACTTTCCGAACGAGAGAACGGTCAAAAAAACTATGTTGTTGCAGATTTTGATTTTTCGGATACGCCGTTGGATGCTTCCCATAAGACATCCGTTTCCTGTAAGATTTTGACCACGCTTTCCTATGCGGATTATCTTGCTTATGGAAATTCTTACCGGACAACGCTTTCTCTTATGCCGCACGACGGCGGCCTTGATCAGATCAGCGGCTCTGCCATCCGGTCGGATGCCTTTGATCTGGATGGAAATGGCAATCTGGAAGACCTGATGTCTTATGCGACAGATTCTCAAGTCATCCTTGACGATGCAGCTGAATGGCGGGAATTTGTATCCAAATATGTCAAAAGCGCCTATTCCAAAGGCTTTGTAACGGATACCGTTGCCCGTCTCTATAACGATACGGATTCTTTGGATGATAAAGAAAAGTCCGACTACCAGTATCGTCTGGATTTCGGCCTTGGTTCCTCCAACGCAAAGAATATCATCCTGTTTGACCGGATCGAACAGGGGGCTGTGGTTGCAATATCAGGAACAGAGCAGGATACCGAAAAGAAGATTGGCAGTGCATGGCAGGGCAAGTTGATATCCATTGACACCTCACAGGCAGAAAAATTAGGGCTGGTGCCAACCATTTATTACTCAACAAACGCTTCCCAGCCGTTTGATCTTGCCGCCAGCGGGTGGAGCCGGAACGCACCCTTGGATCTTTCGTCTGTGAAAAGCATTGCGGTTGCACTGGATACTTCCAATCTGGAAGACGGTGTCATGAAGACAAAGCAGATGACGTATGTGATCCTGAATATGAGGGCACCGTCAAACCAGAATCTGATCGAAACAAAGGCTGTCAACCAGTATACGGTTCAGTATGATGCGTACGGTCTGACAAACCAGTTTGAAAAGACTTATGTACTGCCGTCATCGGAAACATATGTTCGCCTCCTTGATCATGTTGGAAAGGCCGTGCTGCAGAAGGTGGATGCAGACCATCTGATCCGCACGGGAGAGGATGGGATCAAACATTATGCCCCCCTTACCGGAGCCAAGATCCAGGTCTATGACAGCAAGGGGAAGGCCTTATTTGAGGAAGGCGGAATCGAAGTGAATGCATTGGGGCGAATTGTATTGAACAACATAAGACAGGGCACCTATTACTGGGAGGAAACCAAAGCTCCTGTGGGATATGAGAGGCTTTCCGGACGTCATGCATTTATCGTTGATGGTGTAACAACGGATTTTTCTATTGAAAACAAACGGATCCGCGGACAGGTCACGCTCACGAAACGGGATGCAGATGATAAGATGCAAAGGCCACTGGCAGGTGCAGAATTTTCCCTGTACCAGGAAGACGGAACGAAGATTTTTGTGACCGGAAGTGACGGAAATTATACCTATCGGGAGCTGGCATCCGGATCCGGACAGACCTGTCGTACCGGAAATGACGGTACTTTAACCGTTTCCGGACTTCCATGGGGCACATACTATTTTATGGAGACCACAGCTCCGACGGGATATCAGAAAAATGAGTCAAAGCTGACGTTTGAGCTAGGGAAAAATCAGTATGTGGAAGCAAAGGGCCGCATTCAGACCTTTGTTGAGGCCTTTAATGAAGAAAAACCAGCCTCCATCCTCCTTACCAAAAAGGATTCGGAAAGTGGAAAAAACTTAAAGAACGCTTATTATGATGTAGCCATGTTAAAAGATGGAAGCTACCAGAATATCCTGGAATATGTAAAAACCAATGCTGCCGGAGAACTTTTTGTAGATGGACTGAAATTTGGAACCTATCGTTTTACGGAAGTTATGCCTCCAGAAGGCTATCTGCTGGCAAATGATCCGGTCTATGTGACCCTGGATGCCACTACAGCAGAAACAACCGTAGAGATCACTCAGACAGATGAAAGAAAGACCGGTTCTGTGCAATTGATGAAATTATCACCGGATGGTGCCCCGCTTTCCAATGCAGAGTTTTCTCTTTACCGGAAGGGAGAAAAAGAAAATTCTGATCTGCTGATCCGATCCGGGATGCTTACAGGCAATGACGGAATGACCGGTCTGGCAGAGGATCTTACCTGGGGAACTTATTATTTCCGGGAAACAAAAGCTCCGCAGGGATATCAGCTATCGGATGTCATGCAGGAATTCACAGTCAGTGCGGATACGGCAGGAACCATACAAACACTCCGGGTGATCAATGACAGGATTTTAGGATGTGTTCTGCTTACCAAGATGGACGATTCCACCAAATCACAAAAGCTTGCCGGGGCACACTTTAATCTCTGTAAAAACGACGGAAGCCTTGTAAAGGCAGATCTCACAACCGGAAGTGACGGAAACCTTACCGTGACAGATCTCGATTGGGGTTCCTATTACTTCGAGGAGATCCAGGCCCCGGCCGGATACAGCTTAAATCCGGAAAAGATCCGTTTCTCTGTCAATGAAGGAAACTGCACGGTGATCCAGAGTCTTACCTGTTATGATCCGACAGAGCAGGTACAGATTAAGATCAATAAAACGATCGACAACTGGTACGCTCCGTTTGGAAATGCAACCTTCCTGTTTCAGATCAGCGGGACGGATATCAACCACGTCAGTCATACCTGGATCAAGTCCGTAACCTTATCCGACGGTACACTCCATGCCAGTACCATCCTTTCCGGAATTCCAGCAGGCACCTACTCGATCCGTGAGCTGGAGGTGGAGCGCTATAAACAGGAAACGATCACACCGGTGAAGAATGTGACCATTTCTGCAGATGGAAAGATCGCCGAGGCAGTACTGGTCACCGAAAAAGAAGCCGAGGTGACTTTTGAAAATACCATCACGCAGTATGAAAAATTCAGCCATACGGCCAACGCGATCAATCTGGTAGACAAAGCAGTACAGCCAACCGGATTACAGGTTGTATACAAAGGAAAGCCTGTCATAGAATCCGATACGGAAAGCAGTTATACCTTTACTGCAAGCGATCTTAATGCAGAGGTGTTTTATGACGACGGAAGCAGCAGAACCCTTCTTTTTTCCGAGCTGGTTCTGGATCCGGCTACGGTTACGGGAAATCATAATTCATCCGGATCCGGTTATACGGTCACTGTTTTCTACACGGAAAACGGGATTACGGTCACAGATCGTTTTAATGTGGAGATCAGCCTGCAGCGCCCGCCGTCACGTTTTACCGTGACCTATCAGGCCAATGGAGGATATTTTGGTGAGGATACATCCGCCACGGCAAACCAGGTGATATATGAGAAGGAAGAAATAACATCGGGAGAGGAAAAGACCCCGAACCATGTAAGAAAGAAGTTTGCGGGCTGGTATACATCCCCGGCATGTCCGGACGGATCAGAATTTGCCCTCACAGATTGTGAGAAAGACATGACTGTCTATGCAAAGTGGGTGGAAATGACGGCTACCCTGATCGATTCCAGCTATGACTGCGTAACAACTACAGAATTAAAATACCTGAATCAGATGCTTGTAAATGTCGCAGGAAATCCGCACGAGATCACCGCCTTTTTGCATTCAGCCGTTATGCCGACACGGGAAATCATAGATACGAAAGCTCGCATCATTTCTACCGGGGATTCCGATTCACCAATTTATTTATGGCGTGATGGAAATGCACTGAAATGGTGGTCAAAGGCAGAACATGTAAAAGCAGGAAGCCTGGATTACCTGTTTGGTACATCCAAAATATCGTTTAACTATAAGGGGAATCTATCTGATACCACCAATGTATTTATCAATTTGCAGGATATCAGCGGTTTATCGGACTGGGACATCAGCCGGACGAACAAGCTGTCTAAAATGTTCGCCGGATGTGAGCATCTTACGGATCTTAATCCGATCCGAAACTGGAACACCGGTCAGGTCACATCCATGTCATCGATGTTTGTGCAATGTAGTGCGCTGACCGATCTTGAACCGCTTTCCGGCTGGAACACAAAACAGTTAGATGAGATGATCTTTCTATTTCGCGGCTGCACGGGTCTTACGAATCTGACTCCACTTGCAAAGTGGGATGTAGGCCAGGTTACCTGGATGAAAGAAGCCTTTGAAGCCTGTACCGGCCTTAAAACCCTGTCAGGTCTTGATGGATGGAATACGGGAAACGTATCAAATCTGTATGGCACCTTCCGGGAATGCTCCAATCTTACGGATCTGACTGCGCTTGCCTCCTGGGATACCGGCAGGGTTTCCACTATGGGATATCTGTTCGAGTCCTGTACCAGTCTGGCAGATCTGACGCCTCTGTCTAAGTGGAATACACAAAGAGTAACAGATATGCCAAGCGTATTTAGTTCCTGCGAAAGCCTGAAAACACTAGCTGGGCTGACTTCCTGGAATACGGAAAACGTCACAGATATGAGCAGTATCTTTTATAGCTGTAAAGGACTTACAAACTTAAGCCAGATTGGCAGCTGGAATACAGGCAAGGTTACAAACATGAGCCGTATGTTTTCCGGATGCACGAGTCTTACGGATATTCAGGCACTTGCCGGATGGAAGGAGAACACAAGCCGTGTAAGAAACATGCGGGCTCTGTTCTACGAATGTAATGATCTGGAACATTTTGAAGCACTGTCCGGATGGAATACCGGCAGCGTGTCGGATATGAGTTATCTGTTCTGTTCCACAAAGCTTGCTGACCTGACTCCACTGAAAAACTGGAATACCGGTAACGTAACGACTATGGAACGTACATTTGGTTCCTGTGGAGTGATCACAGATCTGACACCACTTGCCAATTGGGATACGCAAAGAGTAACAGATATGCGGTCTGTATTCAGTTCCTGTTATGGACTTACCACCCTGGCACCACTTGCAAACTGGAACACCGGAAAGGTTACTACCATGGACAGTATGTTTTATTTCTGCCGAAATATCACAAATGCTTCACCGATCAATAACTGGGATATTGGGGCAGTGAAAAGTTTTGACAGAATGTTTGACAGCTGTCCGGTTCATCCGGAATTTACGAGGCGAAGCGGAACCTGGAACCAGACTGGCACCTTCACACCGACCGCTTAAAGAGCATTATAATCCATATCGCTCAAAGAGCTTTTTGGCATAGGCAGGGTCATTGATCGCCCGTTCCCTTGCATCCATCAGGCCATTTTTTTCCAAAAGCTTTAGAAGCTGTTTTAAACGGTCTTCCTCCATTTTCTGATCGATCCAGTCGAACATCGTTTTACCTCCTTTTTGTTTGATCGAGGTCTTGCCTCATAAGAGTATGATCCACTTTATTATACCGCTGTCATGGAAAATCATCAACGTGCTATCCTGTCAAAAAGTGCCTCATGAATAGTATAGGAAAAATCTATGGCTTTTATATCATATATAGTATTTTACAAATACTGAGAAATGATGCATAATAAACGCAACAAACGAAGAAATCTTAATGGAACGTACAGGAGGAGATTTGTATGGTTAAATTACATGACGGCGGCGTTTATCTCGTAAACGGCGAGACTCTGGTACCGGAGGCAGAGGCTGCAAGGGTAGAACAGCTGACCGGAAAAGCTGCTGCAAAAGAGGAAGCAAAGAAGGGCACGATCGCTTATGGCATTATGAAAGCCCACAATCAGTCAGACAACATGGACAAGCTTCAGATCAAATTTGACGCAATGGTTTCCCATGATATTACCTTTGTAGGTATTATCCAGACTGCCCGTGCATCAGGAATGGAGAAATTCCCGCTTCCTTATGTTTTAACCTGCTGCCACAACTCCCTTTGCGCAGTTGGCGGCACCATCAACGATGATGATCATTATTTCGGACTTTCTGCTGCAAAGAAATACGGCGGCCTTTTCGTTCCGCAGCATGTGGCAGTCTGTCATCAGTATATGCGTGAATGCTTTGCCGGCGGTGGCAAGATGATCCTTGGTTCTGACTCCCATACCCGTTACGGTGCCCTGGGTACCATGGCGATCGGAGAAGGCGGCGGTGAGCTTTCCAAGCAGCTGTTAAAGCAGACCTATGATGTGGCATATCCGGGTGTAATCGCAATCTACTTAACCGGAAAGCCGCAGCCGTTTGTAGGACCGCACGATATCGCACTGGCAATCTGTGGTGCAGTTTACAAAAATGGTTATGTAAAGAATAAAGTAATGGAATTTGTCGGACCTGGCGTTTCTTCCATGACGACCGATTATCGTAACGGTGTGGATGTTATGACCACCGAAACCACCTGTCTGTCTTCTATCTGGAGAACCGACAATGACACCAAGGCCTTCCTTGAGAAGCATCACCGCGGTGAGGAATTCAAAGAACTGAATCCGGCTGAGGTTGCTTATTATGATGGCTGTGTAGAGATCGACCTTAGCACCATCAAACCGATGATCGCACTGCCGTTCCATCCGTCCAACGCTTACGAGATCGATTATCTGTATGAAAATCTGGAAGACATCCTGCGTGAGACCGAGAAGGCAGCAGACCAGGTTGCAGAGGGCAGAGCACACTTTACCTTATTGGATAAGATCACAAAAGACGGAAAGCTTCAGGTGCAGCAGGGTATCATTGCCGGATGCGCAGGCGGAAACTATACAAACGTAGTAGAAGCAGCTCATGCACTGAAGGGCAAGAATATCGGTGACGGTGAGTTCTATCTGTCCGTATATCCTTCTTCCCAGCCGGTTTATACCGATCTGGATCGCAAGGGTCTTCTGGCAGATCTGATGGATGCAGGTGCGATCATCCGCTCTGCATTCTGCGGACCATGCTTCGGTGCAGGCGATACTCCGGCAAACAATGCACTTTCCATCCGTCATACCACGAGAAACTTCCCGAACCGCGAAGGTTCCAAGCCTGGCAACGGACAGATGTCCGCAGTAGCCCTGATGGATGCACGTTCCATCGCAGCAACCGCAGCAAACGGCGGCAAGCTGACTTCCGCAGAAACCATGGATTGCTGGGGCGATGTTCCGGAGTACAACTATGAGGATCGCGCTTACCAGGCAAGAGTCTACAACGGCTACAACAAGGCAGAACTGGATTCCGAGCTTCGTTTTGGTCCGAATATCAAAGACTGGCCTGAAATGGAGGCACTGTCTGAGAATATCCTTTTAAAGGTTTCTTCCAAGATTCTGGATGAAGTAACTACAACCGATGAGCTGATCCCGTCCGGTGAGACCTCATCTTATCGTTCTAATCCGCTGGGACTGGCTGAGTTTACCCTGTCCCGCCGTGATCCGGAGTATGTTGGCCGTGCAAAGGCAGTTCAGGCTCTTGAAAATGAGCGTCTTGCAGGTACCGTAAATCCTGAGATCGCAGAGGTTATAAAGGTGGTTAACACCATTCCTGGCCAGGAGGACATAAAGGCTGAGGATGTTGAGATCGGTTCCACGATCTATTCCAATAAGCCGGGTGACGGTTCTGCCCGTGAGCAGGCTGCTTCCTGTCAGAGAGTTCTGGGTGCCCTTGCAAATATCACCCAGGAATATGCTACCAAGCGTTATCGTTCCAACTGTATGAACTGGGGTATGCTTCCGTTCCACTTAAAGGGCGAGCCGACCATGTTCGAGGTGGATGACTATATCTATGTTCCGAATGTGCGTACCGCATTAGAAGGTGACTTAACCGATATCCCGGCATATGTCATCAAAAATGGCAAAGCCGAAGAGATCCACCTTTACATTCAGCCGATGACCGAAAACGAGCGTAAGATCGTAAAGGCCGGCTGTCTGATCAACTTCAATAGAAACAGATAAGATTCCCACCGTTTTACGGCTTATCTGCGACTATATAGAAACTCCTCATGTATGTGCAACAGCCAAAAGGGAGCCGTTTTCAGATAACGGCTTCCTTTTGTGCTGTATTTGAGTATAATAGGTAACTGTAAGCAGAATGGGCGTCATGGAGGTAGAGACAGATGGAGTTACGACAGTTTACCTATGTAAACCAGGTGGCGGAATGCGGGAGCTTTACAAAGGCAGCAGCAAAACTTTTCATAAGTCAGCCGGCCTTAAGCAACTATATAAGCAAGGTAGAGGAAGACTTGGGGGTGAAGCTGTTTGACCGGTCAGCCACACCGTTAAAGCTGACCTATGCCGGAGAACAATATTTAAAACGGGCAAGGATCATCCTCCTTCAGATGGAGGAAATGAACCGGGAGATCCGGGATATCACCCATCACATGAGCGGACGGTTAAAGATCGGTTTTCCGAGCGAGCGTATCATTTACATGCTGCCTCTGATCCTAAAACCGCTGAAGGATCAGTATCCTGGCATTGACGTCGAGGTGTCTACAGGCCCCGGAAATCAGCTAATCGCGGAGCTGAAAGCCGGAAAGATTGATTTTGCCTTTCTTCCTTACTGGAATCCCATCAAGGATGTAGTCCAGAAACAGATTGTGGAAGAGGAGCTGATCTTAGTGGCAGCAAAAGGATATCTTCCGGAAAACTGTTTTCTGGACAGAGCACAAAATATTGTCAACTGGCGGGAGGTAGCAAAGCTGCCGCTGATCACCCTGAAAAAGGGACATGCTCTGCGTTCAAGTGTCGATGTTCTCTATGCAAACGCGGAGCAAAAACCGAATATCTTTTTTGAATCCCACAGCAATATGCTTTCCTACCGCCTGGCTGCCCAGGGACTTGGTGTGGCAATCATACCAGAGATCACGCTGGAGCTGATGGAGGGAGCCATGGAAACAGAGGCCTACCATCTTTCAGACATGCCCATTTACTGGCCGCTTATGGCTTTATACCGGGAAGGCAGCTATATCGGAGAAGTGGAACAGGCACTTTTGGATATCGCAGCAAAAGCCATGCAAAGCCATAAGAAAAAGCTATGGGGTTCATTTGTAAAATGAAATTTTACTTATAAAGAGCACTCTCTTATAATGTGGTTAATGAGAATCAGTTTGCAAAGCAAAGGAACAGATTCCACAATCACTTAAGGAGGGTGTTTTTTCATGGGAAAGAATCTGACAAGAAAAATTCTTGAAGCTCATCTGGCAAAGCCGTCTGAGATGAAACCGGGAGACGAGATCTACATCAAGGTAGATCAGACCCTGACACACGACATCAATGCAGTTATGACCTATCTGGCGTTTGAGGCCATTGGACTGGATCGTACACAGGTGGAGACCAGCGTAAGCTACCTGGATCATAACCTTTTATATCTGGATAACAAGACTCCGGACGACCATATCTATCTGCAGTCTGTCGCAAAACGATTTGGTGTTCACGTTTCAAGACCAGGAAACGGAATCTG
>CAVIHW010000015.1:0-39542 GCA_963642615.1 Oscillospiraceae bacterium | reverse complement strand
CTGGAGATGCTTCGCAGAGTCGGCATTAAAGGCGGTCTTGGAAAGGTATTCGAGTATGTAGGAGAGGGCGCAGCCGGACTTGAGGTTTCTGAGCGTGCTACTATCACCAACATGGGAGCAGAGATGGGCGCTACCACTTCCATTTTCCCGGGAGATGAACAGGTTTTCAAGTTCATGAAGGCACAGGGACGTGAAGCAGAATACGTCGAGATGGTTGCCGATGCCGATGCCGAATACGACGGAGAGATGGAGATCGATCTTTCCACTCTGCAGCCACTTATTGCCTGCCCGCATCAGCCGGACAATGTTGTGCCGTTAAAGGATGCCGAAAAACGGAAAGTGCAGCAGGTCTTCATCGGAAGCTGTACCAACGCAAGTTATTCCGATATTGCAAAGGTTGCCCTGGTGTTACAGGGAAGACATGTGCATGAGGATGTGAGCTGTACCTGTGCAGTATCCTCCAAGCAGGTGTACAAACAGCTGATGCATGACGGATACATGGATATGCTGATCGATGCAGGCGTGCGGATCTTAGAGACTGCCTGTGGACCGTGCTGTGCAATTGGCCAGTCCCCGGCTACCAAGGGCGTCGCTGTACGTACCTCCAACCGTAACTTCAAGGGGCGTGCCGGTAATCCGACCGCTGAGATCTATCTGGTAAGTCCGGAGAGTGCCGCTGCAACTGCAATTCTTGGCACCTTCGCAACCGCAGAGGATATTTTGGGTGCAGACGTAGCAAAGCTTGCAGACATCCATGAGCCGGAAACCTATCCGGTAGATGACTCCATGATCATCAAACCGCTTCCGGAGGAAGAGGCTAAAAAAGTAGAGATCGTAAAAGGACCGAATATCAAATTCCTTCCAATCCCGGAGCAGCCAACCGAGCACTTGTGTGTACCGGTCAGCTTAAAGACCGTGGACAATATCACGACCGACGACATCACACCGGCCAGTGCAGAGTTCTCCAGCATGCGCTCCAACATTCCGCTCATGAGCCAGTATTGTTACCATCGTTATGATCCGGAGTTTGCTGCACGGGCAAAAGAGATGGGGCAGAGCATCATCATCGGTGGCGAAAACTACGGCCAGGGTTCCTCCCGTGAGCATGCTGCCATCAACCCGATGTATTTAGGTGTTCGCGCTGTCATTGCAAAGAGCATCGCCCGCATCCACAAAGGCAACCTGATCAACCACGGTATCATCCCGATGATCTTTGAAGATCCTGCTGATTATGACAAGATCGAACTGGGTGATGAACTTGAGATCAACGGACTTCTTGAGCAGATGCAGACAAGAGAAGTCGAAGTTCGTGACAATACAAAAGGGGTCACCTTTAAAGCACGTCTGGAACTGTCTGACAGTGAACTGGAAGTTATTTCCTGTGGTGGTCAGCTTCGTTATCTGAAGAAACAGCTTGGCAGAGATTAAGAGCAAAAAGGAGAAACATGATGGGTGAAAGTAAGAAAAAAGGCTTTGTTGAAGAAATGAAGAATCTTGGCGGTCTTCCGTGGTGGCTGTATCTTTTATGCACCTTTGCCGTTTTGGCAGTTGCTTATACCGATACCCTTGGATATGATGCGATTTCCTTTATCGCCTTTTCCATGGCGATTTCCATTGTCCTTTATAAATTCGGTAAGGTTTTGCCAATCTGGAATACCTACATTGGCGGCGGCCTGCTGATGGTATTTTTCGGATGTGCCGTATTAAAACAGTTTAACCTGATCCCGGAAGGATATCTGGAGCTGGTGGACACCATGGTTCAGGGCGATATCAATATCCTAAGTGTGTTTATTGTTGCCCTGATCATGGGTTCCATCCTTTCTCTTGACCGCAAGGTTCTGCTGCGCAGCTTTGCAGGTTATATTCCGGCAATCCTTGGCGGTCTGGCAGGTGCCTGCGTTCTTGGAGTAGCCATTGGACTGGTATTTGGTGTTGCACCGATCGACATGATCATCAAATACGTACTTCCGATCATGGGCGGCGGAAATGGTGCAGGTGCAGTTCCGCTTTCCCAGATCTATGAGCAGATCAGCGGAGAGCCGGCTGCTAACTATTATTCCTTTGCGATCATCATCCTGACCATTGCAAACCTGTTTTGTATCCTGGCAGGTGCCCTGTTAAACCGTCTTGGGGAGGTAAAACCGTCTCTGACCGGCGATGGAAACAATATCATGGCTGTAGATGGAAACCTGATCAAGGAAGATATTGAAATCAAAGTCAGCCTGACCGATTACAGTGGTGCCCTGCTTTTGATGGGTGCTGTCTATGCGGTAGGTCGTCTGTTCAGCAAGGTACTGCTCCCGACCGTATTTGGAGCACAGATCCATACCTTTGCATACAGCATCATCTTTGTTGTTGTGATCGCAGCCCTTGGCATTGTTCCGGCAAATATCCGTGTGGCAGCAAGAAACATGCAGTCCTTCATGGTATCCATTGTGGCACTGATGACCATGGTCGGTCTTGGCTTTGATTTCGATCTTGGCGAACTGGTTTCGGCATGCAGCCCGGCAAACCTGATCATTGCAGCCGTCATCGTTCTTGGTGCAATCCTTGGAAGTGCCCTTGTCGGTAAACTGGTTGGATTCTATCCGATCGATTCTGCAGTAACCGCAGGCCTTTGCATGGCAAACCGCGGTGGCGCAGGCGACATTGCCGTACTGGGTGCGGCAAAACGTATGGGACTCGTCAGCTATGCACAGCTTTCAAGCCGTGTAGGTGGTGGTATCGTACTGATCATTGCATCCTTCTTCTTCTCATTCTTTCTGTAAAACCTGAGAATGATCAAAGAGGTTCAAATGAGTCTTTTCGGAGGCTTTTTTGAACCTCTTTTTTGATTTTGTCCATCCCCAATCATTGATAAAATACAATATTAGTTATAAATATATCAAAACATGCATTTCTCCTATATAGACAGCGCTCTTTTCCGTATTAGACCGCAAGCGGATTGTTTCGTATACTGTAGCTAACAAACTTGTTGAGAATATTTCGCAGGAATCACGCGAAAGGGAGGTTGATTATGAAGGTAGAAGAAACTTACAGCTACAAGACATCCTCATCCAAACTGGTGCAGGTAGCCGAGATCGCATCTCGCTACAAGGGGCGGCCGGAAATGTTAATGAAGGTGATCATCAAGGTACAAAAGATCGTTCCGGCATTTTCTGCATCGGTGGCATCGGTCATTGCACGGGAGATGGGAATCCCGCAGACGGATGTATACAGTTTTATCACATTTTATGCAATGCTCTCCGTAAAACCACGCGGCAAATACATTATCCGGATGTGCAAGAGTGCACCATGCCATGTGAAGGGTGCAAAGGAGATTGTGCGGGCACTCGAGGATCTTTTGCATGTCAAAATGGGAGAGACGACGGAGGATAACCGGTTTACCCTGGAATATTGTCCCTGTCTCGGGATCTGTGAGGTTTCCCCGGCGATCATGATCAATGAGAAAACCTATGGAAATCTGACACCGGACAGTGTGCGCTCCATTGTGAAAATGTATATCCGTGAGGAGGTAGAAGACTGATGGAAGAAACCATTGTACTGCTCAGAAACAAGGGAAAGATTGATCCGAAAAGTGCGGCCGATTATGTAAAGACCGGAGGATATGAGGCTCTGCGCCGTGCACTTTCCATGAGTGGAGCCGAGATCATCGAAGAGTTAAAAGCGGCAGGACTTCGCGGACGCGGAGGCGCCGGCTTTCCGACTTACCGGAAGCTGCAGTTTGCCTATGATGCGCCCGGTGATGTGAAATACATTGTCTGCAATGCAGACGAAGGAGAACCCGGCACCAATAAAGACCGTATCCTTCTCAGTACCGATCCCTGTGCGATCTTAGAGGGCATGGCCATTGCCGGAAAGGCAGTAAATGCCCATGTGGGTTTCATTTACCTGAGAGCCGAATATAACTATCTGCTGCCCATTTTAGAGGCTGCTATCCAAAGCTCCATCGAAGAAGGATGCCTTGGAAAAAACATCTTTGGAAGCGGCTTTGACTTTACCGTAAAGCTCCGCTCCGGTGCAGGTGCCTATGTCTGTGGTGAGGAGACTGCCTTGTTCGAATCTATTGAAGGAAAACGCGGTGAGCCAAGATTTCGTCCTCCGTTTCCGGGCATTAAGGGTCTGTTTGGGAAGCCCACCGTATTAAACAACGTAGAGACTCTGGCAAACATTGCCCCGATCTTTCGTAATGGAGCAAAGTGGTATCGTTCTCTTGGCACGGAAAACAGTCCGGGTACCAAGCTGTTTACGGTCTGCGGAAATGTAAAGCACAGAGGCGTGTATGAATTTCAGATGGGCATTAATTTAAAGGAGCTGATCAATGAGGTCTGCGGCGGAGTGGAAGATGACCGCAAGCTTCTGGCGGTACAGACAGGCGGTGCATCCGGTGCCATCATCAATGCCGACCAGATTGACATGACTCTGGATATTGACTCTGTGAGCGCATCCGGCGGACGTCTTGGCTGCGGAACCATCCTAGTGATCGATGACCGCAACTGTATCATTGACATTGTCAGAAACAACCTGGATTTCTTCCGGGACGAATCCTGCGGAAAATGTACACCATGCCGTGAGGGAGGCACAAGACTTTACCAGCTGATCAGCAAGATTGCAGACGGGCACGGCAACATCCGGGACCTGGACACCATTCAGGATCTTGCTGAAACCATGCGGCTCACGGCACTTTGCGGGCTGGGTCACTCCACGGCTGTGCCGGTAACCAGCAGCATCCAGAACTTTTATTCCGAATATTTAAGCCATATCGACCGGGACCATTGTCCGGTATGCAGTCAGACAGGAGGAGAGTATTATGATTCATTTGAAGATTGATGGGGAATGCGTGGAAGTGCCGGAGGGCACCACGATCCTGGAGGCAGCCAGAAAACTGAATGTTCATATCCCGACCCTTTGTTACCATGAAGACCAGGCAGTCAAGGCAGTATGCCGCATCTGCGTGGTGGAAGTGGAGGGTCAGCGCCTTCTTCCGACTGCCTGCAATACACCGGTTTCGGAAGGAATGGTGGTAAAAACGGCCTCGCCAAAAGTGATCAAGGCACGTCAAAATGTTATGGAGCTGATTCTCGCACGGCACCCGCAGGATTGCCTGATCTGCTCCAAAAACGGTGCCTGTGAACTGCAAAAGGTAGCAAAAGACCTGAATATGAACCGACCGAACCGTTATGAACTGACCTTACGTTCTGCTAAAAAAGACGAGTCTTCCCCCTGTATTGTCCGTGATATGAAAAAATGCATTCTCTGCGGACGCTGCATGGAAAGCTGCGGCAAGGTACAGGGCATCCAGGTTATGGCAAAAGAAAACCGCGGTTTCCATACGGAAATCGTGCCTCCTTACGGAAAGGATCTTATGGATACCTCCTGCGTCGGCTGCGGACAGTGCGTGCAGGTCTGCCCGGTTGGGGCATTGTCCATCCGCGATAACACCGATGAGGTATATCGCCAGATGGCAGCAGGAAAAACCATGGTCATCCAGATGGCGCCTTCTGTCCGCATCAATCTTGCCGAAGCATTGGGACATAAGCCCGGAACTGTTTCGACCGGAAAAATTGTCCATGCATTAAAAAAGATCGGATTTTATAAGGTATTCGATTCCGATTTCAGTGCAGATCTGACGATCATGGAAGAGGGAACCGAATTTTTAAAACGGTTAACCGAAGGCGGAACCCTGCCCATGTTTACATCCTGCTGTCCGGCCTGGGTGAAATATTGCGAAACCTATGGTTCTGACCTCCTTTCCCATCTTTCCACGGCAAAATCACCCCAGCAGATGTTCGGCAGCGTGATCAAGACGTACTTTGCCCAGAAGGAAGGCCTGAAACGTGAAGATATCTGCAGCGTATCCGTTATGCCATGTACCGCCAAGAAATTTGAATGCAAACGCCCGGAGATGAAGGACGATGTGGATATCGTGATCACGGTCATGGAACTTGCAAAGATGATCCGCACCGCAGGCATTGATTTTGACAATCTGGAAGATGCACCGTTTGACGTGCCATTCGGTCTTGGAAGCGGAGCGGCCCAGATCTTTGGAATTACCGGCGGTGTGATGGAAGCTGCACTCCGCACGGTCTATGAGGTTGTGACCGGCACGTCACTGGAAGAACGCCTGGAGTTTACCGCAGTGCGCGGCTTTGAAGGAATCCGTGAGGCTTCCCTGGATATTGGAGGCCTTACTGTAAAGGTTGCCATTGTGCATGGGCTTGCAAACGCAAAGAAGATTCTGGACCTTGTGCGGGAAGGAAAAGCTGATTATCACTTCATTGAAGTTATGAGCTGTCCGGGCGGATGTATCGGAGGAGGCGGAAATGCTCCAACAACCTGGGAAAAGCTTGCTGCCAGACGCGATGCCATCTACAACGAAGATCGGAACCTTCCGATCCGCAAGTCCCATGAAAATCCGTATGTCCAGCAGATCTACAAGGATTTTCTTGGTGAACCGCTGAGTGAAAAATCCCATGAGCTTTTACATACCCATTATATCAGCCGAAAAGATCTGATTCGCTAGACTGCTTGTTTTTTCCCACCTCCTGAGGTAAGATATGAGATAGAAAATCCTGCTGCTGTTTGCCAAATGACAAAAAGCAGCAAAAGGTGACATCAGGAGGAAACAAACATGGCTTGTACAACGATTCTTGTAGGAAAAAATGCTTCTTATGACGGTTCTACCATGATCGCCCGGAATGATGATTCCGGAGCCGGTCATTTTACCCCGAAAAAATTTGTGGTATTTCACCCGGAGGATCAGAAACGGACATACCGTTCGGTTCTGTCTCATGTAGAGGTAGAACTTCCAAGGAATCCTTACCGGTTTACGGCAGTGCCAAATGCCGTGGCCGGAAAGGGCATCTGGGCAGCCAGCGGCGTGAATGAAAAAAACGTAGCTATGACTGCAACCGAGACCATTACTTCAAACCCACGGGTGCTGGGCGCAGATCCGTTGGTCGTATATCATCCGGCAGAGGATGGAAACGCGGAAGTGCCGGGAGGCATTGGTGAAGAAGATATCGTCTTTTTAGTACTTCCGTATATAAACAGTGCAAGAGAGGGCGTACTTCGCCTTGGAAGCCTCCTGGAAACCTACGGAACCTATGAAAAAAACGGGATCGCCTTCCAGGATGCAGATGAGATCTGGTGGCTTGAGACCATCGGCGGACATCATTGGATCGCGAAAAAGGTTCCGGATGACCGGTATGTGGTCATGCCAAACCAGTTTGGCATGGATGAGTTTGATCTGGAGGACGCATTTGGCAAACAGAAGGAGCATCTGTGCTCTGCAGATTTAAGAGAGTTTATCGAGAAGAACCATCTGGATCTGCGCCTTGATGCGGAGAGTGTCTTCTGTCCGCGCGACGCATTTGGCAGCCATACCGATTCGGATCATGTATACAATACGCCCCGTGCCTGGTATATCGAGCGCTGCTTAAATCCACATACGTTTACCTGGGATGGCGTGGACGCAGAGTACAGACCGGAATCTGATGATATCCCGTGGAGTCTGGTTCCGGAAAAGAAGCTGACCGTGGAAGATGTAAAATATGTGCTCTCCACCCATTATCAGGGAACCCCATACGACCCGTATAATAGCCGCGGAGACCTATCAGAACGCGGAAAATACCGTGCAGTCGGCATCAACCGGAATGACTTTGTAGCGGTCATCCAGATGCGCCCGGATCAGCCGGAGGATGCATCTGCCATCCAGTGGCTTGCCTTTGCCTCCAATGCCTTTAATGTGTTAGTGCCGTTTTATGCGCAGATCTCACAGACACCCGACTATCTCGCAAATACCACCAAAGAAGTATCCACTGATAATTTCTACTGGAACAGCCGCCTGATCGCAGCCATGACCGATGCCTCCTATGGAAAATCCATTGTTCACGTAGAACGTTATCAGCTGGCGGTTCAGTCCGATGCCTATGCGATCCTTCATAAGTATGATGCGCTCATCAAACAGACAGACAATCAGAGAGAACGTGAGATCCTCAGAGAAGACGCAAACCAGGAAATCGCAGAAATGTTAAAGCAAAAGACAGCAGATACCCTGGACAAGGTACTGTTTGAACTGAGCAGCCAGATGAAGAATGCCTTTTCCCGATCCGACAATTAGTTTCCTGGAGGCAGATATGAACGAAAAGGAACTTCGTTATATGAAATGCATTGCACAGGAAGGAAGTATCCAGAAGGCTGCAGCGGTGCTCCAAAAAAACCCCTCCTCCTTAAGCCGCGCCGTACACCGGGTAGAGGAAGACATGGACATCATCCTGTTTAAGCGGACACCGGAAGGCTTAAGAGCCACCCTGGAGGGCGAAGTTTATCTTCAGGCTGCAGATGAGATCCTTGCAATGTATGAGAAATTAAAAGAATAGGCAGTCAGGTAAAAAAGCTCCGAAACAGCTTCTTAATGAAGTTGTCTCGGAGCTTTTTGTATACAAACTATAAGAAAGAAATGCATACCGGACTGCCGGTCGGAATGATATTTAAAGACGGGATCAGCTGGCCAGTTGTTGCATCAAATCGAAACTCGATGATGGTGTCGCTGTCTTCATTTGCCACATAGCAGTTGCCATTTGGTGCAAAACAGAAAAAGCGAGGTGTCTTTCCGAGACACGGAGCAAATCCGATATTTTTTAAGTATCCGGTTACCGGATCGATGCGGTAGATGGCCATGCTGTCCGTGTAGCGGTTGGATACCAACACATACCGGCCGGTCGGGTCGATCATAACTTCACTGGCATCGGAATAGCCGGTCACTGTTTCCGGAACGGTAGAAAGTTCCTGCAGTGCGTTCATCTTTCCGGTGGTCTCATCAAACTGGAAGTATAAAACTTTGTTTCCCTTTTCTTCGCACATGTAGAGCCAACGATTGTTCGGATGCATGGCTGCATGGCGCGGCTCATCCCAGGTTCTGGAATAGAATCGGTCGGTTTCCGTGAAGCTTCCGTTTTCATGATCATACTTTAAAGCACGCATCTGGCCAAAACCATGGATGCGACCCTGGGCGCAGGCAAACAGGTAATCCTTATTCTGATCCCACAGACACTGATGAATGGTAGAAACAGCACCTTCCTCTTTTCCCTCATAAGTAAAGCGAGAGACGACCTCTCCGAGAGTTCCATCCGTGTTTCGGCGGATGGTATATAAGGTGCCTCCCTGCAGGGTTGCCACGATCACATGCCGGTTTTTACGATCCACGGTAATGTCTACCGGATTTTTTCCACCGATATCAATGGTATTTAAATGTACCAGAGTGCCATCCTCCTGGATCTTATAGCTGGATACAAGCGTCAGATCTCCGTGAACACTGTAAAGAAATTTCTTTTCATTATCAAAACACTGAAAACTTGGATTATCATCCGTAAACAGGCACTGTTTCTGTTTCCAGCTTCCGTCTGGAAGAATATCGTAGACAACCAGTCCTTCTCCACGTGCATTACGGGCTTTGGTTGTCCGGCATCCGACATAAGCGTATTTCATAATAACATCATAACCTCCTGTAATGAAATCTTATATTTGATAAGATCATTATAATGAGAAAAATTTTATAAGTAAAATTCATATATTTATATGGAACAATAATAGAGAAAAAACGAAAATTATCTATGTTGCACGAAAACACATGTTGATTTTTGAGTGAATTATACAAAAACACGTTGAAAATGACAAAAAGATAACATATTATTGATTATAACATCATATAGAAAACGATATTTTACGGAATCTGATGATTTTGATAAACTTATGCCACGAAAGATATGTCTTAATAAACATGTCTCAATAAAAGAGTTTTTGAGGAGGGTTTTATATGAATATGGCGGTTGTATCCCTGATAGCCCTGACAGTAGCTATCGTGGCTGGTTTTGTTCTGAAAATCAATGTAGGAATTGTTTCCATTGCACTTGCTTATCTGATCGGACTGGTCTACGGGATTCCTGCCGGAAAGATCATCAGCGGTTTTAGTTCTTCCATGGCTCTGACCATGATCGGTGTACTGTATCTGTTCGGCATCATCAGCAACAATGGAACGCTCGAAGTGCTTGCAAAGAAGATCACAAAGGTGGCAGAAAAGCAGAAGCTTCTCCTGTACGTTGCCATGTTTGCAATCGGCGCAATCCTTTCCGGTGTTGGCCCCGGTGCAATTCCAACTCTGGCAATCGTTCCGGTTCTGGCAATTCCGGTAGCATTAAAAGCAGGAATTAATCCGATTCTTTTGTCCCTCATCGGTCAGATGGGAGCTCAGGCCACGCGCATGTCTCCGATCACTCCGGAGGCGGTGGTTGTTTCCGGTCTGATGACAGAACAGGGACTGGATGGAAATACCGTTCCGGCCATGTGGTGTCTGTTTGTAACCGAAATTGCCATGATCGCAGCATCCTTCGTTGTATTTAAAGGATGGAAGTTTGAAGATCCGATGAAAGGCATTCAGGAAGAAGAAAATCCGTCCTTCAGCAAAACACAGTGGATCTCTCTGATCGGCCTTGCCATGATGATCATCAGCGTGGTGGTATTTGACTGCAATGTAGGTCTTGTAAGCTTCCTGATTGGTTCCATGCTTGCTGTCTTAAGATGCGGAGATGATAAGGCAGCACTCAAATCTCTGCCGTGGAATACGATTCTTTTAGTGCTTGGCATGGGAGTTCTGATGAATATTGTAAAACTGGCAGGCGGTGTAGAGCTGCTTGCAGATTCCATTGCTTCCATTTGTACTGATCGAACGGCTTCTCCGCTCATGTGCTTGGCAGCAGGCATCATGTCCTTCTTTGCATCCGGACTTGGTGTCATATTCCCAACCCTGATCCCAACCGTGGGAGGCATTGCACAGGGATTGAACGGTGTAAATCCGAATGAATTGATGGCAGCAGTGGTTATTGGCGGCACGGTAGCTGGATTTACACCGATTTCCACAACCGGAGCACTCATCCTTGCGGGCGTTTCCCAGTTTGATGGAATCCATGACAAATATCCGCAGAACAAAATGTTCCTTGATTTGTTTGTCGTATCCTTTATCGCACTGTTCATTAGCGTTGCATTTGCAGGACTTGGTATTTACAGAATCATTTGTGGATAAAAATTGACAGCCATTTCCCCAATCTGGTATACTGGATAGCAGGTTAGGAGGTGGCTGTTTTTGGATTCAAAACAATTGCAGTACATATTGAAAGTAGCACAATGTCAGAATATCACACGGGCAGCAGAACAGCTCTATGTTTCGCAGCCGGCGTTAAGCAGTTTTATTTCAAAAGTTGAGGACGAACTTGGTGCAAAAATCTTTAATCGCAGCACCACGCCCCTTACTCTGACACAGGCAGGCGAATGCTATGTCAAAACAGCAAAAAAAATTCTGTCCTTGCAGGAACAGCTGTTTGAAGAGGTGGAAAATATCAACTGCTGCAGGGAGGGTGTGATACGGATCGGCCTGTCAGACATGCGTGCAACATCTTTGCTTCCGTTTGTACTCCCGGAATTCCAGCGTCTTTATCCAAATATCCGGCTCCAAACGGTAGAATCAAGCAGCAGGAGCGTAGAGGAAAATGTGCAAAACGGTACGGTAGATCTCGGTATCATTCCGCTTTATCAGGTTGGATCAAACTTTCAGACTCAAATTTTGTATGACGAGGAAATTCTTTTGGTGTCTGGTCATGAGCTGCCTGGACATCGCGGGGATGTTCGCCAGTGGGTCAGCGTGGAAGATTTAAATGATCGGGCATTTGCACTGATTGGACCACAGACGCGGATTCGCAGTGCCATTGACTCTATTTTTCTGGAACACGGTGTCCGGCCATCCAGCGTAATTGAATCATCCAACCATATGACGCTTTATCTTTTAGCAAGTACTGGGATCGCACTCAGCATTGTGCCGGAAGCAACCGTTCGCATGATGACCCCAATCCGGATCCCCCATATCTATTCTCTTGGCAAAGCCGGATTCCACTGGAATATCGGTGCGATCTGGAATCAGGATCAGGAACTGAACAGTGCGCAGCAGCAGCTGATCAAATTACTCAAAACCAGATATCTATGAAATATAGCCGGATGGAGCCTGAGCTTTATCCGGCTGTTTTTATAGCTTAAGAGTCAGAAACATCTGCCATGGCAGCGTCAGAAGATTTCAGGAAACGGATAAACTCTTTTGCGCATTTGGAGAGTGGACGTCCCTTTGGATAGCCTATGACCAGCTTCCACGATGCATGAAGTGCCGGATCAAGGGGATAGCAGGCCAGATTTTCTACACCGGAAAAGAGATTTAGGTAGGAGTGCGGAAGGAAGGTAACCCCCATGCCGGAAGCAGAAAGGCGCTTGGCAGTCTCCATGTTTTTTGTGGTATAGCGGATATTGGGCTTTATGGAAAGCTGGGATAAGATAGAGTCCGCAACCTGGCGGAGCTTCTGACGGCTTGCCACCATAAGAAACGACTCTTTTTCCAATGCCCTTAAGTCATAGACATTCAATGCCCGGTAATCTGGAAAATGGTATTTACGTGCAAGGCCAAGCGGCATCACCAGATAAAAATCATCTTCTGCAAGAAGTTCATAATGAATAGCCTCGTTCGGGGTTTCGTAGTGCATAACCGAAAAATCCAGCTTGCCGGAGAGCATGAGCTTATCAAGCTCCGTGGAGTTATTCTCTTTAAATTGTACGGTGATATCCGGATAAAGACTTTGAAACGCCGGAAGAACCTTTGGAAGCAGATAGCTTCCAAGATTCATCGGGATGCCAAAGGTGAGCTTTCCACGTCGCATCTGACGGTACTCATCCAGATCAGCCTCCATACGCTTATAGCGGTCAAGGATTTTTCTTGCTGTGTCTAAATAGCGCAGGCCAAAGGCAGTGGGAAGCAACCCATCCTGGGTCCGTTCAAAGATCTTAGTGCCGAATTCCTGTTCCACTTTATTTAAAGATTCACTTAAGGAAGGCTGGGAAATAAAAAGTTCCTGGGCAGCTTTTGTAATATTTCCATGTTCTGCAATGGTAAGGATATAAAGAAGTTCATTTTGTGTCATTGTAAGGACTCCCCGATTGTTTTTCTGTAAGATCAGTGTATCATATATCATGCAAAATTCCTATATAAGTTATGCCGAATTATGTATTTTACCTATGCAGTTTGTCATGTTAAGATATTACCATAACAAACAGAAAACATGGAGGATCATCATGGAGAAGAGTGTAGAAAATGTAAAAATTGCACAGGAAAAGTTTGGCGAGCTGATTCAGTCTGAATTTGAGCGCATCGAGCGTATGAAGGCAGACAATGAGGTGACGGATTTTGATAAGCTGGAAAAGATCGTCATCGGTGTACTCCCGGGAGATGGCATCGGTCCGATCATCATGAAACAGGCTCTGCGTGTTCTGAATGATCTTTTAGCACCGGAGATCGCAAACGGACATGTAGAAATCCGCGAGATCGAGGGTATGACCATTGAAAACCGTGCAGCAAAGCTGCAGAGCCTTCCGGATGATGTATTCGAGGAGATTAAAAAATGCAACGTCCTTATCAAAGGACCGATGGTTACCCCGCGTGCCGGTGAGCCGTGGCCGAACCTCGTATCTGCAAACAGCCTGCTGCGCCGCGGTCTGGAGTTGTTCGCAGCCGTTCGCCCGATCAAGATTCCGGATAAGAACATCGACTGGACTTTCTTCCGCGAGAACATCGAGGGTGAGTATATCTGGGGCAACAAGGGTATCCAGGTAGACGAAGACCTGGCGGTAGATTTTAAGGTACAGACCAAACAGGGAAGTGAGCGGATCGCAAGAGCTGCCTTCGAATTTGCAAGAAAGAACGGAAAGAAAAATGTCACCATCGTAACCAAGGCCAATATCGTGAAGCTGGCTGATGGCAACTTTATCAAGGCTGTACGCAAAGTAGGAGAGGAGTATCCGGATATCGAGATCCAGGAGCGTCTGGTTGATGCAATGTGCGCAAAGATGCTGGATCCGGAATTCAACAAGGGAATCGAAGTGGTAGTCCTGCCGAACCTCTATGGTGATATCGTTACTGACGTGGCAGCAGAGCATCAGGGCGGCCTTGGAACCGCATCTTCCTCCAACATTGGCAACAAATATGCCATGTTTGAGGCAATCCACGGAACCGCTCCGTTCTTGATCAACCACGGACGTGGTGATTATGCTGATCCGTGTTCCCTGATCCGTGCAGCAGGCATGCTGATGGCTCACATTGGTTATGCAGACCGCAAGGCCATTCTGGATCAGGCACTGGATATCTGTACCATTACTGAGCGCAAAAAGGTTGTTACCACCGATGTGGATGGTGCAAGTGCAGCAGAATTTACCGATTATCTCTTAGAGACCATTGATAAGATCAAATAAAGTTCCTGCATTTTTTAGTTTCCATTTCGTTTCGTGTATGCTATATTGTTTGTAAGAAACAAATTTACATGAAATTGGAAGTGGATGAAATGATTGAAGCACGAAACGCAACCTCTGTGATCTGCTCCGCCTATGACAGCTTTTTTGAAGCGGAAAAAAAAATCGCGGACTTTCTGATGGAACATAAAGCGGAGGCGGCCGGTATGACCGTTGGAGAATTGGCAAAAGCCAGCCAGACAAGTGACGCTACCGTATCGCGCTTTTGCCGCCGCTGCGGCTTTAAAGGATTTCAGGATCTGAAACTGGCGCTTACCCGGGAAATTTTGGAGGATGAGCAGCGCGAACAGGAAACCACCAATGAGATTGACCGCAATGACCTTGCTCAATCTTTAAAAAACATCCTCGCAAATAAAATCGCCGAGCTTACGGAAACGGTACGGATGATGGATACTGACAACCTGGATCAGATCCTAAAAAAACTGGAACATGCGCGGATCGTCCAGCTTGCCGCGGTAGGAAATACGCTTCCGGTAGCCCTGGACGGTGCCTTTAAATTCAGCCAGCTTGGGATCACGGCTGTTGCCGGTACCATCTGGGAAGCTCAGACTGCCTATGCATTTAACCTGGGGCCGGAGGATGTGGTGCTGATCATCTCAAACTCCGGAACCTCCAATCGTCTGCAGGTTCTTGCAAAAGGAGCAAAGGAGAATGGAGCCACCGTTGTCCTGATCACCAACAATCCGGAGTCTTCGTTGGCAAAGATAGCCGATTACCGGATCATCACGGCAACACGGGAAAAACTCTTTACCGAAGAATTCTGGTTTTCGAGAGTCGCTGCCACTGCAGTCGTAGAAATCCTCTACCTTCTTCTCATGGCAGGTATGCCGGAGGCCGTTTTGCATGTGCGTCGTCATGAAAAGGCTATTTCCTCCGACAAACAGGAAGAGCGATGATCCAAAATCTATAGATGATTTTCACAAAAGAAAGATGGTATTGCCAGTCTGGCATGCCATCTTTTTGTTGTAATTGACGAAAATATTTATGAAAAGAACTTTCATCAAAAACACTATTGACGAAAAAGCAAAATCATATTATGATGAAGTCAACGATAAGAAATGAATTTTCTTAAAACCGAGGAGAGATGACATATGATTTACACAGTAACCTTTAATCCGGCTTTGGACTATGTGATCGCTGTGGATCATTTTGTTCCGGGTCAGATCAACCGAACAAAAGAAGAAACCATGGTATGTGGTGGAAAAGGCATTAACGTATCTACACTGTTGGCCAATCTTGGCTATGAAAGCACAGCACTCGGATTTGTAGCCGGCTTTACCGGGGAGGAGATTGTGCGGCGCTGCCAGAAAGCCGGTTTTCATTCCGACTTTATCCGTGTAAAAGAGGGCATGTCCCGTATCAATGTTAAGATGAGGTCCGATGAAGAGACCGAGATCAACGGCATGGGGCCGGCAATCACCGAAAAAGATGTCGCGCTGTTATTTGAACAGTTAGAGGAATTGAATGCAGGAGACATGCTTGTGCTGTCCGGAAGCATTCCATCCAGTATCAGCAGCGGAATCTATAAGGAGATCATGGAACGGCTTTTTGATCGTGGGATCCAGATCGTGGTAGATGCCGAAAAAGCTCTTTTAATGGAAGTTCTTCCTCTGCATCCGTTCCTGATCAAGCCAAACAATCATGAACTGGCAGCCATGCTTGACCGGAAGCTGAATACCAGAGAGGACATCCTGGATGCAGCCAAAGAGCTTCAGGCACGCGGTGCACGCAATGTTTTGGTATCCATGGCAGGAGATGGTGCCATTCTTTTGACAGAAGACGGTGCTGTCTATGAAGAAGGAGTCTGCCGTGGAACACTGGTTAATTCCGTTGGCGCCGGGGATTCCATGGTTGCCGGATTTCTTGCAGGCTATTTAAAGACCAGGGATTATGGATATGCCCTGAAGCTTGGCACCGCAAGCGGTGGAGCGACTGCCTTTTCCCATGGAATCGGCACAAAAGAAAAAATCATGGAACTGTTAACTCAGCTGAACAAACAATAGGGGGATGGAAAGATGCGCATTACAGAATTGCTGAAACCGGAAAGCATTGGACTCAATGTATCGGTATCCACAAAAGAGGAAGCGATCGACCGCCTGGTGGCTCTCATGGATGCAGGTGGCAGATTAAAAGACAAGGCAGGATATAAAGAGGGAATTCTTGCCAGAGAGGCACTTGGAAGCACCGGAATCGGTGGTGGGATCGCAATCCCACATGCCAAGGTAGAAGCGGTAAAGGAACCGGGACTGGCAGCCATGGTCGTACCGGATGGCGTAGATTATGAAGCCTTTGACGGATCCCTGGCAAATATCCTTTTTATGATCGCAGCTCCTGCAGAGGGAGCAGACGTGCATCTTGAGGCGCTTTCCAGACTCTCCACCCTGTTAATGAATCCGGACTTCATGGAGGGACTGCTTCATGCAAAATCAAAGGAAGCGTTCTTAAAAGTCATTGATGATGCAGAGACAGAACGATTTGGCGCCAAAGAAACGGAAGAAGTATCCACAGAAAAAGTAAACGCAAAAAAAGAAACTGCTTCCGGTTATCGCGTGCTGGCTGTCACAGCCTGCCCGACCGGTATTGCCCATACCTATATGGCAGCCGAAAGCATTGAAAATATGGCGAAAAAGCTCGGCATCACATGCAAGGTAGAAACCGATGGCTCCGGCGGAGCTCAGAATGTTCTTACAAAAGAAGAGATCGATGCAGCTGAGGCGATCATTGTTGCAGCCGATAAAAACGTTGGCATGGCTCGCTTCAACGGAAAACCGGTCATTCAGGTTCCGGTAGCTGACGGCATCCATAAAGCAGAGGAGCTTTTAAACAAGGCCGTGAGCGGCACGGTTCCGGTTTACCACCATCAGGAGGATGGAAGTGAGAGCACTGCCTCAGATGCAGGAAAAGACAGCGTTGGACGTACCATTTACAAACACCTGATGAACGGCGTATCCCATATGCTTCCGTTTGTTATTGGCGGTGGTATCCTCATTGCGATTGCCTTCCTTCTGGATGATTATTCCATTGATCCGTCCAATTTTGGTAAAAACACTCCGGTAGCTGCATACTTTAAAACCATCGGTGAGCAGGCCTTTGGCATGATGCTTCCGATCCTTGCCGGCTTTATTGCCATGAGTATCGCAGACCGTCCGGGTCTTGCTGTAGGCCTTGTAGCCGGTCTGGTAGCAAAGATGGGCTGCACCTTTGCAAACCCGGCAGGCGGTGATGTCAACGCAGGCTTCTTAGGTGCTCTGTTTGCAGGTTTTGCAGCCGGATATCTGGTGCTTGGACTGAAAAAACTGTTCTCAAAACTTCCGAAGGCATTAGAAGGCATTAAACCGGTGCTTTTGTATCCGGTAATCGGTATCTTCCTTGCAGCTGTAGTAACAACCTTCATCAACCCGTATATGGGTATGATCAACAACGCACTGACCGGCTTCTTAAACGGTATGGGCGGTACAAGCCGCATCGTGCTTGGCATGATCCTCGGCGGCATGATGTCTATCGATATGGGTGGTCCGTTCAATAAGGCCGCTTATGTATTTGGCACTGCACAGCTTGCAGAAGGAAACTTTGAGGTTATGGCGTCTGTTATGGCAGGCGGTATGGTTCCGCCGATCGCGATCGCTCTTTGCACAACCTTCTTTAAGAAAAAATTCACCGAGAAAGAGCGTCAGTCCGGTGTGGTAAACTACATCATGGGTCTGTCTTTTATCACTGAGGGTGCAATCCCGTTTGCGGCTCAGGATCCGCTTCGTGTGATCCCGGCCTGTGCGATCGGAGCAGCAGTGGCAGGTGGCCTGTCCGAGGCATTCGGCTGTACGTTGCGCGCACCGCATGGCGGCATGTTTGTTCTGCCTACCATTGGCAATCCGCTCATGTATCTGGCAGCGGTTGTGATCGGTTCGGTGATTGGCTGTGTGATCCTGGGACTGATCAAAAAAGATGTAGAAGAGTAAGGGAGTCGTTATAGTAGTAATCATACGCAAAAAGACAGAGGGAGCATATCTGACCAAGGGGAGAATCGTCAGATATGCTCCCTCTGTCTTTCTTTTAGATTATCAACGATCTCATTTATAAAGGAAAAAACGGAGATGACACTTAATGGACATCTCCGTTTTTTCTGCTTAATATCTACTGGAACCGGCTGTGACTACGCGGGAACCGCCCTGTGTGGTCGTTTCCTGGGTGGTCTGCTGGTTGCTGGCAGTATGATTCTTTGTATTTGCTTCATCCCCAATGGTGAAAGAGTTGGCTGTATTTACATGGGTGGTACAGGTACCGTCTGCATTAAAGGTATAGGATACGCCGCCTATGGTACGTGTGGTTCCTACATACATTACTCCATTTGATGGATCAAAGTAATAGGTATTCCCGTTTACATTCTGGAATCCTGTCTGCATTTTGCCGTCGGTTCCGAATAAATACCAGCTTCCTCCAATCTCCATGGCTACATTGATGGCACATTTTCCGGATTCCGGATAGAAATAATAACGGGAACCGGAGATGGTTCTCCAGCCTGTCCATAGGGATCCATCTTCGTTCATATAGTAATAATCCTGATCCAGATGAAGCCAGCCGATCACAAGACTGCCGTCGGACAGGGCATAATAATATTTGTCGGATGCTGCATCATGGATCAGACCGTTTGCCAAGGATCCATCTGCCTGATAATAATAAAGCTTACCGTTTGCCTTTGTTACACCGGCTGCATAAGCCGTAAGGCAACTGCCGACCATCATGCTTCCTGCAAGACCTGCAAGCAGCAAGGCTTTTATTTTGTGATTCTTTTTCATCGTTATAAACCTCCGCATTATCTGTTTATTTTTCATTATAAACCCTGGAACCGTTCCAGGGTCAAGAAACAGTTTGGCCGGAATAGGTAGACTTTTTTCTTGTTTGCTGTGCGGGTTATACAAATCATAACTTTAAGAACAAAAACAAAAATATGACGGATTTTAAGCTCATAAAACGAGAATTTCTAACAAAAACAGAAAAAATCATAACATAATGTTATGCAAAATTTATAATAAGAAATATTTTACTTATAGTTTACTTTTCTATAAAATAAGAGATACAAAAGTTACGGGCCTGTAATCAATTGTAGCAAAAAAGGTGTGGAGGTAGTTTTATGAGTGTAACAATGTATGCAATTCTTGGTTTTGCCATGATGCTGATCTTGACGGCAGTTTTGGTATCCGGTAAGTTTACACCGTCAATTCCAATGATTGTGATTCCAATTATTTTTGCAGCAATCATGCACCCGACATTTGAGGATTTATCAAGCTGGGTGACAACCGGATTAAAGGGACAGGTCAGCAATGCGGCCATGTTTACATTTGCAATTATTTTCTTTGGCGTGATGATGGATGCCGGTGTATTTGACAAGATCGTAGGCAAGATGATGCTGGGCGCTAAAACGGTGACAGCGGTATGTATCCTGACTGTATTGGCAACAATTATTGGACATTCTGACGGATCAGGTGCTACGACCTTTCTGATCGTGATCCCACCGTTCTTAATGATCTACAAGAGACTGAACATGCGCCCATTGGTGCTTATGTGTCTGGTATCCCTTACAGCCGGTGTTATGAACTGTCTGCCATGGGGTGGCCCCTGCGGACGTTTGGCTGCCGGTTTTAATATCTCAGCAACCGATATTATGATTGCGGAACTTCCCGGCATGGTGATCGGATTGATCTGCTGTTTTTTGATCGCATTGTATTATGCAAGACAGGAAAAAAAGAGAGGTGCCGGTCTGGAGGCAGGTGCCAATTCCGCAGATTTATTCAGCGAGGCAGATAAGACAGAAGAGGAAAAAGCATTATTAAGGCCACAGCTGTTCTGGTTTAATATTGCCTTGATCGTGATTGTGATTATTGCCATGTTTGCATCCGGACTGCCAACTTTTCTTTGTTTCATGGCAGCTGCAGCCATTGCGCTGATCGTCAACTATCCGGGAACCAAGATGCAGAATGCACGTCTTCAGTCTTATGCGCCAACGGTTCTGACTATGGTAAGTGTACTGTTCGCATCTGGTGTATTTACCGGTGTCTTAAACAATAGTCCGATGAAAGATTCCATGGTTGAGGTTGTATCTGGTTTTCTGGAGGGAAGCGCGACCGCTCACATCAATACGGTCATGGGATTTTTATGGGGACCTTTGAGTGCCATCGGCTTAAATCACGAGGCATGTACTTATACCATTGTTCCAATGCTCCAGTCCATTGCGTCGGATCATATTACACCGGTTCAGGCAGCAGCAAGTTACCTGATGACTTTTGTGCCACAGGTGTTTGTAAATCCTGGTACTGCGGCGATGTACATCGGACTTGGCCTTGCAGGCATCGATTTCAAAGATCACTGGAAATTCAGCTTTAAATGGGTCATGCTGATCTGTACCGTATGCTTTGCAGGATCGATCCTGGTGGGAGCAATTCCATTCTAAACAGTCATAACTACTTTTTATTTGCAGCCGTTTCTTTTATAATAAAAACAGATATTAACAAGGGGGATGGCTGCAAATGTCTGAATTAAAAGAACAGAGATATATCATTGAGATCGCAAAAGTACAGGGAGTTGCCAAAGCCGCAGAAAATCTGTTTATTTCCCAGCCGGCGCTCAGCAAATTCCTTACAAGAACCGAGGAAATGTATGGTGTGCAGCTTTTTGAACGGGTTGGAAAGAAAATGATCCCTACCTACGCCGGAAAGCAATATCTGGAATATGCAAGACAGATGGTAGAACTGGATCAGGATTTTAAAAATCAGATCGCGGACATTAAGATGCTAAAGAAAGGTTCCCTGAATATCGGTTCAACACCAGGGCGGGGAAAACGGATCTTACCGGAGATTTTACCGATCTTTGCGAAGGAATATCCGGAATATGATCTGAATGTATATCAGGAAGATGCAGAGAAACTGGAGGAAATGCTTCGAAATGGAGAAATCCAGGTAGCTCTGATGACAGGAACAGAGGAAATTGAAAAGGATGGCAATTTTCATATAGAAGAAATTTCTACAGAGGAAATCTGTCTGATCGCTCCAAAAAACAGACAGTTTCACGGAGTTGCCAAGTATGGATTTCGGTATCCATGGATTGATATCCGGCAGATGGAAAACGAACGGTTTATTATGCTAAATAAAGGTTCCAGACTTCGCCATGTGGCAGATAGGGTCTTGAAAAAACATTTCATGGATCCAAAGCAGATCGAATTTTCTTCCATTGATACGATCTGGGAGATGGTTTCCCGAGATTTTGGTGTCGCATTTGCATCCGATTTCCAATATCCGAAAGATTTAAATGTAGATATCTTTTCCATTGCTTCCAAGCCGGTCACCTGGAAATTTGTGATCGTAACCAGAGTCGGTGGATATATTTCAGTTCCGGTTCAGCGCATGATTGACATCGCAAAAAAAATTTATCGCAATTAAAAAGCGAAGAAGGCAGCGGACGAAATGAAAGAAAGTGAATATTTGTTGAGCCGAGTGTCCCTTGCAGGTGATGCTTGTTCGGTTTTAAAGGATCTGGTGATTCCTCCAAAACAGTTAAAGGAACCAACAGGCGGCGGAAGAGTAACCAGTGTCTGCAAAAAATTTCAGGAAAGTAAAATCATGTATCTGGAAGTTACCGGTGTCATTGATCCGGTTGATCCGGAGGCACCTTATATCGGCTGGAAGATTTTGCTCCCCGATCAGTGGAATTTAAGAAGTGTTCAGATTGGCGGCGGGGCAAATAATGGCCATGTTCCTTCTCTGGACGGTGCCATGCTGATGTCGGATTATCAGCCGATCGCACATGGATATGTGGTGTTTGGCGATGATTCCGGTCACCAGTCTGAGGATTCCATGTCTGCTGAGTTTGCAGCAAATGAGGAATCTCTTCAGAATTACATCCGGCATCATCTGATCAAAATGAATGGGGTGATGCATGCGGTTGTAAAAGCTGCATATGGCCGGGATGCCGAAAAAGTATATTTTGCCGGAGGCTCAGCGGGTGGAAGAGAGGCTTTGGAGTGCGCCTGCTCCTATGGAAAAGACTATGACGGGATTTTCTGTGCGGATCCGGTATCCAATTTTGTCCTTCTTCGTATGTGGGGCGCCTTGCTTTCCAAGGCAGTATATGATAGTTATCATGAAAAAAATCATCCATATTCCGATGGATTTATTGACGAAGAAACAGTAGCCGCGATCCGAAATGATGCGATTGAAATGTATGATGAGCTGGATGGAGTGAAAGACGGAATTGTTTCCAACATCTATGCAGCGCGTATGAATCGAGACGCCTTTCTGCAGAAAATCCAGGGAAAATATCATCTGACAGAGGCTCAGCTTCAGACAATCCAGGTGTATGAGGACGGGTTTTTGCTGGATTATGCAATGCCAAACGGAGAAAACAGATACCATGGATATTGCGCCTTAGAGGGTGGTATGATGGACCTTGGTCCGGATCCTGTCCCAAGAGAACCTTTGGATACCCGATATAATGTTCATCATGGAGATCGTTCTGATGGGGTATTTAAATATTTTATTACCAAGGATAAAAACTGGAAATTGATCGATCATGATTACTATAAACCGGACGATAAACTTTATGCTATGCTGATGGAGTCGTCTGCACGGTATGATGTCAGTATGGATTTTGATGAATTTATTGCGCATGGCGGTAAATTGATCCTGTTTACCAGCTGGAATGACATGTCGATCAGCCCGTGGCAGATCATTAGCCAGTATCAGAAAGTGGTAAAAAAATATGAGCAGGAGAAAACGGATGCTTTCCTGAAATTCTATTGCATGCCATCCGCTACCCATTGCAGCGGCATTCGGATGGATTATCTGGAATGGCTGGATTTTTGGTGCACAAAAGGCGAATACCCATCCGAAACCTTGTACGGAACCATAGATCAGACCGGAGGTCAGATGCCAATGGCAACTTTCCCTGGCTGGGTGAAATACAAAGGCGGTGATCCGATGAAGGGAACCAGTTACGAAGTATCCTATGAAATTCCAGAAGGATTTTTTGAAAGATTTGCTTAAGGAGGAAAGCCATATGGTAGATCTGAAAGAATTTGAACAGAAAGCAGAAGCATTAAGAGTTCTCGGGATGAAAATTTCGATGGGAGAGCATACGATATATGAGCAGTACTGGGATGAGGACTGCAGGAGAAACATTTATTCTGCCAGCAAAAGCTTCACATCCTGTGCAGTAGGATTTGCCGTTCAGGAAGGTCTGATAGATTTAAATGAACTTCTGACGGAGGCGTTTGCAGAAGATCTTCCAAAAAATCCGGATGAAAACCTGAAAAAAGCCCGGGTAAAAGATCTGCTGACCATGACGCTTGGCCAGGAACAGGGGTTTCTTATGGGCAAACAGCGCCCGCGGATGAAAGAGCAGGACTGGGTGAAAGCATCTTTAGCTATTCCGTTCATTTATGAGCCTGGCACGCATTTTGTATACAATAATGTAGGACCATATCTGGCAGGAATCCTGGTTCAGAGAAGAGCCGGATGTGATCTTCTTTCCTATTTAACTCCCAGGCTGTTCCAACCTCTTGAGATCCGCAGAACTGTGTGGGAGGTAGATCCGAATGGAAATACCTTTGGCGCCGGCGGATTATTCCTGACTGTTTCGGAACTTCATAAATTTGGACAACTCTATCTTCAGGATGGCAACTGGAAGGGAAAACAGTTATTATCCAAAGAATGGATTCGTGAAAGTACAAAAAAACAGGTGGAAAATAACAAAAATGACTATGGTTACGGATACCTGTTCTGGGGTGGACGCCATAACAGCTTCCTTGCCAATGGCAAATATGGACAGTATACCATGGTTTTTCGAGATAAAAATATGGTGATCAGTTTGATGTCAGAAAGCAGAAATACGGATCAGCTGGAAGAAATTATTGCTGATGAGGTGTACGGAAGGTTATAATGATGACCTGAATCCGTGAGACAACATGAAAAAACAGAGATGACCGAGAGAAATTCAGAATGTGTATGATGGATTTCTCCCGGTTTTATATTTTCTATGCATAGGACGATATGCATAGGACGAAACAGCGTTCCTCCTGAAAAACCCTACAACTATTCGTTAAACTAGACCGATGTTTCGCGAAAGCGTCTTACTGTAAGTAAGTCAGGGAAGTCGGTAGTTGACAACGGCGGACATTTATTCTACCCGCCGGACGCCGTTTGCTTGTCAACTATTCGCGAAATGTGTAGTTTAACGAAAGCAGAGCGGTAGTTGGTAATAGAACGGATATCTGACTATATCAAACCACAGAAAGCAACAAGACTCGGCTTGTCAATTTCTGGTTTGGTTCGATGAGTCCTAGATATCTCATGTTCGGATTTCCATCACTTAACGGTATTGTACGCTACAAGATACGCCTATCTATCATCTCCTCATTCTCGCGAACGAGGCTCGGCTCTGGTGCACCGTCGTAAACCTCGGTCAAGACGGTGCACAGGCGACCGCAAGAAAAGGTATCAGGCCCGCGCCATGAATTTTGTCCAGACGTTTGGACAAAATGAGAAAATCAGACAAAAATGTCCAGACGTTTGGACATTTTTAGACCTGCAATCAGAAATAACCTTATATTATACCACACAAAGTAATATTTGCCAATCCATAACGGACACATTTTGAGGATATCCGTTAAAAAACAGGCACATTTTCAGAAACTCCCTATAAAAACGGTGGAAGAGAAGACCCACGGGGTTGCCCTACTTGACTATGGCAACACTTAATCACCAAAAATCGCGACAAAAAGCTGTATCTCTGGACATATCCTTTTGCCTGCTGATTCTTTCTCAAACCATTATTGTCTCAAACCTTCTCAATTTCATGGAAAAATCCCTATGGTATCACAAAAAACCTTCTTACCACCTCACACAAAACCATTCCACCAAAACCACAAAAACCCTTCACAGAACTACAACGATAAATCATCCACGGCATCTTTCATGCGCACCACCTTGCATGGAGGGAAAATAGCGGTTTACCGAAGGGGATGCCGTGATAGGCTCGGCAAAGCCGCAAGGCTCTGAGGGCGGTACGCCCATGGGAGCCTTGGCAGCCTTGGTCATCGCGGCATCGGGTTCATTCGGTCAACCGTTATTTTACAGCCATGCCCTGAAACATAGCAATCACCACAAGCCCACGGATTTCAGCTTATGGGTGCCATCTACAAGCTAATCCACTTGTTTAACGAAAGTGAAACGGTAGTTGGAAACAGAACAGGTTGAACAGCTCCGTGCATAGGACGAAACAGCGTTCCTCCTGAAAAACCCTACAACTATTCGTTAAACTAGACTTTCGCGAATAGTTGGAATTCACTCTCCCGGACAGCTTCCCGCCTGACATTTGAGAATTTTAATTCTGTTTCCAAAGCTTTCCTTCTTTATAATGCTTCCTGCAGAGTGCCACATAGCTCTCGTTGGATCCCAGCATGATCTGAGCACCTTCGCGGACAATTTTTCCATCTGCATAACGGGTGTTGCACTGTGCACGCTTTCCGCACCAGCAAACCGTGGGAACCTCCTCGATCACATCCGCGATCTCCATCAGTCTTCGAGAACCCGGAAACAGATGGTTTAGAAAGTCTGTCCGCAATCCGTAACACAGAACCGGAATGTTATAAAAATCTACCATATCTGAAAGGATGTCCACCTCATCTGGGGAAAGAAACTGCGCCTCATCCACCAGAATGGCATTGACTTCTTTTCCTCGGTAACGGTATGTTTCACTCTCCTTTGTCCAAACTTCGGCTATCCCTTTTAAAAACTCATCCACATAACCTACCGGCGCAGCCAGTCCTATCCTGGATCGGATTTCATGTTCAATGTCACGATTGTCTGTTCGCGGCTTTAAAAGTACCGCATACTGCCCGCGTTCCTCATAGTTATAGCGAACCATCAGAATGTTAGCAGACTTGGAACTGCCCATTGCTCCATATCTGAAATATAATTTTGCCATCCCCGCAACCTCTCATTTTCTCTTGTTTTTCCTATAAAAGAATCCGAATAACCAGCCATGCAATTCCGATCAGAAACAACACCGCAGCAAAAACGGTGGAAAGTCCAAATAAAAGCGCTCCCACTACCAGAGACAGGATAAAACCAATCAGACTTAAAACCGCCCCCAGAAGCGTTCCGCATATCCGGAGTGCAAAACCAACCAATTTAAAAACCAGCACTAAAAAAATTACAGCAAACAGTATTGCCATGATCACACTCTTACCTCCTGTACTGTTTTATCTTCAATTCCATAGGATTATATCTGTTTTTTTAAAAAATGTAAATGTTACTTCTATATTTCATCTTATTTCTTTCTTTTCTGCCCTTTCACAACTTCATTTTGTTGCAACATTGCGTAAAACTAAGGTTTTACGCAATGTTAATGACACTTTTTCGAACGCACGTTCTAATTTTTACCTGTTTTTCTATTGAATTTCAAAATTGTGCATTCAATATGCGAAATTATCTGATATTTATTCATCCGTTTTTTCTCTGGTCTCCTACGTATTTCAATCTTTTATCGCGTTATACAGTGCTATGTATAGCCAATTAAAGTATAGCATTGTATAACATACCAAAACTCTTCTTATACTTCCGTTTGACAAAACATTTGTTCTCATGTTATACTCTCTTCAGGAGGATGACACGACATGAGCAACGAAAAAAACGCAAAAGAAACCAAACAGGTAAACTTCCGGATTGATCCGGATTCCGCGGAAGCATTCCGCCAGTTTTGCACATCCCATGGAATGAACCAGGCGCAGGGATTCGATCATCTTCTGCAGGTTCTGGAACTAAACAACGCAAAAGCTGAGGTGCCTGGGCGCATTGTAGAAATAGAGAATTTTGAGCGCCTGTTAAAAGATCTATTATCCGCATATATCAACAGTATTGAATTGAGCAGCAACGCAGAAGTGCGTGTGCAGGAGCATTTTCAGTCGGATTTAAAGCGGAAAGACCTGACCATTGATGAGCTGAGAGAAAAGACGGAACGTATAGAAACAGAAAAGAAAGAGCTAGAAGCTTCCATGACTGCCCTGCATGAAGAAGAAACACATCTTAAAGAACAGGCCGCGCATGCAAACAGCCAGATGGAGGCAGCACAAAAAGCAGCTTCCAATCAGGAAGAAATGAATCGGATTCTACAGGCGCAAAATCAGGAGCTGCAAAATAAACTGTCGCAATACGATGTACTGAAAAAATCCGAGGAGCAGGCTCGAAACGATATCAGTATATTGCAGTTAAAAAATCATGAATTGGAACAAAAGCTGGCTCATGAGATGGAGCAGAAAGAAGGTCTAAAGCAGACCGTCACACAGACACAGGAAGAGATCCGCAAACTGGAAGATCTGAAACTGGAAGACCGACTGCAGATTGCAGATTTAAAGCGCCAGTTGGCTGATAAAGATTCCGAGGCGCAGACTTTGTTAAAGCAGACGCAGATGCAGGCAGATCTTGAGAAGGAGCGTGCTGTGATCGCCAAAGAACGGGAAATGCAGGAGGAACTGAGAACCGCAGATCGGGAAAATGTGAGACTTCAGGCTGAACTGGAACAACTGCGTGGGAAGCTTATGCAGGAAGGAAGCAGTGAACAATGAATGAAATACCATATCATGAACAGCGCGATCAGAAAAACGAAGAGAAGCTTAAAAAAATGCTTACTACTCTTCCACCATTCTGTGCAGATTTTTTTCGTGGGATCGCACCATCCACTTCTTCCATGACACGACTCTCCTATGCTTATGATATCAGCCTCTTTTTTGAATTTTTGACCAAAGAAGGAAAGCATTTTTCCGGTTTATCCGCAGAAGAATTTACCATGGAACATCTCCGCCAGATCTCCGTCGCGGATCTGGAACGATATCTGGAATATTTGAAATATCGTCCAGATGATCCGGAGCATAAGAATACCAATAAAGAACAGGGAATCAAACGAAAATTTTTCTCCCTGAAAAGTTTCTTTGCCTATTTTCAGCGAACCGGCCAGATTACAACCAACCCCACCTTATCTATGCAGGTACCAAAGATCCGGGAAAAAGAAATTGTCCGACTAAATAACGACGAGATGAAGGATCTATTAAAAGAAGCAGAAAGTGGAGCCGGATTATCTTCCAAGCAAAAACAATTTCATAACAAAACACGGATACGAGACTGCGCTATTCTCGCACTGATGCTTGGAACCGGGATCCGTGTATCCGAATGCGTGGGTTTAAATTTGTCTGATGTGGATTTGCAGGAACAGGGAATCCATATTCATCGAAAAGGCGGAAAAGAAACAACCGTATATTTCAGCAGCGAGGTCGCAGAGTATTTAAATCGATATCTGGAAGAACGCAGTAATCTATGGGCAGAAACAAACGACACACAGACCGGCATACAAGAAGAACCGGCACTTTTCCTTTCCCTGCGAAAAAAACGACTGACTGTGCGCAGCATGGAATATCTGGTAAAAAAATACGCTTCCATTGCGGCACCTTCAAAAAAGATCACACCGCATAAGCTTAGAAGCAGCTATGGCTCTGCCCTTTATGCAAAAACAAATGATATTTATCTGGTCGCCGATATTCTCGGACACAATGACGTAAACATTACCAGAAAGTTTTACGCCGCGATCGAAGAAGAACGCCGCAAAAGCGTAAAGCACATTGATATCGTGTAACTAATTTATCGTATCCGAAACGTTTATACATCGACCAGTATAATCCAATCCAAATACAGAAAAAGCCGCCGCATGTTGAACATGCAGCGGCATATTAATAATCATTTTTATTTGTGTTTCGGTACCATAACTTCCATACCACCCATATATGGCTGCAGCACCTTCGGGATCTTGACCGTGCCGTCTTCCTGGAGATTGTTCTCCAAGAATGCGATCAGCATACGCGGCGGAGCCACTACCGTATTGTTTAAGGTATGTGCAAAGTATTTGCCGTCTGCACCGTCCACACGGATCTTTAAGCGGCGTGCCTGTGCATCTCCCAAATTAGAGCAGGAACCTACCTCGAAGTACTTCTTCTGGCGTGGAGACCATGCTTCTACGTCACAGGATTTTACCTTTAAGTCTGCCAGGTCACCTGAGCAGCATTCCAGGGTACGAACCGGAATATCCATGGAACGGAACAGATCTACGGTATTCTGCCATAATTTGTCATACCACATTTTGGATTCATCCGGCTTGCAGACTACGATCATCTCCTGCTTCTCGAACTGGTGGATACGATATACACCACGCTCTTCAATGCCATGGGCACCCTTCTCCTTGCGGAAGCACGGAGAATAACTGGTCAGAGTCTTCGGAAGCTGATCCTCCGGAGTAATGGTATCGATAAATTTACCGATCATAGAATGCTCGCTGGTACCGATCAGGTACAGATCCTCGCCCTCGATCTTGTACATCATAGCATCCATCTCGGCAAAGGACATAACACCGGTTACCACATTGCTGCGGATCATAAACGGCGGAATGCAATAAGTGAAGCCACGATCGATCATGAAGTCACGAGCATAGGAAATGACTGCAGAATGAAGTCTTGCAATATCACCCATCAGATAGTAGAAACCATTTCCTGCCACCTTACCGGCTGCATCCAGGTCAATACCATCGAAGGTCTTCATAATATCGGTATGATACGGAATCTCAAAATCCGGAACGAACGGATCACCGAATTTTTCGATCTCTACGTTCTGGCTGTCATCTTTACCGATCGGTACACTAGGATCAATGATGTTCGGAATGGTCATCATGATCTTTAATACCTTAGCTTCAAGCTCTGTCTCTAATGCTTCAAGCTCTGCCAGACGTGCTGCATTTGCTGCAACCTGAGCTTTCACCTCTTCTGCTTCGTCTTTCTTTCCCTGTCCCATCAGCTGACCGATCTGCTTAGACAGCTTATTGCGGGATGCACGGAGATTGTCAGCTTCTGCCTTTGCTGCACGGTTCTTTGCGTCAAGTTCAATGACCTCGTCAACCAGCGGAAGCTTCTCAAACTGGAATTTGTTTTCAATATTCTTCTTTACAATGTCCGGATTCTCACGGACAAACTTCAGATCTAACATGTTTTCCTCCTGTATACGTTTCTGTATTTGTGCATCGAAAAACAGAAATGTAGTATAATCAATGAGATTATACTACATTTCTATCTGGTTGGAAAGTCCTATTTCATTAATCCAGTTCGTAAATATCTCCGTACTTAGCTTCAAAGGACTCTTTGTCAGCCGGTACTTCAATCTCTCCGTTTATGATCTTTTCTTTGACTTCTTCTACTTCAGCCACCACATCATCCGCGATCAGATCCTGGCTTGGAGCGATATCTACTCCGCCCGCGTTCAGGTCATATGTATGAACGCTGCTTTCCAGAGTTCCGTTTACCAGGGATTCGATGGTATCATACACTGCATTATCCACACGTTTCATGGCAGAGGTCAAAACTGTGTCCGGGGAGATGCTTGACTGGTCGCTGTCTACACCGATCGCATAAACGCCAGCCTCATGACAGGCTTCGATGACGCCAAGACCAGTTGCTGCAGCCGCATGGAAGATGACATCTGCACCATTTGTGATCGCGGTGTTCGCCATAGTCTTTCCGGTTGCTGCATCTGCAAAGGAGTTTGCATTAAACTGCTGGATCACCGCATCCGGATTTGCATCCAGAACGCCTGCACAATAGCCATAGCCAAACTGGTTCATAGTTTCATTGGCCATGCCTGCCACATAACCTACATTGTTGGTCTTTGTTGTTTTTCCGGCAACATATCCAGCCAGATAAGAAGCCTGCTCTGCCCGGAACATCAGACAGGTTACGTTCGGCAGATCAATGGTTGCGTCATCTACGATCGCAAACTTGATATCCGGATTCTGCTCGGCTGCAGTCCTGGTGGCATCGGCCAGCATATAGCCAATGCTGATGATCAGGTCATAATCCGCATCCGCAAACGTTTCCAGATTCGGTGCATAATCCGCATCTGTACTGGATTCCAGATAGTTGACAGAGACACCCAGTTCCTCTGCCGCCCGTTCCATGCCTTCCCAGGCAGTCTGGTTGAAGGAACCATCATTAACGCCTCCTACATCCGTAACCAGGCCGATTTTTAATTCAGAAGCATCCTTTGCTGGTACTGACGTACTCTCCGCATCAGTCTTGCTTTCCGCAGTATTTGTGCCGGAACCGCCGCATGCCGTAAGGGACAAGCATACCGCTGCCATCATAAGTGCTGTGATTCTTTTCTTCATAAAATCCTCCAAAACATACAATTTATGCAGCTTTTGTGGCTGCTGACATACTTTATACCATAATGAAGGACAAATCAAAAGGACACATGGCAGTTTCTGGGAAGCTTTTTCAAATACCAATTTGTTGCATGGAGTCCGAAGTTCCGGGAGTGCCATACAAAATAAGCAGGCGCATTGGAATTTTCCTCGGGTGCGAGCATAGCGTCAGGACGGAGTGAGTTGTTTGAGCGTGCGTAGCACGCGAGTTTCGAACGCAGTCCTGACAATAAGCAGCGGAGCACACGAGGTAAAAAATTCCACTTAGCGCCTGCGGTTTTGTATGACAGTTCCGGCACTTCGGACCTATATAGATAAATCAATAAATTTTTATTTTTACATCAGCGGTGCAAACAGCCGCAGAACCTTCCCTGCAATTTTTTTGTGTAACGGGAAGGCATCGCAATCTTCCAGTGTGATTTCCTGGCAGTGTTTCAAGGTCTCCTGGAAGTCGTTTTCGGCCTGTTGTACTGCCGGATTGCAAAACAGGTACACAGCACATTCGAAATGCAGATGAAGGCTCCGGTAATCCATATTGATGGAGCCGACCACGGCCTTGGTATCATCACTTGTAAAGACCTTGGCATGCACAAATCCCGGAGTATACTCATAAATCTTTACCCCGGTCTTAAGAAGCTCTGCATAGTAAGAACGAGCCAGCAGATACGCATAAACCTTATCCGGAATATGCGGCATGATGATGATGGTTTCAATGCCGCGTTTCGCTGCAAAGGTCAGGGATGTGATCATATCACTGTCCAGGATCAGGTATGGGGTCATGATATGCACATAGTAGCGAGCCTCATTTAAGATATCCATGTAAACATGCTGCCCGACCGTCTCATTATCCAGAGGACTGTCACCGTAGGGCATCACAAAACCGGAATAATCCAGATCCTTCGGATATTGGTAATCCGGTCTGCACAGATAATGCGCATAATCCACAGGTTCTCGTTCACTGATATTCCACATCTGCAGAAACATCATCAAAAATCCAGTCACTGCATCACCCTTTAGCATGATCGCGGTATCCTTCCAGTGACCAAAACGGACTTTCCTGTTAATGTATTCGTCTGCAAGGTTTATACCGCCTGTAAAAGCGGTATGGCCATCGATGACCGTGATCTTTCTGTGATCCCGGTTATTCTGATACGAGGAAAGCACTGGCCGAACCGGAGAAAACATTTTGCAATGGATCCCATACTGTTCCAGCTGTTTCGGATAACCATACGGCATCAGAGTCAGGCAGCACATGCCATCATACATGAAACGTACATCGACACCGCAAGCTGCTTTTTCTTTCAGGATCTCCAGAATGCTGTCCCACATTTCCCCTTTTTCGACAATGAAGTATTCCATAAAAATATATCGTTCTGCTTTTTTTAGTTCCTCCAAAAGAACCGGATACATATCGTCTCCCAGAGGGAAATATTGTGCATGAGTATGTTCCCAGATTGGATATCCACCGTACACATTCATATAATATGCTAACCCGGCAGATCCGCGGCTTTCCTGGTATAAATGCTCCATCACGGACATTTGCTGCTGTAGAAATGGCTTCGTCTGTTTTATATTCTCCCGAAGCCTGCGGTCAATGACATGGGTTCCTGGCTGTGTCTCGACAAAGAGATAAAACATAGCGCCAAATACCGGAAATACCAGAACCGGGATGATCCAGGACAGCTGATAGGAGGGATTCTGATTTTTGTTTATAATATAAATAACTACCACAGCGCTCAGACCAACAAAGCCCCCATACAGATAAAACACATGTTCGCTCAGCCAGTGAAAGCTGTACATAAGAATCACAAATTGCACAAGAAGCGCCAGGATCACAAACGTGGTACGTCCAAATATGATCCGTAAAAGACGTCCCCATGTTTTCTTCTTTGGCTTATGCTGTTCCCATTCCTCTTGAATCTTCATGTTCTTTTTCTCCCGTTCAATCCCTTGCCGCAATTTCGATATCATTGCGGTTTGATGCTGCTTTACTGTTTCTTTCTCGCCATGCCCAGATGGATCTTATCACGTCCTACCTGCCAAACCGAAATCTCTTCACCGTCCTTTTTCGGAACGCCCTTCGCGATCAGCCTTGTTTTTGAATAATACTGCGTATCCACTGCCTTACCATTGATGCAGATCTTCGAATAACTGTTAAATGGGCCGCCAAATACGATCACCTGATCCGTGTTATGCACGGTGGTACCCTGTATGACCGGAGTGATCCCAAACTCCATATGGGTGGCCCGATAGGGCGATCTGCCCTCATAAACCTCATGGTCACCATATAAAATATCATATTGCAGGATTTTCATAGCATCAAGATATTCCGGAGTATTGGTATCGCCTGCATCCAGATGACGCTGATGAAAACGGATCATGGTTCCCTCATGGATATCCAGCAAATTCAGCACATGCGCAGCCAGCTGATAGGCTTCTACATCCCGCTTTACAACCGGAAGGTTTAAGTTATTCCAGACAACATACTTAGTCTGAAACAGACTGTTGTTTGCCATCTCATCCGCTGTCCATTCAAACCCCGGCAAATGATCTCCGTAAAGAACCAGAACCGTAGGCTCCATACGATTACCGAGCATATTGATCAGCTGTCCCACAAACTCATCCATCTCATGGATCTGCTTACAGTAATATTCAAACGAAGGATACTTTCCGTGCCCTTGCACAGAAATCGTGTATACAAAATCCCGACCAACGCTGGAATCCAACGCCTTCTCAATCTCTCCCACCAGAGCCTTATCCTTGCACCAGCCGGTTGGATTACGTTCGTAATCATACATATATTCAATGGGCGTAAAGGTATCAAAGCCAAGCTGCGCAAAAACTTTATGGCGGTCATAGAAGGTTGCTTCGTTATTATGCACAGCATGAGCCTTATATCCCAGATTTTTCATATCAAATGCCATACTCTCACAGGCTGTTTTCTGCAATATAGTCTTATATGGGTATTCACCCGGACCAAAGAAATCCAGATTCATTGCACTGATACATTCAAACTCCGTATTTGCCGTACCGGCTCCCACAGAAGGCACATTTAAATAACCGGACGGAAAATTTCGTTCCAGAAAATGAAAGATCGGAATCACATCTTCGGACACCGGATTGTTTAGCCAGAGACTCGGGTCAAAGAAGGATTCCAGCTGAAGCATGATAATATTTGGATAACGTACTTCCGCGACATTCAAATCTGCATTTTCTTCCTGGATCTGATCCTCCTGTTCCAACAATTCTACCGTTTCGGAATCATAATGGTCTGGTTTATCAATTCCGGTATTCAATAAGGAATTTGCAAAACAATAGGCGAACCCATAATCTTTATAGGCCTGACCGATATTTCCAAAATGAATCGCGACTGTACCGGATGCCACAGAAAATTGCAGAGTTCCCCAGATAACCAACAGGGAAACCGCTGATACACATACGGATTCCGTGAGATTGATCTTTTGAGGATCGATCGGTGCTTTCTTCCATAGTGCTGCACAGACTATAACTGTCACGGCAAAGGCAAAGATCATCAGTCCAATCTGCCAGAGTGTCAGATATGTGGTAAGCAATGTTGCTGCATATTTGATCAGGTGAAGATCCGCTGCCGTAAATGGCGTTGTGCGAAATACAAGAAGAATGGAATTCGCAATGGCCGCAGCCAGTCCGACAACAAACAAGACTACCGAAAGAAATACCTTTCTTCTCGTGAAAAACACCAGTAGAAAAGGAGTCAGAAGCAGCAATGTATTTAAAAGGAATGTTAACGGCGCATGGTATAGAAAGAAAACTGTCGCAGCAAATGACTTGCGATTTAAAATTTCAGTCACCCCATTCAGCACAAAAGCTGTCCCTGTCAAAATTCCCAACAATTTCCATAAACGCTTCATAGCTGATTGTTCGTCCTTTCCATTCTGATCGCTCATTTTTATTACTGTATACAAGTAGGCACTTTTATCTCATTTTAACACAGAAGATAGAAAATCGACATATGGTTTTTTCATAAAAGATCTTTCCTCCAGCTTGAAAAAATTCATGTTATCTCCTATAATGAAAGCCATGTGCTTGTTCATGTATACAGCACAGATTCTATCATTAAAAGTGAGGATATATTATGACTGACACGCTTGTACAGGGGCTGGCTTCCCTGCTCGGCGGAAAGGTTTCCGGCGAGATCATCATCTTCATCATTTCCATGATTCCAATCCTGGAGCTTCGAGGCGGACTGCTTGCTGCATCTCCTGCGCTCTTAAATGTTCCAATCCTGAGGGCGATTCCCTTATGCATTATCGGGAACCTGCTTCCCATTCCATTTATTCTTCTTCTGATTGAAAAAATCTTGAATGGAATGGAAAAGGTGCCAGGTCTTAGCAAGGCAGCTGTCTGGGTTCGCCAGAAAGCGGATAAGAATAAGGGACAGATTGAAAAATTTGGATTCTGGGGTCTGGTTCTCTTTGTCGGGATTCCGCTTCCCGGTACTGGTGCCTGGACCGGCTCCCTGGTTGCAGCCCTGCTTCATATGAAATTTGGAAAAGCCATTGGCGCCATCCTTTGTGGGATTGTGATGGCAACTGTCATCATGTCTTTATTATCCTATGGTCTCTTAGGTGTATTGTTTGCATAAGAAAAGCAATCAGCGGACGCACCGCTGGTGACTCCTTGGTATGCACCACCAACAAAAAAACTCTCGAACCTGCTTTCACAGGTCGAGAGCTTTTTTTATGTTCCAGCACAAGTCATTCCATCCGGAGCTGACCCGTTCACGCACGTCCCGGAAAACCGGAACGGCTATGAACGATTTTTATTTATTTTCACGAACGATTACTCGTTGTCATTACCATACAGCTTAACCAGCTTGGTCAGGTACTCGTAGCGCTCTTTAGCCTCTGCCTCGTTTCTAGCAAACAGGGTAGCTGCTCTCTCCGGATTCTTCATAGCCAGAGATGCGTAACGAACCTCGCCCTTCAGGAAGTCCTGATAACCTTCCATGTTCGGAGCCTTGCTGTCCAGGCTGAACTTCTTCTCAGCAGCCGGGTTGTAACGGAAGTTATTCCAATAACCAGTCTCAACTGCCAGTTTCTCCTCGGTCTGAGCTTTGCTCATGCCCTTCTTGATACCATGGTTGATACACGGAGCATAAGCCATGATCAGGGACGGACCCGGATATGCCTCTGCCTCAGCAATTGCCTTAACAGTCTGAGCATAATCAGCACCCATAGAGATCTGAGCTACGTATACATAACCATAGGACATTGCGATGCTTGCAAGGTCTTTCTTCTTGGTCTCTTTACCACCAGCTGCAAACTGAGCTACTGCACCAGTCTTGGTAGCCTTAGAGGACTGACCACCGGTATTGGAGTAAACCTCGGTATCGAATACCATAACGTTGATATCTTTACCGGAAGCAAGGATATGGTCTACGCCGCCGAAACCGATATCGTAAGCCCATCCGTCACCACCGAATACCCACTGAGATTTCTTAGCCAGGTAGTTCTTGTTTGCAACGATGTATTTGCAGGTCGGGCAATCAATGCCTTCTAATGCTGCTACTAACTTGTCGGTAGCGGTACCGTTGGTAGCACCTACGGTGAAGGTATCTAAGTACTCTTTGCATGCAGCCTTTACTTCCTCAGAAGCGTTCTCATTTGCTGCAACCTGCTCTACCTTCTCTTTTAACTCATCACGGATTGCGTTCTGAGCCAGTAACATACCATAACCGAACTCAGCAGCATCCTCGAACAGAGAGTTATCCCATGCAGGGCCCTGACCCTTCGCGTTTACAGTATAAGGAGTAGACGGTGAAGAGTTACCCCAGATAGAGGAACATCCGGTTGCGTTGGAGATGTACATTCTGTCACCAAACAGCTGGGTGATCAGTTTTGCGTACGGAGTCTCTCCACATCCAGCACATGCGCCGGAGAACTCAAGTAACGGCTGTTTGAACTGGGAACCCTTAACAGTGGTCTCTTTGAATTTTGCAACAACATCCTCTTTGATCGGCAGGGTTACTGCATAATCAAAGGTCTTCTGCTCGTCAAGATGTTTGTCAAGCTTATCCATGGTAAGAGCTTTCTCGCCCTTCTTGCCAGGACATACGTTTGCACAGGAACCACAACCGGTACAGTCAAGTGCAGATACAGCGATCGTGAACTTGTACTGCGGCATACCGGTTAACGGTAAGGTAGCACCTTCAACCTTAGCAGCTTCTTCCTCGGTCATAGCAACCGGACGGATTGCAGCATGCGGGCAGACATAAGAACAGAAGTTACACTGGATACAGTTCTCGGAATTCCATACCGGAACGTCTACAGCGATACCACGTTTCTCGAATGCAGCAGAACCGGACGGGGTATTACCATCTACATAATCCTTGAATGCAGATACTGGTAAGTTGTTACCTTCCTGAGCGCTGACTTTAGTCTGGATGTTGTTAACGAAATCAACAACGTCTTTTCTGTCGCCGGTAACGGTCTTATAATCAAGACCCTCATCCTCACAGTTCTTCCAGCTCTCCGGAACCTCTACCTTAACAACGCCGGTTGCACCAGCATCGATAGCAGCCCAGTTCTTCTTAACAACGTCCTCACCCTTACGGCCATAGGTCTTCTGAGCAGCAGCCTTCATCAGGTCGATTGCTTTCTCCTCCGGAATGATGCCGGTCAGTTTGAAGAATGCAGACTGTAAAATGGTATTGATACGGGTCGGACCCATGCCGGTCTCGATACCGATCTTAACACCGTCGATGGTGTAGAAGTTGATATTGTGATCAGCGATGAACTTCTTCATCTGTCCCGGAAGATGTTTCTCCAGCTCTTCCTGGCTCCATGCGCAGTTTAACAGGAAGGTACCGCCGTCAACCAGCTCCTGAACCATGTTGTACTTACGAACATATGCCGGGTTGTGGCATGCTACGAAGTTTGCCTGATGGATCAGATAGGTGGATTTGATCTTCTTATGACCGAAACGCAGGTGAGACATGGTAACACCGCCGGATTTCTTGGAGTCATAATCAAAGTAAGCCTGTGCGTACATATCGGTATTATCACCGATGATCTTGATGGAGTTCTTGTTTGCACCTACGGTACCATCTGCGCCCAGACCCCAGAACTTACAGTTGGTGGTTCCTTCCGGAGTGGTAACCAGCGGAGCACCTACCGGCAGGGACAGGTTGGTAACATCATCTACGATACCGGTGGTAAATCTCTTGATGGTGCTGTTCTCATAAATAGCAACGATCTGAGACGGGGTGGTATCTTTGGAACCAAGACCATAACGGCCGGAGAAGATCTCAACCTGATCGAACTTGCTGCCCTTTAATGCTGCAACAACATCCAGGTATAACGGCTCGCCAAGGGAACCTGGCTCTTTGGTTCTGTCAAGAACAGTGATCTTTTTAACGGTATCCGGGATTGCATTGATCAGAGCCTCTGCACTGAACGGTCTGTACAGACGAACTTTTACAACACCAACCTTAGCGCCGGTGGTCTTTCTCATGTAGTCGATGGTTTCCTCAATGGTATCGTTAACGGAACCCATAGCAATGATAACCTGCTCAGCATCCTCAGCACCATAATAGTTAAACAGTTTGTAGTCGGTACCGATCTTCGCATTAACCTTGTCCATGTACATCTGTACTACTGCCGGAAGAGCATCGTAGTAAGAGTTACATGCCTCACGAGCCTGGAAGAAGATATCCGGGTTCTGTGCAGAACCTTTCTGGGACGGATTGTTCGGGTTTAATGCTTTTGCACGATACTCTGCAATTGCATCCCAGTCAGCCATCTCAGCTAAATCATCATAATCCCACTCCTCGATCTTCTGGATCTCGTGAGAAGTACGGAATCCGTCGAAGAAGTTGATGAACGGAA
>CAVIHW010000014.1:0-61329 GCA_963642615.1 Oscillospiraceae bacterium | reverse complement strand
GTCATATAAGATTTTGAAAAAACAGCTGTTTTTTGACCCGATCGTATTGAGTGAGGGAGGTGAAAACATGATACAGAATTTTTCATGCAAGAATTTCAGAAATATTGCAGCTGATAATTTATCGTTCGAAAAAATCAATATTCTCATAGGACCGAATAATTCTGGCAAGACTAATTTCATTAGAGCACTGACTTTTTTGTCAGAAATGTTGGCCAGAGCGGATGAAGGAAATTTAAAGTCGTCTTTCTTAAATGCAATAGCCAGAAATGGTTGGGAGCATATGTTAAACAAGAGTGCTGCAGATGATAGAGAGATTCGATTTTCATGGAAGCTTTTTGGAGGAACAATGCAGGCATTTTTTTAGATATACCTATCATGAATTAGTTGATTTTTGAAGGAACAGTGTAAAAAAATTTAATTAGGAGGATACATATGTACGATTATCTTGTAGTAGGAGCCGGCCTTTATGGTGCGGTATTTGCGCATGAGGCGAAGAAGCTTGGAAAGTCTGTTCTGGTGATCGATAAGCGCCAGAACATTGCGGGAAATGTTTATACGGAGGACATAGAAAAGATCCATGTGCACAAATATGGTGCACATATTTTCCATACAAACAACCGCAGAGTCTGGGAGTATGTGAACCAGTTTGCGGAGTTTAACCGTTTTACGAATTCACCGGTGGCAAATTATCACGGAGAGTTATATTCGTTGCCGTTTAATATGTATACCTTCAATAAGATGTGGGGTGTTGTAACTCCAGAGGAGGCTGCAGCGAAGATTGAAGAGCAGAAACAGGCAGCAGGAATTACCGAACCGAAGAATCTGGAGGAGCAGGCTATCAGCCTGATCGGCACGGATATTTACGAGAAGCTGGTAAAGGGCTACACGGAGAAACAGTGGGGAAGACCGTGTTCGGAGCTTCCGGCGTTTATCATCAAGCGTCTTCCGGTGCGCCTGACCTTTGACAATAACTATTTTAATGCATTATATCAGGGCATCCCGATGGGCGGCTACACGAAGATGGTTGCTAATATGCTGGAGGGCATTGAGGTGAAGCTTGGAGTGGATTATCTGGCAGAGAAGGAATCTTATGATAAGCTGGCTAAGAAGGTAATCTATACAGGTGCCATTGATGCGTATTTTAATTTTAAGCTTGGTGCACTGGAATATCGTTCCGTGCGTTTTGAGACTGAGGTTCTTGATCAGCCGAATTTCCAGGGCAATGCAGCGGTAAACTACACGGATGCAGAGACTCCGTGGACCCGTATCATTGAGCATAAGTGGTTTGAGTTTGGCAAGGATGATGAGGGCAATGAGATCCCGAAGACGGTCATCAGCCGTGAGTACAGTTCTGAGTGGAAGCTTGGAGATGAGCCGTATTATCCGGTAAATGACGAGAAGAATGGCAATCTCTATGCGGAATACAAGAAGCTGGCCGAACAGGAGGAGAAGGTCATCTTTGGCGGACGTCTGGGCGAGTATAAGTATTATGATATGGATGCGGTCATTGCTTCTGCGCTGGGGCTGTGTGAGAAGGAATTGGGCTGAATGCAATGACGTGCCAACGCCTTTTTGCTAAATATCAATGATATACAAAAGAGAAAAGTAAGAAAGACAAGGCAGGAATTGAAATAGATGGAAGCAATAATCTGGATCATGGCGGCGGTCATCATATATTTGAGGGAAAAGAAAAGCTGTGGCGAAGAAAAAATGATATGGTGTGGAAAGGATAAGGGATATATTGCAGGTTCCCTTCTGGCGGCATTGCTCTGCGAGATAGGGATAAAAGTAGTATTCCATATTCACTATCTATCAATCTGGCTTGTTCTCACATATGCATTGATCGCGCTGCAGTGTAGCCGGATGTTGTGGATCATGATTTTTAAACCGGAAGAGTGGAAAATACTTTGTTCCATGGGAATAAAGATGGCTGTTGGAATGGTGATTCTCGCGGTGTATTATGTGAACCTTGGGAATCGTGTGATCGGAGTTTCAAAGATTGCAGATCAGTTTCCACCCGTCAGCACGGGAATGGCAGATCTTATGATTCTGTTATCCTGTGCGCTGTGGATCTACGGTGCAGCTTTCATGAGACGCTTCCCAGACTTTTGCCGGGCGGTTTATTGGATTCTTCTGACAGTGACCCCATTTCTGCTATTCCTGATCGTGGAGCTTTGCTGGAATCCTTCTGTTACAACGATCAGCTTGCTCAATGGTGAACTGAATGTCCTGATTTATCTGATCATTGAGGTGTTCTTTGTAAGCTTGATGCAGAAGGACATGCAGGGACTGCAGCTTTTGTATATTTTTGCATGGTTTACCGGAGCATTGAATTATTACCTTCTGAAATTTCGCGGACAACCGTTTCTGGCAACCGATATTTATGCGATTCAGACAGCAACAGCGGTAGCAGGGCAGTACACATTTGAAATTGCGGAGGGACTGGCGTTTACATTCCTCATCCTGTTTTTTGTGTTGACCTGTGCATGGGCACTTGGAAAATCCGGGGTTTTTCAAAAAAAGACAGGGAAAAAATATATATTGATCCGAAGTTGTGGAGCGGTTGGCGCAGCCGGGGCATTATTGTTCTGGATTGGAAACTATGATTTTCCGGATACCTATAATATCGGTGTTGATTTCTGGTGGCAGGCAAACACATACGAAGCGAGTGGATTTGCTCCGGCATTTATCTCATTTTGGCAGCGGATGAAGATCAGCAAGCCTGATGGATATACAGAACAGCAGGCAGAGAAGCTTCTTGATGAGTATGGAGTGCAGGAAAGTGTAAATGAGGACGGAGATGAGGCAAGAAATGTAAAGCCGACGATCATTGCTATCATGAACGAGAGTTTCAGCGATCTCAGTGCACTCGGACCACTTTCATGTGCAGAAGATGACCTGGAATTTTTTCATTCACTTAAGCATGATCCGCATACGGTGGAGTATGGGTGGAATTATGTTTCAACCAGGGGGGGATGGACTTCGACTACAGAGTTTGAATATCTGACCGGAAATTCTATGGCATATACAAACGGAATCAATCCGTATTCAGGTTTTGATTTTACGAATGTGCCATCCATGGTCTCACTCTTAAAAGAACAGGGTTATTATACAATTGCGATGCATCCGGAAAGTCCGGGAAACTGGCGCAGGAGTATTGTTTATCCGAAGCTTGGTTTTGATGAGTTTTTATCCATAGATGCATTTGAAAACAGTGAACGAACCATATGGAACAGGGTATCTGATTTAGGGGATTACCAGAAACTGATTGAGATTTTTGAATCACAGACGGAGCCGAGTTTTATCTTTAATGTGACAATGCAGAATCATGGCGGATATGATGGGATCGGAGAACTGAAGCCGGAGGAGATTGTAAGTGTAGATGAGGAATACAGTGGTTATACAGATCTCCAGATGTATGAATCATTGATTGCAAAGTCCGATCAGGCACTGTCATACCTGATATCTTATTTTGAACAGGTGGAGCGGCCAGTACTGATCTGCTTTTTTGGTGATCATCAGCCGGCGTTGAATTCTGAACTTGAGGATGTACTCAAAGAGAACGGGAGAGAGGATACAGATACAGATCTCACTCTGACGGAAAAAACATACACGGTGCCGTATTTTATCTGGAGCAATTACGATATTTCGAAGGATTACTCAAAGAAAAATTCTGCTGGTGAGGATGTGATCAGCACAAATTATCTTGGAACGCTGACGAGAAAATATGCAGGATTACAACTTTCAGCGTATGACGAATATCGGATGACTCAGAGAGAACAACTTCCCGTATTTAATTTTGCAGGATACATGGCAGACGGTGGAATGTGGTATGATATTTGGGCAGAGAATGAATATGGAGCATGGATTGAGCGATATCGTATCGTGCAGTATTATGCGTTGTTTGATAAGAAGAGAGACTGGAAGTATTTCAGGTGATTCCCAGTGCATGTGTTTATGGAATATGTGCTATTTGTGTTAACCGCTGATTTATCTTACTCGTAAGAAAGTAACTTACGAGTTACTAACTCACGAGTATAATTGTTGGAGGTGAACGGATGAGTAAATTCTATTGTCGCGAGGATGAACTTCGGAAGTTGAATAAACGGTACGCAGGTGATAAGTTTGAATGTATTGTCATCTATGGTAGACGGCGCGTTGGTAAAACAGCATTGATCAATGAGTTCTGTAAGGACAAGCCGACTATTTTCTTTTCTGCTTTGAATACGACTGAAAGGGAAAATCTAGAGGCTCTGTCGAAGGCGATTATGAGCTTTGAGCGGCCGGATATGGAGTCTGCACCAGAGTTCAGATCCTATGACGCAGCTTTGGATGAGCTGACAGCACTTTCAAAGGAAAAACGGATTGTCTTTGTTATTGACGAGTATCCGTATCTTGCGAAGGCAAAGCCGGCTATTTCAGCAATGTTGCAACACATCATCGATCACAAGTGGACGGAGTCCAAGCTGTACTTGATTCTTTGCGGCTCATCCATGAGCTTTATGGAGAGTCAGGTGCTTGGTAAAGAAAGTCCACTGTACGGCAGACGAACTGGCCAATTTAAGGTTGAACCGCTGGACTATAAGGAAACAGCTGTGTTCCATCCGAATCTATCAGCAGAAGACAATGCCCTGATTTATGGAATCACGGGAGGAGTTCCTCACTATATAAACAAGTTGGATGTGCGAGGTAGCGTGGATGAAGCCCTACTGGATAATTTCTTTGACCGCTCCAGCTATCTGTATGAGGAGCCGGGAAATCTGCTGAAACAGGAACTTCGGGAGCCGGCCATTTATAATGCAATCATCAAGGCGGTTGCAGAGGGGGCTTCCAGAATGAATGATATCAAGATGAAGGTCGGAGAGGAAAGTTCGGTCGTATCGAAATATCTAAAAACACTGATTGACCTTGGCATTGTTAAGAAAGAAACACCGATTACAGAAAAAACGGGTAAGAAAACCATCTATCTGCTGGCTGATAACTTCTTCCGGTTCTGGTATCGGTTTGTTCCAGTCAATATGAGTGCTATTGATTCAGGCAGAATTGCAAAGACCTACCCACATGCGGTAAAACAGTATATTCCGGATTATATGGGTCTGATTTTTGAAAAAATGTGTCAAGAGTATTTGCTCTATTATTCAGATAATCTTTCTATTGAGTTGAGTGAAATCGGTCAATGGTGGGGAACAGATCCGAAAAAGAAAAAGCAGATACAAATCGATATCGTCGGAACACCTGTTGAGGGTAAGGACTATATCATCGGTTCATGCAAGTACAGAAATGAGAAAATTGGTGTAGATGAACTCGATTTAATTCGGGATTACGCATTGGTTTTCGGAAAAGGCAATAACTACCATTACTATATCTTCTCAAAAGGCGGATTCACAGATGGACTTCTTCAGGCGCAAGAGCGCGGTGAGGTTCAGCTGATAACGCTGGAAGATATGTTCCAGTGAATCATTGCTCATTACGTTTTTCTGACATAAATCTTAGAGTACCGTCATAAAATCTTCACTTTTCAGGTAGTTGTGAATAACCGGGATTTATGGTATGCTCTTGTATGTTAGGATATACAGAGATAAAAATCCTGTTTTGAAATGGAGAACGAAATAACGATCGATCAACGATCGTGAAGAGGAAGATTAGAAACTTACACTGGAGGTACATCTAATATGAAAAAGAGAGCACTTGTTATTGCAGCGGCTGCTGCAGCCATGACCTTATCGACTGGCATCACTGCATTTGCAGCTGGCTGGGTTACCGAGTCTACCCCGTATGGCGATATGCAGAAATATGTTTACGATGACGGCAACTGGCCGTCCGGTAACTGGTTTACCGATCCGGAGACTCAGCTGGTTTATTTCCTGGATCCGGATGGCTACCGTATGAAGGAGACCACCGTCGAGGGTTACTGGCTGGATGCGGATGGTGTCCGTCAGGAGAAGAGCCAGGAGCAGATTGACCGTGAGAACCGTGAGAAGGCAGCAAAGACTGCAAAGGCAACTCCTGGAAAGACCGTAGCAGCAGCAAAGGTTGCAGCAACGGATGCAAAGGATAAGAATGCGGCAGTGAGCACAACCCGCAGAAGCTATATTGCAGAGCTGAAGGTGATCATCAACAAGATCACAAGAGAACTGACTGAGGCACGCAGTGATTCTTCTGTTCAGGTTCTGACGACCGAGGATACCCTGGAGGTTTCCCGTACCTTCCGCAGCAGCAATTCGGTAGAGTTCTACAAGTTCAGCATGTGGAACAGTGCCAAGAATAAGGCAAATTCCGTAGATCTTCTTTACATCTACGATGCAGCACCGGAAGCAGACCGCGAGCTGTACAATACCGCATATGAGCAGAGTGTTGTGGCAGCACTGGGCGAGACCGAGGGCAAGGCTGTTACGGATTATGTACAGAGCCAGCGTGAGCAGGGCGTGACCAAGCTTACCCGTGAGGGTCTGACTGACAGCGGAAACAGCTACTCTTTAACCTACAGAAATAACAAGATCGAGATCAGCGTAACCTGCAGCGAGAAGACAGAGAGTGACCAGACTGAGGAGGCAGCAAATGAGGCTGCAGCAGCAGAGACAACTGAGACTACCACTCCGGCAGTTACTGCAAAGACGATCACGGCAGGTGCAAAGGCAGCAGATACCACAACTGAGACCACTGCAGCCGAGTAAGATCTTGTTGAGTACACGGGCAGGGATTGCCTGACCTGAAAAATGCCGCATGACAGAGTGCCGGCAGCCAATCTGGGATGGAAATCACCGGCTCGAAAAATATCAATCAAAAGAAAACACGCGTAAAAACAATCACAACATCACAGGATTGCATTTACGCGTGTTTTTGCATAATCCGGGTTTCTCTTTAGGCTTTTGCCGGCGCTTCCCCAAACATGATCCTGAGCTTCTTCATGCAGTGGAAGAAGGCGGGAACCAGAAAGGCGTCAGCGAAGATCCAGGCGAGGGGGCTTGCAAAGCAGGCCGGGAGGAAGCCAAAGACCGGAACCAGGCAGAAGCCAACCAAAGATCTTGCAGCCATCTCGCAGACTCCGGCGAGGATGGCGAAGGTGGAAAATCCCATGCCCTGGATGGTGAAACGGACAACGTTTACCAGGGTGAGCGGGATGTAGAAGAGGCTGTTGGCTGCGAGGAAGGTGGCAACCCGTCCTATGATTTCGGTCTGGTCGGCATCCATGAAAAGGAGGGCAATGTATTTGCCGCCAAAGAGCAGAAATACGAAGGCGATCACGGAATAGATCATGCCGATCAGGCTTGCGGCCATCAGTCCTTCCTTCACACGGTCTAACTTTTTGGCACCGACGTTTTGTCCGGCATAGGTTGCCATGGTACCGCCTAAAGCGTCAAATGGGCAGCAGAAGAACATGCTGACCTTGCTTCCGGTGGAGACAGCAGCCACGGCCATGGATCCGAGGGCATTGACGGCTGTCTGGAGCACCACACTTCCGATGGCGGTGATGGAATACTGCAGTCCCATGGGGATGCCCATACCGCAGAGAACAAGAAACTTTCCGGCATCCGGCTTCCATTCGTCCTGCTTCATGTGCAGGATCGGATAATGCCGGATCATGTAGATCAGGCAGAGCACGGCAGAGATGCCCTGAGAGATCACCGTGGCAATGGCAGGACCTCCGACTCCCATGCCGAGCACCAGGATGGTGAAGAAATCCAGGGCAATGTTTAAGAGCGAGGAGAGGAGCAGGAAATAGACCGGAGTCTTGCTGTCTCCGAGGCTTCTTATGATGCCTGCCAGGAGGTTATAAAGGTAGGTGACCGGAATGCCAAGAAAGATCACAAAGATGTAATCGTAGGCGCCCTGGATGATATCTTCGGGCGTATTCATCCACTGTAAGATATGCATGCAGAGGAGGCCGACTACAGTGGTCATGACGGCTGCAAAGGCGGCAGCCAGCCATCCGGCGTTGGCCACGAATTTTCGCATTCCGGCGTAGTCTCCGGCGCCGAATTTCTGGGCGACAGGGATGGAAAAGCCGCTGCATACGCCGGTGCAGAAGCCGATGATCATAAAGTTGATGGAGCTTGTGGAACCAACTGAGGCCAGGGCTGAGACGCCCAGGCATTTGCCGACAATGATGGTATCCACCATGTTATAAAACTGCTGAAAGAGGAATCCAAAAAGCATTGGGATCGCAAAATTTAAAATCAGCTTCATGGGAGATCCGACAGTCAGGTCTTTTACTTCATTTTTTTGCATAGTCTCTCCTTGTAATGATGCATTGTGCTATGTGAAACTGAAACATTATAAAACAGGTTTTGGAAAATGTATACTGGGAAATTGGCAAAAATTAGGCTTTGATGGTTAACTTTTCTTTATGCCGGATGCTGTCGTGTCCGGAAGGTTTTTTCTGTTGATATGAGGCGTTACATTGTTGTATAATCAGTTTATTGAAAAACAGCTTAGGAGTGGAGACATTTGACGATAAAACAATTTGACTGGAGCATGCATGATTACAGTCCGCACGGCATCTGTCTGTTCCATGTGGAATTAGATGATAAAGGCAGGCCGGAGGACTTTACCTTTGCATACTGTAATCCGGTACTTGCAAAAATGACAGGTTATACAAGAGAGGCGCTGACGGGAAAGCGCTTTTTTTTGCTGTATCCGAACGAAGACCGGAAGTGGCTTGACTGTTATTATAAGGCGGCATATCAGAATCAATATCAGGAGATGGATGTGATCCTTGATGAGATCGATCAATATCTGCACATTGAGGCGGTTCCAACGGGAGAGGATGGATACTGTCTTTGCATTCTCCGCAACATCCGGGAGGAGATCTTTGAAAAAAACCGGAGAAAACGGGAGCTGGAAGATACGCTGGAACAGGAGCGGATGATTCAGAAACGCTTAAAGCAGGCTCTTGATGAGGCAAACCTGAAAAATGAGATCATCTCCTCGATCAGCAAGAGCTACTGCCGGATTTTTCGCGTGGATATCCAAAGAAACTTTTTTGAGGAGATCTCTGCGAGCGAAGATGATGAGGCGCACCATTTTACGGGACGATCAGGATCTGCCACCGAGATGGGCTTGCTGGTCTGCGATACCAGCGTGGCAGAGGAATACCGGCCGCTGCTTCGTGAGTTTTTAAATGTGAAAACACTGCCAGAACGGCTGAAGGATGAGGAATATATCAGCACGGAATACCGGATGTGTGATGGAAACTGGCACACACTCCGCTATATTGTAAAGAAACGGGATGCAAAAGGAACGGTGACCCATGTGCTGTGTACGATCCGCAGCATCAGCGATACCAAACGGCGTGAGCAGGATCTGCATTTTGCGGCAGAGGCTGCAAAGCGGGAAGCACAGATGAAGACCCGATTTCTGGCAACCATGAGCCATGATATCCGGACACCGCTCAATGGCATCATCGGAATGATCAACCTGGAAGAACAGTATGCAGATGTTCCCGCGATGCAGAAGACCATTCGCGCAAAGACCCGGGAATCCCTGCAGTATCTGGTATCTCTGGTCAATGACGTGCTGGATATGAATAAGATCCAGAGTGGAGACCTGACCAGCCGGGATGTGCCGTTTGATCTGGTTGACATTCTGCAAAGATCAAACCAGCGCTATGCCGCCAGAGCAGCCAAAAAAAGGATCCGATATGTGGTTAAATGGGATAACGATGCCATTGTGCATCCGTATCTGGTGGGAAATCCTATTTATCTGGGCAGGATCCTGGCAAATATTGCGGATAATGCCGTGAAGTTCAGCAATCCGGAAAGCACGATCACGGTAGGGCTGGAGGAGAAACCGCTGACCGAAGAAGGAAAAGACCGGGTTTTACTGACCTTCTATTGCAAGGATGAAGGCATTGGCATGAGTGAGGAGCTTGTGAAGCATGCCTTTGACATGTTTACCCAGGGAAATACAGACTCCGGACGGACAAAATACCAGGGAAGCGGACTCGGCCTTGCCATTGCAAAGCAGCTGGCCGACCGGATGGGAGGAAGCATTGAGCTGCAAAGTGAGCCCGGAGTCGGAACAACAGCTATCACGCGGATCCCCTTTCAGATCGGAACCGGAATGGAGTCGATGAGCAGGGAGGAAGATCTTGGCGGGATTTCCATCAAGGGTCTTCGTGCCCTGGTGGTGGAAGACAATGAGCTGAACATGGAGATCATCTGTGAGATGTTAAAACAGAATGGCCTGGAAGTGACCTGTGCGGCAGACGGGCAGGAAGCTGTGGAAATCTTTACGGCATCCGCACCGGGATATTTTGGTGTCATCTATATGGATATCATGATGCCGCGCATGAACGGCATGGATGCCACAAGAGCCATCCGCGCGATGCGCAGATCGGATGCAAGGCAGATTCCGATCATAGCGATGTCTGCAAATACCTTTGCGGAGGATATCATCGGCTGCAGGCTGGCCGGAATGAACCGCCATCTGTCAAAGCCTCTGGATGCCGCGGATCTGATCGAGGCCTTAAAGCAGTGTATCGCAGAAAACGAAACGACGAAGCTGCGGGAAGAGCTGTAATGGATCGTGCGGTCATTGTGTGACGCACGGACAGTGGCACGGTATTTTTATGGAAATGGAGAGAATGATATGTATTTGATCGCAGGACTTGGAAATCCTACACGGGAATATGACAAAACGAGACACAATGCCGGATTTTCGGTCATTGATGTGCTGGCAGATAAATACGGGATCGATGTGAGCGACCGAAAGCACAAGGCACTGTGCGGCAAGGGTGTGATCGAGGGGGAGAAGGTGCTTCTTTTAAAGCCCCAGACCTTCATGAATTTAAGCGGAGAGAGCATCCGCGAGGCGGTGGATTATTATAAGATCGATCCGGAAGACCTCATTGTGATCTATGATGATATCAGCCTGGATCCGGGACAGCTGCGCATCCGCTTGAAGGGAAGCGCCGGCGGGCACAATGGCATCAAAAACATCATCGCGCACCTTGGCACCCAGGAATTTCCGCGCATCAAGGTGGGCGTGGGTGCAAAGCCTCCGAAGATGGATCTGGCCGACTATGTGCTGGGACGTTTCAGTGCGGAGGAGCAGAAGGTGATGGATGAGGCCTTTTTCGAGGCAGCTGAGGCTGCGGTCATGATGATGCGTGACGGGGCAGAGCGTGCCATGAACCATTATAACGCAAAAAAGAAGGCGGAGTAGGGCATGAGCAGAGCATTTGCAAATCCGCTCACGGAGCTTGCGGAATTTGAAGAATTGCAGCAGAGCCTGCAAAAACGAAAAGGACCGGTTCAGGTCAGCGGCTGTCTGGATTCCCAGAAGGTGCATCTGATGGAGGAGTGCAAAAGGCCGGGACTATGGAAGCTTGTCGTAACCTATGACGATGCCCGGGCACGGGAGATTTATGAAGACTTTGGCTGTTTTCGGGAGGATGTCTGGCTGTATCCGGCAAAGGACCTCTTGTTTTACAGCGCGGATATCCACGGAAACCTGATCACGAGGGAACGTCTGCAGGTGCTGCGCCACCTGATCGAGGATGAGGGGGGCGTGGTGGTCACGACCCTTTCCGGACTCATGGATCATCTTTTGCCGCTTCCCTGTATGAACGAACAGATCCTTCATCTGGAAAGTGGGCAGGAACTGGATCTGGAGGCATGGAAGATCCGCCTGGCAGAGCTGGGCTATGAACGTATGCCCCAGGTGGACGGTATGGGACAGTTTTCTGTGCGGGGCGGAATCCTGGATATCTATCCGCTTACAGAAGAGCTTCCGGTGCGGATCGAGCTTTGGGACACGGAGGTAGACTCCATCCGAACCTTTGACCCGGAGAGCCAGCGGTCGGTGGAACAGTTGGATGAGATTGATATTTATCCGGCTGTGGAGATCGTGCTGACCAAAAGGCAGGTACGGGAAGGCCTTAAACGGATCCAAAAGGAAACCGACGACTTTGCAAAGAAGCTGCGAGACCGGAAGGATAGCGAGGCAGCGTACCGCATTACAAGGATCGTAAAAGAACTGACAGAAGGCATCGGGGAAGGTCTTACGCAGACTGGACTGGATGCCTGGATTTCGTATTTTAACCAGGATACGGTTTCCTTCCTGGACTATTTTGATCCGGAAACGAGCATGATCTTTTTGGATGAACCGCTGCGGATCAAGGAGCAGGGGGAAGCGGTGGAACTGGAATTTCGTGAGAGCATGGAACACCGCCTGGAAAAGGGATATCTGCTTCCCGGACAGACCGCGCTTTTGTATCCGGCAGCCGAGATCCTTGCAAAAACGCAGCGAAAGGATACGGTGTATTTAACCGGTCTGGAACAAAAGCTTTCCGGCATGAGTACCGAGGCACGGTTTTCGTTTGATGTCCAGAACATGAATTCTTATCAGAACAGCTTTGAGATGCTGATCAAGGATCTGACAACCTGGAAGAAGGAACGCTACCGGGTTGTTTTATTATCCGGTTCCCATACCCGTGCGAGTCGTCTGGCGGAGGATCTGAGGCAGTATGATTTAAGTGCCTTCTGTACGGAAGAGGAAAACCGTATCGTGCAGCCGGGAGAGATCTTAGTCACCTATGGAAATCTTCACCGGGGCTTTTTGTATCCTCAGCTCAAGTTTGCCGTCATCACGGAAGGGGATATGTTCGGCAAGGAAAAGAAAAAACGCCGCCGCAAAAAATATACCGGGGAAGGCACAAAGATCCAGAGCTTTACCGAACTGTCGGTCGGGGATTACGTGGTGCATGAGGAGCACGGCCTGGGCGTTTACCGCGGGATTGAAAAGATCGAACGGGACGGGATCACGAAGGACTATCTGAAGGTGGAATATGCGGATCATGGCATCCTGTATCTTCCGGCCACACGATTAGACGGCATCCAGAAGTACGCGGGATCCGATGCGAAGGCACCAAAACTCAACAAGCTGGGCGGGGAGCAGTGGAAGCGCACCAAGGCGAAGGTCAAGACGGCAGTCAAGGAGATCGCGAAGGATCTGGTGGAGCTTTATGCCGCACGCCGGGAGCTGGGCGGCTATCAGTACGGGAAGGATACGGTCTGGCAGCAGGAGTTTGAGGAGCTGTTTCCCTATGACGAGACGGAGGATCAGCTGACGGCCATCGAAGATACCAAGCGCGATATGGAGAGCCGCCGGATCATGGATCGTCTGATCTGCGGTGACGTGGGCTACGGCAAGACGGAGATTGCGCTGCGGGCAGCCTTTAAGGCGGTGCAGGAGAGCAAGCAGGTGGTCTACCTGGTGCCGACCACCATTTTGGCACAGCAGCATTACAATACCTTCATCCAGCGCATGAAGGATTTTCCGGTACGGATCGAACTTTTGTCAAGGTTTCGTTCGCCCGGGCAGATCAAAAAGACCATCGAGGATCTGAAAAAGGGCATGGTGGATATTGTGATCGGCACACACCGGGTGCTTTCTAAGGATGTACAATTTAAAGACCTGGGACTTCTGATCATTGACGAGGAGCAGCGCTTTGGCGTGACCCACAAGGAACGGATCAAAAAGATGAAGGAAAATGTGGATGTGCTGACCTTAACGGCCACACCGATCCCTCGTACCCTTCATATGAGCCTTGTGGGGATCCGGGACATGAGTGTTTTGGAGGAGCCGCCGGTTGACCGTGTGCCCATCCAGACCTATGTGATGGAATACAACGATGAGATGGTGCGCGAGGCGGTGAACCGGGAGCTGGCAAGAAACGGCCAGGTCTATTATGTATACAACCGGGTGAAGGAGATCGAGGATGTGGCAAAGCACGTGCAGGAGCTGGTGCCGGATGCCACGGTGGTCTATGCCCACGGACAGATGCCGGAGCATACCCTAGAGAAGATTTTGCTGGATTTCGTGAATGGGGAGATCGATGTGCTGGTCTCCACGACCATCATCGAGACCGGCATGGATATCCCCAATGCCAATACCATGATCATTCAGGATGCAGACCGCATGGGACTTTCCCAGCTCTATCAGCTGCGCGGCCGGGTGGGGCGTTCGAGCCGCACCTCCTACGCATTTTTGATGTATAAGCGTGACAAACTGTTGAAGGAAGAGGCCGAGAAGCGCCTGCAGGCGATCCGGGAATTTACCGAGCTTGGTTCCGGCGTCAAGATCGCCATGCGTGATCTGGAGATCCGCGGTGCCGGCAATGTGCTTGGAGCAGAACAGCACGGGCATATGGAGGCTGTCGGCTATGATCTGTATTGTAAGCTTTTAAACCAGGCGGTGCTGGCTATTCAGGGACGGCGGGATGAGTCGGAGGAGTTTTCCACCACGGTGGAGTGCGATGCCGATGCCTATATTCCGGCTTCCTATATCAAGAATGAGTATCAAAAATTAGACATATACAAACGGATTTCCGGCATAGAGACAGAGGAAGAATCTCTTGATATGCAGGATGAGCTGATGGATCGCTTTGGCGAGATCCCGAAGGCGGTGACGAACCTTTTGCAGGTGGCACTGCTAAAGGCCATGGCACACCGGGCATATGTGACGGAGGTCCGCATCAACCGGCAGGAGATCCGCCTGACCATGTATCCGAAGGCAAAGCTAAAGACAGAAGGGCTCCCGGATCTGATGGCAGGTTATGGCGGGGCACTGCGGTTTGTGGCTGCCGAGCCGTCATATTTTCTATATACAGACAAAAAGAATAAGCAGAAGGATTGTCTTGCCATGATGGAACTTGCAAGGCAGATCCTTGGACAAATGGGAGAGCTTGCAGAACAGAAATAGTTACACCAAAATAGTTATGAAGGGAGATAAGCGATGCAGGATCAGACAAAGGACTGGGAACTTTCAGAGGAGTATTACAAAGAGGAAACCGGAGCGAAAACGCTTCGCCTGGAGGATTTTCTGGAGACGGAGGAGAGTGGAGAATCTCCGGCCGGACTTCAAAAGGAGAGCAGCCTTTCTGCGCAGCTTGAGGCCATGGCGGAGCGCGTAAGGCAGGCACGGGAGCTTTCCGGTGCCGGACACCGGGCGGAGCAGATTGCAGCCATGCTCGGCATGGAGGAGCAGCAGGTGCGGGATATTTTGATCTGCATCCAGTCCTTTCCGGAGGATGACCCGCTGGCGGTAGCCCGCCTGATCCTGCTAGGATAGGGAAAAAACAGGTTGCACAGTCATAGGGATACCGATATAATGATTCTGAAAGATATCAGTATCGATGGGAATATAGACCAAGGAAGACATGTGCAATGAACATCACAGAAAAAATTACTGCGCCGCTGATTGAATCACGGTACCTAAGCGCGGAAAACGCGGACAGGTACCGCTCGATCATGCGGCTTTTTTATTTGCATTATGAGAAGATGCGTTACTGGCTCTATCAGGAAGAGGTATTTGAGGAACTGAAGGCAGAGCCGTATTTTTCAGATTATACCATGGAGCAGTGCAGGCAGGATCTAAATGCCTTAGTGGGCTGGAAGAACTTATCCACCCTTCAGGATACCCGGAATGTCAAGAGCATCGAGGCTTTTAAAAACAAGAACTTCCGCTATCAGATGACGGAATATTCCGTAGAGATCGAGCGTATGGTGGTGCGGCTGGAAAACCTGCTCATTGAGGGGGCTTCGTTGGAACCGGCACTTCTTGACCGCCTGCGGATCCAGATCGGCAAGCTGGAGGAGACGGCAGAGCTTTCTCCGGAGCAGGTTCACGCCTGGTGGAATGACTTAAATCATGATTTTATGCGTCTGAACCAGAACTATCAGGACTATATGCGCGAGCTAAACAGTGTGCGGGCAGAGGAGCTGATGCGTGCCAGGGAGTTTCTGGTCTTTAAGGATCATCTGATCGACTACCTGCGCAGCTTTGTGCGAAGCCTCCAGATGAACGTGGGAAAGATCGAGGAGCATTTAAAGAAGGCAGATCCGGCAGTGATCAGGCTGCTTTTGGATAAGGTGACGGAGTTTGAGCTTTCCATTCCGAGACTGGATAATGAGGTGAGCGAGCAGCAGATCCGGGAGCGTATGGAAGGACGGTTTCTTAGCATACGCGGCTGGTTTGTGGGCGATGCGGGAGAGGAGTCGGAGGCGGCAAAGGTTTTTGATACGACAAACGAGATCATCCGCAAGATCACCCGGTATGCCGCCCGGATCAGTGAGGCCGGAAACGGAGGCGCAAACCGCAGGGAGGAGTATCAGAAGCTGGCTTCTATGTTTGGAAAATGCAAGGATATCCGGGAGACACACTGTCTGTCAGCCCTGGTATTTGGCATTGAAAAGCCCATTCATTTAAAAGGAGATTTTAAGCGGGAAACGGACAGCATCAACAGCGGTGTCTATGAGGAAAAGCCCTTATGTCTGACCATTGCACCGCGCGTGCGCACCTATAAGGAGAAGGCGGTACGAAGCGGCATCACGGATCGCACGAAGGAAAAGCAGGAGGCGAAAGCCAGGGTTTTGGAAAAGGAGCGGAAACATAAGGCACTGCTTCGGGAGTATATCAAGGATGGACGGCTGGATTTTGCCACCCTTCCGGTTCTGGAACCCTATGTGCGGGATGTATTTTTGCTCTGGCTTTCCAAGGCGTTAGAGAATAAATCCCGGTCTGCCAAGACCGAGGACGGACGGTATTATACCGTGGAGGAAGCAGAGCCCGGCAAACGCTGCATCTTACAGTGTACGGACGGAAATTTTTCTATGCCGGCATTTTCAATTGTATTTGAGGAGACAGAAGCATGAATGTACTGGAAACACTGCTCAACCGCCGCTGGATCTTAAAATCCAGAGACAGAGAGCTTTATTATCAGGTCCGCGACGAGCTGGATGGCGTAAAAAAGTTTTTGACCGAAAAGGCCGGATACCAGGTGATCGTAAACCCGTATCTGATCCGCTTAGAAAAGATCCCTGCCAAGGCCAGACCCTGGATGGGGATCCGTCAGTTTCAGGATCCGCTCCAGTATGTGTTCTTGTGCCAGATCTTAAGCTTTCTGGAGCTTAGGGAGGCGGGCGACCAGTTTGTGCTGTCCCAGCTTACGGATTTTATCCAGGCGCAGTGCCAGGATGTGCAGGTTGACTGGACTTCCTACACCCACAGGCGGCATCTGATCCGGGTGCTGAAATTTTGCGTGGCGGAGGGCATGCTGGATATCGATGATGGAAGCGAGGACAGCTTCATGCACAGCGAACAGGGCGAGGTGCTTTACCGGAATACGGGAGCAAGCCGCTATTTTATGAAAAATTTCACGCGGGATATCATGGATTACCAGACCATTGCGGATTTTGAGACGGACGAATGGATCGATGTCAACACAGACCGTGGTGTGGCGCGAAGACAGCGCGTATACCGGAAGCTTTTGATGGATATCGGCGTATACCGGACATCGGAGGCGGATGAGGATTTCAATTACATAAGGAATTACCAGGGAAGGATCTCGGATGAGCTGGAGCAGCTTCTTGGCTGTGAGCTGCAGGTGCACCGGGGCAGTGCCTACCTGATCGCGGGAGAAAATGCAAATCCGGGACATTGTTTTCCGGAGGAAAAGACCATGGGAGACATTGTGCTGTTGTGCTGTGGTCTGATCCGGGAGAAGGAAGAAGCCGGAGCGTGGAAGCTTCAGACGGATGAGAGCATCCTGGTCTCCAGGGCGGAGTTTACCGGACTTTTGGAGGAATGCCGCCGCCGTTACGGGGCAGGCTTTGTAAAGACCTACCGGGAGATGACAGCCGGAGAGTTTTGCGAGACGATCGCGGATTATCTGGAGGAGTTGGATTTTATCGGATGGGAGCATGACGAGGTACGGATCTTTCCGGTGGCAGGAAAGGTCATGGGACAGTATCCTGTGGATTATCATGGTGAAAAAGAAACGGAGACAGACAAATGAACAGCAGATGGCAGATGAACCGGATCGGCCTGGTCGATTTCTGGTATTACGATGAAGAAGAATTTCAGTTTGCAGACGGAAGAATGCTGCTTCGCGGTTCCAACGGATCCGGAAAGTCCGTCACGATGCAGAGCTTTATCCCTCTCATTCTGGATGGAAATATGCGCCCGGAGCGACTCGATCCCTTCGGTTCGAGGGCGAGAAAGATGGAAAACTATCTTTTGGAAGAAGGAGACGGACGGGAGGAGCGTACCTCCTATCTGTATCTGGAGCTGAAGCGTAAGGATGGAAACAATTACCTGACCATCGGTGTGGGACTTCGTGCGCGGCGCGGAAAGAAGCTGGATACCTGGTATTTTTATGTCAGTGACGGAAGGCGGATCGGAAAGGATCTTTTTCTGTACAAGGATATGGACCAGAAGATCGTCTGCACCAGGCTGGAGCTTCGAAACCGGATCGGTGAGGGCGGACGCGTCATGGACAGCCAGAGTGAATACATGGATGCCGTAAACCGGCTGGTATTCGGTTTTGAGTCGGCTGACAAATATAAGGAAATGACGGACCTTTTGATCCAGCTGCGTTCCCCGAAGCTGTCAAAGGACTATAAGCCGTCGGTGCTCAACGAGATTTTGAGCAATTCCCTTCTGATGCTTTCCGAGGATGACCTGCGCCCCATGTCTGAGGCGATCGAAAATATGGATGCCTTAAAGACGAACCTGGATCACTTGCAGGACAGTTTAAAGGCAGCCGGGCAGATCCGCCGTGTTTATGACCAGTACAATCAGGCTATGGTGCGTCAGAAGGCGGAAGCTTATCTTGCGGAGCTTCAAAAGAAACAGGATCGGGAAGCCTTTGCAGAGTCCTGCAAAAAGGAGCTTTCCGAGATGGAGGCAGAATGCGAGAGCCAGAAGGAGCAGCACGCAGCACTTACGGAGGAAGAGCGGATCTTGCGGGAGCAGCAGGATTCCTTAAATGCCAGTGATGCCGTCCGCTTAAAGGAGCAGGAGACCGAACTTCTGGCTCAGATCTCGGAATCCGAGAATCAGGAGCAGAAGAAAGCGAAGCAGGAAGAGGAAAAGAAGGAGCGCTGGCAGGAGCTTGATTATGGCCTTAAGGACTTTACCGGCAAAAAAGAGGAGGAGCAGACCCGTCTTATGGATCTTTTAAATGAGACGGAAGAAGAGATGGAGAGCCTGCCCTTTGATGAGGCGTCCTTTATGGCAGCGGAATTAAAGGAGGATCCCGAGCGGGAGTATGATTTTGAAGGCCACCGCAGGCAGCTTGAGATCTACCGGAAGAAGGTGGAGGAAGGCATTGCCGTTCTTCGGGAGGAAAAGCAGTGGCAGGAGCGTTATGACAGGCGCCTTGAGGATCTGGATGGCAGACGTAAGGAGCGGGATCAGGCCGAGCGCGACCGCATTCAGGCCGAGCAGAGCTTAGAGCAGCAAAAGAGCGAGCTGACGGAGCAGTATTACCGCTGGAGCCGTGCAAATTCGGAGCTTTCTCTCTCGGATGAGCAGCTTCAAAGCTTGTCCCGGGCGGTGCAGCAGTTTGATGAAAATGCAGACTATGGGGAATTGCGGGAGATCATGCGCCGCGAAGCCCATGTCCGGGAGGAAGAAATCCGGGAAAAGCTGCGTGCAAAGCGGAATGCACAGAATGATGTACAGTCTGCCTTGCAGGCAAAGCAGGAGGAATTAAAAGAGGTTCAAAACCAGAAGGAACTGGAGCCGGAAAGAAGCACGGCTGTGGAAGAGAACCGAAAACGCCTGAAAAAAATGGGGATCCCCTTCTATCCGTTTTATCAATTTGTGGATTTTGACCCGAATCTGGAGGAAGAGGCCTGTGCGAATCTGGAGGAAGCTCTGGATCAGATGGGGATCTTAGATGCTCTGATCGTGCCGGAGGAATACAGAACACAGGTGCTTCTTGCTGATCCGGGCATGTGTGACCGGTATCTGTTCGGCGATGGAAAACGCATCGGGGAGAGTATGTTATCCTATTTGTCTGTGGACAATCCGCAGATGGATATCCTTTTATATCAGCAGATCGCACCGGTATTAGAGCAGATCGGTCTTGAGCCGGGCAGTGTGGATACCTGGGTAGGAAGTGACGGCCACTACCGGATCGGTGCCCTTGAAGGCACCATCACGGGGCAGCAGGAGGCGCGTTATATCGGAGCCGGCACCAGAGAGCGTTACCGTAAGCAGAAGATCCTTAGTCTGGAACAGGAAGTGGAAGCGCTGAAAATCCAAAAACAAGAGGCCGATGAGCGGGTGAGCAAACAGGAAAACCGCCTGGAGGTGCTGGGGAAAGAACAGGCTTCCTTCCCGGACGGAGAGGCACTCAAAAATGCCGCAAAGGCCTTTGGAAAGGCACAGCTCTGGCAGCTTCGCATGGAGGATCTGGTCAAGCAGGCCAGGGAAGCGCTTGAAGAGGCCGGAAAACAGTTAAATGAGGTGAAGGTTCGTGTGGCTGAGGTCTGCGAAAAGGCCTATCTGGCTCCGAAGCTGGAACTGTTTTTGGAGGCCGGGGAGACCATCGGGCAGTATCGTGACCTCTTAGGACAGATCCAGGTCAGCCAGCATGCGTACAAAAATCTCTGTGCATCGATCCGGACGCAGCAGGAAGCCATGGAGGAGGCAGACGCCGACCTGGAGGACATCCGTTATGACCTGGCTGATATCCGAAGAAAGCTTTTGGGATCAAGGGAACGGCTTGATCGCATCCGCAGACAGCTTCAGATGACCGATTACGAGGAGATCCGTGAAACATTAGATCACTGCGTGAAACGTTTGAGTGAGATCCCCGCAGAGAAGGAGCGTGCGGTAAGAACGGAGGCAACCCTTCGGACACGCATCACGCAGAAGCAGGATGCAGCAAGGGACAACGAGAGCCGTCTGGCAGAAAGCCGGGAGCGTGTGATGGTCTTAGAGCAGGATTTTCGGGATGAATACGAGCTTGGCTATCTGGAAAACCAGCCGGAGGAAACCTATGACGCTCCCACACAGGCACAGCGTGTGCTTCGGGAGACCGGAAAGGCTTCGGCAAGGGATCTTTCGGACTGCCACAGTGCACTTCAGGAAAAATATCACGAAAACCGTGGCTATCTCTTAGAATATGCCCTGCAGATGAAGCCGATCCTTGAGCGTGAGGAGAAGGCCGGACTTCCCTCGCCAAAGCGGATCGACCTGGTGGGACGTTACCGCGGCGTGGAGGTGAAATTTCCGGATCTGATCACGAAGCTGGAAGAGGAGGCAAAGGAGCAGGAGCATCTCTTAAGTGATAAAGACCGTGAGCTTTTTGAGGATATCCTGGCCAATACCATCAGCAAAAAGATCCGTTCGAGGATCCATGAGAGCAATGCCTGGGTGGAGCGCATGAACCAGCTGATGGGGCAGATGAAGACCTCCAGCGGCCTGAAGCTGAGCCTGAAATGGAAGAGCCTTCGCGCAGACAATGAAGAGCAGCTCGATACCCGGGATCTGGTGGCACTCCTTCAGAAGGATGCCGAGATCATGCGTGAGGAAGAGGTGGAGCAGCTTTCCAGGCATTTCCGTTCCAAGATCGCGGAGGCACGCAGGCAGGCGGAGCAGGGGGATTCTTCTGTTTCCTTCCATGCCGTGATGCGAGAGATCCTTGATTACCGCAAATGGTTTGAATTCAAGCTGGAATATCAGAAGACCGGTGAGGTGAAAAAGGAACTGACAGACCGTGCCTTCTTTACCTTCAGCGGAGGCGAAAAGGCCATGTCCATGTATGTGCCGCTCTTTTCCGCTGCCGTGGCAAAGTATAAGGGCGCAAGGGAGGATGCTCCGCGGATCATTTCTTTAGATGAGGCCTTTGCCGGAGTCGATGAGACCAATATCCGCGACATGTTCCGTCTGATGGTGGATTTTGAGTTTGACTTTATCATCAACTCTCAGGTGCTGTGGGGCGATTATGAGACCGTGCCGCAGCTTGCCATTTACCAGCTGGTGCGTCCGGAAAATGCAAAATTTGTGTCGGTGATCCCGTATCAGTGGAACGGAAAGGAGCGTGTGCTGCAGACAGATGCAGAATAAGGAAAAGCTGCTTTGCGAGTGCATCGCCTACCTGCGGGCGCGGCCGATCTTTGACCGTGTCCTGAAGCAGGTGTGCGAAAAAATGCTGAGTCTTGGCCATGTGGGCGGAACGGTGGTCATACGCGGATGGACTGAAGAGGAACGGGATCATCTGGAGGGATTTTTTCAGAAGAACCTTCACGGCAAAAAGCAGCTGACCATTTCCGCAGCACTTTTAGACCGTGCCTTGAAAGAAAGTCGGTTTGCCCCGCTTTCCTGGGATGAGATCCTGAAAGCCTATTTTGATGATCCGCTGATCGGGAAAAAGGAGCAAAAGGAGAAGGAAGAAACCGAGAGGCAGGTGTTTTTTTTGCAGTATGCGGATCCGTCCGGTGATGCAGGAGCCAGATTTTTGGCGGAAGTTTTAAGCGAGGATGGTGAGGGGCGCAGACTTTTATACGGACAGTACCGGACAGATCGGGATGTGCTTGGAAAACGGCTGGAGCTGTTTTTGTGTGCCAGCAGGAATCTTCCGGCCGATGCAGGGACAGCCATGCCGCTTCCGGTATTTGCTGCAAAGATCAGCTCCGATCCGCATTATTTTGATGAGAATACGGCGTCAGCCAGGCTTTTGCAGCTGTTTATCAAGGCACATTATGGATTGACACGTAAGGCGGCTTATTCGGATGCAGAATGGAAGGCAAGGATCTTGTACCGCGCCGGGATCTTAAAGGATGATCTTTCCAATACGGTGTTAGTCTACGGGATCCGGGCTTTTTTGCAGGACGGAAGTGTCCATGCCGGGATGGAAGGCTTTTACCGGATGAAAGAGCCAATGCAGTGCACTCTTCAGACCTTGTACCGCCTAGATCGGATCTGCGGACAGGAGGATGTCTATGCTGTGGAAAATCCGGCTGTGTTTGCTGAGCTTATCAGCCGCTATCCGGACAGGACGTTTGTCTGTACCAACGGCCAGCTGAGGCTGTCGGTGCTGATCCTTCTTGACATGCTGAGCGCAAAAAGCAGGCTGCATTACGCGGGAGATTTTGACCCGGAGGGGCTTGATATTGCACAGAGATTAAAAGACCGCTACAAAGACCGGCTGAGTCTTTGGGCATATGAGCCGGAGTATTATCTTCGCGCAGACAGACAGGGGTATTTGCCGGAGGGAGGTATCACTCCGGAACGTATGAAAAAGTTAGAAAAACTGAAGGCACCGGAGCTTTTGCGGATTGCAGAGCTGATCCGGGAACATGGGAAGGCGGTATATCAGGAAACCATGCTTTCGTGGGCATATAATGTTGATGGATGATAGTCAGGGGGAAGGTACGAAGTCGTTATCATGCCGGTGTCTAAAGGGGGGAGAGTATGCCAGTATTAAAGGACAGGCATCTGGTCATCAGCCATTCTAAGGAATATCAGGAGGCTTATGAAGACGTGTGCAGGTGGCTGGATATGACAAATTATTTTATGTGGACGGATGATTCCGTAAACTATGAGTATGACCTGGAAATGGCAGAAAAAAAGCGCCGCAGGCTGATGCTGCGGCGCAGGATCGAGGATTGCAGCTGTGTGGTGCTCCTGGCAGAGATGTATGAAGCCTGTCAGGAATGGATGGATCTTATGATCGACCTGGCCAATGAATTTCAAAAGCCACTGATCGGGATCAGGGACAGAAAGGAAGATCCGGTGCCGAGGCGGATGCAGATCGACTGCCGGGTCATCGCAAAATATGAGCGAAATGCCATTGTGGCTGCGATCCAGGATCATGCAAGGTAGACTTTATACTCAGCGCATGGCTTCCGAGAGGTCTTTCCAGAGCTCGATGTCCTCGGCGCTGAGTTTCATGTTAGTGACCAGTTCCTGCCCGTCCGGCGCGGTAACCCGGAATTCAAAGATGGTTCCTTCCTGGATCCCCTTTTTTACAACGGCATTCAAAAAGAGTGGAAATTTCGGATGATGCGCCGTAAAGCGGGACCATGTATTCTTTAACTTCATTAATTTCATTGGATTGATCATGATATCTCACTTTCTTATGACTCGGTATAGGTAACCGTTTCTGGCCAGGCACGCTAAAGTCAGGCTCAAAACAGTAACCATAGTATAACCCAGAACCATCGATCTGAAAAGTAATACTTGTAAATTCCGGATAAACTAGCTATCATAAATACAGTTTTATGTTGTGTGAATGTATCATTTTGATTGGGAGGATGAGACAATGAAACGAGCATGTGGCATGCTGCTTCCGGTGGCGAGTCTGCCGTCGGAGTACGGAATCGGGGCTTTTTCCAAGGAGGCCTATGCCTTTGTGGATCAGCTGGCTAAGGCCGGCCAGCATTACTGGCAGATCTTGCCGCTTGGGCCGACCGGATATGGGGATTCTCCGTATCAGTCCTTTAGCGCTTTTGCCGGAAATCCGTATTTTATTGACCTGGAAAACCTCATAGAGCGAGGGCTGCTGACAAAAGAAGAATGCGACGCGGCAGATCTTGGGGACGATGTGCAGGACATTGATTATGAAAAGCAGTATTTTAATCGGTTCCCACTTTTAAAACAGGCCTTTGCCAGATGGAAGGCACAGCAGAAGGAAAAGGGGCGCACAGAAAAGAAGCTGAGGGAACTTTTTAAAGATGTCCTGATGGAAGAAACCCGGGAATACTGCTTTTACATGGCAGTCAAGAATCAGTTTGACGGAAAAAGCTTTCTTTCCTGGGATGAGGATATCCGTACCCGAAAGCCGGAGGCGATGAAAGCCTATCGGGAAAAGTGTCAGGATGAGATCCTCTTTTATGAATTTTTGCAGTACGAATTTCAGGAACAGTGGTCGAAGTTAAAACGTTATGCCAATAAGCAGGGCGTGCAGATCATCGGAGATATCCCAATCTATGTGGCCATGGACAGTGCAGACAGCTGGGCACACCCGGAACTGTTTCAGTTTGACCGGGATGGACAGCCGGAGGCTGTAGCCGGATGTCCGCCGGATGCATTTTCTGCCACCGGACAGCTGTGGGGAAATCCGCTGTACCGCTGGGAACGCCATAAAGCAACGCATTATGCCTGGTGGATGGCTCGTATGGCATACAGCTTTTGCCTGTATGACCTGGTAAGGGTAGACCATTTCCGTGGCTTTGATGCCTATTATTCCATCCCGGCAAAGGATGAGACGGCAGAATTCGGACACTGGGAAAAGGGTCCCGGATACGAGCTGTTTAAGATGATGAAAAAACGGTTTGGCAAGCTTCCCATCATCGCGGAGGATCTTGGCTTTTTGACGCCTTCTGTCTTAAAGCTGGTGAAAAAGACTGGTTTTCCGGGCATGAAGGTGCTGGAATTTGCTTTTGATGCCAGCGGGGAGAGCAGTTACCTGCCGCATCGCTATACAAAAAACTGCGTGGTATATACGGGAACCCATGACAATATGACTCTGCAGGGATGGTACCGCAGCTTAGATCCGGATGCAAAGGCCTTTGCTTTGCGTTATCTGGGAAATTCGGCCACACCGGAAGGAGAGATCCACTGGGATTATATCCGTCTGGCACTGGCAAGCGTGGCAAAGCTGGCAGTGATCCCGGTTCAGGATTATCTGGGACTTGGCAACTGGGCACGCACCAATGAGCCATCCACGCTAGGAAAAAACTGGCGCTGGCGCATGAAAAAGGATGATCTGACACCAAAACTCCTTGCAAAATGCAGGGAATTGGCAGAGACGTACGGACGTGTGAAAAAAGAAATCGTATAAACACAAAAAAGAGGCTGCCTGTGCAGCCTCTTTTTTCTAACCTTCTGTGATCTCCGGTTCTAAAGCACCGGTTTCCGGATCTACGGCACCGCCTTCGAGGGTCTCGACACTTCCTTCCTTGTGGGAGGTGAAGGTGCCCTGTACCTCGTTGTCTGCCCGGTCACGCGCATAGACATGGAGTCCTGCAGAATCCATCTCAAAGGAGAGCGTATTGCTTGCGCGGTCTGCAGTCAGCGGTTCGACGCGCTCTCCGGCAGAATTCAATGCGTAGATGGAATCAAAATTGATGCCGGACTGGCTGTCGTCCACCGTGATGGTGACAACGCCATCCTGGATCTCGGCACTGGAAAATTCCGGTGGATTGTCATCTAATACATTGACATGTTCAAATACGGTGGCTGGCATTCCGTTTAGGTTTACCACGGAAGCCTCAATGGAGCCATTTTTGGAAACAACAGCCGTATAGGTGCGATGGCTGCCCTTCTCTAACTCCAGTGCCTCCCCATCCAGGGTCATGCTGACAGATTTGGTCGGATAAAGGGACTTGACTGTCAGGACAACGTGGGTGGAGAGGTAATCATTGGTGTCTTCTACTACAACACTCACTTTTGGCTTGGATGTGAGACAGATCAATAAAAGACCATTGAATACAAGGAATGGGAGCACATAAAAAAGCAGGATATGAGGCCATTCATTTTGTTTTTTTCTGCGGTACCGGCGATTGCGGTAAGGTGCAGATTCTTTAAACTGTTCCATAAAAACTCCTTTTATCGCAAGGCAAAATGCCTGGTAATCCGTTCCTTAGCATAACAGAAAAGAGGATGATTTACAAGGATATTGCAAGAAAGCAATTCTTAATATTTTGTGTTGCAGTTTTTGTGATGATGGCCCTTTTCACGACAAGAAAAAGTATGTTATAATGCTGACGATGGGAACGTGCAGTCAGTGCAGCCGGTGCACTGACCGGAATAAAGTCTGTCAGTACAGCACAAGAATGGAGGAAGATCCGATGATCCAGAAAGCAGCGGCTTTTGCGGCAAAAGCTCATGAGGGGATGATGAGGAAGGGGAGCAGGATCCCGTATATTTATCATCCCATGGAGGTGGCGCTGATCGTGGCGACGCTGACGGATGATCCGGAGGTGATCGCAGCAGCCTATCTTCATGATGTTTTAGAAGACACAAACGTGACACCCCTGGAGCTGGAACAGGAATTCGGAAAACGTGTCCTGTCTTTTGTGCAGGCAGAGAGTGAAGATAAAACGCGTACCTGGAGAGAGCGAAAGGGCAGTACGGTTGCCCGGTTAAAGGAGGCACCGTTAGAGATCAAGATGATCGCCCTGGGAGACAAGCTCAGCAATATGCGCAGCACAGCGCGCGATTATATGGTGATCGGGGATGAGATCTGGAAACGGTTCAATGAGAAAAACCGGGAGTCACACCGCTGGTATCTGGAAGGGATCCTGGACGGGCTGAAGGAATTGCAGGATACGATCCCGTTTCAGGAGTTGAAAAAACTGTACCATTTGGTCTACGAAAAATAATATGTCGAATGTTGCGGCAAAGAAAATATGAGATGGCCGGAATACGCTTGACGCGTGTTCCGGCCATCTGTATGATGAGGATAACATTTTGATCGGGCACAAAAACACAGGGGGGATTGTGTGACAAAAGAAAAGGCCAAAAAGATCCAGACAGTACTTTGGGCAGCATTGATCCTGCTTCAGATGGCTATGGTAAACTGCCTGGAAATCCATGCGGAAACGGTGCGAAAAGAAGTGAGCTATCAGGCTGTCGAGGAGGAAGGAGAGCTTCCGCAGAAGATTACGGTATCGGTTCTTGCGAAGGAGGATGAGGAAGATGTGGCCTGTCAGGCGGTGGAATGGGTGGAGGAGGCTTCCTACTGGCAGGATGATTTTTCCTTTCCCATGACGTTTTATGAGTACGGGGCAGACACATATCAATTGGGAGACCGGATATTGAAGGCAGACGAGTTGTCTGTTCTGGCCGCACAATATGGAGAAGAAATCCTTACCTTCATGGGACTTTCTCCGGAAGAATATGAGGTGACCGACCTGGTCTGGAACGGAGATGCATACCAGAACGAAGAGGGTGTGATCTGCCGGGATGCCCGGGGAGTGGGCAGACGTCTGCTTCGGGACTATCGCGTGGTATATGAAGGCAGTGTGGATCCGGAAAGATGGAAAAAACTAAGGCGTGACAGTACCTGGAAGGCAGAAACGGAAACGGCCAGCCCTGTGGAAGAAGAACCGGCACCGGAGGAAACAAAAACGGAAGAAACACAAAAACAGACAGAAACCACGGTAACCATCCAAAAAGAATCAGAGACGGAAACACAGCCGGAGAGGATCCGGTCAAAGGTTCAGGAATTTTTTGAAAAGGTCACTCAAATCTTTCTGGTGGCAGTGGGGATCGGAGCGCTTTTCTTTTTTGGAGGCCTCTTTGTGCTGGCTTGCATGCGGATCGGACGCAAGCTTCGGGAATACTTTAAAAACCGGTAACGATCGTGCAAACGGGTGCTGATAAGAAGTTATCGGAACTAAAAAAATGTCCGATTGTACAAAAACAGATACCTGTGCGCTATTGAGAAAAAAATGACGAATCGATGCTTGCAATTTGAAAAATTTATGATATTCTATAGGCAGGTCAGATGAATGACCTGCTTATAGAATCAATCGTTATGATTTTAACAAAACATGACGGTATTTGTGTATACTGGGCTGGGAAAGAGGATCTGCTGTATATGGGCAGTCACTTTCCAAACTGTGATCAAGGTTGTACAGCCGGCAAAGACAGATGCAGAAAATGTTTACAGGCAGGGGGGAATCTGAACTGTAGGATATGACTAATCAGATGAGAGAAAAGTTTGAGAGGTTATATTTTTTTCTGGCAGCTGTGTATACAGTATGCAAATTGCGACACAATTTTAAGGAGGAGAATACCAAATGAAGACTAACTTTGATCAGTGGAATGGATTCGAAGGCCGTCTCTGGAAAGAAGAAGTAAACACCCGTGACTTCATCCAGAACAACTACAAACCGTACGAGGGAGACGAGTCCTTCCTGGCTGGACCGACTGAGGCTACCGACAAACTGTGGGGAATTCTGCAGGGACTGCAGAAAGAGGAGCGTGCAAAAGGCGGCGTTCTGGATATGGATACCCACATCGTTTCCGGCATCACTTCTCATGGCCCGGGCTACATCAGCGAAGCTGACAAGGATTTAGAGCAGGTAGTTGGTCTGCAGACTGACAAACCGTTAAAGAGAGCATTCATGCCGTACGGCGGAATCAAGATGGCAGAGCAGGCTTGCCAGAACTATGGCTATGAGCCGGATCCGGAACTGCACAAAATCTTCACCGAGTACTGCCGCACTCACAACCAGGGCGTATTTGATGCTTACACCCCTGAGATGAAGAAGGCTCGTCACAACAAGATCATCACCGGACTTCCGGATACCTATGGCCGTGGACGTATCGTAGGCGACTATCGTCGTGTGGCTCTGTATGGTATCGATTTCCTGATCCAGGAGAAGCAGAACGATTTCAACAACTGCGGTGATGGCACCATGGTTGATGAAGTGATCCGTCAGAGAGAAGAGCTGTCCATGCAGATCAAGGCTCTCAAAGACATGAAGGTTATGGCTCAGTCTTATGGCTTTGATATTTCCAAGCCGGCTCAGACTGCAAAAGAGGCTGTTCAGTGGCTGTACTTCGGATATCTGTCCGCAGTTAAGACCCAGAACGGTGCAGCAATGAGCGTTGGACGTATCTCCACCTTCCTTGATATTTATATTGAGCGTGATCTTGAAAACGGCACCCTGACCGAGGCTGAGGCACAGGAGCTGATCGACCATCTGGTAATGAAATTCCGTATGGTTAAGTTCGCAAGAATCCCGTCCTACAACCAGCTGTTCTCCGGTGACCCGGTATGGGCTACCCTGGAAGTTGGCGGTATCGGCGTAGATGGCCGTTCTATGGTAACCAAGACCGACTATCGTTTCCTGCACACCTTAGAGAACATGGGACCGAGCCCGGAGCCGAACATGACTGTTCTGTACTCCTCTGCTCTGCCGGCTAACTTTAAGAAGTATGCAGCTCATATCTCCATCAACACCAGCTCTGTTCAGTACGAGAACGATGACGTTATGAAGCCGGTATGGGGCGATGACTACTCCATCTGCTGTTGCGTATCTGCTACCCAGACCGGTAAAGAGATGCAGTTCTTCGGTGCACGTGCAAACCTGGCTAAGTGCCTGCTGTACGCTATGAACGGCGGACGCGACATGAAGAGCAGAGAGCAGGTTGGTCCGGAGTTAAGACCGATCACCTCCGAGTATCTTGATTACGATGAGGTGATTAAGAAATATGACGTTATGATGGACTGGCTGGCAGGTCTGTATGTAAATACCTTAAACCTGATCCAGTACATGCATGATAAATACTTCTATGAGGCAGCTGAGATGGCTCTGATCGATACCGACGTACGCCGTACCTTCGCAACCGGTATCGCTGGTTTCTCTCATGTAGTTGACTCCTTAAGCGCAATCAAATACGCTAAGGTTAAGGCAATCCGTGATGAGGAAGGCATGATCATGGACTTCGAGACCGAGGGTGATTTCCCGCGTTACGGTAACGATGATGACCGTGCAGATGACATCGCTGTATGGCTGTTAAAGACCTTCCTTGAGAAGTTAAAGAAACGCCACACCTACAGAAATTCCGAGGCTACTACCTCTATCCTGACCATTACCTCCAACGTAGTATATGGTAAGGCTACCGGCAACATGCCAGACGGAAGAAGAGCAGGCGAGCCGTTATCTCCTGGTGCAAACCCGTCTTACGGTGCAGAAAAGAGCGGTCTGTTAGCTTCCCTGAACTCTGTTGCAAAGCTTCCGTACGAGTGGGCTCTGGATGGTATCTCCAATACCCAGACCATCAACCCGGACGCACTTGGCCACAGCGCAGAGGAGCGTATCGACAACCTGGTACAGGTTATGGACGGATACTTCGATCAGGGCGCTCATCACTTAAACGTAAACGTATTCGGTACCGAGAAGCTGATCGATGCTATGGAGCATCCGGAGAAAGAGGAGTATGCAAACTTCACCATCCGTGTATCCGGTTATGCTGTTAAGTTCATCGACTTAACCAGAGAGCAGCAGATGGATGTAATCTCCAGAACCTGCCACGCAACCATGTAATAACAGTCAGTAAGAGAAACTGATACGGAAAGACACTCCGGCGGAGCCATGGAACATGTTCAATGGCTCCGGATCGGGGTGTTTTCTGGTTTTGAGATCAAGAATTAGGAGGAGAGTTCATGGATACCGAGAAAAAAGCACTGGTGGGTCATGTGCATTCTTTGGAAACCTTTGGCCTGGTAGACGGTCCGGGTGTCCGTACCGTTGTATTTTTACAGGGCTGCCGCATGCGCTGCCGCTACTGCCATAATCCGGAGACCTGGAGCATGTCCGGCGGGGAAGAGTGGACGGCAAAGGATCTGTTTAACCGGGTTTACCGCTATCGCACCTACTGGAAGAACAACGGCGGCATTACCGTCAGTGGCGGAGAACCGCTCTTGCAGATCGATTTTTTGCTGGAATTCTTTGCACTGGCTAAGGAAAAAGGCATCCATACCACGCTGGATACTGCAGGCAATCCCTTTACCAGGGAAGAACCGTTCTTTGGCAAATTCCAGAAGCTGATGGAGCTTACAGATCTGGTCATGCTGGATTTTAAGGAGATGGACACTGTGCGCCACAAGGAACTGACCGGATGCGGCAACGACAACATCCTGGATCTGGCGAAGTATCTTTCCGATACCGGAAAGGATATGTGGATCCGCCATGTGCTGGTACCGGGACTCACCGACCAGGAAGATGATCTGAAGGCCATGCGGGGAATGCTTGACGAGCTAAAGACCGTGAAAAAAGTAGAGATCCTGCCTTATCACAGCCTCGGACTGTTCAAATGGCAGAATCTGAACATCCCATATACCTTAGAGGGCGTGCCGGCTCCGACGAAGGAAGAAGTGGAGCGGGCGGAAAAAATGTTAGGGATCCGTTAAACAGATTACAGTTAAGAAAAACGGGAGGCGTAAAGCCTCCCGTTTTAATATGAAAATGCTTAGAAATCTATGTTACTTAGTGCTGCCTCATCAGCCACGATCGTAACATCATTGTGCAGCTGCAGGATGGATGCCGGTACCTGTGGGGTGATTGGTCCGCAGATGGTAGCTTTTAAGGCTTTGGCCTTGTCCTCGCCGCTGACAACCACCAGGATTTTTTTTGCCTTCATGATGCTTCCGATCCCCATGGTATAGGCCTGTCTTGGCACGTCTTCTTCCGATTCAAAAAAGCGTTTGTTGGCATCAATGGTGCTTGCGGTCAGGTTGACACAGTGGGTTTCACGGGCAAAGGCATCAGCAGGCTCATTGAACCCGATGTGTCCGTTGCGGCCAAGTCCAAGAAGCTGTAAGTCTACACCACCAGAGGTGCGGATGATCTCTTCGTATGCTTTGCAGGCTTTTTGAGGGTCTGGTTCCAGACCATCCGGTACGAAGGTCAGGCTTTTGTCAATGTTGATATGATCGAAAAAGTTCGTATTCATGAAGTAGCGGTAGCTCTGGGGATTTTTGGGATCTAAGCCCTTGTATTCATCCAGATTGATGCTGGTAACCTGTGAAAAATCCAGATCGCCCTTTTTGTACCACTCAATGAGCTGTTGATAGGTGCCGATGGGCGAGGAGCCCGTGGCAAGACCCAGTACGCAGTGCGGCTTCATGATGACCTGGGCGGAGATGATGTTGGCCGCTTTCCGGCTCATATCCTGATAGTTTTTTGCTTTGCAGATGTTCATGGCAATACCCCCTGTTCGTGTTATAGTACCCCGATGTGAAATGATCTGTTTTCTCTTTCAGTATATCTTTTTTTGACAAAATTACAACAAAAAACCTCACCGGATGGCTATAATTGCCACGCAGTGAGGTTTTTTCATTTGTAATGTGTTTATTTCCAGACCATATTTAAGATCAGCAGTTCGACGATTCCGACTCCCGTCATGATCAGAGATACGGCAGTCTTACATTTTAGCTGGTCTTTGATCTCGGTTAAGCCGAACATACCGTTAAATACCCAGAATCCGCTGTCGTTAAAGTAGCTGAATGCGAATGCACCGATACAGGAAGCCTGAGCTAACAGAATCGGGTTCAGCCCCAGGGTGGTGATGAGCGGAGCAGTCAGGGATGCAGCAGTGGTGATCGCTACGGTTGCAGAACCCAGAGCCAGACGCATGAGGGCACCGATCAGAACCGGGATCAGGACAGCCGGGATCGGCCAGGATACTACCGTTGCACCGAGCACGTCACCGATACCGCTGACTTTGATGATGTTTCCGAGAGAGCCGCCTGCACCGGTGATCAGCATGATCATACCGGTATCTTTGATGCTGTCGCCCATGATGCTCATGATCTCATCCTTGGAAAGGTCTTTACCAAGGCCATATACAGCCAGGGTGGTTCCGAGTCCGAGTGCTACGATCGGGGAACCTACCAGGGTGATGATGCTGTACAGGATTCCTTCCTGGCTGATGCCGATGAAATCAAATACGGTTTTGCTCAGGATCAGAACAAGCGGAACCAGGATCGGGGCAAGGGAAACACCCAGACCCGGAAGCTCTTTTCCGCCCATGATCTCATCTAACTGATCCATGGTCTTTAAGTACTCTTTTTTGTAATCCTTGCGCTCGAAGGTACCATCCTCATGCGGGATCTGGTAGATCTTCTTTCCGACCCAGTTTGCATACAGCAAAGCAGCAATGAGGATCGGGATGGACATCAGGGCACCTGCAATGATCATCTGTCCAACGTCAACGCCCATCATGCCGGCAGCTGTTAAAGGACCCGGAGTCGGCGGAACCATGACGTGAGTACACTGCAGACCGCAGGCCAGAGCCAGAGCCAGAGCAATGACAGATTTTCCGGTTACGCGGGACATTGCCTTACATAACGGTGCAAAGATCACGATCGCGGAATCCGCAAAGACCGGGATGGAAACCAGCCATCCGGTGATACCAAGGGCAAGCTCTTCCTTTCCGCTTCCGATCTTTTTGATAAAGGAATAAGCTAAACGCTCAGCAGCACCGGTCTTTTCAAGGATACCACCCATCATGACGCCAAGGCCGATGATGATGCCGGTACTTTTTAAGGTGTTACCAAAGCCATCCTGGATTGCAGTGATGGCGTCGGCCGGGGACATTTTGCCGATCAGGCCTGTGATCAGTGCAGCAAGCAGCAGTGCGATGAAAGTGTGGGTTTTGGTCTTCATGACTAAGAAGATCATGACCGCAATGCCTACGAACAAGCCAAGCAGCATCTGTGTTTCATGTGACATATTCATACCTCTTTCTGTAAAGTAATCACTTTTAAGCGCAAAATAAGGGGGATGCGCCCGCAAGCCTTGTGTTGAAAGGGATTGCGAAAAGTGATAAAATTTTGATAAGAGGCATTATAACGGAAATAAATACATAAGTAAAATTAACTGTTCTTAGCAAACTCTTAAAAAAATTAATGATTTGCCGTGATATGGCTAATAAAGCGGTGCGGCATTCTCCCAGTATTCCTTGGCAAGCCGGATAAATTCCTTGGCTCCGGAATTTAAGTAACCGTTCTTCTGGCAGCTGATGGTGATATTCCAGCAGGGGCGTTCCGGCAGGGAAAAACAGGCAACTTTGTCTGCCAGATCCAGGGTGTAGTAGCGCGGGATGATCCCACAGCACAGGGTTGACTCTACCATGGTAGCAATGCCGCTGGTGTTGTTGGTCTCAAACAGGATATTTGGCATGAAACCGGCTTTGGCAAACAAAAGATCGCAGGAAGAACGCAGGGTTGAGGCCTTGTCCATCAGAACAAAGGGCTCATAGCGCAGTTCATTTAAATCCAGGGTGGCCAGAGGCTTTCCGGCCGGAGCAGCCTTGGCAGCCAAAGGATGTCCTGCGGGGATGATCAGCACCAGCTCCTCTTTTTTCAGCGTATAGTAGGTGTCATTGGTCTGATCTTCCGGGGCAAGGGTCATGAGGCCGACATCGATCTCTCCTTTGGCAATGGCCTCCTGCTGGGCGCGTACCCGCATCTCAATGGGGCGCACATTTAAGTTTGGAAAGCTGCGGTGCAGATCCGGATAGATGGACGTGAACATGCGAAGTCCGCGTCCCGGGGTCAGTCCCAGCGTCAGGTGTCCTTTTCTGGCGCTTACGACATCGTAAATCTTATTGTAGGTGGTATGCTTGATCTGAAGGGCAGCCTTGGCTCCTTCAATATAAATCTCTCCGGCCTCCGTCAGGTGCCAGTTTGTGCGGGAACGGTGAAAGAGTGGAGTCCCCAGCTCCTTTTCCAGCTTCAAAAGCTGCTGGTTTAAGGCAGACTGTGTGATAAAAAGCTTTTCCGCGGCCTTGGTGATATTATTTTCTTCCGCGATCTTTAAAATATATTCGATCTGTTTTGTGTCCAATTGGAAACCTCCCATACAACGGTGACCGTTTGTTTTGTAAACAAAGCAGAATGATTATAGCAGGTTTGCAGCAGAAATCAAACAAGAAAAATTATTAAGAGAAATATAAAAACTATTAATTTTACTTAATGACAACTGCGTGATATGATGGCATCAGAACGAAATAGAAACGCAATACACATTCACATATTTTAAGGAGGGTATTTCACATGAACCAGATTCCAACAATCACAAAGATGGAAGTTTTCCCGGTTGCAGGACATGACTGCATGGAGCTGAACTTAAGCGGCGCACATGCTCCGTACTTCACCCGCAACATCGTGATCCTGACCGACAGCACCGGCAACGAGGGTATCGGTGAGGTTCCGGGAGGCGAGAAGATCACAGATGCATTAGAAAAGATCAAAGATCTTGTGATCGGCACGAGCATCGGTGACTACAAGCAGACCTTAAACAAGATCCGCGAGTGGCTGTCTGCAAACATCAAAGATGACAAGCGTGGCCTGCAGACCTTCGACCTGCGTGTCGGTGTTCATGTAGTGACCGCAGTAGAGGCTCCGCTTCTTGACCTGCTTGGCAAGTTCTTAAACGTTCCGGCAGCTGCCCTGATGGGTGACGGAATCCAGAGAGAGAAGGTTCGCTTCCTGTCTTACCTGTTCTACATTGGTGACCGCAAGAAAACCAACCTGGAATATGAGGAAGAGCCGGATGCAGACTGCGACTGGTACCGTCTGCGTCACGAGGAGGCTATGACTCCGGAAGCGATCGTGGCACTGGCAAAGGCTACCAACGAGAAATACGGCTTCGAGGACTTCAAGTTAAAGGGCGGCGTTTTAGAGCCGAAGGAAGAGGTAAAGGCTGTTACTGCGATCAAGGAAGCATTCCCGAACGCACGTGTAGACCTTGATCCGAACGGCTGCTGGAGCTTAAAAGAGGCTCTGGAAGTTGCTCCGGACTTAAAGAAGGTTCTTGCTTACTGTGAGGATCCGTGCGGTGCAGAGGATGGATTCTCCGGCCGTGAGGTTATGGCTGAGTTCAGAAAAGCAACTATGATGCCGACCGCTACCAACATGATCAACACCGACTGGCGCCAGATGTGCCACGCGATCGCTCTGCAGAGCGTAGATATCCCGTTAGCAGATCCGCACTTCTGGACCATGGAAGGTTCCGTACGTGTAGGTCAGCTGTGCAACGACTTCGGCCTGATGTGGGGCTGCCATTCCAACAACCACTTCGATATCTCCTTAGCTATGGTGGTACAGTGCGCAGCAGCAATCCCGGGCAAGATGAACGGTATCGATACCCACTGGATCTGGCAGGAAGGCCGTGAGCGCCTGACCAAGGAGCCGATGCAGATCGTAGGCGGATGCATCGACCTGCCGAAGAAACCGGGCCTTGGCGTAGAAGTTGACCGTGATCAGGTTATGAAGGCTCATCAGCTTTACATGGACAAGTGCTATGGCAAGGGCGCTCGTAACGACGCTGTCGGCATGCAGTTCTTGATCCCGGGCTGGACCTTCGACAACAAGAAACCGTGCATGGTTCGTTAATTAACTATCTACAATCATATTTCCTTAAAACAGAAAATGGCCTGAAACCGACGGTTTTAGGCCATTTTTTCGTACATTCCGGGTATAGGTTTTCTGCACATTGTACGAAATTCAAAAATACTTGATGGCTTTTTAACTTAACTGGTATACAGCATACAACGGGTGTACAATAGAAACAAAGTTGAGAAAAAGTTTAAAGAAAAAGGGAGAGATACGTTATGGCAGTACATGTAATCAATGAGGCAAACCGTTGTTTGAATTGTAAGAAACCGATGTGCATGCAGGGGTGTCCGATCCATACCCCGATCCCGATGATGATCAAGGCATTTAAGGAAGGAAACTTAAATGAAGCGGGAGAGATGCTGTTTGAGAATAACCCCATGTCCATGATCTGTTCGCTGGTCTGCAACCATGGAAATCAGTGTGAGGGTCACTGTGTTCTGGGACGCAAGGGCGAGCCGGTGCACATCAGCAGCATTGAGAATTATGTATCTGATACCTATTTTGATAAAATGCAGATCCCGTGCCAGCCGAAAAACGGTAAAAAGGTAGCAGTGATCGGTGCAGGTCCTGCCGGAATCACCATTGCGATCTTGCTGGCAAAGAAGGGTTATGGCGTGACCATTTTTGATTCGAGGGACAAGATCGGCGGTGTGCTGCAGTATGGCATTCCGGCCTTCCGACTGCCAAAATCCATCCTGGATCGCTATAAAGTAAAGCTTCGTGAGATCGGCATCAAGATCCGCCCGAATACCACCATTGGCGGCGCATTGGAGATCAAGGATCTCTTCCGTGACGGCTATCAGAGCATCTTTATCGGAACCGGTGTATGGAGACCGAAGACGCTTGGCATCAAGGGAGAATCCCTGGGTAATGTCCACTTTGCGATCGACTATCTGGCAAACCCGGATTCCTATGATCTGGGCGACCATGTAGCCATCATCGGCATGGGAAATTCTGCTATGGATGTGGCAAGAACTGCACTGCGGAAGGGAAGCCGCCATGTAACGCTCTATGCACGCGGCCTGGCAAGCCAGGCAAGTGAGCATGAGACAACCTATGCAAAGCTTGACGGGGCGCAGCTGGCCTTTGGATGGCAGCCGGTGGAGATCAATGACGATGGCCCGGTCTTCAAAAAACTCCTCTTTGATGAGGAAGGAAAGCAGTGCGGGTTTGACCCGACTCCGGTTCAGGTGCAGGCAGACAGCGTGATCATCTCCATCAGCCAGGGACCAAAGAGCAAGCTGGTCAACACGACAGAAGGTCTGAAGGCTTCGGAAAACGGACTTTTGGTGACCAACAGCTTTGGTGAGACTACACATCCGGGAATCTTTGCGGCAGGCGATGTGGTGCTCGGTGCCAAGACTGTGGTACAGGCAACCGCTTATGCCAAGATGGTGGCAGATGCCATGGATAAATACATGCGCGGAGAGTTGCAGGAGGTCTAGGGTGTCGTTTCACAAATAACCGGATGGATCAGGCAGAGCATGAACCGAAAACTGTGGTCGAACTGTGAAAAAGTATTACATTTTTCGAAAGTTACTGTTCAAAGTGTTTTTTTTCGTATATAATGGTTCCTGCTTTGGTTTTACAGGAGGAATGAATATGATGAAAATGGGAAAAAAAGCATTGCTTGCTGCAGCAGGATGCATGCTGCTCTTATGCGGCTGCACAAAGAGCAACATTGTCCAGCCGGATGCCAGTGAGGCAGAAGAACCGGATTTCAACATTTATAACAACATTGAACTGGATATGGATCAGTTTCATGAGGAGGTAGAGGAGATCTGCCTGGATGAGAACGATTATCCGATGGCGGATTCCCTCGATTTTACCATTGACGAGGATAATGCCCAGATTGACGTTACGATCGTGGTAAAGGATGGCACCAGCGGAGAAGATGCCGCATCTTATGCAGACGCAGTGCTCAAGAGCATCAATGACGAGGCTGCAATTCAGGATTACAACTACGGCGAGTCTGATGAGGATACCTTCGGCGGATTCTTCCAGGATCGCGAGACTCACCTTGTGATCTATGAAAAGAGCGCCTACGAGTCTGATGGCCAGCCGATGTATGAAACCGATATTCCGGCGGATACCTACATGAAATTTGAGATTCAGAAGTAAAAGAAAAAAGGATGCATCTTCCATTTAGAAGTGCATCCTTTTTTCTTTAACGCATCTTGTCCATCTGTCCGTCTTCATCCACGTGATAATTGTCCACCCAGGAGTCGGTGACCATCTGTCCGTCTTCCCCGAAGAAATACCAGTCGCCCTTGTAGCGAAGCCAGTAGGAGGTTTTGCGGTTGCCCTTATTGTCAAGATAATAGGTGCCGTCTTCGAGTTCCAAAAGTCCGGTGGCCTTGGTACCGTCATCCTGAATATATTGATATTGCTCTTCTGCCGTTTTATGCCACTCGCCTGCCATGGCAGGGAAGGTGCTCATCAGAAAACACAGAATGGTTAAGATGAGGGTGAGTCCTGTTTTTTTCTTCATGGTAAACATCCTTTCTCTCTCTGCGAACCCATTATAGCAGTCTGAACCTGCACTGACAAGGGGCGCTGAGCGATTGTAAGGAAATCGGAGGAATTGTAAGAAAATCGTCAGTTACTGCTCCTGCAATGCAGAAGGAGTCATGTGTCCGGTTTACAGTTCATGCGATTATGAGTGCAGGATGCCGCGGAATATGCTATAATGAGGCTACATGTGATCAGGAACTAAAAAACAAAGTTACAATGGGAGGGGATTTTTTTCATGAAGATCAAAGTATCCAACTACATTGCCGGGAAACTGGTAGAGGAAGGCATCAATCAGGTCTTTACGGTTACAGGAGGAGGTGCCATGCATTTAAATGATGCACTGGGTCACCAGGAGGGCCTGCACTGTCTGTATCAGCATCATGAACAGGCCTGCGCCATTGCGGCCGAGGCCTACGCCCGGATCCATAATAAGATCGGTGCGCTGTGCGTGACCACGGGTCCCGGAGGCACCAATGCCATTACCGGCGTAGTAGGAGGATGGCTGGATTCCATTCCGATGCTCATCTTATCCGGTCAGGTTCGTTATGACACCACCGCCCGTTGGTCCGGTGTAGGCATCCGTGCCATGGGTGACCAGGAATTTGATATCGTCAAATCCATTTCCTGCATGAGTAAGTACAGTGAGATGGTCATTGACCCGCTGCGCATCCGTTACTGCCTTGAGAAGGCACTTTACCTGGCACAGTCCGGGCGTCCGGGTCCTGCATGGCTGGATATTCCGCTGGATGTACAGGGAGCCTATGTGGATACGGAGCAGCTGGCAGGCTTTGATGCAGAAGACTATGAGGCAGGCGGCACCGGCTGGGCACTCCACACCGTGGGTATGGATCATACATCCGGAGCTGCAGTTTTAGCCGGGGCAGTGGAAGAAAAGGAAAAGGCAGAGGTACTTGCCGGTGCAACGGAAAATGGCGCAGTCAGCGTTGTGGAGCCGCCTCATGCGATCCCGGAGGATTATGCCGGTCATGGGGAACATCGTCAGGAGCTTCCGGCTCCGGTGTCAAAAGAGCTGGCAAGAGAGATCATCGAAAAGATCCGCAAGGCAAAACGTCCGGTGTTGTATGCCGGAAACGGAATCCGGATCGCCGGAGCTTTCGATGCATTTATGGAAGTGGCAGACGGACTTGGCATTCCGGCAGTGGTAGGCTGGAACGCCAATGACTGCATGTATGATGACTGTCCGTGGTATGTGGGAAGACCGGGCAATATGGGAGACCGCCCGGGTAATCTGGCAGTACAAAACAGTGATCTGGTATTTTCCGTAGGAAGCAGACTGAGTATCCGTCAGGTGGGCTATAATTATAAGACCTGGGCAAGAGAGGCCTATGTGATCGTCAATGATATCGATCCGGAGGAGCTGAAAAAACCGAGTGTTCATGTGGATATGCCGGTTCATGCCGATGCGAAGGATCTCATGGAGACGATGGCAGCCGTGCTGCGGGAAGAATATGAGAAAAAGCCGGTATTTGACGGCGGAGAAGGCCTTCCGGGCATGACCTGGAGCGAGACCTGCCATATGTACCGCGAGAAGTATCCGACCATCCGCAAGGAACAGTTAAAGCCAGATCCTGATCGGGAAGCCAATGTCTATGCGGTGATCGAGGCGATCAGCAGCCGTCTGAGCGATGACCAGATCACGGTTGTCGGAAACGGTTCTGCCTGCGTGGTAGGCGGACATGCTTATATTATGAAGAAGGGGCAGCGTTTCCTGTCAAACTCTGCCATTGCTTCCATGGGTTACGATCTGCCGGCGGCCATCGGTGCCTGCATGGCAGCCCATGATCCGGAATTTGAGGGAGATGGATACAGTCAGCACGATATCATCCTTCTGACCGGTGAGGGCAGTATCCAGATGAACATTCAGGAGCTGCAGACCATCATCCATCACAAGATGCCGATCAAGATCTTCCTGATCAACAATGGCGGCTATCACTCCATCCGGCAGACCCAGAAGAATTTCTTTGGTGAGCCACTCGTGGGAATCGGTGTGGACAGCCACGACCTTAGTTTCCCGGATATGGCAAAGCTTGCCGATGCTTACGGATATCCTTATGTTGCAGCATATCACAATGAGGAGCTGGCTGCGGCAGTGGAAAAGACCCTTAACATGGACGGACCGGTCATCTGTGAGTTCTTTGTGACCACAGATCAGAACTTTGAGCCGAAGTCTTCTGCAAAGCGGCTGCCGGATGGTACCCTGGTATCTCCGCCGCTGGAAGACCTCTCCCCATTCCTTTCGGACGAGGAGATGGATAAGCTGATGATCATTCCAAGACTCAAAGAATAATTGGAGAGAAAACATGCATGTTGTAGTAACAGGCGCGACCAGTTTCATTGGCGCGGCAGCAGTAAAACAACTTTTGGAGGCGGGGCACCGGGTTTTTGCGGTGGTCCGCCCCGCTTCGTCTAATATAGAACATTTAAAACAGATGACAGCCGGGTATCCGGACGGGCGATTGACGGTATATCCGCTGGATCTTGCAAAGATCAGAACGCTTCATGGATTTACGGCGGACGTCTGGCTCCATATAGGCTGGGACGGAGCCGGAAGCGACAACCGCACAAAGCGTGATGTACAGCAGCGTAATGTCATTTACGCGCTGGATGCTATTTTTGCCGCGTCAGCGCTTGGCTGCCGTCGTTTTTTATTTACCGGTTCTCAGGCAGAGTATGGAGTCTGGCATGAAACCGTGACAGAAGATATGCCCTGTTACCCGGTGTCTGAATATGGCAAGGCAAAGGTGGATTTTTGCGAAAAAGCAAAAGTGCTTTGCAAACAGAAGAATATGGAGTATATTCATACGAGGATATACAGTGTATACGGTCCGGGGGATCATCCCTGGTCCTTGGTGCAGTCCTGCCTGCGCACGTTTTGTGAGGGCGGCAGCATGAAGCTTGGGGAGTGTACACAGAATTGGAATTTTTTATATATCGATGATGCGGCAGCGGCTCTTGTTTCCTTGCTTACGGAGGCGTCGGCCGGTGTCTATAATATTGGCAGCAGCGATACAAGACCGCTTCGCAGCTATATTGAAGAAATGTATGCCTTGTGCGGACACCGTGGAAGCTACAGCTACGGAGAACGCCCCCAGAATGCGGAAGGGCCGGCAGACCTTATGCCGGATATCAGCCGGATCTTGAGGGAGACCTCCTGGCATCCTGCCAAAACATTTGCGGAGGGAATTTATGAAACATTGCATAGCCTGCAAAACGATCCTGCCTGAAGATCCTCTTTTTGAACTGACTTCGGCCCCGGCATCCGCCCAGGATATTCCGGATGCAAATGAGGTGAAGAACGATCAGGGCGTGACCCTTCACCTGCACCAGTGCGCAAGCTGCGGTCTGGTACAGTTTGCCTGTGAACCGGTGAGCTATTACCGGGACGTGATCCGGGCAGGCGGTGGTTCTTCTACTATGAAAGAACTCCGTACCACCCAGTACCGCCATCTGATCGAAACCTACCATCTGCAGGGAAAGACCTTTCTGGAGGCAGGATGCGGACGTGGGGAATTTTTGAAATTTCTGCAGGATTTTCCGGTAGAGATCTATGGTATGGAGCATAAGGAAAATCTGGTCAAACTGGCTCAGTCGGAAGGGCTTCATGTCTGGAGAGAGTTTCCTGAGCGGGAAGACCAGAATTTTGGCCATGATCCGGAGGCTTCCATGCTTCCGGAATGCGGCTGGAGCGTACCAGAAAAGCCGTTTGATGTATTTTTGTCCTTTAATTTTTTAGAACACCAGCCAAGGCCGGATGTTATGTTAAAAGCCATTCGCAACAATCTGGCGGAGGATGGCATGGGACTTGTGACCGTGCCGAGTCTGGAATATATCCTGGAAAAGGGAAGCTATTATGAACTGATCCGGGATCACATTGCCTATTATACCTTTGATACGCTTCGGGCACTTTTAAATCACTGTGGCTTTGAAGTTCTTGAAGAGGAGATGATCAACCGGGATACCCTGTCCATGATCGTAAAAAAGACAGCACTCCCGGAAGAAGAAACGCAGAATGCATCCGCTGTTGGTGCAGGAATTGTCGCACCGCTGACCAAAGGCTATGAGATCGTAACCGGTGAGGTGAAGGCTCTGACCGGGCGCCTGTTAGAAGAAGGAAGGAGGCTTGCCATGTGGGGAGCCAGTCATCAGGGATTTACCCTGGCTTCCACTTCGGGGCTTGGAGAGCATCTGGCTTATATCATCGATTCCGCTCCTTTTAAGCAAGGACGGTTTGCACCGGCGTCCCATGTGCCGATCGTGGCACCGGATCATTATTTTGAAGATCCGGTGGATGCGATCCTCATTGTGGCACCGGGTTATACCGATGAGATCGCAGGAATCATAAAAAATCGGTTTGGCGAGCATGTGGAGATCATGACACTGCGTACCAACCGGATCGAACACCTATAAAACAGCCTAAAGAGGCTGTAAATGCTACCAAGGATGGAGAAACTATGACAGAACTTTCAGGAAAACGGATCGTGATGACAGGCGCTACCGGGTTTATCGGAAGCCATGTGGCGAAACAATTTCTGGATGCGGGCGCCACGGTATTCTGCCTGGTGAGACCGGATTCCCAAAAGAGTGGCTGCCTTCCGGCTCATGAAAACCTGCACCGGATCTTTGCAGAGATGGATGAGGCTGTGGCGTGTGTACCGAAGATCGGTCATGCAGACGCCTTTTTACACTTTGCATGGCGCGGTGTGAACCGGCAGGAGATCGATTCGCCCGAAGTACAACAAACCAACGTTGACGGCTCCATACAGTGCCTGGAAGCGGCAAGGCTGCTTGGCTGCCAGGTATTTATGGATGCCGGTTCCAGGGTGGAATACGGGATCACACCGGATGGCCGGATGGAGGAGTCTATGGAATGTCATCCGGTCAATGCGTACGGAAAGGCGAAGCTTGCATTTTATGAGCAGGCCAAAGACCTTTGTGGAAAAATGCAGATGACCTACTACCACCTGCGTTTTTTCAGCGTTTACGGGAAGGGCGATCATCCGTGGTCGATCATTTCGACGCTGACACGGGAACTTCCCATGGAAAAGACGGTTTCCTTAAGCGCCTGTATGCACCGCTGGAACTTCATGGATATTGCAGATGCCTCCCGTGCGGTTTTGGAATTGTACCGCTATAACGATACGCATAAGGGAGAGTGCCATGTGGTCAATGTGGCATCGGAGGATACCCGGGTGCTCCGGGATTTTGTGGAGGAGATCCACAGCCTTTGCGGCGGGAAAGGAAAGCTGGAATACGGAAGCTTTGTCCAGGCAAAGGAGGGAGCGCTCTCCATCTGTCCGGTCAATGAAAATATCAGAAAGCTGACAAACGGCACCTGGAAGGAAGAGGTTTCCTTTGCAGAAGGAATCCGGCGGATGCTTTGAGAAAAACGAATGATTTTGGAAGGAAACGATTATGAAAAAGATCAGTGTGCTGATCCCGTGTTACAACGAACAGGAAAATGTAGAGGCGATCAGCAAAGCGGTGCTTGAGACCCTGAGCAGGGATCTGCCCCAGTATGACTACGAACTGGTGTTCATCGATAATGATTCTACTGATGAAACCCGACCGATCCTCAGAAGGCTCTGTGCGGAGAATCCGAAGATCAAGGCAATCTTTAATGCCCGCAACTTCGGACAGTTCAATTCTCCGTATTACGGCATGCTGCAGGTGACCGGAGACTGTGTCATCGAAATGGTGGCAGATTTCCAGGATCCTGTGGATATGATCCCGAAATATGTTAAGGCCTGGGAAGAGGGTTACAAGATCGTGATCGGGATCAAGACCAGCAGCAAGGAAAATAAGATCATGTATGCACTTCGAAGCTTCTATTATAAAACGATCAAGAAGCTTTCGGATGTAGAACAGATCGAGCATTTTACCGGCTCCGGACTCTATGACCGGGATTTCATCGAGATCTTAAGAAACCTGGACGACCCAACACCGTTCTTACGCGGCATCGTGGCAGAACTGGGCTACAAGCGCAAGGAGATCCCTTATGAGCAGCCGAAGCGCCGGGCAGGAAAGACACATAACAATTTCTACCGCCTGTATGATGCTGCCATGCTCAGTATTACTTCCTATACAAAGGCAGGGCTGCGCCTGGCAACCTTTGTGGGAGGCATCAGTGCGTTCTTGAGTATTGTGGTGGCACTGGCCTATCTGGTCATGAAACTGATCTGGTGGGATCGTTTCCCGGCCGGCATGGCACCGATGCTCATCGGAATGCTGTTTTTGGGATCGGTACAGATCTTTTTCATCGGAATGGTGGGAGAATACGTGCTCTCCATCAATCAGCGCGTGATGCACCGTCCGCTTGTTGTTGAGGAAGAACGCTTAAACTTTTAGCAGACAGAGCGTCCGAAATGCAGGCATGGTTACACAGGGAGAACAATTATGAAATACAAGATTGACGTGGTGCGTATCCGGGAAAATTCCATTCAGTTAAATGGATGGGTCATCGGAAAAACACCGGAATCCAGGGCAGAGTTTGAGGTTCTGGATCAGAATAAGAAACCGCTTGAGATCAAATACGTGGCAACACGCCGTGACGATGTGAGCCAGATTTATTATAAGAAGGTTTACGACCGGGATTATGGTTTTGATATCCAGTTTCCCTATGAGCGGGGAGCAGATTACTGGCTCGTCATCCGCTGTGACGGAAGATGCGCCAGGGTAAAGTACAATGAGGAGCTGATATCAAAGCGTGCCAGTGTGGCGCACAAGCGCATGGAAAAGATCAAAGACCTCATGAACATGGAGACGGTTCATGTAGCTCTGGAATTTGGGAAAAAGCACGGTCTGAAGGCACTTCTTTTGAAGTCCCGTCACAAGCTGCAGGGACTGGACAATGACTATGACTACGGAGAGTGGTATGAGCTTACCCGTCCGAAAAAAGAAGAGCTGGAGGCTCAGAGACAGGAAGTCTTTGCCTATGAGCCGCTTCTTTCTATTGTCATTCCGGCCTATAAGACTCCGGAAAAATACCTGCGAGAGATGCTGGATTCCATTCTGGCGCAGACCTACAAAAACTGGGAGGTCTGCATTGTAAACGGCAGTCCGAAGGGCGAGGGAGCTATCGTAAGCCGTGTTCTGGAGGAATATACCAGGAATGACAGCCGTTTTCGGAGCCTGGAGCTTGGAGACAACCTGGGAATTTCCGGCAATACCAATGCCGCTCTTAAGATGGCAAAGGGAGATTTTATCATCCTGGCTGACCACGATGATACCCTTCCGGAGCATGCCCTCTATGAAGTGGCAAAGACCATCACAGAGCACCCGGAATGTGACGTGATCTATTCCGATGAGGATAAGCTGGATATGGACGGTGGTGCCCTGTTTGATCCGCATTTTAAGCCGGATTTCAACCCGGATCTGTTGACCAGCGTCAACTATATCTGCCATCTGTTTGTGGTAAAACGGGAGCTGCTTGAAAAAGTGGGCGGTTTTCGAAATGAGTTTGACGGTGCCCAGGATTATGACTTTATCTTCCGCTGCACGGAAAACGCGAGGGAGATCTGCCATATCCCGAAGGTGCTGTATCACTGGCGCTGTCATCAGCAGTCTACAGCCAGCAATCCGGAGAGTAAGCTCTATGCCTTCGAGGCAGGAGCCAGAGCCATCATGGCACATTATGAACGTTGTGGCATTCCGGCGGAGCGGGTGGAAAAAGGTGTTGATTACGGAATCTATCATACCATATTTAAAATCCAGGGAAATCCTCTGGTGTCCGTGATCATTCCGAATAAGGATCACAGCGTGGATCTGGATCTTTGCATCCGCTCCATTCTGGAACGGGCTTCTTACAAAAATCTGGAGTTTATTGTAGTCGAGAACAACAGCACCGACCCGGAAACCTTTGCTTATTATGAGAAGATCCAGAAGGAGTTTTCCCAGGTAAAGGTGGTGCGCTGGGAGCGGGAATTCAACTATTCCGCGATCAACAATTTTGGCGCATCCTTTGCAAAGGGTGAGTATCTGATGCTCTTAAACAATGACACCGAGATCATTGCTCCGCAGCTCTTTGAGGAGATGCTGGGCTTCTGTCAGAGAAAAGAGGTCGGGATCGTGGGCGCGCGTCTGCTTTATCAGGATGACACCATCCAGCATGCCGGCGTGGTGATCGGTTTTGGCGGCGTGGCAGGTCATACCTTTATCGGCCTTCATGAGGCAGAAAACAGCTACTTCCATCGTGCCATGTGTGCTCAGGATTACAGTGCCGTGACGGCAGCCTGCCTTATGGTGAAAAAATCGGTATTTGAGGAAGTGGGCGGCCTGACAGAGGAGCTGGCTGTGGCCTTCAATGATGTGGACTTCTGCCTGAAGGTGCGGGCGGCAGATTATCTGGTCGTTTATGCACCGTATGCGGTGATGCACCACTATGAATCAAAATCCCGCGGTCTGGAAGATACACCGGAGAAGGTGGCTCGCTTCAACCGTGAATGGGCGCTGGTGGCCAAACGCTGGCCGGATATCCTCAAGAACGGAGATCCTTACTATAACCCGAACCTGACACTGCGCAAGTCTGATTTCTCTTTACGGGATCTTTTAAAAGAAAAGATAGGGGAACCCTATCAGCTGCCCGAGATCAAAGAGCAGTAGGAGGAAGGCACATGAAAAAAGCAACGATCGTGATCCCAAACTATAACGGCTTAAGATTCATGGAGCCCTGCATGGCTGCGTTAGATCGGCAGCTTAACCGGGATTTTGAGCTCCTGGTGGTGGACAACGGCTCCACGGACGGCAGTGTGGAGTGGTTAAAGGAGCATGGGATCCCTTCCATTTTTTTAGAGACCAATACCGGCTTTTCCGGTGCGGTGAACGTGGGGATCCGGGCGGCAAAAACACCGTTTGTGATCCTGTTAAACAACGACACGGAAGCGGAGCCGGAGTACGTGGGAGAACTGATCAAAATGATCGAGAGCTCCCCGAAGATCTTTTCTGTCAGCCCGAAGATGATCCAGCTGTATCATAAGGATCTTATGGATGATGGCGGAGACATGTACAGCATTATGGGCTGGGCATATCAGCGGGGCGTGGGGCAGGAGGTGGAACGCTATGACCGTCCCTGCCACATTTTTTCCGCCTGCGCCGGTGCGGCGATCTACCGCCGGGAGATTTTTGAAGAGATCGGTTATTTTGATGAGATGCACTTTGCATACTTAGAGGACATTGATGTGGGATACCGGGCAAAGATCGCCGGATATGATAATGTCTACTGTCCGTCTGCAAAGGTCTTCCATGTGGGAAGCGGTACCAGCGGTTCCAAGTACAATTCCTTTAAGGTAAAGCTTGCCGCCCGCAACAATGTCTATTTAAATTATAAAAATATGCCGATCGTGCAGCTTTTGATCAACAGTTTGCCCATAGCGGCCGGGATGTTGGGAAAGTACTGTTTTTTCAAGAAAAAGGGATTTGAAAAAGATTACGTGGATGGAGTTTTGGAGGGGATCCGGACGGCTAAGAAAACACGAAAAGTGCCTTTCCGCACCGAAGATTTTCCGAATTATCTGTCCATCGAGTGGGAACTGATCTATGGAGCAGCGCTTTATATCTACGAATTTTCCAGGCGCCAGATCCAAAAGAAGTGGAAAAGTTAATAGAAATTTAATATATTAATCCGTGGAATTCGTGTATAATCGTTACGATTCGTAACAAGTTTGTTTTATTCCGATTTTGTCACAAAGGTGGACAATATGATCAAGGATAATCAGACCAGACTGAACCGGATGCATGTGGTACTGGATGCGCTGGTGATCGCAGCAGCCTATATATTCAGCTGGTTTCTTACATTAAAAAGCGGATTGTTCGGAGCAGATGCAGAGGCTGGTGTCCTGCCGACCTGGTTTTATATGCGGGTTCTGGTGGTGATCATACCGGTCTATCTGCTTTTGTATACAATCTTTCAGTTATTTACACCGAAACGGGTGCAGAGCAGACGTCAGGAGTTTGCAAACATCTGTAAGGCGAATATCATTGGATTGTTCCTTTTTGGAACGTTTCTGTATCTGGGAAGAAAAAATCCATACTTAAGAGAGTTTTCAGCAAGGCTTCTGGCCGGCTTTTTCCTGACCAACATCACAGCTGAGACTCTGGAACGGAACCTGATCCGCACGGTGCTGCGAGGCATGCGTGCAAAGGGATATAATCAGAAACACATCATCCTGGTAGGATACAGCCGGGCGGCAGAAGGATATATTGACCGTATCCTTACAAACCCGGAGTGGGGATACCAGATCCGGGGAATCCTCGATGACCACAAGCCGTGGGGAGAAGAATACCGCGGCATTAAGGTGATCGGCAGCTTAAAGGACTTAAAACCGATCCTCGATATGAACCGTCTCGATGAGATTGCCATAACCTTAAGCCTGAAGGAATATGCAGGTTTGGAGCAGATCGTGGCGATCTGTGAGAAATCCGGTGTCCATACCAAGTTTATCCCGGATTACAATAAGGTGATCCCGACAAGACCTTATACGGAGGATCTGCAGGGACTTCCGGTCATTAATATCCGACGCGTTCCGCTCACGGATCCGCTCAATGCGTTCATGAAGCGGGCGGTTGACATTTTTGGTGCAGTGGTGGCACTGATCTTATTTTCCCCGATCATGCTGCTTACGGCCATCCTGATCAAGCTTACTTCACCGGGACCGTTGATCTATTGTCAGGAACGGGTGGGTCTGCATAACCGTACATTTAAGATGTATAAATTCCGATCCATGGAGGTGCAGGCACCGGAAAAAGAAAAGAGTGAGTGGACGACCAAGAAGGATCCGAGGGTGACACCCATTGGCAGGGTGATCAGAAAGACCAGCATTGATGAGATGCCACAGCTCTTTAATGTGCTGTTTGGCAGCATGAGCCTGGTGGGACCAAGACCGGAACGTCCGTATTTTGTGGAACGCTTCAAGGAAGAGATCCCCCGCTATATGATCAAGCACCAGGTGCGTCCGGGCATGACCGGCTGGGCACAGGTAAATGGCTACCGGGGCGATACTTCTATTACCAAGCGGATCGAACACGATCTTTACTACATTGAAAACTGGACTTTGGGATTTGATTTTAAGATATTGTTTCTGACATTTTTCAAAGGCTTTATCAATAAAAACGCCTATTGAACCGGTTACCGGAGCAGGCAGGAATGAGAATGAGGTACAAAATATGAGTCACGATTACGATGATGAGCTGGAACGCACACCAGAACGCAGAAGCCGGCGCAATCCCCACATGCGAAACACATCCGGCACTTCCTCACAGGAAGGCGGCTACAGAAACGAGCGGGAACGCTGGGAAAACCGTCAGAGAAGACGCCAGGAGGCTGCGGCAAGAGAACTGGATGTGATGGGAGATTCCAACATTTATGAGATCCCGTCACGGCCAAAACGCGAACAAGCCGAGGAAGTGCAGGAACAAAAGTATGAACCGGACATGCTCGATGAGATGAACATGGGGCGGGGAACCGCTCACCGCAGAACAAGCACGCCTCGCACAACCTCTGGCCGAACAGACAGGGAAAACGCGGATACCCGCAGCAGCAGGATCCGGGAAAACCGGACTTATGCTTCCTCGGCACGTTCTGACAGTGCAAGAGAAGGCACAGGAAGGCGTCCGGTCCGTGAAACGGGCGAGGCAGGTGTAAAAAATAAAACCAGCCAGCGCACTGCGGCAGATCCGGATCAGGTAAGAGGCAAATCTCGTCCGGCTCGCTCGGAATTTGGCCAGAGTGAGGCGAAGAAGAAACGCAGACGCCGCATCATTGTTCTGATCATCGCAGAGATCATCGCTCTGGCTGCCATTTTCAGCTACGCATTTATGGCGAGGATGATGGCAAAGATCCAGCATTCCGAAGATTTCCAGATCAGTGAGATCAAGACCAACGACATTGCGGTGGATGCAGAAGAGCAGATGAAGGGGTATTGGACCATCGCCATCTTCGGCGTGGATGCCCGTGACAGTGCGATCGAAAAGTCTACTAACTCGGATGTGATCATCCTGTGCAATGTCAACCGGGATACCGGAGAGATCAAGCTCGTATCGGTCTACCGCGACTCCTATTTAAATATCAATGACAGCGGATCTTATGCAAAGATCAACCAGGCCTACTTTGTGGGAGGCCCGAAGCAGGCGGTGGAGGCACTCAACCGCAACCTCGATCTGCAGATCCAGGATTACATGACCTTCAACTGGAAGGCCGTGGCCAATGCCATTGACGTGTTGGGCGGTGTGGATATCGAACTGAGCAAAGCGGAGTTTTACTATATCAACTCCTTTATTACAGAGACGGTAAAGGCAACCGGTATCGGTTCCCGTCAGCTGACCCAGGCCGGAATGAACCACCTTGATGGTGTCCAGGCAGTTGCATACGGACGTCTCCGTCTGATGGATACCGACTATGCACGTACCGAACGTCAGCGTAAGGTCATTGCTCAGGCATTTGAAAAATCCAAGCAGGCCGATATGCAGACGCTCTTAAACCTGATCGGAGCGGTATTCCCGCAGGTATCCACCAGCATTGGCGTGGACGACTTAGTCAGCAATGCAAAGAATATCAGCAAGTTCCATCTGGGCGAGACAACCGGTTTCCCACAGGCGCGTGGAGATGCCAATATGGGCAAGAAGGGCGCTGTCGTAGTTCCGGCAACCCTGGAGAGCAATGTCATCGAGCTTCACAAATTCCTTTTTGGAGATGAAAGCTATACACCGTCTGATACCGTTAAGAAGATCAGCGCCAAGATTTCTTCTGATACCGGCATTTATAAGGAAGGCCAGTTTGTAGGAAATGTCGGCACAGGCGGCGGTGTGGTGCAGCCGAAAAAGACAACGGCCGCAGCAACAAAGGAAAGCACAAAGGAGTCCGGAAAGGATGAAAGCGGTTCTTCCGGCCACAGTTCAACTGCGGTGGAGACAGACGAAGACGGAAAGCCGATCGAGACCAAGAATGACAAGAAGAACAAAAATGCGGACAGCTCTGCGGAAGAATCGGAGATCGCAAATTCTAAGGTGACTGACCGTCCGGGCGGGGCGGCGGAAAGCAGTTCATCCTCCCACTCAGGCACCTTGTCAGAAACGACAGCAGCTTCGCATCCGGGAAGCACCACGGCAACCACGGCGGCATCGCATCCGGGAAGCAGCACATCGACCACGGCGGCATCGCATCCGGGAAGCACCACGGCTACCACGGCAGCCTCCCATCCGGGAAGCAGCAGTGAAAGCACAACGTCTGCAAGCAGCATCCCGACAGCGGCATCGCATCCGGGCGGCAGTTCCACTGCCACCACGGCGGCAAGCCAGTCCGGCAATACATCCGTCGTACCGACCAGTCCGGGATCCGGAACAACCTCATCAAACGGTCCGTCCGGCACCGGAAGCAGCACTTCCTCTGCAAATTCCGGAACTGTGGCAGGTCCGGGACAATAAGCTCGAATGATCCAGAATCATGAAAAAGCAGGAAAAGACAGGCATCATGTTTCCATGAAGCAATGTTTTTTCCTGCTTTTTGTTTTTTCATATTCAAAGAAAGCTGCCGGTGGCGGGTTCTGCGGGTGTTCACAATTAAAATGCAAAGGAAACACAATTGAAACACATTTCTTTGTTATAGTTCTGTACAGAGTTAAGGAAAGCAGTACAGAACGTGGTTACGATATTTTGTAACCGGGAAGGAGCTTATTATGATGTACGATGATGATAGAGAAAAAAGAAATGAATATTCTGATGAACATATGAACCAGGAAAACAGCAGCCTGCAGTCAGCAGGACAGCAGCCAGAGCAAAACAGAGCCGATGCATGGCAGTCCGGTGCACCTGAGAACAGCAGTGACAGATGGCAGTCTGTTCCGTCAGAGGGCAGCAGGGCAGACCAGCAAAACACGGGCTGGAGTGATAAGGAACGCAATCAGGCTGGCCGGATGGCTGACCAGGACAGAGTGGATTCCTGGAACGCACAGGCAGCTTCCGATGAAGGCAGCAGACAGGCCGATTTTCAGGCACAGGAGCAGAACCGCACAACCGGAGGATGGGCACCGCGCAGACCGGAATTTCATCACGAGTCAGAGCCGAAGACGCAGCGCACCAAGCGGAGCGGCCACAAGATGGCAGCCAAGATTGCCGGTGTGACAGCGGCAGCTGTTTTATTCGGCACGGTAGCCGGAGGCACTATGTTTGCTGTGAATACAGCCGGCGAATATTTAAAAGGGCAGTATACCACCATTGGCCAGACAGAAACCCAGGCACAGGTAAAGGTGGCACAGTCTGATGAGAATGGAAGCAGCACGGATGCGGCACCGGTCACCACGGCACTCCAGACCGATGTCTCTTCCATTGTAGAGAAAGCAATGCCGTCGGTGGTTGCCATCAACAATACCATGCTCATGCAGCAGCAGACCTGGTTTGGTCCGAGCCAGACCGTGGAAGTACCGAGCAGCGGTTCCGGCATCATTGTAGGCCAGAACGATGAGGAGCTTTTGATCGTAACCAATAACCATGTGGTGGAAGACTCCAAGGAGCTGACCGTAACCTTTATCGATAATTCGCAGGTTTCCGCAGCGATCAAGGGTACAGATTCCGAGACAGACCTTGCAGTCATTGCCATTCCGTTAAAGGATATTCCGTCTGATACCATGAGCCAGATCAAGGTCGCAACTCTTGGCGATTCTGATTCCTTAAAGGTAGGACAGGGCGTCATTGCCATTGGCAATGCCCTTGGCTACGGACAGTCTGTAACCGTTGGCTATGTCAGTGCATTAAACCGTCAGGTAAAGGCGGAAGACCAGACCACCCGCACCCTGCTCCAGACTGATGCAGCCATCAATCCTGGCAACAGCGGCGGAGCTCTGCTGAACATGAAAGGAGAGGTCATCGGCATCAATGCAGCCAAGTATTCTTCCACAGAAGTAGAAGGTATGGGATATGCGATCCCGATCTCCCAGGCACAGGATATCATCAATGAGCTGATGAACAAGAAGACCCGTGTTGTTGTAGATGAGAAAGAACAGGGATATCTGGGAATCCAGGGTCAGAACATTGATGAGACTGCAGCAAATATGTATGGCATGCCACGCGGCATCTATGTATACAAGATCGTGGAAGACAGTGCAGCTTCCCAGTCTGACTTAAGAGAGAAAGATATCATCACCAAGTTTGACGGCCAGACTGTTCGCACCATGGCAGATTTAAAAGATATGCTGACCTATTACAAAGGCGGAGATACCGTAAACTTAACGGTTCAGTCCCTCGAGAACGGACAGTATGAGGAGCGTACCGTTCAGATCACGCTGGGCACGAAACCGGCAAATGAAACAAACTAAAAGACTTGATGTTCTGATAGAAAATACAGGTGTTGCGGTTCGTGGCTGTTGTGGCAGCTGCGGCCGTGATACCTGTTTTTTACTTTGTTTTTACGAGGGAACCGTTTGACGGAAATTTTAGAAACTGGTATCATAAGGTAAAAACACAGGAGGATATGCTTATGTTCTATACAGGGATCATCGCAGCACTGTCACTGCTGGATCTTGGGATCAAAGGAAAGATTGAGCAGGAAGCCCCGGAAGATTTCCCCAAACCGCTTCCGCACACGAAGGGAAAGATCCTGCTGTACCGAAATCATAATTCCGGTTTTCCCTTTGGCTTTTTAAAACAGCATCAAAAAATTGTGAAGATGCTTCCGCTTGCAGTCATCTCCGGCCTTTTCGGATATCTGACAGCCATCCTTTCCCAGAAAGGAAAAACGGTACAGAAGCTTGGCATTGCCATCATACTGGGAGGCGCCTTAAGCAACCTCCATGACCGCATGATACGAGGTTATGTGGTGGATTATTTCAGTATCCAGTGTGGAAAACTAAAGAAGGTAGTCTTCAACCTGGGGGATATCTTTGTATTTTTAGGCTCTGGGATCTTATTTCTTTCGGAGCTCACAAAGGAATTTCGCGGAGCATATACGCAGCCGGAAAAGAGCAATAATCAAGTTGACAGTACTTGGGAAAACATGTAAAATCGAATGAAAAAAATAAAGGAGAGAATGAAATTCTTATGTTAGATTCTGGAGACAGTACGGGCATACAACTGGTGATCGTTTTGATCCTGCTGATGTTATCAGCATTCTTTTCATCCGCAGAGACAGCCCTGACTACGGTAAACAAAGTCCGTGTGAGAACCCTTGCAGAAAATGGTGACAAGCGTGCGGCCATGGTCGCATCTGTCATAGAAAATCCGGGCAAGATGCTCAGCACCATTCTGATCGGCAACAATATCGTAAACCTTTCTGCGTCATCCCTGATGACTACCCTGGCACTTCGTGTGTTCGGCAGTGCCGCCGTCGGGATTGCAACAGGCGTGCTGACGCTGCTGATCCTGGTATTTGGTGAGATCACCCCGAAGACCATGTCTACCATGTATGCAGAGCAGATTTCCTTTGCCTATGCCGGTGTCATTCATGTATTGATGATCATCCTGACTCCGGTGATCTTCATTGTCAACAAGCTTTCCAGGGGCGTGCTCTTCATCCTGCGTGTGGATCCTGATAAAAAACAGGATCCCATGACAGAAGATGAACTGCGTACCATCGTGGAAGTAAGCCATGAGGAAGGCGTGATCGAGACCGAAGAAAAGAAGATGATCAACAACGTGTTTGATTTTGGCGATGCCGTGGCAAAGGATGTCATGGTACCGCGCATCGACATGATCATGGTAGATGTAGATGCCAGCTTTTCTGAGCTTATGAGTCTGTTCCAGGAAGAACGCTTTACCAGAATCCCGGTCTACGAGGAGAATACGGACAATGTGATCGGTATCGTAAATATGAAAGATTTCATTCTCTTCGATCATGAAAAAGAAAAGAATTTTTCCGTTCGCGATTATCTGCGCGAGCCGCTCTACACGTATGAATACAAAAAAACCGCAGAGCTGATGCTGGAGATGCGAAAAACCTTCAACAACATCGCCATCGTGCTCGATGAATACGGTGCCACGGCAGGCCTCATCACATTGGAAGATATGTTGGAAGAGATCGTAGGTGAGATCCGTGACGAATACGACCAGGATGAGGAAGATGATGTGAAAAAGATTTCCGCAGATGAATATCTGGTCAACGGTTCCGCAAAACTCGACGACCTCAATGACCGCCTTGGTCTGTCTCTGGAATCGGAAGATTATGACTCTCTTGGCGGCCTTATGATCGGCTGTCTTGACCATCTTCCGGAGGAGGGCGAGGAGGTTGACTATGAGAACCTGCACCTTACAGCCGAAAAGATGGATAAAAACCGGATCGAAAAGGTGCGGATCAAAATCCGGCAGGCCGAAGAAGAAACCAAGCAGGAGCAGGAAGCGTAGTTGTTTTTTTGGAAATAAAACAGGAAAATGCTCTTGACATGCAATTCTGAAATAGATATAATGATATGGCGTGCGAAAATCGCGAGATTTTTTGGTGCGCAAAAAGCTGAAAAGAATTACAGCAACCAACAGACAATATCACAGGAGGTGAAAGGAATGCCAACATTCAACCAGTTAGTGAGAAAGGGAAGACAGACCGCAGAAAAGAAGTCTACTGCACCGGCTCTGCAGAGAGGATACAACTCCTTACAGAAACGTGCAACCAACACTTCTTCTCCGCAGAAGAGAGGTGTCTGCACCGCAGTTAAGACTGCAACCCCGAAGAAGCCGAACTCTGCACTTCGTAAAATCGCCAGAGTACGTCTTTCTAACGGTATCGAGGTAACCAGCTACATCCCGGGCGAGGGACACAACTTACAGGAGCACAGCGTAGTATTAATTCGTGGTGGTCGTGTAAAAGACCTTCCGGGTACCAGATACCACATCATCAGAGGTACTCTTGATACCGCAGGCGTAGCCAACAGAAAACAGGCTCGTTCCAAATACGGCGCTAAGAGACCGAAAGACGCTAAAAAGAAATAAGTAACAGCTTACACTAGTAGTACCACTAACGTAAGTAAAAGTAGTTAGTGCCGGATGATATTGCCTGTGGTTGCAGGAATAGATAATGCCGTGCGCGAACACATTTTTATGGAAACATGTGAGTACCTGTGAATTAATTTCTATAATTAAGGAGGGAAGTAACGTGCCACGTAAAGGACATATTCAGAAAAGAGATGTATTAGCAGATCCTTTATACAACAACAAGGTTGTAACCAAGCTGATCAACAACATCATGCTCGACGGTAAGAAGGGTGTTGCACAGAAAATCGTATACGGTGCATTCAACCGTGTAGAAGAAAAGAGCGGCAAGCCGGCTCTGGAAGTCTTCGAAGAGGCTATGAACAACATCATGCCTGTTCTGGAGGTTAAGGCAAAACGTATCGGTGGTGCTACCTATCAGGTGCCGATCGAGGTTAAGCCGGAGAGACGTCAGACCCTGGCACTTCGCTGGATCACCATGTTCTCCCGCAAGAGAGGCGAGAAGACCCAGGAAGAGAGACTGGCAAACGAGATTATGGACGCAGCAAACAACACTGGTGCATCTGTAAAACGTAAAGAAGATATGCATAAGATGGCAGAGGCTAACAAGGCCTTCTCCCACTTCAGATTCTAATAGGAGGAAAAAGCTTTGGCTGGAAGAGAATATCCGTTGGAGAGAACCAGAAATATTGGTATCATGGCTCACATCGATGCTGGTAAGACCACTTTGACTGAGCGTATCCTGTATTACACTGGTGTAAACTACAAAATCGGTGATACTCACGAAGGTACTGCTACCATGGACTGGATGGAGCAGGAGCAGGAGCGTGGTATTACCATTACTTCAGCAGCTACCACCTGTCACTGGACCATTCATGGCCAGGACAACCGTCCGATCAAAGGACAGCCGGAGTATCGTATCAACATCATCGATACCCCAGGTCACGTAGACTTCACTGTTGAGGTAGAGCGTTCCCTTCGTGTACTGGACGGCGCTGTAGGCGTGTTCTGTGCAAAGGGTGGTGTAGAGCCGCAGTCCGAGAACGTATGGCGTCAGGCTGATACCTACAACGTACCGCGTATGGCATTCATCAACAAGATGGATATCCTGGGTGCGAACTTCTACGGCGCAGTAGAGCAGATCCGTACCAGACTTGGTAAGAACGCAATCTGCTTACAGCTGCCGATCGGTAAAGAGGACGAGTTCAAGGGCATCATCGACCTGTTCGAGATGCAGGCTTACATCTACAACGATGATAAGGGCGACGACGTTACTGTTTGCGAGATCCCGGATGACATGAAGGATGATGCAGAGTTATATCACACCGAGCTGGTAGAGAAGATCTGCGAGCTGGATGATGATCTGATGATGCAGTATCTGGAAGGTGAAGAGCCGTCTATCGAGGAACTGAAGAAAGTATTAAGAAAAGCTACCTGCGAGTGTGCTGCTATTCCGGTATGCTGCGGTAGTGCATACAGAAACAAAGGTGTTCAGAGACTTCTGAACGCGATCATCGAGTTCATGCCGGCTCCGACCGATATCCCGGCTATCAAGGGTACCGATATGGATGGCAATGAGATCGAGCGTCATTCTTCTGACGAAGAGCCGTTTGCAGCTCTTGCATTCAAGATCATGACCGACCCGTTCGTAGGTAAACTGGCATTCTTCCGTGTGTACTCCGGTACCATGAATTCCGGTTCTTACGTTCTGAATGCTACCAAAGGCAAGAAAGAGCGTGTTGGACGTATCCTTCAGATGCATGCGAACAAGAGACAGGAAATTGACAAGGTTTACTCCGGCGATATCGCTGCAGCAGTAGGCTTTAAGGTTACCGGTACCGGTGATACCATCTGTGATGAGAATCATCCGGTTATCCTGGAGTCCATGGAGTTCCCGGAGCCGGTTATCGATATCGCAATCGAGCCGAAGACCAAAGCTGGTCAGGGCAAGATGAGCGAGGCACTTGCAAAACTGGCAGAGGAGGATCCGACCTTCCGTGCATCTACCAACCAGGAGACTGGCCAGACCATCATCTCCGGTATGGGTGAGCTGCATCTGGAGATCATCGTAGACCGTCTGTTAAGAGAGTTCAACGTAGAAGCAAACGTTGGTGCTCCGCAGGTTGCATACAAAGAGACCTTCACCAAGGCCGTAGACGTAGACAGCAAATATGCAAAACAGTCTGGTGGTCGTGGTCAGTATGGTCACTGTAAAGTTCACTTCGAGCCGATGGATGCGAACGCAGAAGAGACCTTCAAGTTCGAGTCTACCGTTGTCGGTGGTGCTATCCCGAAAGAGTACATCCCGGCTGTCGGCGCTGGTATCGAAGAGGCTTCCAAGTCCGGTATCCTTGCAGGATTCCCGGTACTCGGCGTAAAAGCTACCGTATACGATGGTTCCTACCATGAGGTCGACTCTAACGAGATGGCATTCAAGATCGCAGGTTCCATGGCATTCAAGGAAGCTATGCAGAAGGCAGGCGCTATCCTGCTTGAGCCGATCATGAAGGTTGAGGTTACCATGCCTGAGGAATACATGGGTGATGTTATCGGTGATATCAACTCCCGTCGTGGCCGTATCGAGGGTATGGATGACTTAGGCGGCGGTAAGATCGTAAGAGCATTCGTTCCGCTTTCCGAGATGTTCGGTTACTCTACTGACCTTCGTTCCAAGACTCAGGGACGTGGTAACTACTCCATGTTCTTCGAGAAGTATGAGCCGGTTCCGAAGTCCGTACAGGAGAAGGTTATCAGCGAGCATAAGAAATAAAGAATTTCAAATCTAATTTCCGGTTCAGATGCCCCCGCAGATTGCCTGAAAAAGGTATGCGCGGGGCAGAACACCGGAGTAGAGAAAAGGCTTGAAAATATTGCCTAAATAGCATATAATAGAGAACAGCCTAACCATAAATCAATCGCCCGTACTAGGCGGGCAAATCAAGGAGGACGTTATAAAATGGCAAAAGCAAAGTTTGAAAGAAACAAACCGCATTGTAACATTGGTACCATCGGCCACGTTGACCATGGTAAAACCACTCTGACCGCAGCAATCACCAAAGTTCTGGCTGAGAGAGTTGCTGGTAACACCGCTACCGATTTCGAGAACATCGATAAGGCTCCGGAGGAGAGAGAGCGTGGTATCACCATTTCTACCGCACACGTTGAGTATGAGACTGAGAAGAGACACTATGCACACGTTGACTGCCCAGGACATGCTGACTACGTTAAGAACATGATCACCGGTGCAGCTCAGATGGATGGCGCTATCCTTGTAGTAGCAGCAACCGATGGTGTTATGGCTCAGACCAGAGAGCACATCCTGCTTTCCCGTCAGGTAGGCGTACCGTACATCGTTGTATTCATGAACAAATGTGATATGGTTGACGATCCGGAGCTGCTTGAGTTAGTAGACATGGAGATCCGTGAGCTGCTGAACGAGTACGAGTTCCCGGGCGATGACACCCCGATCGTACAGGGTTCCGCTCTGAAAGCTCTGGAAGATCCGAAAGGTGAGTGGGGCGACAAGATCATGGAGCTTATGGACGCAGTTGACAGCTGGATCCCGGATCCGCAGCGTGAGACTGATAAGCCGTTCCTGATGCCTGTAGAGGATGTATTCACCATTACCGGTCGTGGTACCGTTGCTACCGGCCGTGTAGAGCGTGGTGTTCTTCATCTGAACGATGAGGTTGAGATCGTTGGTATCCACGAGGAGACCAAGAAGACCGTTGTTACCGGTATCGAGATGTTCCGTAAGTTACTGGATGAGGCTCAGGCTGGTGATAACATCGGTGCTCTGCTTCGTGGTATCCAGAGAACTGAGATCGAGCGTGGACAGGTTCTGTGCAAACCGGCATCCGTAAAATGCCACAACAAGTTCACCGCACAGGTTTACGTTCTGACCAAAGACGAGGGTGGTCGTCATACCCCGTTCTTCAACAACTATCGTCCGCAGTTCTACTTCAGAACAACTGACGTAACCGGCGTTTGCGAGCTCCCGGCTGGTACCGAGATGTGCATGCCTGGTGATAACGTAGAGATGACCGTAGAGCTGATCCATCCGGTAGCTATGGAGCAGGGTCTCCGTTTCGCTATCCGTGAGGGTGGTAGAACCGTAGGTTCAGGCCGTGTTGTTGCTATCGTTGAGTAATCACTGAACAGCAAATCAATTTATATATAATGTAGATGCGCAGGATGCGCCTACTGTGTCCAAACGTAAGATGACCCGTGGA
>CAVIHW010000013.1:0-61428 GCA_963642615.1 Oscillospiraceae bacterium | reverse complement strand
ATCATTGCCACTGCCGGATTGGAAGAGGTATACTGTAGTTCTCCGTCTCCGCTTGTTGTGGCCTCCAGTGCAAAAGCACCATCCTGCAGCCTTCTTGCAAGATTTGACCCTACGCCAATGGTAATCTCCATTTCTGCCTGTTCGATGGTAAATTCCTGTTCCAAGCTTCCGCTGTAATTCCCCTTAAAGGTAAGGATCATCGCAGCAGTACCTGCATGGAGATTATTCCTGTAGGAAATCTCATAGTCTACGCCTTCTCTCAAGACATATGCTCCATCTGTCAGCGTAATATCCGGCTTTGCCTCATTTCCAGTGAAGGTAATCTGAGAAAGGTCTGCCTTCAGCATATCCTGGCTGCTCTGCTTACGCTCCACGATTACCTTGGCATAAGACACCTTTTCCTTATAGTTTTTAGTTTCAGCAAGATAAATCTCAATCTCATGTTCGCCGACATCGCCAACGAAGGCGTCTGTATCTCTCCATGACCATCCATCCGGAAGCTTCAAGGTTTCCAGTTTTGTGCTATATACAGCAGCAAATGTAGGTTCAACTGCTTCTATCGGGTTTTCTACCTTTTCAATCATGAAGGTCTTCTCTACTTTATCATGGTACTTGCCGGTTCCTGTTATGGTAACGGTTCCCTGTCCAGTATTTATGTTGTTTGCATAACTCAAGGTATAATCCCTACCCTGGCTTAAAGTGACGACCACTCCTGTTTCCACGTTTTCGATGCACACAGTTACCTCTGGTGTAATTTCCTCTCCAGTATAATCATAAACTGCCGGATTTACCAAAATTTCAGCTCCGCGGATATCATACGGATCGGTCATGATCTGGAAAGTTTTGGTCACAGTTCCGCTGTAATTGCCCTTTCCTGTAATGATCACCGATGCGATTCCGACTTCCACGTTATTCTGGTAGATTACTGTATAGTCTACATTTTCCGTTAAAGTTTTTCCGGACATTTTCACTGAAAGCTTTGGTTTCTGCTCTGAACCATCATAGTAAACTGTCCCATTGTTTTCCAGGAAGATTCTGGTATTTTCCTCATCCAGTTCCTGTACAACCCTCGTCCATTTTGCATAGAGTATTATGTCTCCGGAAACGGTTGTTGCGAAATCATAGGCCACCCTACATTCTGCATCCTGATACCATCCGCCAAAAACCTGGTCTTCTTTTACCGGATCGGCAGGTTTGTTCACACAGTCTCCTGCTGAAATCACATATACCAGTTTTTCTGCCGTCTCATCATTCGGATCGGTACAAAATGTCACTTTATAGGACTGTGCCGTTTCACTGACCCACTTTGCATAAAGCAGCATACTGCGCTCCGGAACAAAAGGCGGGTCAAATTTTTCTCCGGAATAATCTACCGTTTCATACCATCCGTCAAAGCGATATCCCGGCCGCACCATCTGGTTTGCTCCCGGATAGGTCAGTTTCTGTCCCTTGGCAATGATCCTGCTCATCTGATTCTGGGAATTACTATGATAGAAACCACCCATGAAGTCAAAGCTGAGTCTCCAGTAAGCAGACCATACCGGATGCAGCACTGTATCCTCAGTAAATACCATCTCGGATACATCCTGTATATCCTCGGTTCCCTGAACCTTCGTCCAGCCCTTGATGGCGCGGTTCCCCACGGTCTCGGTGCTTGGGCTGTACATCCACTGTGGACATGCCTGGTTTTTCGGAACGCGGTAAGACAAACGGTTCGTATATTCCATGCTAAACTCATCATACATGCTGCTGTCCTCTGCATCGAAGGTTACCGTGACATAATCGGTAGTCCACTCTGCTTTCAGCTTCATCTCCGTCTGGTCTGCACTTGCTGTGATCCAGTATAAACCGTCATAGCGGCTTCCATCCTCGGCTAACCAGCCAGCGAATGCCGCGCCCTCTTTTCTTGGTGCCCCATTGATCACGGTTGCAAGCCTGTCTCCCGGATTCACGTAGAGCTCTGTTTGATCGTAGTACGAAGCCAGTTCGCCTCCATCCAGATCCAGAGACACGTGAACCTGTGCCGGCATCCAGCGTGCCTTGATCGACATATTTTCATTCAGAAGGGTCTGCTTTGTGATGAGTGTTCCGTCCTCTGTATACCAGCCGTCAAACCGGAATCCTTCCTTCGTCACGGTCGGAATGCTGCAGGCACTGCCTTCATCAAAGGAGGTGTATCCACTGTCACGCCCGGAGGTATCCACGCCTCCGTCGGCATCCCAGCTCAGTCTCAGCTGTCTGACCCATCTTGCATACAGATCCAGGTCTTCGGTTACTGCTGCATCCATGTTATAAGGGATCGTGAAATCACTGTCCTTATACCATTGACAGTTATAATTCTGACGGTATACGAAAATGGAGGTCGGGTATCCTTCCTGAACCTGACGGGTTGCCGTTGTGGGATCTGTCTCATCTGCCTTTTCATTATCACGGAAGTATGCACCGTTTGCATGGAATGTGACTCGGCAAGTTTTATTTTTCAGCCAATGTGCATACAGCTTCACATCACCAGTCGGCACATAGGACTTGGTCACACGCACTCCGTCTTCTGTGAACCAGCCATCAAAGGTAGCCGTGGTGCTGACCGGATCCTGCGGCAGGATATTGCTCACAGAATGACCTGCCTGAACAGCAATCGGATCTGCATATCTGTCATAAAGGAAATATCCCTCTCCCGGATCAAAAGAAATCCGGTAGCTTTGTTCCCATTTGGCATAAAGGGTAACCTCACTCTGTCCGTCTGCCAGCTTTGGAGTATAATTTCCGGTCAGAACTTCTCCTTCACACTCCGGATCCAGACACCAGCCAACCAGGATATAGCCCTCACGTTCATAGGCATACGTGTTATTGCCCGTCATCAGCCAAGTGCTTTCTCCCTCTGCAAGCTCTGATTTTTTATAGCTGTCAGATTTGACCATTCCCTCTCCATAGTCAAAGTGAAGGGTGATCTTTCTTGCATACTTTCCATAGAGTGTCATATTCTTGTCCGGATTTCGCAGAACGGAGTCGGTTATCTTGGTTCCTTCCTCGTTATACCATCCTTGAAACACCTTATCCTCCATGGAGTTTAAGGATTTGAAGTAGATATCCTGATCCGTCGGTGATGTATAAACGCACTCCTTGGTGCCATCGTAATAGCTACCTTCCGGCAGGATCGTTTTCACGGTAACAATCTTTTTCGAATCCGGAAGAACACAAAGGTGAACTCCGACCATAGGTGTGCTGTCTCCGTCTTTCCAGTATACGACCGGACTGATATCCGTTTCTCCTTCCTTCAGGGCAGTCAGGCTTCCATCTTCCTTTAAGGCAAAAAGGCTGCTGTCTGTTCCGCTCCAGGCTTCATAATATCCTACCGAAGCCAATGCAGATTCCGGTTCTGCATCAATCAGTGAAATACTGTCTCCAACATGCAGATACACGTTCGAGTAATAATTTAGACTCGCCTTGCGTTCCTCCGTGATCGCAGATGCCACAATTTCCATGTTGACGTAGGCAATTCCAGTATAACTGCCGAGCCCCTGCAGGCGTACACTGTGTGTTCCGACATTTTTCGGCCAATCTGACACAACCTTGTAATCCACACCCTCAGTTAACACTGCATCGCCAACCTTGACCGTAATATCCGGGCGGATGCTCTTTCCGGTAAAAGAATAGACTCCATTGCTGCTGTCCTGAAAGAGGATCTCGGCAGAATTCAGGTAAGCCTGTGTTATCTCAAAAGTCGTTGACAACGTTCCCTGATATTTGTGGATTCCACGGATGGTTACGGTTCCCGTTCCCACACTGGCATTATTCTCGTAAGAGACGGTATAATCCTCACCTTCTACCAGTTCGAGCGTTGTCCATCCACTATTCTCCGGCATAAACGTATAACGTACTTTGTCTATGACATCTTCGATTGGCTTTCCGGTATACGGATAGTATGCTTCTTTCAGCCAGATGCTCCAATTGTTCGAGTCACAGATGGTCGTCCTATCTGCCTTCTGGGCATATAATGTAACATTACCGGTAACCGGCTGGCTAAAATCATACAGTTCACTGCCCTGGGTACTCTTCATCGACCATCCTTTGATATAGTAGGACAGAGAATCATCGTATGTATTTAAATCTTCCGGAATTTCTAGGCAATCTCCAGACTTCACCTTCACCGATTTTAGTTGCGTATATCCATTCATAAAGGTGACGGTATAGGAAAGTTCTTCCCACTGGGCATAAAGCGTGGTTGTTCCGTGTAATCTTTCCGTATCTACATAGGAATATTCCGAATAACGTGAAGCCACCCTTTCTCCGCCCTCCGGCTTGGTATACCAACCGGTCAGTATATATCCGGGTCTGCTGACCACGGAAGGAATGCTGATCTCTGCTGGAAGAGTCACCGTATTTGTAATCGTGGTGCCACCAGTAGTCAGTTCACCGCCATTCGCATCAAAAGTCAGCTCAATTTCCATTTCCTCTTCCGCATCCGACAGTATAGCAGGTTTCAAACCTTCTTCAGCATCCGACGATGTAGCGAGTTCCACATCATTTTCCAGATCTTCATCGTCCTCTTCCGCATCGGAACGGGTTGCAAGCATTGGTTTTCCCTCACGGTCATCGATCAGGTCAGTATCCTCCTCAAACTCGTCATCCGGATCCTCCGTGCTGTTATCCTGTATAGGTTCTGCATTGGATGGAGTCGCTTTCTTCTTTTCAGCTTCTACCCCCCCGTAGATGGTGAATCTGCAGACAAATCTGTCTGGCCTGCCATTGCCGGTGCTGCAGCATTCACTACAAGACTGACGCACAGAGCAGTTGCCAGATTCTGTTTCAGCTTTTTCATACTGTTCCTCCTTAGTGTTATAAATTTTAAAAACTTATAACACTCACTATAGTACACTTTAGACAATAAATCAATACGATTGTTAACCTATATACAATAATTATTAACAAATAGATGTACTCCGAGGAATCAAAAAACCCTCACGGAAAAATTTGCTATTTTTTAAAAACATTCTCCCCCGCCACATATTTTCCGGCCACTTCCCGCTCGTCTCCAAGGTAGATGATCCGCTCGAGGCGCTGTTTTGTAGTGAGAGGCTGTGGATGGGTAAGCCGCTCATCATCCAGGATCACGGCGTCAAATTCATATCCCGGTTCAAAGCTTCCGACCTTTCCAAAGAAGGCTCCACCGCCTTTGCTTGCCAGGAAAAAGGCTTCCTCAACCGTAAGCGGTGCAAGGCTCTGATCGGTCAGGCGCCAGCGCAGTTTGCTTGCCCAGATGGCATGCCGCATGGCTGCAAACATGTTTTCCGTGGTGCCGCCTGCCACATCGCTGCCAAGTCCCATCGGGATCTGCTCTTTCAGGTAGCGGCGTACCGGTGCGATACCGGAAGAGAGGTTTGTGTTGGATTCCGGACAATGGGCGATGAAGACACCGTTTTCCCTCATCTGACGGATCTCCTCTTCCCCAGAATAGACGCAGTGCGCCATAATGGTTTTACAGTTTCCTCCAAACATCTGGAAATGGGCATAGGCATCTCCATAATAGGACGACCACGGACAAAGTTCCTGCACCCAGGAAATCTCGCCCTGATTTTCCGATAAATGCGACTGCACCGCAAGTCCGGTCTCCTGCTGGATCTCATGCAAAAGGTGCATGAGTGCATCCGTGCAGCTTGGAATAAACCGGGGCGTCAGAATGGGCTGCACGTGCTTATAATGGCGCTTTGAGACGTCATAAAGCCACGATCTTGTTGCCTCTGCCGAGGCTTTGGCTGAAGCCTCTCTCAGATCATCCGGAGCGTTGCGATCCATGTTGACCTTTCCGACCATGGCACAGATCCCGGCTTTTTCCAGCTCATCCATCAAAAGTAAGGTTGCCTCGTTATGCACAGTGGCAAAGATGCAGGCTCTTGTGGTGGCGCTGTTCTTTACATTCTCGACAAAGATCCCATATGCCTTTTTTGCATAGTCCAGATCCCGGTATTTGCTTTCTTCGGGGAAGGTATTGGTATTTAACCAGTCTAACAGTTCCAGATCCATACCAAGACCACGGAAGGAATACTGGGGTGCATGTACATGCAGGTCGGTAAGTCCCGGAATGATCAGCTTCTCGCCCACATCCTCCACAGAAATATCCTGAAACCGTTTTGGGAGTACCGGATAGATCCCTTCTACGCGGCCGTTTTCACAGACCAGGTACTGCTGCTCTCTGATTTCAAATTTTTCTGATTCTTTTGTATAAACGATGTTTCCACGCAATGCGAATGTTGTATTTGTTTGCATAAACCCCTCCATTTTTTTACGACTGTTCAAAGTCAAACTCCACCCATCAGTCCACAGCGGAGCTTAATTTGTTCAAGGCTTCCTTGCTTCCGGAAATATAGGCGATATCGCCCTTCTTAAAGGTATATTCCGGCATGATGGTCTCGATCAGTTTTCCATCATTTTCCACGGCAATGATATTGACTCCGAACCGTCTGCGAAGATCCGCTTCCACAACGGTCTTTCCCACAATGCGATCCGGCATGATCATCTTTGAGATGTTAAGCTTTTCGCTTAACTGAATAAAGTCCAGCATACGGACTGCCTCCAGACGATGAGCCAGGCGCACGGCCATGTCCCGCTCCGGATAGACAACCTGGGCGCCGATCTTTTCGAGGATCTCGCCATGTTCCATGCTGGATGCCTTTGAGATGACCGTCGGCACACCAAGGCTTACCAGGTTTAAGGTGGTCAGGATGGAAATGTCCAGCTGCTCGCCGATGCAGACCACAGCCACGTCACAGTTTTGTACGCCGGCATCCGATAAGGTCTTTTTATCCAGGGCATGCACCACATAGGCATTTTCCGTATATTCCCGAAGCTCCCGCACCTTTTCCTCTTCCCGATCCATCACAACCAGGTCAGCACCTGCTGCGGCAAGCTCCAGGGCAAGTGCATGTCCAAACCGGCCAAGACCGATGATCCCGTAGGTATTTTTTTCTTTCTTATTCTTCTTAAACATCTTTCTCCTCCATACTCTGCTGTCCGGGATTCATCACCCGATCGCGATATTTCCTTCCGGATAACTGATCCGCTCTCCTTTGGTAAAATACCACAAAGAAGCAATCGTAAGCGGTCCTAATCTTCCGATATACATGATCAGGATCGTTAAAAACTTGGAAGCGTCACAAAGTCCCGCGGAAATCCCCGTGGAAAGTCCCGCCGTACCAAAGGCACTGCTGACCTCAAATAAGATGTCCAAAAACGGAATATCCGGTTCTAAGATCACCATCAGATAAGTTCCGGTCAAAACAATGCTGATCGCTAACAGCGTGATCACCGCTGCCTTGCGAAACGCATCCGCCGGAACAGCATAACGAAAGGCTTTTTCCGAGGTATTGGTAGCCGAGGAACGCATTCCTTCAAACAGCACATAACAGGTTGTGGTCTTGATGCCGCCTCCTGTGGATCCCGGAGAAGCACCGATCACCATAAGGACGATCACGGTAAGGAGTCCGGCTCCGGAAAAGGATCCAAGCGGGAAGGTGGAAAATCCTGCTGTTCTTGCGGATACACTGGTAAAAAAAGCTCCCATCCAGGTGATATTTTCGGTAAGCCGGAGCAGGACGGTTCCTGCCACGGTCAGAATCAGACTCATAAACAGCACGACCTTCGTATGCATGGAAAGCTTTTTCCAGGAAAACCGTTTTTCAAAAACCTCACGGATCACAAGAAATCCGATCCCGCCAAAGATGACCAGGGCACAGGTCACCAGATTTAAGAGCACATCGTCCTGATACGGAATCAGGTTGGTTCCCCCTCCTAAGATATCGAAACCGGAGTTATTGAAGGCCGCCACCGAATGAAAGAGGCTGATCCCGGCTGCCTTAAGCGGCGAAAAGTCTCTTCGAAAGACCAGAAAGCTTAAGACCGCTCCTACCAGTTCAAAGGTTATGGTAGTCAGAAAAACCAACCGGATAAAGCGGATCACTCCTTTTCCGGAATCCAGGTTAGATGCCTCCCGTATCAGGTTTCTGGCCTTTAAATTGATCTTTTTTCCCATGGCAAGGATGACGCCGGTTCCCACCGCAGTCACGCCCAGGCCTCCGATCTGGATCAACAGCCCCAGAAAAAACTGTCCGAGGGGTGTAAAGGTATCTCCTGCATCCACCGTAAGAAGTCCCGTCACACATACGGCACTGGTCGACATATAAAGTGCATCGATATAGCGAAGCGTGACCCCGTCCTGAATGCTGCAGGGCAGCATAAGAAGCAAAGATCCGATGAAAATCACCAGTGCAAATCCCAGTGAAATGATCCGTACCGGGGATTGTTTTTTGAAAAAGTCCATATTTTCGCCTTTCTGTCAGATAGATTCGCCTTGTAGTATACCACAGTTTTCACCAAAATCCTATCAGGATTCCGTTATAAACTCTAAAAATCCGGCAATGATTCCGGCCCTGATGCAAAGGCAATGAACTCATCCATCTCTCGTGTCTTGAATTTATTTTTGTGGTAAAAGATCTGCCGGTACATGGAAATTTCCACTCCCTCCACATCGATGACAATCAGCTTCCCTTCCTCAAGCTGCTTTTGCACTGCGAACAGGGGAAGGAAGGAAAGTCCGTGTCCCTGCTCGATCATCTGGATGATGAAGGCAGTATCGCTGATTTCCAGAACAGGAGACAGTGACACATGACGAGAAGCCAGATATTGATCCAGTGCCTGGCGATAGTTTGCATTCTTTTCTGTCAAAAAAAACGGCTTCTGCAAAACCTCATCCAGGGTTTTCTGTATTTGGTATCCTACGATCTGACCGGATTGCCCACTGTAGGTTGATGCTTTCCATCCGCCGGACAAGGTTTGCTCCTCTTCTTTCCAGAAGGAGGGGGCTGACACAAACACGACCGGCTCTGCCACTTCCATGGCTTTCACCCAGTTTTCATTCCATCTGGGCGCATCCAGGATATAGATCATGTCCAGCAGATCATGCTCCATCATCCGAATCAGCTCCTCTGGTGTCTCCACCGTAATCTGGAATTTTACCTTTGGATGATGTTTTCGAAACTGACTGACAATGGCCGGAAACTTGGCCGTACACAAGGACTCAATGGTTCCGATGTGCAATGGGTTTTTCAGCTCCTCATCCTCATGCATGGAGAGGCGTGTGCGGTCTACCTCATAGAGGATGGTATTGGCATGTTCCAGAAACTTTCTTCCCATAGCTGTTAGCTCCACCTGTTTTCCCATCCGGTCAAACAGCCTGGTTCCCAATTCTTTTTCTAGCAGGCGGATCTGGACAGTCACAGCAGACTGGGAATATCCAAGCTTCATTGCAGCCTTGGAAAAGCTCTGAAATTTTGCAGCCTGGACAAAGGTCTGAAGCTGGCGAAGTTCCATAAAAAACCTTCCTTTCTTCCTTAATGTATTGCTACTTGTCTATTTTTTCACAACTTGCAATTGAATTTTTTTCAATGCACTTATGAAAACTATGAATTTGATTCATTTATATACCCATGATATAATGCAGCTGCGTAGACGTCAACCGCTATTTTTTATGGAATCTGCACAACGGAAAGGCAGATTCCCGCGCATCACTCATACTTTTGTTATTTTGATTTGGAGGGATTTACAAATGGAAAAGAAAAGATTTAAAATGGGGCTGGTACCGAAACTGATCATCGCGATCATACTCGGTATCTTATTCGGACAGTTTCTGCCGGAGAGTTTTTGCCGCCTTGTCGTCACACTTTCCGGATTTTTCAGTAACTTTTTAAAATTCGTGATTCCGCTCATGATCCTTGCTTACGTGACCATGGGTATTGCAGATCTGTCGCAGGGCGCAGGAAAGCTCCTGCTCATCACCGTAGCCCTGGCTTACAGTTCTACCCTGATCGCAGGTTCTGCATCCTTTCTGGTTTCTGAAAGCCTGTTTCCAAGCTTTATGAGTGCAGATGCATTAGACCAGATCGCAGCTACCGCTGAGGTTTCCTTATCACCATATTTTTCGATCTCCATAACACCGGTCATGGACACACTGTCCGCGGTTGTTCTGGCTTTCGTCCTCGGACTGTGCCTTTCTTCCATGCGTGGAAAGGGAATCAGCGACACCTTATACAACGCAATGAAGGATTTTTCCGCCATCATTGACAAAGTGCTCCACAATGTCATCATCCCGCTTCTGCCGCTTTATATCTGCGGTACCTTCACGGATATGACCATCTCCGGAAAAACCTTTGCGATCCTCGGGATCCTCTGGAAGGTTTTCCTAGTTGTTATCGTCATGCACCTGATCTGCATCACCATTCAGTTTACGCTTGCGGGTGCGATCAGCAAAAAGAACCCGGTCACCCTGTTAAAGAACCAGCTTCCGGGTTATGCAACCGCCCTCGGCACTCAGTCTTCCGCTGCTACCATCCCGGTAAACTTACAGTGTGCAGCCAATGACGGTGTCTGTGAGCAGATCCGCAACTTTGTTGTTCCGCTGTGTGCCAATATCCACATGGCCGGCTCCATGATCACCATCACCGCCTGCGCTACCGCAGTCTGCCTGATGAACCAGCTTCCGATCAGCCTTGCAACCGTCGTTCCGTTCATTATGACGCTTGGTGTGGCTATGGTTGCTTCTCCGGGTGCACCGGGCGGATCTATCATGACCGCGCTGCCGTTCCTTTACATGGTATTTGGCACCACCGCCGGAGACCCAAACGGCCCGATCTGTGCGATCATGGTAGCACTTTACATCACCCAGGATTCCTTTGGAACCGCCTGCAATGTTTCCGGTGACAATGCCATCGGCGTCATTGTAGATACCATTTATCATAAATTCATCATGAAAGAAACTCAGGAGGCATAAGATGTCATTTATCAGTGTTTTCGATGTGCTAGGTCCGAATATGATCGGTCCGTCCAGTTCTCACACAGCAGGTGCTGCACGGATTGGATTTCTCGCACAGAAGATGATCGGCGGCAGCGTCATCCGCGCTGATTTTACCCTTTACGGTTCCTTTTCAAAGACCTATCACGGACATGGAACGGATCGTGCCCTCCTCGGCGGCATCATGGGCTTTTCCACCGATGACATGAGGATCCGCAATTCCTTTGAGATTGCGAACGAGCAGGGGCTTTCCTATTCCTTCACCCCGAATGATACCGAAACCGAGATCCATCCGAACACTGTGGACATTTCCATGACAAACAAAAACGGACAGACCATGACCATCCGCGGAGAATCCTTAGGAGGCGGCAAGGTCCGCATTGTCCGCATCAACGGCGTACAGGTTGATTTTACCGGCGAATACAGTGCAGTCATCGTGGTCCAGCAGGACAAGCCGGGCGTAGTTGCTCATATCACCAGGGTGTTAAGCGACCGCGGTGTCAACATTGCATTTATGCGCCTTTTCCGCGAATCCAAGGGACATACGGCTTATACGATCGTGGAATCTGACGGAAAACTTCCGGAAGATATTTCTCCTATCCTGAAAGAAAACATCAACGTGCATGACGTCATGATCGTGCAGATTTAATGCGGAAGGAGGAAAAATCATGGATTTTAAGAATGCAAAAGAACTTTTGGAATTATGTCAGAGTCAGAATCTTTCCATTTCCGAAGTCATGTTAAATCGGGAAACCACCGAAGGCGAGATGCCGGAAACAGAGGCGCAAAGCCGCATGCTGCGCGCCCTGGAGATCATGAAGGAATCCGCCCGCAACCCGATTCAGACTCCGGTCCGCTCCATGGGCGGACTTATCGGTGGAGAAGCCGGAAAGCTTTCTTCTCACCAGGCTGCCGGAAAGGGGATCTGTGGTGATGTCTTAGAAAAAGCCATCACCTATGCCGTTGCTGTTCTGGAAACCAATGCCTCCATGGGACTTATCGTGGCTGCTCCCACGGCAGGTTCGGCCGGTGTAGTGCCCGGACTGCTTCTGGCACTTCAGGACTGTCACGGTTTTTCCGATAAAGCGCTCATAAGCGCCCTTTTCAATGCTGGAGCCATCGGCTATCTTGCCATGCGCAATGCCACAGTAGCCGGAGCCGTGGGCGGATGCCAGGCCGAGGTTGGCATCGCCTCCGCCATGGCTGCCTCTGCTGCCGTGGAGCTCTTTGGAGGAACCCCAAAGCAGTGCCTTGATGCTGCTACCATTGTACTCATGAACATGCTCGGACTGGTCTGCGATCCGGTAGGCGGTCTGGTGGAATATCCTTGCCAGAACCGAAACGCTGCCGGGGTAGCCAATGCCCTGATCGCAGCTGAGATGGCACTGTCCGGCCTTAGCCAGCTCATCCCCTTTGATGAGATGTTAGAGATCATGTATACCGTTGGCAGACGTCTCCCGGCAGAGCTTCGCGAGACCGCTATGGGAGGATGCGCAACTGCCCCGTCTGCCTGCGCAGCCTGCCACATGTGCAGTTAATTAATGAAAAAAAGGCGATGCAGATCTGCATTTTTTCAGATCTGCATCGCCTTTAATGCTGCTCCCACAGCTCCGGCATAACGCCCTTCTTCCGTGGTCTGCACCGGCACGCCTAACACCCTTGAAAGCGCCTCCGTCAGATACGACATCTCGCACAGTCCCCCGGTCAGGCAGACCTTGCTGCTTTGGATGGACAGCTTTCCGGCCTGGGCTGCCACCTTATTCACAATGGAATCCACTACCGCATAGGCAATGTTTTCCCGCGATTGTCCCTGGCCGATCAGGCTGATCACTTCCGATTCTGCAAATACGGTACACATGGAGCTGATGGATGTCCCGCCGCCTCTTGCTGCGAGGGCACAAAGTTCATCCGGCCGCACAGAAAGCGTGTTGGCCATCACTTCCAGAAACCGTCCGGTTCCGGCCGAGCACTTGTCATTCATGACAAAATCCGTCACCTGACCATCCAGAGTCTGGATCACCTTTGTGTCCTGTCCTCCAATATCCACGATGGTCAGATTCTTTTCTTCATATAAGAAACAGGCGCCCATGCCGTGACAGGTGATCTCCGTCACGCATTTATCTGCAAATGGCACTGACACTCTCCCGTAGCCCGTGGCAACAATGCGGCTGTCTTCCCGCTTGATCCCTGCATCTTCCAGCTTCTGCAAAATTTCATTTGCTGTATCGACGCTGCTCCAGCCCGTAGGCTGGAGCAGTTTCATACAGATCTGTTTTTGTTCATCCATCACAATGGTTTTGGCAGAAGTGGAACCGATATCGATTCCGGTAAAATAAGTCATATTACAGAACCGGAGTCCATGCCAGGCCAAACACGCTTTCTGCATCATCCGTAGAGGTGATCAGGCCAAGGCGGATGTATTCCTCAATGATCTTCTTTAAAGAAGCACCGGTTGCTTCATCAGAAAGGCCAAACTGGAGCGCATTGTTGATCATGACATTCATGTCAAAATCTCCGGCATTCCAGCCACGGTCTAACAGAAGCTGTGTTGCCTCCTCCGGATTTTCGCGCATCCAGGAATGCGCCTTCTGAACTGCCTGGGTGATCTTCTTTGCAATGGTCGGATTTTCCTGTACAAAGGTACGGTTCATAGCGATCACGCAGCAAGCGTCAGAAGCAAAATCCTCATCCTGCAGGGAACGGAGACATTTTAATTTTCCTTCCTTCATCATGGCATAAGCAAAGGTATCGCTTAAGAGGGCTGCAGAAATCTCACCGCGCTCCATGGCTGCCACACAGGCATCGGAAGAAACCTGGGTCAGGGTTACATCATTTAACGGATCAATTCCGTCTGCATCCAGAAGAATGGATGTAATATTGTAATCGGAAGCACCGATTCCGTTCGGTACAGAAATCTGGGTTCCCTTTAAATCCTCGGTGGTATTGTACTCACTGTCTGCAAGGGCATAGAGGGATTTGCATCCAATATGTGCTCCGCCAACAAAGGTAAGATCGACGTTATTGGTGATCGGCACGATCATGGTGGCAATGTGACCGACTGCCACGGTAGCCTGACTGGTTCCGAGTGCCTCAATATAGGAATTTCCCTTGAATCCTTCTGCGGTCAGGCCTGCTTCCTCATAATAGCCAAGGTCATCTGCCACAGTCGGGCCGGAAGTACAGCCGTCAGACATGTAGTAAAGTACAGGCTGTCCATAAGCCGGTTCACTCTCCATTGCTTTTTTCTCTTCCTCGGTCGGAGTCAGGTCAAAGTCTGCCATATCAATAGCACGTCCTTCAACATCGATCGGGGTAAACAAAGCCTCCCATGTTCCTGCTGCAAAGGCATCTGCCGCATCCATGTGGACATCTGATTTGTTGACCTCCACTTCCACTCCGTCCTGTCCGACTTCAATCTGTCCGTCGTTATTTAAGTCGCCGGCCAGCTGCTCCGTCTTGGATTCCGTGGTTTCCTCTGCCTTCTTTGCTCCTCCACACGCAGTCAGGGACAGTCCCATGGAAAGGGATAAAAATAATGCCAGGGTTCTCTTTGATCTCATAATGCTCTCTCCTTTTTTTTACATCTATTTTTCACCGGCAAAGTGGAGCCGGTTTAAAATCATATTCCGGTAAGCGATAAAGCTTTCCGAAGAACGGTCTCTTGGAAAATCTTCCTCAATCCGGATATCCGCAATGATCCGCCCCGGATTTGCATCCATGACAATAACACGGGTTCCCATGTAGATGGCCTCATCTACATCATGGGTTACCATCAGGGCAAGCTGACGACTTTTTCGCCACATCGACAGGATCTCATCCTGCATATTCATGCGGGTAAAGGCATCTAACGCCCCAAGCGGTTCGTCTAAAAGCAGGATCTTTGGCTGGCTGATGAGGGTTCTGACCAGGGCAACTCGCTGCGCCATGCCTCCGGAAAGCTGCCCCGGATAGTCATTCTTAAACTTCTGCAGTCCGATCACCTCCAGCATCCGTTCTACCTGGTTTTCCTGACCCTTAAGCCTTCCCTGCATTTTTAACGGAAAGGCTATATTTTTTTCTACGGTAAGCCAGGGAAACAGGGTTGGCTTCTGAAAGACCATGCCACGCTCCGGAGACGGTTCGTCTACTTCTTTTCCGTTCACGGTGATCGTTCCCATGGTTGGGCGGATCAGACCGGCTACCAGGCGCAGGATCGTAGATTTTCCGCAGCCGGATGGTCCGACCAGGCTGATGAATTCTCCGCTCTCCATTTCCAGATTCACATGATCCAGCGCATGAGTTACCTCATCCTGTTCCACCTTTGCAAAGCTTTTGGATATGTCATCCAGCTTCAGTACAATTCTGCCTTGATCATCCATAGTTCTTTTCCGCTCCATTCTGCCATCTGAGCACATGGCGTTTGATCCGGTCTAACACCTTGGTCACTACCGTAAAGATGAAGCAGATCACAAACAGTGCTGCGAACATCTTGTCATAGCTTGCCCAGGATTTGCTCCAGTTCATATACCAGCCAAGACCGGATTTGACACCCAGCATTTCTGCGATCATGATAGCCGTGCAGGAACTGCTCATGGCCTGCGTGCATCCCTGTAAGATCGACGGCATGGCATGAGGGATCGCCACGCAAAAGACCAGCTGATGTTCCTTTGCGCCCAGCGTTCTTGCGGCTTCAAAATAATCCGGATCCACATTGGAAATTCCGGTCATAGCCGCAACCGTTACCGCAAACCAGGAGCCGAGGGCAATGATAAATACCGCTCCGCCAAAGAGGGAGGTTGCGATGACCATCATGATCGGGATCCAGGTAGAGGTTGGGATCGGTCCTAAAAATTTGATGACCGGATCGATCCAGTAGCGTGCTTTTCTTGAATATCCGCAGATGATCCCGGTCACAAGCCCCAGTGCGGATCCGGAAAAATATCCAAGGAACAACAATTCCAATGTATGGATCGTACAGTCCAGGATGATCATCCTGTCTGTCCATGCCGCATTCAGAATAAAATTCATGCATGGTACGAAGGGCTGCGTCAGGATCCCTGTTTTCAGTGTCAGATAATCATATCCGGTAAATAAAAGAAACAAGGCTGACCAGAGCGGTGCGCGATAACGGAACCGCTCCAGCATGTTCTTATCTCCAAGCTTCCTCTTTCCTGCTGACAGGATCCATCCAATATCATAGACGGCCAGAAGCAGGATCAAAAGTCCGAGATAGGTCTTTGGATTTTTATTTGTGCTGTTATCTGCGATCAGCAGATATTCTCCTATTGCCAGAAGTCCGCAAAGATTTGGCAAAAACAGGATCACCTGATCCAGCACTTTTTCCAGCTCGCTTTTTTCTCTGGTTTCCAGTTCCTTTAATTCCTGCCTGGTGAGCGATGCCATGCCCGGCAGGATCTTTTTTTCTGTTTCCTTTTGCATACTTTCACCCCCTGAACATGTTTGTAAACGATCAGAGGATTTCCAGAAACGCCTCAATACGCGTTTTCAGCTGTCCGCTGTCGTTTTGGGAATAATCGGTTTCGATCGCCAGATACGGAACCTGATGCTCCTTTGCAAGCTGACGGATCGTATAGGATTCCACGGTATAGGGTGTACAGGACTGCAGGTCGATCTCCACAATGCCGTCAATCTGATATTCCCCGATGAGGCGAGTGATCAGCTCTGCCCGTTTTGTATTTGGTGTCATGACGGAACAGCCGATCTCCAGATATCTGGCTGCAATGGCCTCCACAATATCCGGCGCAGCCGTATCCACCATCTGAAATGCCGCCTTGATTCCGCTGCAGTTTTCAAAACAAACAACCACTGCATCATTTTCCTCAATGGTTTGCACAGTCTTTGATAAAACACCGCCGATCGGGCACCCCGTGATCAGGATCCTCTTTTTGTTTTGATCCTTGGATTTCTTATCCTCTGTGGCCATCTCAGCATCATGCACTGCCGTCTCACGAAGCATTCGCATTTTCCTGATCTTCTGTTCGGAATCAAACAGAAATCCGGCTCCCTCCAGGGTCTGATATAACTGAAGGCCGCTCATCACCGGCGGAACCTGTTTTTGAAGTTCCATCAGATCCAGTCGTTCCTTTCGTTCTGCATTGCGCACTCGTGCAGCCTCCCGAAGCTGTTTATCTGTAATGGAAATCCCGAAGTGTTCCTCGAGATAGGCAATAAAACGGTGCAGCTCTTTTGTCCAGGCCACAAGTGGTTCTCCGTCATGTCCCTGCGGCAGATGCAGAACATAGGTCGGTCGCTTTTCATTTAAGAGTTCATACATTTTTTTCTTGCCATCGCAGGTCGTCTCTCCAACGATCAGGTCAGAAAAATACGTATAAGGGCACTTATCCGACAGGGCAAATCCATAGCTCGATTTGATCAGCGGGCAAAGATTTTTCGGCAGCCTGGTCTCCGCCACCGGAATCGTCTCCGCACTCATGCCGCAGAGACTGACCGAGGTAAAGCCTGCTGCATCCAGGATTTCCGTCGGCGTGAAGGTACAAAATATGCCTGCTACCCGTCTTCCGCTCTCTTTTAATTCCTTAACGCGCAAAAATCCGGCACGTCTCGCCTCACCAAATTCCTGAAACTGCTCCGGAAGATTGTTATCCATAATTCGATCACCTTTTTATTTCTATTCTTTTCTATAAAGCACTCGTAAACAATTACAAACTTAACACAAATTTTTCATAATGAGAAATTGTATCTATCAATATATACAAGGCATTTATTTAAATTTTAAATAAATAATATAAAAAGAGGGCTGTTCCCGAAAGAACAGTCCTCTATCAAAGTTTTTCATTTTATTTTGCCGGACAGATCAGGTGATCGGTGCCGGGTTGAAGATGCACATGTCGTTGTGGAATCCGTACTGATCGCTGTATGGCTCTTTGGTTCCGCTTGCCACATCCAGGATCATGTCGAAGATCTGCTGACCCACATCTGCAATGGTTTTCTCACCGGTAGCTACATCTCCGGCGGAGATATCGATCAGATCAAACCAGTGGTTCTTTAATTCGTTTCGGCTGCAGACCTTGATAACCGGGCTGATATCCAGTCCATACGGGGTTCCGCGTCCGGTCATGAATACCTGAAGGCCGATACCGCTGGCAACCTGACACGGTCCGCAGACAATGTCGCTGGCCGGTGTTGCTGCATAGATCAGGCCATGCTTGGTCGGTTTTTCTGCCGGGGAAAGGACTTCCACGATCTGGCTGGTACCGCTCTTTGCGATACTTCCCATGGCTTTCTCCACGATATTAGCAAGGCCGCCTGCCTTGTTGCCCGGAGTCGGGTTTGCATCACGGCCTACACCGCCTTCTGCAAGGTAGTTGTCATACCATTTCATCTCTTCAGCCAGACGGTCACGGGTATGGGCATCCGGGCAGCGGGCTGCCAGCATATGAACGCCGTCACGAACCTCGGTAACCTCACTGAACATCACGGTAGCACCACCGCGAACCAGCATATCTGCCGCATAACCGGCACTCGGGTTTGCAGAGATACCGGAGAAAGCATCACTTCCGCCACACTGCATACCGATGAGCAGGTCGCTTAATGGAAGTTCTTCACGGGTTCTCTTGTTTAACTTCTGAAGCTTCTTATCTGCCATTTCCAGGATCGCATTCATCATAGCATCATGACCGGCATAATCCTGAAGAGTCAGTACATTCTCCGGAGTAATATCTTCCGGCGGAAGCACGCGGTCATAAGTCAGCTTCTCACATCCAAGACCTACCACCATGATCTCCCCGCCAAAGTTTGGATGACGGATGACATTGGTGATCGCACGAATCGGGATATAAGCGAGCGGTGCATTGATCGCAACACCGCATCCGTAAGGATGGGTTACGGCTACAACACCATCTACATTCGGATATTTCGGGAGCAGCTCTTTTTTGATACGCTCCACTGCTACCTTTAACACACCAGCCGCACACTGAACTGTCGTTACGATTCCCAAAAGGTTTCTGGTTCCTGCCGGACCCTCGGCATTACGGTAACCCATCCACGTAGTTCTGGTCGGCTTTGCCAGTTCCTCCATCGGAACCAGGTTGGTGCCGTACTCCATATCGTCTACCGACGGACTCTGCGGGAGATCGAGCATATGCTCATTGATCCAGTCTCCCTTCTTAATGTCATTGATTGCATAGCCGAGAACCACACCATAACGAATGATCTCTCCGCCTGCAGGGATGTCACACAGGGCAATCTTATGTGCCTGCGGAATGTCCTGATTGGTCACAAGACCTTCCATGATCTCGGTGCCTGCCTTCAGATCCTGAACGGCTACAACAACGTTATCCTGGTCTTTGATCTTGACATACAAACGTCCCATACTTTCCCTCCTCATTGATGAACTCCTTATTGATAATCTCATTATAAGGCAGGAAACGTTATAAGTAAAATTAATTCTTTTTTTGTGAAACTTATTTTTTGTAAGTATTATTCATAGAGATCCAGAACGATCTTTGTGGAAAGATCCTTTGCTTTTCCGGTCTTTTTATCGACTTCAAAGGTCTTTAAGGTGGTTCCGATCTCGTCCGGGGTGCTCTCCTTTTGCAGAACTACCGTATATTTATAAGAAGTTGAGCTGTCCACCCGGTAATGTAAGACTGCATCCTCTGCAATATCTCGGTCAAACCATCCCGCACGGTTTACAGCATTTTCAACCAAATGGCACACCGAAACCTCATCTAAGGACGGATGGGTGTTCCATACACCGGTTTCCTCATCCAGATCATACCAGGTTCCGTTGATTTTCTGCCATCCCGCTGCCAGACTGCCGTCATCCTCCACGTATGTCCAGTCACCGTTTTCTGCCTGCTGCCACTCCGCTGCATACGCCCTGATACCGGTACCGGCATAAGCGGCAAACACCAGTGCACCTCCTGCTACAAAAGCAAATGCTCTGGCCGAAATGTTTTTCATGGTCATATGAAATGTTTTCTGTCTCACTCTCATGATCCTCGCCCTCTTTCTTCGCTGCACAAACTGCAGTCCTCTTTTTCTGTCTCCAATTGTAAACCATCTTACCAGACAAATATGTCAGTTCTGTGAAAGAAAGAAAAAAATGTCGTGACCGGCCAGGTATAAGAAAAAGCCTCCCCCTGTAAAAGAGGGAAGCTCTTCCTTAAAAAATATATGGTATGAAACAAGCGAGGGGCAAAATTATTTGCAGAGTTTCTTGAATTCATCTGCTACAAACTGTACCTGGGTTCCAATGATAACCTGAACCGAGGTCTTGCTCGGACGCATCACACCGGCAACACCGGCGGATTTGATGTGCTTGTCATTGACCTTTGTATAATCCTTGATCTCTAAACGAAGTCTGGTAATGCAGTTATCGATGGAAGCTACATTCTCCGGACCGCCAACGCCCTCAAGAATGATCTTTGCTACTTCCGTAAAGTTGTTATTGGACAGGACTACCTTCGTTTCATCTGCATCATCGTCCTCACGACCCGGAGTCTTCAGATCAAACTTGGTGATGACAATGCGGAATACGATATAGTAGATCACGCCAACAGCCAGGCCAACCGGGATCAGCATCCACGGATTCTCTGCAAGCGGAGTGAAGGAGCTGAGCACCATATCCACGGCACCGCCGGAGAAGGAGAAGCCTGCACGGATCGGAAGCGCTACGGTAATGCCTGCGGTGATACCTGCAAGGAGGGCATGTACCACATAAAGGCCAGGAGCCAGGAACATGAAGGAGAACTCGATCGGTTCGGTAACACCGGTAAAGAAAGAACAGAATGCTGCAGATGCAAGCAGTCCGTAAACCATTTTCTTTTTACCCGGTTTTGCAGTCTGATACATAGCGATACAAGCTGCCGGAAGACCAAACATCATGAACGGGAAGAAACCGGTCATGTACATACCAGTCTGTCCGTAAACACCTGTGTTGCCCCAGAAGTTACTTAAATCATTGATTCCAGCCACATCGAACCAGAATACGGAGTTCAGTGCGTGATGCAGACCAAACGGGATCAGCAGTCGGTTGAAGAATGCATAGATACCTGCACCCAGAGCTCCCATACCGATAAAGGTTTCACCCAGGGTAACCAGTGCTCCGTATACTAACGGCCATACAAAGAACAAGATCAGTGCTGCCACGATGGAATACAGTGCGGTAAAGATCGCTACTGCACGTTTGCCGCTGAAGAATGCCAGTGCATCCGGAAGTTTCACGGACTTATACTTGTTGTAGCAGGTTGCACCAATGAGACCGGACATGATACCTACAAACTGGTTCACGATCTTGCCAAAGGCCGGTGCTGCTTCCTGACCGGTAATACCGGCTACGGAACCGCTGCTTAAGAGCGTTGTGATCATGTACATGGAAACCAGTCCAGCCAGACCTGCGGTACCATCTGCATCATCCGCCATACCAACTGCCACGCCCACTGCAAACAGCCAGGACATGTTATCGATCAGTGCTCCGCCTGCCTTGATGAGGAAGAGACCTATGGAATAGGACAGTCCTCCTGCGGTGAATCCCTGAACCTCACCTGCCATTGCCGCCGGTGCTAAAATGTATCCGATTCCCATCAGGATACCACATACCGGAAGACATGCTACCGGAAGCATCAACGCTTTGCCGAGTCTCTGGAAAAACTTCATCATAATGCAAAACCCCTTTCTTTTCGCCTTTTCGGCTTTTTATATTTAAACCATTCCCATGGGTTTAAATTTCAGATATCCTGCAGGATCTGCGCGATCGTATCCACCGCAGTCTCTGCATCTTTTCCTTCTGCCAAAATTTCAAGCAAGGTTCCGGCAGAAGCTTCTAAAGCCATCAATTCCAGGATTTTATCTGCTCTTGCTGTTTTGTTTCCCATGCAGATCCAGATGTTGGCATCCAGCTTCGCAGCCGCTTCAAAAATACGGGCGGCATTGTGGACATGAAGCCCTTCCGGATCCTGGATCCTGACTGAAATCCGTTTCGTATCGATCCACTCCATTCTACACTATAAGGTAATAACCGGATCACCCGCCTGCACCTGAATGCCGGTGTGACATACCATATCCGGAAATTCCGGAGTGTTGCAGATGATGACCGGAGTGATCACATCGTAACCGGCTGCACGGATCTTCTCAAGATCTGCCGTGATCAGAAGATCGCCCTTTTGAACGCGATCGCCCTGCTTTTTATGGATCGTAAAATGCTCTCCCTTTAACTGCACGGTATCGAGTCCGATATGCACAATGATCTCCACACCGTTATCCCCCCGGATGCTGACCGCATGTCCGGTGTCGAACATTACTGCGATTTCTCCGGAAAACGGTGCCCGGAATGTTCCTTCTGACGGAATGACCGCCACGCCCTTTCCTAAAACTTCCTGCGAAAATACCGGATCCGCCACCTCGCTCAAGGGAACTGCCTTTCCCGCAACCGGTGACACAACCTCCACCGGATCTTTCTTTCCGCCAAACATTTTTTTCAGTCCCTCAAACATGACGATTCCCCCTTTGTTCTGCTTTCGTTACCGTTCATGCGCTGCGTAATCTATCTTTTTTCACCTAAGTATGGCTGCTTGTGCGAACCCGCCGGATATGAACGGCCAGATATGCCACTTCCTCCTCCGACACTTCATGTCCATAGGTCTCTTTGATAAACTCCTTGACCCTTCTGCTGCAGTCATATTCCTCCGGATACATCTGCCGGATCATGGCATGAAATTCTTCCAGTCCGGATCCATCCTCCAAAAGCTCCCCGCTGTAGATCCTGTGAGCCAGAAACCGCAGATGCGTGATCATGCGCTCATAGCTTGTGGAGCTTTCTTCCAGTGCCACCTTAAAATACTCTTCTACAAATTTCAGAATATCATGGATCACTCTGGTCATGTCAATGGTGTCCCGCATACGGGTATTATACTCTGCATTTACAATATGAAGGGCAATGGAAGCCGCCTCATCGGCCGGAAACGAAATGCCAAGCCGACGTTCGATCAGATCCAGTGCAAAGGTACCAACAAGATATTCTTCCCGGTAAAATGTCCGCACCTCACGCAGCAGCGGATTTCCAAAGTTCATCTTCTTCTGGTAGCGCTCAATCGCAAAATTGATATGATCCGTCAATGTAAGATAAATGTTGTGATTCAGTTTTTTGTTCATGACGCCCTTGGCATACTGGATCACCTCGGCAGAAATCTGGAGGCGTTCCGGCGGAAGCTTCTGAACCAGACTCTTAAACTGATCCATGATCCCCGGATTGTCCAGGCGGAATACCTTCTCCACCAGTTCCTTTGGGATGTCCATGCCGGCCCGGAGCTTAAAACCAATGCCCTTTCCCATAACGACTACTTCCCGGCCGTTTTCCAGGGCGCTGACCACATTGTTGTTGATCACCTTTTCAATTCTCATATGTATCCCCACTGAAAATAAAAAAACCAATTCCGAACAAATATCTGCATCACAAAATATCGTTCAGAACTGGTTTTGCCTGCCGTACAGTAACAACCCAATCTGTTGTCTATCCAATCATCTTGTTACAAGATTATCACATTTCCAACATTAAGTCAATTTATTTTCTTAAGTTTATTGTTATTTTTTCACAATTCAAATCGGCCTTCCCATTTTTTTAAACACGTGATAGAATAATTCCATCTCTACACAAGAAAGGAAACCCCTATGTTCAAAAAGAAAAATACCGGTGGATACGTTTTAAAGCTCAGTCCGCAGGGACCAAAAATGCGTTTTAAATCTGAAAAGGAAGCCAACGAATATCTGGCTAAGATCAAAGAGAAGAACGCAAAATACCGCAGCAGCGAATCCTGAATTTCACAAATCAGAGGAGGCGCCATTGGCGCCTCCTCGATGTGCATTATTGTTAGCGTTTGATATTGAATGCCTTTACACCCGGAAACTGTGCTGCCACGCCCAGTTCTTCCTCAATGCGAAGAAGCTGGTTGTACTTTGCAACGCGCTCACTTCTGCTCGGTGCGCCGGTCTTGATCTGGCAGGTATTTAAAGCAACTGCCAGGTCTGCAATGGTGGTATCCTCGGTCTCACCGGAACGATGGGAAGCAATGGCGGTATAACCTGCCTTGTGAGCCATCTTGATGGCTTCCAGGGTCTCGGATACGGTACCGATCTGGTTTAACTTGATGAGGATGGAGTTGCCGCAGCCAAGCTCAATGCCCTTGGACAGACGCTCGGTGTTGGTTACGAATAAGTCATCACCAACCAGCTGGACCTTGTCACCCAGCTCTTTGGTCATCATCTGCCAGCCTTCCCAGTCTTCCTCATCCAGGCCATCCTCGATGGAGTAGATCGGATACTTCTCGCACAGGTTCTTCCAGTGCTCTACCAACTCCTTGGATGTGAACTTCTTGCCGCTCTTCGGAAGCAGATATTCACCCTTCTTACCACTCTTCCACTCACTGGAAGCAGCATCCATAGCCAGAACAAAATCTGTACCCGGCTTGTATCCTGCCTTCTCCACTGCCTCTAAGATTACCTGGATCGCTTCCTCGTCACTGCCAAGATCCGGTGCAAAACCGCCCTCATCACCGACAGAGGTAGCAAGTCCACGGGATTTTAAGAGTGCTGCAAGTGCATGGAACACCTCGGTACACCAGCGAAGTCCCTCTTTGAAGCTTGGCGCACCTGCCGGCATGATCATGAACTCCTGCACGTCTACAGTATTTGCTGCATGAGCACCACCGTTTAAGATGTTCATCATCGGTAACGGCAGACGGTTTCCGTTTGCTCCGCCTAAGAAGCGATACAGCGGCATCTCCATAGCCGTTGCTGCTGCCCTTGCACTGGCAATGGATACAGCCAGGATTGCATTTGCACCCAGGTTGGATTTATCTTTGGTGCCGTCTGCCTGGATCATAGCCTGATCAATGGCATATACGTTAGACGGATCCATTCCGCACAGGACATCAGAGATGACGGTATTGATGTTTTCCACTGCTTTGGAAACACCTTTTCCTCCGAAACGGGACTTATCCTGATCTCTCAGTTCCAGTGCCTCAAACTCACCGGTAGATGCTCCGCTCGGTGCAGCTCCTCTTCCAACGGTGCCATCGGTTAAATAAACCTCTGCCTCCACGGTTGGATTGCCGCGGGAATCGATGATCTCTCTTCCGATTACTTTTTCAATTTCCAGATACATCATAGTAGATCCTCCTGTCTGTGCCGGTGCGGCACATCTCGTCATAAATATTCTTCTAATCCGACATTTTGTTAGCAAAAGCTAACCGACTACAGTCTAACACAAGGTGTTTCATCTGTAAATCGAGCATATTAGTGTTTTTTTATCAATACAAGGGCGCCTGTAAATGCATAATTGTAAGAAGTGATTGACAGGCATTGATTTTGTGCTATGATGTTAGCTGCAACTAACTTTTTAAAAATTATTTTTCCAGAGGAGACACCATGCCACTGAATTTAGCGGAAATCAACCGGCTCTATACAATTCAGAAAATATGCGGTGACGCCAGGCAGCGACATTATCTGGAAAGCCTCGGTTTTGTAGAGCACGCTGCTGTCCGCATTCTTTCTGCATTTTTCGGCTACTACATTGTCATGATCAGGGAAAGCAAGATCGGAATCAGCACCGAATTTGCAAAAATGATCATCGTAGAGGCAGAATAAAGGAGAAACTTATGAACCGAAACAAGAGCATCTTACATCTTTGCGAAACCATCCTGAGCGTGCTCATGCTGATCCTGATACTCACACTCTATCTGATCACCCTTCTGACCAAGCCAGCCATCTCCCACACTCCCATCTACCGCCTGCTCTGCCTTTTTTTGGCATTGCTTGTAGTTTGTATGGTCCTGGCTTTGATCCAGCGCGAGATGCTGGCACGTCTGCTGACCAATGCATACCGCGATGTAACCGGCATCCATAATAAAAAATCCCTTGAGAAACGGCTTGAGGAACTGAATGACCGCGCAACCACCTTCGGAGTGGGCGTCATGATGTTTGACTTAAATAACTTAAAACATGTCAACGATACCTATGGCCACGAGAAGGGAGATGAATTCATCCAGGCCTTTGCTTATTGCCTGACCAGGATCCTGAATGAGCACAGTTTTCTAGCCCGCTACGGCGGAGATGAATTTATCATCATCCAGGATAAGACCAGCGTGGATGAACTCAAGCATATGGATCTGCAGCTGAGCTCACTGATCCAGGAGTACAATGTCCGTGCAAGCCTTCCTTTAAGCTACGCAGTCGGCTATGAGGTCAGTTATCGGAATCACTATTTTATGATGGATGACCTGATCAATGCCGCTGACAAAAATATGTATCAGGATAAATTTTATAAAAAGAACAGCCGCAGTGCCCTTGAAAAAAAGAAGCTGGAAGCCCTGGTCATTCCCACCATATCCTCAGAACACCTTGCGGAGAAGATCCGCCTGATCAAATCCCAGACTTCCGGAAAACTGCCCATTGCCCTGGTTTCCACGGATATTGAAAACTTTCATTATATCAATGACAAATATGGTTACCAGATGGGAAATGAGATCCTCAATATCCTTTATGAGGAGATGAGTGCTTCTCCGCTTTTTCTTTTTACCGCCCGGTTCTTTTCGGATGTTTTTATCAGCATCGCAGATGTCAGCAAGCAGACCGAAGATGCTCTGTTAGAGCAGATCCAGATGCTCGATCAGAAGATCTGTGCCCGCATCCGCGATACATACCGGATCAGCTTCTTTCGCACAAATTCCGGCATCTACCGGATCCCGGATGAAAATGATACACCGGAAAGCATGATCTCCTGCGCCAATGTCGCCCGTAGAATTGCAAAAAAGATGATCTCTCACGCCTGCCTCTATTCCCCGGAAATCGACCGGCAGGAAAAAATGCAGGCAGAGATTTTGCACTCCTTCTACGCAGCCATGGAGAACCATGAATTTCAGATTTATTTCCAACCAAAGGTCTGCACAGTAGACCAGACCATCTCCAGTGCAGAGGTGCTGGTGCGCTGTATCCGAGACGGAAAGCTGTGCTGGTCACCGGATGTTTACATTCCTCTGTTTGAACAGAATGGCTTTATCATCGATCTGGATTACGCAGTCTATGAGCAGGCCTTTTTATGGCTTCGCAAATATTCCGACCGGCTTCCAAAAGGATTTCGGCTGTCTTTAAATGTCTCTCCGATCCATTTTGAACAGCCGCAGACCTTCATCGAAAAGATCCATGAACTCATAGATACCCACAGGATCGATCCGTCTTTTTTGACCTTTGAGATCACGGAAACCACCTATGTCAACAATCCCCTGGCCGTAAACCAGGTGATCAAAAGCCTTCAAAGCCGCAATATCCAGATTTCCATGGATGATTTCGGATCCGGCTACTCCTCCTTAAATACCCTCAAGGATCTGCTCTTTGATGAGGTTAAGATCGACCGCATGTTTTTAGGCGACAGTCTCACGGAAAATGCACATATTGTTTTGCAGGAAATCTTCCATATGCTAAAGCGCATGAAGAAATCCATTGTCTGTGAAGGTGTGGAAACAGAAGAAATCGCAGCCTTTCTGAAAGGTGAAGGCTGCGATGAGATCCAGGGCTTCTTGTATTACCGCCCTATGAACAGTATGAATTTTGAAAAACTGATGAACCTTTAAAGACGTGTGTTAAGCGGAAAATGCACGCAGTGCATAGCCGATCATGCGATCCAGTCTTTCTTCCAGTGAAAATATATCTTCCGGTGCGCATAAGCACCATTCGTATAAAACTCCACGGAATACGGTAAAGAGGTAACCATTTACCTCTTCTACCGAAATGTCTGCCCGCAGTTCTCCCACATCAACCGCTTTCTGGATCAGCTTTTTCATTCCAATGTAGAGATGATGCTCATCTCTGCTGTGGCTGCGCATCTGAAATACCCGGTAACAGGTAAATTCCCGACCATCCGCCAGTACATTTCCTGCCAGATTCTTGCTGAAAAACATCTGTATATGGGAGCAGCAGCCATCCGGCTGCTCACTCCATTCCTGTAAGACCTTTCCCAGATTTTCATCATGACTGCTGTAAATCTCGCGAATGATATCTTCTTTTCCCGTAAAATAATGGTAAAAGGTTCCGGTAGTAACCCCCGCCTCGGCTGAGATTTCCCGGACCCCCACATCCGAGATCTTCCTTTCCGCAAACAAGCTTTGTGCTGCCTTTAAAAGCGCCTCTTTCGATTTCCTTGCTTTTTCCTGCTGCCTGATTCTGCTCATATCCGTATCTCCCTGCAAAAAATGATAGAGACATTATATCTTATTTTCTGCACCCTGGGGGAATCATTTTATGCAATAATGGTAAATCCGGATAAGGTTACCATGCCTGCAAACATTGCTGCCGGGATCACGCCGATCCAGATATTGCCGAATTTGCGGTACAGATAGGTTACGACGCCGGTGGTGCCGCCCATCATATAGCAATATCCAAATGCAAAGTCGAGTGCTCCGCAGCTGGTGTTTTTACCGGTTCCGTAAACATCGATCTGTGGGATCAGCGTCTGGCCGGTACCGATTGCCATGCTTCCGCCGTACTGGATGAGAAGCAGTAAAAACAGTGCACATGCTGTCATAACGGTATTGACCGTAACTGCGATCCACATATCCTTTTTCGCATTGCCGGTAGACGGCAGCACACGCTGGTTCATGTTTCCGATGAACATAACCGTAAAAATGATCAGCACATACGGGATCGCACGTAAAAGACGCATCGGGCTCATCTTCAAGTAGGTAGAAAGATTCCATACCTGATAGTTGATTCCGAGGAAGCCTTCCATCAGGCCAAGCCATACAAATACAAAGGTCACACAGATCAGACCGATCAGAAGACCCTTTGCAGGTTTTGTCCAGTCAATTCTTGTTTCGGATGCTCCGCCCAGGGCATACTCAGACAGATGTACCGGGTTGCCGTTCTTTTTCCGTTTGGAAGCCGTAAGTGCCATACGGATGATTCCGATGACAGCAATGACCAAAAGCCATCCCATGATACCATTTAAGTTAGCGGAGGTCAGAACCTTAGACCATGCAGTTCCTGCACCGGTCCATACCATGACATAGGCGGATAACGGTACGAAGATGATCATCGGGATCACGATCGCAAACAATACATCCATTGCCCATGCCTTTGCTCCCTTGCGCGGTGCCTTGACCGGAACCGGGTTTGCAGCGGAAGCAAAGAACGGATTCTGCATCAGAAGATTGACCAGAGATGCCAGTAAGAACATCATGGTCACACATGCAATTCCGGAGAATACCTGCTGCGGGAACCATGCAGTATCATCCAGGGAGCGGCTGACCGGCTCCTCATTGATAGCGGATTCAAAGGACAAGATTGCCTTTACGGTTTCACCACTGATGTTTCCGGTCTGGTGTAAGGTTCCGCTGATCTCTGCGTAACGGAAAAGCTTGCCGTTGCGGTCATAGTCCTGACCGGATACGATTTCCGGAAGACCGGATGCTTTTTCTGTATAATCGATACATGCCTGTGGGTCACCGATGAAGAAATAGTCATACTGGTCTGCATCGGATTTGATGAGGCAGAAGTTGGTATCCACTTCGTCAATACCACCGGACATCTGGATCATGAACGGTCCGAACACCTCGCAGATACTCTTGATCTGCTCCGGCATTGCATAGTAGGTCTGCAGTACGGTATTGGTTCCTGCGGAATAACCAATCAGGTTGATGGCATCTTTCTCTACATAAGAAAGGCTGTTTGCATATTCTGCAACGGTCTTAGCCTGAATACTGCGGTCGATGGACGGATCGGATTCACCGCCACCCTGCAGATCTGGGGATAATACAACATATCCTCTGCGGGCAAGCTCCATACTCCAGGTATCGTTGGAATGTGCATGGTTGGAACGTCCGTGATAGATGACTGCCAGCGGCGCTGGGGTTTCATCGGTTGCATTTTCCGGGATGTAGATGAGGGTGCTTACCGTGGTTCCATCCTGGCTTGTCAGGTTCAGTCTTTTGATCTTTACCGTTCCCCAGTCTGTCTGAAATCCCCAGATCAGGGCTGCGCAAACCAGCAGGATTGCGACACAGACAGCAAAAAATGAGACTGCCTTGTTTTTTGTTTTCTCCATAACTCTTCTCCTTTTTGGCTTTTCGCCATATGAAACTGCATGGCTTTGAATAAAAATATAACATGTTATCTTTTGCAAGAAATATAACATGTTATATTTTACATGTCAATTTGAACACCGGCATTTTCCTTCATAATTCCGCACTTTCAGCACAATTGACAATTTTTCAACAATCGTTTTGTGTACTTTTCCGAGTACAAAATCATAACAAAAGAGGTGACCTGGCATGTTTTTTGCCAAATCACCTCCTGAAAACAGGAAAAACCGGACAGGGGAGCTGTCCGGTTTTTCTGGGAGTATAAATACTTAATAAGGTTGAAGAATCCGATTTAAGGGTTCTCGCATTCTTCTGCTCCATTATACTGGAAGCAGTAAAAAAAAGCAATGGTTATAACTGCTCCTTAGAACATACTGATGATCTTCACCGGATCACGGTAATTCCATTTGGAAATCTTGATACCGGTTGCATACGTGGAAGCATGCACGATCTTTCCGTCACCGATATACATGGCTACATGGTTGATCCCGGAACCTCCGGAGTAGAATAAAAGGTCGCCCGGCTGCATCTGTGCAGAAGTCACTGCGTGTCCCTGGGTAGACTGGGAAACGGAAGAGCGGTTCATGCTGATGCCTGCTCCATTCTGCATGACATAGCGTACAAATCCGGAACAATCCACTCCGGTATGCGGGTCATTGCCGCCTTCGCGGTAGGAACCGCCCAAAAACTGTAAAGCATAATCCACAAGATTCTGACGGGCATTTGCAGTTGCCTCCGCTGCCTTTTCTTCCTCTTCCTTTGCCGCTTTCAGCTCTTCCTCTAACTTCTTTGCTGCCTGGATTTCCGGTGCCGGTCCATTTTCTTCGTCGGTGTCCTCTTCGTCTGCCAGATCAATCACCGTAGAAACCGGTGCTTCCGAGACTGCATTCGTCTCCGCATGAGCCATCACAGGCTTTTGCCACATCAAACCACCGGATACTGCAAGGACTGCCATTATATATAATACTGTTTTCTTCATGAACCGTTCTCCCATCGCAACTGATTTATGTTGAATTGTTACACAATTGTTAACTATGTTACAAACAGATTATACACTTATGACACTTATGCGTCAAGCAATCCGCACAGTATTAATTAATTTTTAATAATTAAATGCGAAGCATTTTGGAGGTGGGCTCTGAATCGTTACAATCATTTTTGGAGGCGTGCTCTGAATCGTTACGCCCTTTCACCGTCTCGGTCCCTGGATGATCCACCAGATCAGGGCGATCACTCCAAGTACCGGAAGCAGCGGCAAAAGAATGGACAAGATCCCACCCACAATGGTAAGCACCAGGGTAAAGAATAAGATCACGATCACCACCGCAAGTACCTTCCAGTACCATTTGTTCAGGTTATAGTAATGAATATTTCCCATACCACCATAATTTACCGACTGGTTCTGTCTGGCATTTTCCTGTCCGTTTGTTTTCCCGGATGCTCCGGAAAAGCCGCCAAATGGATGGTAATCCTCAAATTCCCCTTCCGCCGCTCCCGGCGTGGTATCCAGGATCGTTTTTGCGATCAGGCGCGGATCTCCCAGTTCTTCCATGATCTCCGGTTCCGTGCGCCCCTTTTGGCGTTCCGACCGGATATAGTCATCGTAGTAGCGGAGATTGTCGCGCACAATGGCCGGGGGAACATTTCCGGAAAGTGCGTTTTCCAGTCCTTTTAGAAATTCTTCTCTGCTCACGTTCTTCTCCTCTCTCAGGTAATCCATGTATCATTCCATACGTTGCATTTTTAACAGAAGTATAGTACCATAAATACGGAAATTTGAAAAGTTGTAACTACTCAGTTTCAAACAGGATAAGGAGTTGAATTTCATGGAAAAACTTTATGTATTCGGTACCGGCAATGCCAATGCCACCCATTATTACAATACCTGTTTTGCCCTGCGTGATGATGATCAGTATTTCATGGTCGATGCCGGAGGCGGCAACGGGATCTTACGGATCCTGGAGGATATGAAGATCGATTATCCGCAGATCCATCACCTCTTTGTAACACACGAGCATACCGACCATATTCTCGGTGTCATCTGGCTGGTGCGCTTCATTGCAACGCGCATGAAAAACGGCAAATACGAGGGAGATTTTCATATTTACTGCCATGACGGCCTGGTGTCCACCATTGATACCTTCTGTAAGCTGACCCTGCAGGACAAATTTTACCGTCTGATCGGTGACCGCATTCATCTGATCCCGGTTCATGATGGGGAAACCCTGCACATTCTGGATTACGATGTCACCTTCTTTGACATCCTCTCCACCAAGGCACGCCAGTTTGGCTTCACCACGATCTTAAAAAATGGAAGGAAGCTGACCTGTGCCGGGGACGAGCCTTACAATCCGGCCTGTGAGCCTTATGTGGCAGGCAGTGACTGGCTCCTCCACGAAGCCTTCTGCCTGTACGATGACCGCGACCGCTTCAAGCCGTATGAGAAGCACCACAGCACCGTAAAGGATGCCGCTGAGCTGGCAGAAAGCCTTCATATTCCAAATCTGATCCTCTGGCATACCGAAGACAAGACTCTGGAAAAGAGAAAAGAGCTCTATACCAAAGAGGGACAGGCCTACTATCACGGAAACCTCTATGTTCCGGAAGACCGCGATATCATCGAGCTGTAAGCATATTCCATAATCTTACAAAAAAACGCGCAGGAGTCATGAAAGCTCTCGCGCGTTTTTTCTTTTTATTCTTTCAAGATCTCATCCATGGTCTGTAAGATCACCTGCAGGTTGATCGGTTTTGCGATATGTCCGTTCATGCCTGCCTCAAAGGCCTTCTGCCGGTCTTCTTCAAAGGCATTCGCTGTCATGGCAATGATCGGGATATTCGCTTTCCTGTTGTTGTCTAAGGTGCGGATCTCGCGAGTGGCCGTATAGCCATCCATCCGTGGCATCTGGATGTCCATCAAAATCATATCATACTGGTTTTCTCCGGCACAGGCCATCCGCTCTACCGCATCACTTCCGTCTGTGACCGAATCCACCTTGATCCCTACTTCTTGTAAGATTGTTTCTGCAATTTCACGGTTTAATTCGTTATCCTCCACCAAAAGGATCTTTCGTCCCGCATGACGGTGCTCATTTTCCTTTTTAACATCTTTCTCTGATACGACAGGTGTGCTCAGCACCTTTCGAAGCTCGGACAGGAAAAGCGGTTTTGCCACAAAGGCTGTGACACCGGCCTCTCTTGCCTCCTCCTCAACATCTGTCCAGTCATAAGCCGTAAGGATAATGATCGGAGTCGATTCCCCGATCACCCTGCGGATACGGCGCACCGTCTCGATTCCGTTCATGTCCGGCATCATCCAGTCTACGATATAGGCAGAAAAAGCACAGCTTTCTTCCCAAGCTTCCTTGGCACGCATCACGGCTTCTTTTCCCGATGTGGTCCAGTCTGCCTGCATCTCGATCTTTCGAAGCATCTTGCAGACACTCATGCAGGTATTTGCATCATCATCCACCACCAGTGCCCTTGCACCTTTCAGCTCCGGAATGGGTTCATATTCCACGGTCTGGGCAGCAATCCTGCAGTCCAGCGTTACCATAAATTCCGACCCCTTTCCCTTTTCACTGTTTAAGGTGATCGTGCCCTCCATCATGTCTACAATATTCTTCACAATGGCAAGACCCAGGCCGGTTCCCTGGATTCCGCTTTCCGTAACGGACTGCTCTCTGGTGAAGGAGTCAAAGATATGCTCTTGAAATTCCTTGTCAATGCCGATTCCGTTATCTCGGATCTTAAATTCATAGGTTGCATAACCTGCCCTCTGACATGGCCGCTCGGTGATTCTCAGGCTGATCATGCCGCCAACCGGTGTGAATTTGACCGCATTGCTGATGATATTTAACAATACCTGGTTTAAACGAAGCTTATCCGTCATGATATCTTCATGTACAACGTCCTGGGTATCGATATAAAGATCCTGCTGCTTTGCACCTATATTCCCCTGGATGATTGCCCGAAGGTCATGCAAAACATCCGGCAGGTGAACCTGGGCCTCCTCGATCTTGACACTTCCGTTTTCAATGCGGCTCATGTCAAGCACATCGTTGATCAGGCTTAAAAGATGCTTGCCTGCGGTACTGATCTTCTTTAAATATTCCAGTACATGTTCCTGATTGTCAATATGGCTGACTGCCAGAGCCGTAAACCCGATGATGGCATTCATCGGGGTACGGATGTCATGGGACATATTGTTTAAGAAAACCGTCTTGGCCTTGCTTGCATGCTCTGCAGCTGCCAGTGCATTACGAAGTGCTGCATCCTGAGCCATCTCATGTTGTTTCTCTGCCGTCACATCACGGTTTACCAGCAGCACGGCATCGATCTTTCCATACTTATCATACCGGTGCGGAATCAGCAGCGACAGCATCCAGCTGCCGTCCGCCTTTTGTACCGTAAGAGAAAGAAATTCTTTTCCCTCCAGTCGCTGCGCTACCGTATCCATATCCACATATTCCAGATATTTTTCCTGGTACAGTTCTGCAATCTTTCCCCGGATATAAGACTCCCGGCAGGATTTTTCCATGGCATTCTGTCCATCCACCTCGTTAGCTTCCCCGGAAGACTTGATAAATTCGATCTTTTTCGCACGCAGGTCGATCAGGGTAATGGAGGAATAGATCCGACCGATGGCATTGATGATCCGAAGTCGTTTCTGCTCCCTTGCAAGAGCTGCCCGTTCTGCCCTGCTCCTTCCCAGCATATGAAGCAGGAAAATGGAGACTGCCACCAGGCAATAGATGACCGTTACCATGTTTCTCTTTAAGAAAACCTGGGATGCAGGGAAGAACATATAGATCTGATAATGTTCGGTAGCATCTTTCCGGCCATACCAGGTACTAAGGTCTGATTTCAGTTTTACAATACCGTCAGGATCCGGAGCAAAGTCACCGCTGTAAAGCTGACGACAGCTCTCTGCAGATTGTCCGACCAGATTCTTTCGGTTACTGCTGACCACCTGTCCATCTTCGCAGACTACCACAACACCGTTCATTTCAAACGGAAAATCCGTAAACAGGGAGCCCATAAAAAGATCTCCGTAGTCCTCGCTTTTTGGATCTTTCTTTAGATAAGTGACGATCAGTCCTGTCTCGTCTTTTCGTGCCACAGCAGCAAAATCATAACGGTCCGAACCGATGATGGTCTGGGTGGTATAGGTTTTTTTCGGATATTTGACGATATCGCTGACATAGCTGCTGCTTATCAGCTCTGACCAGAGTGCCTCCGACTCCGGATCTGTAGAGGTCTTACTTACAACCTGAAGATCCTCATCCAGAATGAGGATCCCGCTCAGTCTCTGTTCCTCTGCAAAAACATCCAGCCGCTTTGCATCGCAGGAATCCCACTCGGCAAGTGATGAGCTTAAGGCATTGGTTTTATCCAAAAGCCTCACAAGACTTTTTACCTGATCATTGGTCTGGTATACATCATAATGGTTGATCCGCTGTTTGGTAAATGTGATCGTTTCATCCAGGGTATGCAAAAGCTGCCCCCGGTCACCGACCTGGAAGAAGAAAAACAATAATACACCCATCAGAACCAGGATTCCAAATAGAAAGAGACTGGATTTTCTGACGATATTTCTATTCTGCATCCTGCTGTCCTCCCCATACCGTTTTCTCCGGATCCAGACCATAGTTCGCCACGATTGCTTCCATGGTTCCATCCTGTTTCATCTCTTCGAGTACCCCGGTCAGCTTTTCTGCCAGTTCCTTATGGGTATCCTTCAAAAAAGCCACTCCCAGTTCTGACATATAAGGACTTTCTTCCAGCATCCGATAAGAATCCGGACAGCTGTTTGTCAGCTTGGCGATTAAAGCTTCATGTCCGGAGATCGCATCCACATAGCCTTTTCGCAGCACCGCAAAGAGTTCTTCCGTCGTGGAAAAGCTGTTGACCTGCCAGGCATCTGGAAGCTTAGAATCTACAACATGAAGGAAGAGATTTTCTGCCTTTGTGGTGGCCTGAACGCCCACTCTTTTATCTTTCAGGTCTGCGAGTGTGGTGATCTCGCTGTCCTTGCGCACAGCAACCACCTGACGACTGTACAGATAAGGACCGGCCCACTGGTATTTTTCCTCCCGGTCTGTCATGGTATAACAGCTCCAGATACAGTCAATGGTCCCATCTGCAAGAAATTCATCCTTATCTTCCCAGACGATCACCTGGAATTCCGGTTCATATCCCAGCTTTTCAAAGGCTTCCTTTGCAAGCTCTACATCAATGCCCGCATAGGCTCCGTTCGTGTCCAGATAGCTATATGGTTCAAATTTGTCGATCCCGACCTTTATGATCTCCTTCTCCTGCTTTTTGTTGGTTTCCTGCCTTCCGCATCCGGTCAAAACCGTAGCCATGACAGCAAAAAAACCGGCTGCAACAAATAAACTGCGCATCCTGTTCATTTCGTTCCCCTTTTTATCTGATTCCTTGTCTTTTCAGTTTTCGATTTCATGGCTTTTATAGCGCCCGAAACCCCATTGTAGTATGGCCACCATTGTGGACTTTGTCAAGCAGAATAACCTTTTTCAGAAAAAAAAGAAAGTCCATCACGCATTCGGGATGAACTTTCTCAAAATGTATTATTCTTTTGTCCATTTCGTAAATTCCGCATCGGTACATTTCACGTAATGGGTGCCTTCTACAAGGTGCTGTGTTCCCTGATTATAATCAAGGCCGGAGGTCTTGTAATCATAGGTCAGGGCTGTCCGGTTCTTCTCCACCACCGGATTCGGTGCCGGAATTGCGGATAAGAGGCTCTTGGTATATGGATGGATCGGATTGTTAAAGATCTCATCGGTCGTACCGGTCTCCAAAAGGTGTCCCAGGTGTAAAACGCCGATCCGGTCTGAAATATACTTGACCATGGACAGATCATGGGCAATAAACAGATATGCTGTACCGGTTTCCTGCTGGATATCCTTCATCAGGTTGACTACCTGCGCCTGGATCGATACGTCCAGTGCGGAGATACATTCATCTGCAATGATCAGCTTCGGATTCATGATCAGGGCTCTTGCAATGCCGACACGCTGTCTTTGTCCGCCGGAGAACTGATGCGGATAACGGGTTGCATGCTCCGGAGAAAGTCCAACCTTGGCCAGGATGGCTTTGATCTTTTCTTCGCGTTCTGCCCTTGTCTTATACATATGGTGGATATCGAGACCCTCTCCGATGATGTCACCGATCTTTTTACGCGGGTTTAAGGAAGCCATCGGATCCTGGAAGATCATCTGCATCTGGGTGCGGAGCATCTGGCTTGCTTCCCTGTTCAGCTTTCCGCTGATATCCGTATCATTGAATACGATCTTTCCCGCGGTCGGATCATATAAGCGGATGATGCTTCTTCCGATCGTGGATTTACCGGAACCGGATTCTCCTACCAGTCCATAGGTCTCGCCCGGATAGATCTCAAAGGATACATTCTCCACCGCATGTACCGTGTAGGTACTGCTGACCCGGAAATACTGCTTTAAGCCTTCCACCGTAAGAAGCGGCTTTTCATTATAATTCACTGCCATAATCGGAAGCCTCCTTCTTCATGCGTTCTAATCGTGCCTTCAGCTCCGGCGGCATCTCTACCTTCGGTGCACGCGGATCTAACAGCCAGGTGGCCGCATAATGGGTATCCGTCACCTTAAACATAGGCGGATCGGCCTTGTCATCCACAACCAGGGCATATTTGTTTCGCGCCGCAAAGGCATCACCCTGCGTCTCATGCAGCAGGTTTGGCGGAGAACCCGGAATGGTATACAGTCTCTCATCATTGGTATCCAGATCCGGCATAGCAGAAAGCAGGCCCCAGGTATACGGATGTCTCGGATCATAGAAGATCTCATTGATCCGGCCTTTTTCCACGATCTTTCCTGCATACATGACATTGACATAGTCTGCCACCTTTGCCACCACGCCAAGGTCATGGGTGATATAGATAACGGAGATGCCTCTCTCCTTCTGCACTCTGCGGATCAGGTCAATGATCTTTGCCTGGATCGTTACGTCCAGTGCGGTGGTCGGCTCGTCACAGATCAAAAGATCCGGGTTGCAGGCTAATGCAATCGCAATGACCACACGCTGTCTCATACCACCGGACAGCTGGTGCGGATAGTTTTTCATCCGCTTTTCAGCATCCTCGATGCCTACTTCCTTTAACAGCTCTACCGATCTGTCCCAGGCTTCCTTCTTCGGGGTCTTGAAATGCCAGATCATACCTTCCATGATCTGTTTTCCAATGGTCATGGTCGGGTCAAGACTGGTCATCGGATCCTGGAATACCATGGCAATGCGCTTGCCGTTGATATGTTTGCGGATCCATTTTTTATCCTTGCTTAAGATATTGACCGTCTCCGGTGTTCCGTCTGCATGATGGTAGGAAAACTCAATGGTGCCGTTGGTAACGGTGGCATTGGATGCCAAAATTCCCATGGCAGCCTTCATGGTAACGGATTTACCGGAACCGGACTCACCTACAATGGCAACGGTCTCTCCCTTTTGAAGATCGATATTGACACCTCGTATTGCATGGACAGGACCTGCGGTGGTACGAAAGGTGATATCCAGATCCCTGATCTGCAGAATATTTTTCTTTTCTTCTGACATAGTTACTCCTTTCGTCCTTACATTTCTTTCATCTTCGGGTCAAGGGCTTCTCTTAAGCCGTCTGCCACGAGGTTAAAGCTTAACATCAAAAGTGCCATCACCACGATCGGCGGGATGATCTGGTACGGATGGGTCGTGAAGCTGTTGAAGCCCTCAGAGATCAGAGAACCTAAAGAACACTGCGGCACCGGAATACCAAGACCTACGAAGCTTAAGAATGCCTCCGTAAAGATTGCGGTCGGGATGGAGAACATAACCTGCGTGATGATCGGGCCGATGATGTTTGGCAGTACTTCCTTAAAGATAATGAAGAAATTGCCTGCTCCCAAGGTTCTCGAAGCCAGGACAAATTCCTGTTCCTTTAATTTGAGCATCTCCGCACGGGCGATACGGCTCATGCCAACCCATTCCGTTAACATCAATGCAAAGATGATGGTGACCATGCCGGGCTGCAGTACCAGAAGAAGCAAGGTTACGATAACCAGTCTCGGGATACCGTTGGCGATCTCCAGGAAACGCTGCATGATCATGTCGACCTTGCCGCCAAAATAACCGGAGATCAAGCCGTAGCTCATACCAATTACCATATCAATGATCGCTGCTGCAACGGCAATGATCAAAGATACCCTGGCGCCTTCCCAGGTACGGGTCCAGATATCACGGCCGAAGTTATCACTTCCAAACCAGTATTCCACATCGTCCAGACCCTTTTCCTGATAATAGTTGATGGTCTTGGAACCGGTGGTGGTGCTCATAGTCTCATCGCCGTCAAAGATGCCAAACTTTTCCAGTGCCTTCACACGCGGTGCAAAGTTTTTCTGGCTTAAGATCTGACCGGAATAGGTATATTCGTTCATATGCGGACCGATGGCTGCAAACAAGGTGATCAGCACGATCAGCACCAGGCCGATCACTGCACTTGTCTTGCGGAAATAACGGATGAATACGTCTTTCCAGAAGCTCTGTGCCGCATAGTTTTCATCGATCGAAATCGCACCTGCATTGTCCTTCAGCACAAAATCCGAAGCTACAGGTACATAGGGTGTGTTCATCTCACTCATCAATGCTCCCCTCTCTTTCTGCCTGCAATACGGATTCTCGGATCAATGATGCCATAGAGGATATCTACCACCAGCATGATACCGATATACATTGCAGAATAAATAAAGCTCAGTGCAATGACAACGTTATAGTCATTGGACTGGATCGCGGTTACCAGAAGGCTTCCTACGCCAGGGATCGCAAAGATCTTTTCTACAACCAGAGAACCTGTCATCAGATCTACGATCAACGGAGCAAGTACCGTGATGATCGGGATCAATGCATTTCGAAGTGCATGGCGAAGGATCAGTGCCGAACCGGAAAGACCCTTACTTTCTGCAAGGAGCATGTATTCACTTCCCAGAACCTCCAGCATCTCACTTCGCGTAAACCGGGCTATGGATGCCATGGTAAACATGGATAGGGAAATACTCGGCAGGACACTCGAACCAAAGATATCCTGCTGGGAGAATAACATTGGGAACCATCCAAGTTTAAATCCAAAATTGTAGCTGAGTGCCAGCGCAAATACGTATGACGGCACGGATACACCGATTACGGAAATGACCGTTGCCAGGCTGTCCCAGATCGTGTCGTGCTTTAACGCTGCGATAAGACCCAGGATCAGTCCTACGACTGCACCGACGGTAACTGCAAAACCACCGATCCGAAGAGAGATCGGAAGTCTTGACTGAATTAACTGCGCGATCGGGGTATTCTTGGAAATGTTATAGCTAACGCCCAGATCACCCCTCAGCATATTGCCTACATATTTTAAAAACTGTACGATAATTGGCTGGTCTAGACCATATTTTGCATAAAGGGCGGCCCTCTGGTCTGCATTCAGCTTCTCATCGTTGAATGGAGAACCGGGCATAAGCTGCATGAGTATAAACAAAACCAATAAAATCGCCAAAAGTGTAAAGAGCGAAGTAAGCACTCGCTTTATCGTATATTTCTTCACCTTCTGCCTCCCCGTCTGTGTTCATGAGTGACATATTCGTCACGTGCTGCTATGTGTTTCTTTATCGAACGCGAAAACCGCACCAAGGGGGATATGATCTTCCTTAGTGCGGCTTTCCTTATCCGAACCGGCAACTTTTATGAAGAGTGCTGCCGTTTCTCTTATTCTGCTTTTACCGCATTCTTGTATACACGATTCAGTGCTACCGGATGGAACTCGATGCCGGTAACCTTGGAAGAGAGCATCTCTGCATTACACTGGGTGTAAAGCGGGAAGATCACAGCCTCGTCCATAACGATCTTTTCAGCATCAAACAGTCTGTTCCAGCGACCCTCTGCATCGGTGCAAAGATCACCGGTGGTGCACTCTGCAATGATCGCATCGTAATCAGCATTGCTCCATAAACCGTAGTTGTTGGAGTTGTCGGTGATCCACATGCCAAGGTAGGTCATCGGATCTGCGTAGTCCGGTCCCCAACGGGTAAGACCTAACTGGTAGTTGCCATCCTGCATATCCTGTACTCTCTGCTTCTTCGGCTCGATGGTCAGGGTTACAGTAAGACCCGGAAGAGTGGTCTCCCACTGCTCCTTTAATACCTGTGCAACCTTCTGAGGTGCATCATCAGCATCTACAACCATATCCAGGGAAAGCTCGGAGATACCAAGCTCCTCTAAGCCCTTCTGCCAGTACTCTGCTGCCTTGTCTGCATCATATGCACATACATCAGCAAACTTTGTCTGGTCAGCGGAGAAGTCAGATCCGTCCGGACCGGTTGCGAACTGCGGCGGAACTGCCGTATAGGTCGGCTCGGAACCATCTTTTAATACGTCATTGGTAACTGCCTCACGGTCAATTGCCATGGTCAGTGCCATACGTACATTTAAGTTTGCAAGCTCCGGAACTTCGCTTACGTTCGGGGATACATACCATAAGTAACCTGCACCGATTGCTTTGAATTCCGGATCATCCTTAACCTGGTCAACCTGCTCGCCGTTTACCAGGGTGGTATCTAAAGCACCGGTCTGATAGCTCATCAGAGCCTGCTGAGAATCCTGGATGACCTGATAGTTTAAGCCTGCAAGCTGTACGCTGTCTGCATTGTAATAATCTGCATTCTTGGTTAAGTGGAATGCAGTTGCAGCCGGCTCATAGGAATCAAGCACGAATGCACCGTTGGAAAGTACGGTCTCCGGGCTGGTTGCAAAGGTATCTCCACAGGAAGTGTAGAACTCCTCGTTGACCGGATAGAAGGTCGGGAAATACATCAGGGACAGGAAATAGCTGACCGGAACGTTCAGCTCAACCTGCAAGGTCTTCTCATCCACTGCGGTAACGCCAAGCTCACTCTTATCCTTGTCACCGGCAATGATCTCTGCTGCATTCTTGACCTGGCCGATATCGCTCAGCATATAGGAATACTCAGAAGCAACTGCCGGATCTACGGCTCTCTGCCATGCAAATACGAAGTCTGCTGCGGTTACCGGGGTACCATTGCTCCATTTTGCATCCTCACGGATGTGGAAGGTATAGGTAAGTCCATCCTCGGAAAGCTCATAGGACTCTGCCAGAGCCTCCACTGCCTTTCCGGATGCATCCATCTGCATCAGACCGTCGGTGTAGTTTGCGATTACCTCAAATGAAGTACCGTCGGTTGCCTGCTGCGGGTCAAGGGATTCAACCGGTGTCTCGAGCATGATGTTTAAATCAGAGCTTCCTGCTGTAGCAGTGGTATCTGCTGCTGCGGTGGTGCTGTCTGCGCCTGCTGCGGTAGTCTGCTCGGTAGCAGAAGAACCAGAGCCGCCGCATCCTGCGAGACCGATTGCCATTGCAGAAGCGGTTGCAACTGCCAATGTTGCTTTCAGTTTTTTCATAACGTCTCCTCCTTCAAATTGCGATGTTACTATGCTATCACATTAACATAGTAAAATCAAGTCAAAAGGACTTTAGAAAGGAAAGCGTATACTTTAGAAAAGAAAGTATTGTCAGACAAAATATGGATTCATGGTTTTCTGCCAGTTTTTACGAAATGCTGTCGTTTTTTTTAATTCTTTTTGTTTGTCCTACATTTGTCCTATTCTGTCTGCTATAATCAGGTCGAAAAGGAAATCCACACAAAGAAAACCTTACAAAATAAACTCAAACGGAGGAATACTTATGAAAAAAACATACTTACCATTCGTGATCGCAGCAGCTATGACCGGCAGCCTTGTAACCGGATGCGGCTCTGCATCCACAAAAGAAACCACTGCTGCTGCCACCACCGAGGAAGCCACCACACAGGAAAGCGTTGAAGAAAGTACAACTCAGGCTTCTGAAGAAATCGAAGCAGCAGACTCCGATTTCATGCCGGCTGATTTCCTTGAAGAACGCGCCCAGAAAAATACCTTTGAAAGCTTCGAAGATATCATCAGCTACTTAGATGGCGAGACTGAGGGCTTTGCCTATGTTTCTCTGACTGGCTCGACTTCCTATGTCCTGGCTGTTTCCAATCTGGTTGCAGTAGAAGACGGGACTACCACAGAGGCAAACTTTTATGCCTATACCAGCGACAACAAGCTGGTCAACATTGGCATGGCCTATGGTGACGAGACTCACCCGCTGCGCTTAAGCGACGGAACCCTGTATACATGCACCGACAACGAATACGGTAAAATGCAGATCAATTCCGAATCCGGCGGACTTACCTATGTCGATCATACTCAGAAATTCAAAGAAAGTGACGGCACCATCTCCTTTAGCGGTTTCAAGCGTGAAACCGCAGAGGGCGACAGCACTGAGACCCATGACGTAGAGACTGAAGAACAGTTTCAAGCCCTTTTAGATACCACAAACGAAGTACCGGCCATTACCTTTACCAGAGCAGCCTATGCTTCCTACGACGAGATCATCGCAGGTCTTCCGTCCGGTTCCGGCTATGCTTACATCAATCTGAATGGCTATGACGGCGATATCCTTGCTGTAACCCCTTCTAGCTTTGAAGACGGAGACAAAAACTATGCGATCGAGGCCACGCTGTATGCAGAAAATAATGGAAAGGCAGAGCTTTTAGCCTCCATCCAGACCGGTGGCACCGCATATCCGATCACGGTGGAAGACGGAATCCTCTACTACAATACCAGAGTCCGTTTTTCCCAGGCAGATACCGAAAAGAATGCAGACGGAAAATACCAGCTTCACTATATCAAATTTGCCGAAATTTCCTATAATGCAGACGGCGAGGCAAGTTTTAATACCGATGGCGATATTTCCGCGGACACTTTAAAAAGCGCAGACGATTTCTATGATCTCTTTACCGAAACCGAAGGAAAGACCCCTGTAAGCTTTACGATCGTAAAATAAGTCAAATTCAGACAGCAAAAAGCCCCCTGTTTCATACAGGGGGCTTTTTTAATTCATCATCCTTACAGATGTGCAATGATAGCTTTTTCATATTCAATGGTTGTTGCGTTTCCTCCGATATCCGGGGTCAGGACAGTGGCCTCTTCCAAAACAAGGTCTACTGCCTTTCGGATCTTTGCTGCAACCTCATTCTTTCCGATATGCTCCAGCAGCATGCAGGCAGACCATAAAAACGCGGTCGGGTTTGCAATCCCCTGACCGGCAATGTCCGGTGCGCTTCCGTGAACAGCCTCAAACATGGCAAAGTTCTCGCCAAGGTTGCTCGACGGAAGAAGTCCCAGACCACCGATCAGACCGCTGACCAGATCGGATAATACATCACCATACAGATTTTCTGTTACAATGACATCGAAATTCTGCGGATGCATGACAAGCTGCATAGCCACATTGTCAACGATCTTGTCATCTGCTTCAATGTCTGGATATTCCTTGCTGATATCATAGAAGATATCACGGAACATACCATCGGCCATCTTCATGATATTGGCCTTGTGGACACAGGTCACCTTCTTGCGTCCATGGCTTACGGCATAGTCAAAGGCTGCACGGATAATGCGCTCCGAGCACCTTCTGGTGATGATCTTGATGGAGTGCACCGTATCATCATCCACCTTTTCTTCGATACCGGCATACAGATCCTCTGTATTTTCACGGAAGATCACGATATCTACATTTTCAAATGCCGTCTTTACCGCGGAGTTTGTCTTTGCAGGACGGATATTGGCATAGAGGTCGTATTTTTTTCTCAGTGTGACATTTAAGGAACGGAATCCCTTACCAAGCGGCGTTGTGATCGGGGATTTTAATAAAATGTGGGTTCTTTCCATGGAGGCATAGCCCTCTTTCGGAATCAGTTCGCCATGGGCTTCATACTCTGCGGCGCCTACATTGAATACTTCATAGTTTAAATCTGCTCCTGCTGCATCCAGGATTCTTAAAACACTGTCCGTGATCTCCGGTCCGATTCCGTCGCCTTTAAATACTGTGATCGTATTCATCATCTATCTTTCCTCCATGTCTGTATATTTTTTGTTATCTCCTACATATTTCGTGGCAGGACGCATGATCCTTCCATCGTAAAGCTTGTTTTCTATATTATGGGCAACCCAGCCAACCATACGGCTGCATACAAAGAGCGGTGTATACAGATCTCTCGGAATTCCTAACATTTCATAGGCAAACCCGCTATAATAATCTACATTGGTCGGCAGTACAACGCCCTTTCTCTCCTTCATTGTTTCCAGGGCAATCTGTTCAAATCTCCGACGGAAATTAAATTCCGTCATCATCTTCTTTTCCTTGGCAACCTCCAGGCACCGCCCCCGAAGCATCTCGGCACGTGGATCAGAAATGGTATAAACCGCATGACCAAAGCCATAGACCAGACCGGAATGATCATACAGTTCTCCATCCATCAGCTTCTCTACTGCAGCTTTGATCTTTTTGTCATCCGCAGTATATCCGCCAGTCTCTTCTAATACCGCATCCATCATTTCTGCCACCTTAATATTCGCTCCTCCGTGTCTTGGTCCTTTCATGGAACCAATACTTCCGCAGACCGTAGAATAAATATCCGTACCGGTAGAGGAAATCACAACATTGGTAAAGGTAGAGTTATTACCGCCTCCATGATCTGCATGGAGGATCAGGATCGTATCCAGCAGCCCTGCTTCTTTATCCGAGAACTTCTGATCTTTCCGCAAAAGGCTTAAGAAATTTTCCGCAATGGAATACTGGGGGTTTGCATAGTGGATAAACAAGCTGTCTCTGTTGTAATAGTGCACCTTACTCTGGTAGGCATAGCAGGCAATAGAAGGAAGCTTTGCCATCAGGTTCATGCCCTTTACCAGGGTTTCGTATACGTCCGTATTATCCGGATCCTCATCGTAATTATATAGGGTGAGAACTGCCTCCTGAAGCTTGTTCATCAGGTTTTTTCCCGGCATGCGCAACAGATTCATTTCCACAAATTCATCCGGGATCTCGTAGCAATCGGTCAGTATCTTTCGAAAATGTTCAAGTTCTGCCTTCTTTGGAAGATAGCCAAAGAGAAGCAAAAAACAAACCTCCTCGTATCCGAAATGACTATCCTTTTTTCCTTTTACCAGGTCTTCTACATCAAAGCCTCTGTAGTAAAGCTTTCCCGGTATTGCCTCAATCCCGCCTTCTGCTTTTTCCTCATATCCAACAACATCAGCCACTCTGGTAAGGCCTACTCTTACGCCGGTACCGTCTTCATTGCGAAGACCTTTTTTTACATTGTATTCTTTATACCACTTATTGGGGATATCGGTATAATTCTGCGATTTTCCATAAAACTGTGCAAGGTAACTGTCTTTCACGTGTGCTTTGTCTCCTCTCCGGCGTATATGTTTGCTGTTTTGATTATCCGCTTTAATGCCTGTTTCTGTTATAATTGATCAGACATCCGGCCTTCACAATGGCTCTCTCTTCCGGTGTCATGTCCGCAATGTAGAGACGAAGTTCCTTAAGATTCACCTTGTCATCTTTTCCATCTCCAAGTACATAAGCCTTGATCGAAGTAAGATCACCCTCCAGCGCTTTTCTCACGCCCGGAACATAGATATAATCACCAACTTCAAAATCCGGATCTTCCTCCATCTGGAAAGGAAGCATGCCCCAGTTCATGACATTGGAACGGTATCTCTTAGTCGCATATTCCCGGCAGATATTGGCAAGTCCGCCAATCACCCTCTGGCAGCTGGCCGCCTGCTCCCTTGCTGAGCCATCTCCGGGTTTCACTGCGTAAATCATGCTTCCGATCTCCGTATCCTTCATGGAGACTGTTTCATTACCAGAAATAGTATGTATCGCTGCAAACAAGTTTGCCAGAGTTGGTTCCAAGGTAAGTTCTTTTCCTTCTCCTTCTGCAATTCTGGCTTTTTCTAACCGGTCTACTTCTTTGGCACGCCCCACATATTCCGGATCTCTTCTGGATAAAGTAAACTCTGCCAGTCCCAGGGGGTTGGAACGGTAGGAGGAAGTCTCACCGGATGGGATCAGTTCATCTGTAGTGGTAACCGGATCCATGATCTTGGAGCAGACCTTGAGGAGAATATTGTCTGTCAACGGGCTCATGTCCGGCCAATCTTTAATATTCGGACCGTATACCAGATCTTTTTGTTCTTCTGCTCTTCCAAATCCCTGGTATACCCGGTTCTGGTATGATCTGTCATCAAACTCGTATTCCGGGATCTCATTCCAGCAGTCAAGCTCCAGGGCTGAAGTAAGCTTTCCTCCGTTTGCCGCTGTTGCCGCAATGGAGCGCGCATCCATCAGTGCCACAGCTGCCATCTGTCCGTTTCCAGGCTTGCTGCCTTCCCGGTTCGGGAAGTTTCGGGTGGTGTGACGGATACTAAGGCCATTGTTGCAGGGCGTATCACCGGCGCCAAAGCAGGGGCCGCAAAAAGCGGTGCGGATAATGGCTCCTGCATCCATCAGGTCGGAAATAGCTCCCTTCTTTACCAGGTCGGAAAAGACCGGCTGGGACGAAGGATAAACAGCCAGGGAAAATTCATCGCATCCGCAGTTCTTTCCACGCAGCGCATGAGCTGCCTCGATCACATTGGTGTAATTTCCGCCTGCACAGCCTGCGATGATCCCCTGCTGAACCATCAGATCATTTCCAACAACCTTATCAAGAAGTGTGAACCTTGCCTTTCCTCCGGATACCTTTTTAGCCTCCTGCTCTGTCATATGGAGGATATCCTTTAAATTTGTCTTTAATTCATCAATTTCAAAGGCATTGCTCGGATGGAACGGAAGGGCAATCATCGGCTTTATTGTACTCAGATCCACGTAGACGCATCCATCATAATAAGCCACATCTGCCGGATCCAGTTTCTTGTAATCGTTTCCTCTGTGATGCTTTTCCAGATACGTCCTGGTATCTTCATCGGTTCTCCAGATTGAAGTTAAACAGGTGGTCTCCGTGGTCATGACATCGACACCGTTCCGGTAATCGGTAGTCATGGAAGCAACTCCGGGTCCTACAAATTCCATTACCTTGTTCTTTACATAGCCATTTTTAAATACCGCCCGAATGATCGCCAGTGCAATATCCTGCGGGCCGATGCCCGGTTTTGGCGATCCGTCCAGGTAAACTGCGATCACTCCCGGATAAGCCACATCGTAGGTGTCGCGCAAAAGCTGTTTTACCAGTTCGCCGCCGCCTTCACCGATAGCCATGGTTCCTAAGGCACCATAGCGGGTGTGGCTGTCTGATCCGAGAATCATCTTTCCGCAGCCTGCCATCATCTCCCGCATATATTGATGGATCACTGCAATATGCGGCGGTACATAGATACCTCCGTACTTCTTTGCAGCGGAGAGACCAAACATATGATCATCCTCGTTGATGGTTCCGCCAACCGCGCAAAGGGTGTTGTGGCAGTTGGTCAGCACATAAGGGATCGGAAACTTTTCCATACCGGAGGCCTTGGCTGTCTGGACAATGCCGACAAATGTAATATCATGGGATGCCATGCTGTCAAAGCGGATCTTCAAATGCTCCATGTTATCCGCCGTGTTGTGGCTGCTTAAAATGGAATAAGCAATGGTTCCCTTTTTAGCAGTTTCCTGATCGGCTTTCTTTCCGGTAAGGGCTGCTATTTTTTCACAATCCTGTTTGCGGACAATTTCTGTACCGTTCACAAGATAAATACCATCATCATATAATGATACCATGTTCAACCTCCTAGTCTGCTGTACGGCTTTGCTTTCGTTGCCATTTACTATAAACCATATCCCTCCATTTGTACAGTATAAATATTGTTGTTATCACAGTTTTTTAGTTGTTATTTTAGCTGCATTCGTGATTTTTATCACTGTGATACGCTATCACTTTAACGTATTGTATCGCTATAAATACAAAAAAAGATGGAAACTGAGGTTTCCATCTTTTTTTGTTGTTCCTGAAAAACAGGATCGAGCATATGCGCCACGCGTAATATTTTATGAACCCATTACATGGCTTTTATTTTTTTGAACCTGATTTTGTGCTTTTAAGGCTTCAGCTTCCCGAAGGAACAAGCTTCCAAGTACTCCTTTTACCCGCTTTGGCGTAAGCTTGTCCTTCTCTCTTGTGATCCGGTCAATGGACTCGCCAAGCTCCGGGGCATATTCCTTGATCGTATTCAGGTCTTTGCAGATCTTGTCTGCATCCCAGACTTCGCTCTTCTTTTTGAGATTGGCCTGGTGCAAAAGTTCCGTCAGGTTTGTTTTCTCCTTAAGGGACGGATTCTTTTTTACACCGACAGAGGCATCGGATACGGCACTCTGGCTATAGTTCCATAACCGTTCCTGTGCTTTCATTGCCTGCAGTCCCTTTTCACGCAAAGGATCCTCCAGAGCCAGGGAACTTACGCGATCCCGCAGGGCAAGCTTCATCATGCTGTGTATCCGATTGGTCAGATAACGGTTCTGAGCAAGGGCATCCTTGGAAGTTTCCTTGCTTTTCTGCGCATCCTGCAAAGCCTTGCTGCTCTGATAAAACTTAGCACTGGCCGGTGTTTCCAGAACCAGTCCGGAAAGCCGTTTTGCGGTATTGATCCGCTTCTGGTTATTCTCGGTAGGACTAAATCTCCAGTGCCGGATCCCCAGATAGGTATCAACCGCCTGCTTCAGTTCCTGTCGTTTCTGTTCGATCCGCTTATAAGAGTCCGCCAGGTTCTTGTCTCGATTCTGTTCGAGTCTCTGCTTTTGCTCTTCGTTGATCAGATTTCCTTCCGGATCCAGCCTGCGCATCTTCCGGTATTCCTCCGTCAAATCCACTAAGGCAGAGCGCATGGCCTTAAACTTGTCGCTGCGGTTTGCCTTATTTCCACGAGCATCCTCAAGCTGCTGCATCATCTTCTCCAGAGATGCAAGCTCCTTTTGCTGCATCGTGGCAAGCTTCTGATAATTGACGGTGCTTTTCTGCTTCGTATAATTGATCGGTTCAACCTTCGTCCGTTTTTCCGTTTTTATGATATTTCCCTCGGCATCGATCGGAATATTCGGATACCAATCGTGCCACGATTTCAGTGCTTTCTCTCTCTTCTCCGGAGTGTCTGCACGTCCAAGCTCGAGTTTCATCTGATGATGAAATCGCTTATAATCATTCATCTTCACCACACGCTTGCGCGCGGAATTCGAAAAGCGAAAGATATTTCCGTCGTCCTTACTATTTTCCGGAAGAAGAGCCTCCGTGCGGAGAGATCCCCACTCATTGTCCTGCACGATGTGGATCGAGCCTTTCTTGTTCTTTAAGGAAGGCTTTCCCAGTTCCCCAAAGGTAAATTCCAGTTTTGTATTTTTCCTGCCTTTTTGGATCATGCCCTGAAGATCTTTCAGACGTTGTTTTGCTGCCTTGATCTCAGCATCCGAAAGGTGATACGGGCTTAAAACATTCTGAAGCTGTTCTCCTGTCATGTTGCTGACGGCATCTGCCATCCTGGGGGTAATGATCTTCAGATTTTCGTTCGATGCCAGTTTCATCTGACCGCCTCCCTTGATGGCACCAAAGGAGTTATCGTTGTCGATTCCCTGGACTCCCAGCAGCTTTGGCTGATCCGGATCCTTAAAATCTACCCGGTAAAAGAAATTGTGCGCATGACGATCCGTATTGGCACAGAGATAATCCACGATCTGCAGGTCTGCCAGGGAAGAGAGCATCTGTTTGGTGTCAAACTGCGTTTCATCCAGATTAAAAAATGGATGCCCCTTTGTCAGCTTGGACGGGTCTACCAGTTCCATATCAGCCGATTCCATCATGACACCAGTTTCCACCTGATCTCCCCGCTTTACCGTCACACGCTTTGAACCAACCAGGATATCCGGACAGCCCAAGGCTTTTGCAACATCATTCATGGCCGTAGACCGCTCTGCCAGAAGATCCCCCGTGTCAAATCCGGATCCTCGCACCACACCCTGCATATTAACGCTTTTGCTAACCTCTGTCAGGAGAGGAATGAAAACCCGATCCCAGAAGGCTTTCTTGTTCTTATCCTCAGGACGGATCCAGTTCTTTGTCTGAAAATATGCCCTGATCGGTTCCGGAGCGCCTTCGTCCGGTGTTTTGAACACATGATAATCCATGACCTTATCCAGCATGTTCGAAAATCCGGATTGTGTCTGGATATTTTTTATATGCTCAAAATAATCCGAATATTGCGGATATTTTCTCTCATAATTCTTGAGGATCTCGTTGACCTCAGCCTTCTCCTCCTTAAGGCTTCGTTCCGGAGTAAAAAAGCCTCTCTTCCGGTTTCCGTTTTCATCCAGATACTCGACTGCTTCGCGGCTGCTCATTGCATTTCCGATGGTTTCCTTTTCCTGAGAGATCAGGTGGATGGTCGGATCCTTGGAGCCGGAAAGGACATCGGCCAGGGCCGGAAGTTCATCCACAGGAAGATGCCTTAACTGATCCTCATTTTGAACTAGCAGTGTATGCAGGGACTTATATTCCGGGGTCTGCTGAAGTTTTTGAGGAAGTTTTTTCCAGTCTCTTAAGCTATCCTGATACAGTTCCAGCATCTCCTGATGTTCCTCTTCGGTCATCGGAAGCACGTTTCCCATGCTGTTTCGGCGCAGATAATGAAGCTGCATGTTTGACAACAGATTTTGCATATCTTCCCGAAACAGACGTTCCGGCAGACTTTTTGCGTTGCCTGACTGTGGCTTTGGCAGACCCTTATACAGGTCATAGATTTCCATATAAACGCTTCCCTTTACAAGAGGTGCGTAGGGGGATTTTGCATTCACCAGAGGGACTTTGGTATCGGAACGTTTTCCATTTTGCGGCAGTTCTTCCATAAGATCCCCTTCCGGTTCTCTCATGACTTCCTCGAGACGTTGGTCACGCAGCTCCTGGTCAAAAGTACGAAATCCGGCATCATAGGCGGCAGGATCCCTCTGATAGTTCTGATAGGATGTCAGCAGCGAAGGATTCTTCTCCTGTGCATGTACCTCCAAAACCCTCCACAGTTTATCCAGTTCCTCGTTGAACTGTTCCATACTGCGGTTTGCGGCCGGAAAGAGGGCGGATTCCTTCCTCCCTTCCGTAAGGCCGAGCAGCTGATAGGTTTCATACAGCTTGTGGTAGCTTTTTCGGTCATAGGGTGTGGTGCCATTGACACAGCCCACCATCCACTTGAGCGCCTTTGTCATATTCTGAAGTTCTCTTTCGGATGCAGCTGCATGGAACATGCGGTTGATTTCTTTTTTCTGATCATCCTTCTGTGCTGGAATTGTATATCTCATCGTGCATATTCTCCCTTCCCGGTTTTGTCCAGAAATACAGGATTACCGTCCTTGCGTTGCAAAAACAGCAGCCTGGTTTGTTACGTTTCGCTCTGATAATTATAAGATATCACAAAATGCATAACAGTACAAGAATAGCCTGAAAACCCAAAAAAGAAGCTGCAGTTTATGTAACACATGAACTGCAACCTCTTTTTTCAGGATTGTTATAAGGGAAAATGCTATGCCTGCCCGTTCGGCTCCGAAACCTCCGTTTTTTTCTGCTTGACATTGTCATCCTCTGACTGTGCTGCATCGGCCTCCATTTCTGCCTCTGTTTCGTTTTCCTTGCCGGCATTCAGAATATCCATGAATTCCTCTCCGGTGATGGTCTCACGTTCCAAGAGATAGGCTGCGATCTCATTCAGTTTTGCTGCATGATCCTTTAAGATTTGCATAGCCTTTTCATACTGCTGCTTTACAATGCTGATGACTTCTTCATCAACCAGCCTTGCCGTTTCCGAAGAACATACCATAGAGGTGTCGCCGCCCAGATACTGGTTATTGACCGTTTCGAGTGCAACCATACCAAACTGACTGCTCATACCATAACGGGTTATCATGGCTCTTGCCAGTTTGGTTGCCTGCTCAATATCATTGGATGCACCGGTCGTAATAGAGTGGAAAATAAATTCCTCTGCCGCACGTCCGCCGGTCAGGGTTGCAATCTTATTTAAGGCTTCTTCCTTGCTCATAAGGAAATGCTCGCCCTCTTCCACCTGCATCGTATAGCCAAGGGCACCGGAGGTACGCGGAATGATCGTAATCTTGTGTACCGGGGCGCTGTGGCTCTGACAGGCTGCCACCAGCGCATGTCCCACCTCATGATAGGATACAATGCGTTTTTCATTCGTGGAAACCGCCGCATTCTTCCTCTGATATCCGGCAATAACCGTCTCCACACTCTCTTCCAGATCTGCCTGCGTCACATAGGCACGTCCCTGACGAACAGCACGTAATGCGCCCTCATTGATGATATTGGCCAGTTCTGCACCACTGGCACCTGAGGTGGCACGTCCAATGGCATTAAAATCAATATCGCTTCCCAGCTTCACATTCTTTGCATGAACCTTTAAGATCGCCACACGGCCATTCAGATCCGGAAGCTCCACCGGGATGCGGCGGTCAAAACGTCCCGGACGAAGAAGTGCCTTATCCAAGGATTCCGGGCGGTTGGTTGCTGCCAGAATGACAACACCCTTTCTTCCGTCAAATCCGTCCATCTCCGTCAGAAGCTGGTTCAAGGTCTGTTCACGCTCATCGTTTCCGGAAAATCCAGATCCGTCACGTTTCTTACCAATGGTATCGATCTCATCGATGAATACGATACATGGCGCTTTTTCATTGGCCTGTTTAAAGAGGTCACGCACCTTGGCTGCACCCATGCCCACAAACATCTCCACAAATTCCGAACCGGAAATGGAAAAGAACGGAACGTGGGCTTCTCCTGCCACTGCCTTGGCAAGCAAGGTCTTACCGGTTCCTGGAGGGCCCACAAGCAGAGCACCCTTTGGCAGGGTTGCACCGATATCGGAATATTTCTGCGGATTGTGAAGGAAATCCACAATTTCCTTTAATGCCTCCTTTGCCTCTTCCTGTCCGGCAACGTCTGCAAAGGTTTTTCCGGTCTCGGTCTCCGCATAGATCTTGGCATTGGATTTTCCAAAAGTCATGGCATTTCCCATGCCTCCCATGCGTTTTGCCATCCCCTTGCTGAGAATCTGCCCGATGATCACAAACATGAGAATCGGCAGTACCCAGCTAAAGATAAAATTCTGGAGTGGAGAAGCCTGAGTCGGGATGGTTTCCGAGTAGCTGATCCCCGCCTTTTCCAGCCTGTCTGTCAGGTTATCATCCGGCCACAGACCGGTCTTATAAATTTTTAAGTTCGCCGCATTTAAGTTTTTCAATGACAGCTGTCCGTTTAAGGCCTGCTGCACATCCTCTGTCCAGAAGCTTAACTTGTCTGAATCTCTCTTGACACCGGCGATCTCGCCCTGATCCAGCATATCCAGAAATGTGTCATATGTAACTTCGATCACAGATCGTTCCGCCAACGCCGGCATGACCAGTGCATTCAGCAGAATGGTGATCAGAAGGATGATCCCATAATAATAAAGCAGCTTTTTATTGGGTCGTTTTGGCTCGTTTTCTTTCATACCCATATATGTCCCCTTTCTGTTTCGTTCAGATCCGGTAACGCTCATGTATGGTACTTTCGGTTCCAAAGGTGACTGCCCATGTACAGTAACCATTCTATATCTTCACAGTTACCAGTTCTGTTCTACTTAGTATACAACAAGAGCGAAGGTTTTGTAACCCCCGCTCCGGTTAAAATTTTCTAAATTCTTTGTGATTCTTCTGTGAACTTTCCGCCAAATCCGTTTTAATCCGGAATGGTCGGGAGGGCATCGGCCGGAACCGGACTGACAAATCCGGCTGCCGTGCGCTTCTCAAACTCTGCCCGGGCATCCTTTAAAAATTCCGGCTGAATAAACAGGTCAATGGCTGCTGCCGCCAGCACTTTTCCCGCATGCACAGCTGCTTTGTGACCAATCTCAGTGCGGTCACAGGAAACATTCTGCCAGCTGTGCCCCGGGCATCCATTCGGCCATGCCGCCACATGGATCTGGGCAGTCGGAGTCAGCCAGCTGACATCACCCACATCCGTAGAACCTGCCTTAAATGCATTTCCCTGATATAAGGGTGCCAAAAACGCATTCATCGCATGACCGCAAGTCTCACGCATAGCGACCACCTGCTCCCGAAGCGTTTCATCGTTTGCGGCTGCCACTCCCGGAACACGGTCATTTCCAATATAAGTTTTGGACAAGGCGTCTGCAAACGTATGCTCTTCATCCGTGTAGGAAGGCACGCCCAGTTCCTCATAATTCTTATATAACAGACGTTCCAGGGTAAAATTGCTGATCGTATCGGCCACCCCGTCAATAAACTTCTTCTCAAAGGTAGTCTCGGTCATCAGCGCTGCACCCTGAGCAATCTTATCTACCCGTTTCTGCAGCTCCACAGCTTCATCAACATGGTTGGATCGAACCATGTAGAGCACGCTGGCTTTCGCCTGCACCACGTTCGGACTGCATCCGCCGGCATCGGTGATGGCATAATGGATCCGTGCCTTATCGCTCATATGCTCACGCAAATACTGTACACCGGTATTCATCAATTCCACGGCATCTAAAGCACTGCGTCCCTTTTCCGGAGCACCGGAAGCGTGTGAAGGAATTCCATGAAACTTATACTGAGTCTGGATGCAGGCGTTGGAGGAGCCGGTCGCCACCTCATTGACATCCTCCGGATGCCAGGTCAATGCCGCATCCAGGTCCTTCCAGACTCCGTCCCTTGCCATAAATGCCTTGGCCGCACCGCCCTCCTCTCCAGGGCAGCCATATAAGATCACGGTACCTTCCACCGGATTTGCTTCCAGATACGCCTTGATGCCAAATGCTGCTGCCATAGCACCGGCACCCAAAAGATTGTGGCCGCAGCCGTGACCGCTTCCGCCTTCTTTTAGCGGTTTTTCCTCGATACATCCTGCTTCCTGCGATAAGCCGGAAAGTGCGTCATACTCTGCCAGGATTCCGATCACAGGACGACCGCTTCCGTAACTTGCAGAAAATGCTGTATCAATGCCATTTATCCCTTTTTTTACAGAAAATCCTTCCTTTTCCAGTACATCGCAGTAAAGTGCCGAAGACTTGAATTCCTGAAGGGATAATTCCGCATACTCCCAGATATGATCGGCCACATCACAGATCAGATCCTTTCTGTCTTCGATGGCTTGCAATGCCTTCTTCTTTTCTTCTGTCATGATCTTCCTCCTGTTGTTTAGAAAGGGTGTCGGGAAAATCCCGGCACCCTGTATCTTTCCTTATAAAACTTTCGCAAGAAACTCTTTCAGACGCTCATGCTTCGGATGCTCAAAGATCTCCTCCGGTGTTCCTTCTTCTAACAGCTTTCCGGCTGCCATAAAGAGCACACGGTTTCCAACCTCTTTTGCAAAGCCCATCTCATGGGTTACCACCACCATGGTCATGCCCTCGTGAGCCAGTTCCTTCATAACATCCAAAACCTCGCCTACCATCTCCGGGTCAAGCGCAGAAGTCGGCTCATCAAAAAGCATCACCTCCGGCTCCATAGCCAGGGCTCGCACGATTGCTACACGCTGCTTCTGTCCGCCGGATAACTGGATCGGATAGGCATCGGCACGGTCTCTTAATCCAACACGGTCTAAAAGCTCAAGTGCCTTCTTTTGGGCCTCCTCGCGTCCCAGTCCGCGAACCTTCATCGGTGCAAGGATCATATTTTCCATGATGGTCATATGCGGAAACAGGTTGAAGTGCTGGAACACCATGCCCATATGCTGTCTGAGGTCATCAATGTCCAGTTTCACTTTTTTTCCATTCGCATCCCGATACTGCTTTTTGGTAATATCAACACCGCGAAAGACGATGGAACCATTGGTCGGCTCCTCAAGCAGGTTCAGGCTGCGCAGGAACGTGGATTTTCCGGAACCGGAAGGACCGATCACGGCCATCACATCTCCCTTATTGATGTTGACTGTCACACCGTCCAAAGCCTTAATGGTTCCCATCTTATAATGTTTCTTTAAGTCTTTTACCTGAATCATGCTATCGTTTGTGGCCACGGCTCATCCTCCTCTCAAAATATGCAATGATCTTGGAAGTCGGGAAGCACAGGCAGAAATACATTGCCGTTGCTACCAGCAAAGGCTCCACGATAACAAAGGTTGCACCCTTCACTGCGTTTACTGCAGACATGACATCCTGCACACCAATGGTATATGTGATCGCAGATTCTTTGATGATCACGACAAACTCATTGGCAATGGCCGGAAGAATGTTCTTCACTGCCTGCGGCAAAATGATATAGCGCAGATTCTGAGTCTGCGACAGACCCAAAGAACGGGCTGCCTCGGTCTGTCCTCCGTCAATGGACTGGATTCCCGCACGGATGATCTCACACAGATAGGCACCGGAGTTCATGCCCAGGGCTACTACGCCCGGGAAAAACCGGCTGAATTTGATAAACCCAAACATCTGGAAGGTCGGAAGCTGGATGATCCCGAAGACACCGTAATAGATAATAAATACCTGCACGATAACCGGCGTGGAACGCAGGATCTCAACATATGCCGTTGCCAGAAAATCCAGCGGATTAAACCGGCTGATCAAAACTGCCAGACCATGCTCCTTCTGATGACCGTCCTTGTCAAGTCCCAGAAAGCTGAACGGACAGACATTGGACATCCTCATCAACGCAAGCACAAGTGCGATGGCAAAACCGATCACCACCGTACATACGGACAGCAAAACGGTTACGATCATACCCTGCCTGAATAACTCCGCATACGGAGCAATCTTGGCAAAATTACTCCATTGAACAAATTGACTCATCGGGTGCTCCTTTCAGTTTTTAGTTCTGAACGTTTCCTTCTGCGTCCAGAAGACCCTCATATTTCTCACCGGATGCCAGCTCACCTGCATCTGCGATGAATTTTTCAAGGCTTCCATCCTCTTTTGCTGCTGCGATGGCTTCATTTACACCTGCTAACAATGCTTCGTTACCCTTGCTCACACCGATTGCAGAACCCTTGGTATCATACGGTACATCCAGAACAATCTCAAGATCCGGATAGTTCTTCTGATAGCTCTTTGCCACATCGGTCTCAATGTAAGCGGCCTGCATCTTGCCGGTCAGCAGTTCGGAAATGATATCGGTAACCTTCGGCAGGGAGACGATATCCGCATCCGGGCTGTTGGTCTCTGCCAGATCCATCTGGATAGAACCGGTCTGCGCACCTACAGAAACTTCCGGTTTGTTGATTGCTTCAAAGCTGTTGTATACCTCTGCATTGTCCTTGGTAGTAACCAGGGACTGTCCGCCCAGATAATAAATATCAGAGAAATCCATGATGCTCATACGCTTCTCATCCGGGGAAAGTCCAGCCATGCCAAGGTCAACAGACTTGGTCTGCAGCTCACTTAACACGCCATCAAAATCCACGGTTACAACCTCTAATTCAAGGCCAAGATAATCTGCAATATACTGAGCCAGATCCATATCAAAGCCTGCCAGCTTCGGGGTTCCGTCCTCACTGATCGCATAGAACTCATACGGAGCAAAATCCGGGCTGGTTGCTACAGTCAGTTTGCCTGGGGTAACGGTTTCGATCTCAGCAGCTGCCTCAGTTGCCTCTGCCTCGGTTTCCTCGGCGCTGCTCTCTTCTGCTGCCTCTGCCTTGGTCTCAGCCTCGGTTGCTGCTGCAGTGGTCTCTGCGGTCTTGCTGCCACATGCAGTTACGGAAGCTGCCATACATGCTGCCATGGATAATACCACAATTTTTTTCTTCATAATAATCCTCCTCAACTGCACAGTATTCACCATTTCGTGCATACCGTGCATAAATATAAACACATACCTAAACATTATAACGAATTTCTAAAATTAATCAAGTATAAGAAATTGAAAAAGGAAGGAAATAACGATTTCCTTCCTTTTTTACGCATTTTGAGTAACAAAACTTAAGAATATGAATCCAAGATCGGATCAGTCACCATCTTAGGATCATCGATGACAAAATCCGGATGGAAGGATTCAAGCTCCTTCCGGTCACGAAATCCCCAGGTTACTCCCACGGTATGTACTTTTGCATTCAGCCCAGTCTGCATATCCGTGTTCGTATCTCCAAAATACAGGCATTCCTCCGGCTTACAGCCAAACGCATCAAGAATCCGGTTTACACCTGCCGGATCCGGCTTTTTGGGAATATCGTCCCGCTGTCCGGCCACCAGATCAAAATAATCTTTTCCAAAGACGGCCTCTATCGTTTCCACCGTCCTTTCATGTGGTTTGTTCGAAAGAACTGCGATGCGGATATTCTGTGCCCTCAGTGCATCAAGCAGCTGACAGATTCCATCGTAAGGGCGCACATGATAGAGACAGTGCTCTGCAAACAGACGCATATAGGCAGTAAGCGCATCTTCATAATGAACAAGCGCATCCTCTCCCTGATACTCCAGCGCCCGTTTTACCTGCATTCGGTATCCGTCTCCCACAAAGTGTTTTACCTGCTCCGTCCCCACCGGATCGTACCCAAATTCCTTTAGGGTCAGGTTGGTTGTGTAGGTCAGCGCATCAAGCGTATCAAGCAGAGTTCCATCCAGATCAAAAATACAGCAGCGGATCATATGCATCCCTCCATTCGCAGCCTTTTAAAAATGATTCATGGTTTCCTATTACACAAAAAACTTTGCCACAATGCCCTGGATAAACAGGCCCAGGATCATCAGCGGCAGAATATACTTCACATATCCGCGGATCCACGCAGGCACCTTTAAGCCCTCCCCGGCATTCGCCTCCTCACGATACTTGTCAAAGCCCCATCCAAAATTCCAGACTGAAAACATCAGATAAACCAAAGATCCTAATGGAAGCAGGATATTGCTTACCAGAAAATCCTCCAGATCCAGCACCGATGTCCCGGCACCAAGCGGCTCAAAGCCACTTAGGAGATTATATCCCAGAGCACATGGAAGTGACAGCACAATCAGCAGGATCATATTGATATGAGCTGATTTTTTACGATCGATTTCAAATAATTCCATATCACAGGCAATGATATTTTCAAATACCGCAATGACCGTAGAAAATGCTGCACAGGACATAAATAGGAAGAAAAGGCTTCCCCAGATCCGTCCGCCCAGCATGGAAATAAAGACGTTCGGAAGCGTGATAAAGATCAGGCTTGGTCCACTATCCGGGTTTACGCCGAAGGCAAAGCAGGCCGGAAAAATGATAAGACCCGCGGTGATCGCCACAAACGTATCCAGCACCGCCACATTGACCGCCTCACCAAGCAAAGTGTTGTTCTTTTCCAGATAACTTCCAAAGATTGCCATGGCACCGATTCCAAGACTTAAGGTAAAGAAAGACTGGTTCATGGCCGATACAATGACCTGTCCGATCCCGACCTCTTTCATCTTTTCCACATCCGGAAGCAGGTAGAACTTCAAGCCTTCCATGCCGCCTTCCAGAAAGATTCCATGAATCGCAAGAATGATCATTAACGACAAAAGGCCGATCATCATCACCTTTGTGATCCGCTCTACACCAGCCTGCAGGCCAAGGGAACAGATCAGCACTCCGAGGATCACAACTACTGCCATCCAGAACACATTGATGCCGGGACTTGCCAGCATCTCACCAAACATGTTCTGAACGCCCTCTTTATCTAATCCGGTAAAACCGCCGGTTACAAAGCTGTAAAAATAATACAGCATCCAACCGGCTACCGTTGTATAAAACATCATCAGAAGATAGTTGCCAGCAAGTGCCACATATCCATGCAGATGCCACTTACTTCCCGGTTTTTCCAGCTCCTGATATGCCTTTACCGGACTTTTATGGCTGGCACGCCCAACCGCAAATTCCATAGAAAGCACCGGAACGCCCATGATAGCCAAAAACAGCAGATAAATGACAACAAAAATACCTCCGCCATTCTGTCCTACCACATAAGGAAAGCGCCATACGTTTCCAATACCGATCGCGCAACCCGCAGACAAAAGCAAAAAGCCCAGTCTTGATTGAAATGTTTCTCGTTGTTTCATATTCTCCTCCTTGAATTCCCCCATTTTGCTTATGATTGCAAAACGCTTACCTGCGTAGCCGCAGTATCAATCATTATACACTATCCTTCAGAAAGCGTCAAATTTAAGAGATAAGACGTTCGCTTTACGACGACCGGAACGGAGTGGAGACCTCGAACTTTTCTGAGAATGCGAGAAGTCCTGGACATTCGCTTTGCGACGATCGAAACGGTGTGGAGACCTCGAACTTTTCTGAGAGCGCGAGACGTCGCAGAACGTCCAGTGGACGTTCGCTTTGCGACGACCGGAACGGAGTGGAGATCTCGAACTTTTCTGAGAGCGCGAGACGTCGCAGAACGTCCAGTGGACGTTCGCTTTGCGACGACCGGAACGGAGTGGAGATCTCGAACTTTTCTGAGAGCGCGAGACGTCGCAGAACGTCCAGTGGACGTTCGCTTTGCGACGACCGGAACGGAGTGGAGATCTCGAACTTTTCTGAGAGCGCGAGACGTCGCAGAACGTCCAGTGGACGTTCGCTTTGCGACGACCGGA
>CAVIHW010000012.1:0-64516 GCA_963642615.1 Oscillospiraceae bacterium | reverse complement strand
CGTCTCCCCGGAGGGCCTGTCTGAGCGTGCAGTGCACGCGAGTTTGGCTCGCAGGGGAGACAATAGGCGACGGAGCGCACGAGGTAAAAATTCCACTTAGTGCCGCGTTTCTGCATGGTGTTCCGGAACTTCGGACCCTAAGATTATAAAGAAAGCTCGCTCACAACATCCAACAGTACGTTTGCTCCTGCTATGCAGTCCTCATCCGGTGTGTACTCATTCGGATTATGGCTGATGCCTTTGATGCTCGGTACAAAGATCATTGCAGTCGGGCAGATGCGTGCCATCATCTGGGCATCCTGTCCTGCACCGGAAGTCATGCGACGGGTGTTCAATCCTCTTTTTGCAGCTGCTGCCTCGATCTTCTGTACAATGCCCTCATCAAACAAGACCGGATCAAACTCCGTCAGACGCTCGCTGCTGATCCGTACATGATCGGTTTCTTCCAGCTCTTTGAAATAAGCTGCAAGCGTTTTCTCGTCTGCATCCAGTTTTTCTTTATTCGGATTTCTTAAATCCACCGTTATAACGGCTTTGGACGGAATCACATTGATGGCGTTCGGTTCATGCGCAATGCAGCCTACGGTTGCCACGCCACCGGATTTCTTCACCAGTTCTCTTAAGAAAACGTTGATCTTTGCTGCTGCAAGACCTGCATCCACTCTTAAGTTTGTCGGCGTGGTTCCTGCGTGATTCGCAACGCCTTCGATGGTGACACGCTGCCAGTGAATCCCCTGAAGGTTCTCAACAGCACCGATTTTCACACCCTCCGCATCCATGATCGGTCCCTGTTCAATATGAAGCTCTACAAAGGCCTCCGGCTGTATAAAGCCTGGCTCCACAGTTCCCGCATAACCGATGCGCTTTAACTCCTCGCCAAGAATGGTGCCGTCGGTGCCGACCGTCTTTAATACCTCATCCACCGAAAGTCCGCCTGCATAAACCAGAGAGCCCATCATATCCGGTGAATAGCGCACGCCCTCCTCGTTGGTGAAGGCACAAACCACGATCGGCCGCCCACTCTGGTATCCTGCATCTTTCAACGTCTTGATGACCTCAATTCCGCCGATGACACCCAGGCAGCCATCATACTGACCTGCATTGATCACCGTGTCAATGTGAGAACCAATCATCAGTGGCTTTTTATCCTTATTCGCCTCAGTCTCCCAGATTCCAAAGAGATTACCGATGCGGTCTACTACCACCTTCAAATCTGCATCTTTCATCCAGCTAACCACCGTATCTCTTCCCTGCTTTTCGGTATCAGAAGCGGCAAGACGGGTTCTTCTTCCCTCTTCATCCTTGCCAATTGCGCCCAGCTCATTGATTCTTTCCAGTAATCTTGCTCCATTTACAGATAACATCTTGCATTCCTCCTGTTTTTGTCCTTGTAGACTCAGTATAACCATCTCCCACCTAAAATTCTATCCATATCACCCTCATTTTTATCAAATTTGTAATTACAATTCAGATAATATCTACCATTTTTATCCGTTTTATGCTATAAAACATCATAAAAGCAAGGTTTATATGCCAAAGAAAGGAGAATCTGTTTATGAGCGCATCATTTCCAAAATGCAACCAGGCCGGAATCGAATTTGTCATTTCCATGAATGAAGAACTCCAAGAGGAAAGCATGTTTCTCTCAGAAGAGTTTCCCATCGCCATGTATACACAAAGCTTCATCCATGCAGCTTCGGACTCCGTCCCCTTTCACTGGCACGACGAACTGCAGGTTACCTGGATCTTGGAAGGCGAACTGGAATATTCCATCAACGGGGACAAATTCCGTCTGGGAAGTGATCGACTCCTGCTGATTTCAAGCCACCAGCTCCACAGTTCCCATACCACAGCAGGCGATGCAAAAACTCTGTGCATCAACTTTACCACAGAAATTTTCCATCCTTTCATTTTAAAGAAATACATAAAACCATTGCTGGACAGCCATGCCTTTTCCTACTCCCTGCTGCGCTTAAAGCCTGATCAGATCACAATGCTGAAAGAATTCCAGAACTGGACAAACGAACCGCTGGGATATTTTTCTGTCATGAACCTTTTATCCCAGGTGTTTGAAGAAATTTTGAAAGGATTTGAAGAAGATCGCAAAACCCCTGACCTGGAAGAGACACGGCTGTTCCAGGAAATGCTCAGCTTTGTCCATACCAATTTTTCAAAGCCACTCTGCGTGAAGGATATTGCGGATTCCGCGATCTTAAATAAAAACCGCTGTACCGACCTCTTCAAAAAATATACCAACCGGTCACCCATCAAATATTTAAACGAATACCGTCTCTACGCCGCAAAAAATATGATCCTTCACACCGATAAATCTATCTCTGAGATCAGCGCCGATGTGGGGTACAATCAGATCAGTCACTTTATCGAACAGTTCCGCTTAAGTTACGGGATGTCACCGTTAAAATACCGGAATCAATTTGTTCAACGCATGAACTGTGACTAAGAATCCTTTTCTCGTCATGGACACCATCGCCTTTTGCTGTTATAATTGGAGGAAACGTTAAAAATACCCAAATACGAAAGGTGGATACATACATGTGGTTAGCAGATGGCTGGAACGATTATCAGGTCATTGACTGTTCAAAAGGAGAAAAACTAGAACGATGGGGGGAGTATTTGCTGGTTCGCCCGGACCCGCAGGTAATCTGGGATACCCCAAAGACACACAGAGGATGGAAGCACATGAATGGACATTATCACCGCAGTGCCAAGGGCGGCGGCGAGTGGGAGTTTTTTGATCTCCCGGAGCAGTGGACCATCAGCTACAAAGGCTTGACCTTCAACTTAAAGCCCTTTAGTTTCAAGCATACCGGACTGTTTCCGGAGCAGGCCGCAAACTGGGACTGGTTTAGTGAGAAGATCCGCAATGCAGGCCGTCCGGTCAAGGTACTGAATCTCTTTGCTTATACCGGCGGTGCTACTCTGGCGGCAGCCAAGGCAGGTGCGTCCGTCACCCACGTGGATGCCTCCAAGGGCATGGTCGGCTGGGCAAAGGAAAACGCAGCCTCTTCCGGCCTTAGCGATGCTCCCATCCGCTGGCTGGTCGATGACTGCGTAAAATTTGTAGAGCGTGAGATCCGCCGCGGCAATCATTACGATGCCATCATCATGGATCCGCCGTCCTATGGACGCGGCCCAAAAGGCGAGATCTGGAAAATTGAGGATGCGATCCATCCGCTCGTGAAGCTCTGCGTACAGCTTTTATCCGACGACCCGCTCTTTTTCCTGATCAACTCCTATACCACCGGACTTGCCCCGGCTGTCCTCACCTACATGATGAGCACGGAGATCATTCCGAAGTTTGGCGGCCATGTAGATGCCCAGGAGATTGGACTTCCGGTCACTGAAACCGGACTTGTTCTTCCATGCGGAGCTTCCGGACGCTGGACTTGATATGCAATGCAGGAAATTTCCAAAGGGTCTGCTTATTCTGCATGATAGCCCCGGAACTTCTACTGTACTAGTGTATCGTTTCATAAATAACTGGCCGAATCACGCAGGATGCAGATTCGAGTGTGCAGTTCAAAAAACGTAGGCGTAGCGGGCTACGCTGAGGCTTTTTGGACTGTGCAATCGGATTTGCAGACAAGCGAGTAGGCTAGTTATTTTGTAAATGATGCACTAGAATGCTAAATATATTACAAAGGCCTCTAAGTTAGTTTAACTTGGAGGCTTTCTTCTTGTGTAACTTTATTTTTCCTGAATTTCTTTTCCACTCATATGTTCGATTGTAATCTCATAAACCTGTGCTGCTTTTCCAGCCTTCGCAATCTCTTCTTCGATGGTCGGCTTATCCGGATAATATTTTGCAGCAACTTTTCTTAACAATTCAAATTTTCTCTCCTCTTCTGCCAGTACCCGGCAGCGTCCGAATACAACGACACTCTGCATATAAGGAGCCCATGCTTCTTCTTTGATCCGTTCATTTCCATATACGGTAAAGCACACTTTGTCATCAAGTTTCAGTGCATCTGCTTTATGTCCTGCCATGGCTCCGTGAAAATAGATTTTTTCACTTTCCTCATCATAATAGAAGTTGACCGGGATCGCATATGGATATCCGTCATCTCCATTCACCGCAAGAACTCCCCGTCTTTCACAGCTTAACAGCTTTTTGGACTCCTCTAAACCGATCTCTTTGCTCTTTCTTCTCATTGGTCGAAACATAGTTCTGCTCCTTTATGGTTCATGGTGATAGGCCTTTTTCATCATTGTCCAAAGTCTCCGACTCCAAACGACGAAATGCGTCAATGCCCTGAATGGGGCGACCTTCCACTGATGGTATTCTACTATACAATAATCAGAAAGTCCAGTTATCATTTTCGGTATATCGCTACCGTTCATGCAACGCATGACCAACAACGGATTTTGCCGTGCTTCGCATTCCAAATCAGAGAATTCTGCAACCGCAACGATGATGTACGGCACTTTCAGTTTCAAAAGTGTCTATCCATGTACAGTAACAGAACTGTCAGTACAGTAGAAGTTCCGGGACTGACCTACAAAAGCAAGCAGACCCTTTGGAATTTTCCTCTTGCGCGAGCATAGCGTCTCCCCGGAGGGCCTGTCTGAGCGTGCAGTGCACGCGAGTTTAGCCCGTAGGGGAGACAATAGGCGGCAGAGCGCATGAGGATAAAAATTCCACCAGGGTATGCGGTTTTGTATGGCAGTCCCGGAACTTCGGACCCTTTACTTTTACTTATGACCTGCCTTTATTTCGCTGCCACAGCCGCCATGGTCGCGCACTGCTTCACTGCATTTTCAAAGGAAGCCGTTGTCACAACTCCTTTTCCGGCAATGTCGTATGCGGTTCCGTGTCCGCAGGTCACGATCGGGATCGGGAAACCGCCTGCAACGGTGATTCCGCCTTCAAATCCGATCAGCTTTAATGCAATCTGACCCTGGTCATGGTACATGGTAACCACGCCATCCAGTTCATGCTTCACCAGTGCCTTATGGAAAACAATATCAGAGGAATATGGGCCTGTTGCGTTGATGCCCTGTTCCTGAGCCCAGTCGATCGCCGGTTTGATCACATCGATTTCTTCACGGCCGCAGTCTCCGTTTTCACCGCAATGCGGATTTAATGCTGCTACACCAATCCTCGGATTTTCGATTCCGGCACCGGTCAGGGTTCTGTAAGACAAGCGGATCGCACGCTTAATGCGCATGCCTCCATTTTCGCTTAAATCTGCGCTTACCTGGGAAATCGGAATATGGCTCGTGGTTCTGGTCGTATAAAGACCATTGGTTACGTTGATCTCACCAAACGGCTCTGTATGTCCAAGAAGCTGAGCTAAATAATGATGCTCACTCTCTAAGGTCAGACCTGCATCATGCATGCCTGCCTTGTTTAACGGTCCAAATACATAGCCGCCGATCTTTCCGGCCTGCCACAGCTCTACACCTAATTTGAGCATATCCAGACATGCTTTTCCGCTTACAACGGTCTTTGCTCCAAACGGAACCTCCTCTGGATCTACATTTTTCTGATCTAATACTGGAAGACCTTTCTCCCAGTCTGCCTCATCTACATCCGAGATCACCTGAAGCTTTACCTGGTCCTTTGCCCCAATCACATCCAGTGCACGCTCAAACACTCTCAGATCTCCGATCACAACAGGTTTGCAGTATTCCTCATAGAATCCTGCTGCTGCACATTTTGCCACCAGTTCCGGGCCGACACCTGCGGCATCCCCAAGAAGCACTCCGATTACCGGTTTTGTTGCCATATAAATACCCTCCTTTTTCTGTAAATGCGTCACTGATTTTCGCATTTATCTTCTAATGAGATATAAAGCAAGGCTGATGCCAACTATTCCGGCAATGTCATGGCCAAACTGTAACCATTTATGATTCTAAAACGAAGGATTTTCTGCTGCTGTTTTTCTGTTCCTCTCCCTTTCGTTTCTTTTTGTTTCAGTTATGTTTCCGTCTATAAATCTGTTGCAAAACAATACGGAATGCTCATTCCTATTCCTATTCGATCCTCGGCAGATTCCACCGGTAATGCATGGCCAGAAACCGCACGATCACGACCGCGCATGCTCCCATCATCATGGCCGGCAGATTTCCAAGTGCATCTTCTGTATACACGCACACCAGCGCTCCGATGAGGGATGCGCAGGCGTAAATATGCTTTGTGAGGATATACGGCTTCTCCTGCGCCATGACATCACGCAGAAGGCCGCCTCCCACACCGGTCAGCACACCGACAAACACCACCAGAAACAGCGAATGATATCCTGCATTCCATGCTGTGTTGATGCCGACCACCGTAAAGATTCCCAGGCCGATCGCATCGGAAATATTTATCAGCAGCTCATAGAGATGACCAATGCGCGTTACGGTATCCGGGCAGGCACCATCCAGAAGTTTTTGCTTCATATAAAGAAGTACAAACAATCCCACCGAAATGACAATGGCCACAAAGGTGTAGACGGGTCTTCGAAACATACCGGGCGGGATGATCCCCAGGATGATATCCCGGATCATTCCACCGCCCACGGAAGTCGTCACCCCCAATACGCATACACCAAAGAGATCCATCTTCTTTCGGATGCCAAGCATAGCTCCCGACGCGGCAAATGCCACCGTTCCCATCATTTCCATGATAAAAATGATCAAATCCGAATAATTCATGCTCGTAATCCCACCTTCCTGTCGGATATCTTAACATGGACACTGGATTCTCACAAGGACAAAGAATGGTTTGTACATAATAAAGTAAACTGGTATAATTTTATTCTATGATCAATAACTTATTGGAATATTTCAAAGAGGAGCACTTTCCCCATGGATGAAAAAGATTATGAAGTTCTTTTAGACCTGAATAAATCAAAAAATATCACAAAAACAGCACAGAACCTGTTTATGACCCAGCCTGCCATCACCAAGCGGATCCAGAAAATGGAGGAAGAACTGCAGTGCACGCTGTTTTTACGCTCCAAAAAAGGGATCCTGTTTACTCCGGCCGGGGAACAGATCCTTCCTTATGCGGCTGAGATCCTCGCAAACAGCCGGAAATTAAAAGAACAGATCCTGATGAGCCAGAATCAGGTCTGTGGCACCATTCGCCTGGGTTCATCCTTAAACATTGCACACTATCGCCTGCCGCGCATCTTAAAAGAATATACAGATCAGTATCCTCTGGTGGATGTGCAGATCACAACCGGACAGAGCAAACATCTCTTCCAGCTTCTAAACCGGGATGAAATCTCGATTGCCATCATCCGCGGGCGCTTCGCCTGGGACGAGGCCTGCACACTCATCTCCACCGAACCCATGTGCCTGGTCTGCAGCAGAGAAAACCAGGGACGTCCGCTAACGGATTATCCTTATATCGGGCGCCATACCGACTCGGACTTAAGTGCCCGTATTGACCGCTGGCTGGCTGCCCACAACCTCGCCCAGCTGCGCCCGCACATGTGGATCGACAGCATTGATGCCTGCAAGGAAATGGCACGGTACGGACTTGGCTGGTGCATCCTGCCGCGCATCTGCCTGGATGATTTTGACGGCTATACCGAAGATCTTTTTATGGAAGACGGTTCCCCCTTTCTTCGCAACACCTATGTGCTCTACAAACACCAGTATGCAAAGCTTCCGCAGGTGAAGCTGTTTCTGGATGCATTGCTGTTACGCACGAATCAGACATGCACCTGAGTCCTGAATGTGTTCCGCCTGCAAAACCTGTCAACCGTCAGCTTCCATCGAATGAAGGGCAACAAAAAAACAGAGGCCTCTGCGTTTTTATCCACACAGGTCTCTGTTTTTATAACCGAATACAACTATCTCTATCTCTATGTTAGAATTTGATCACACCGATCACGGTAGCCATGATCAGCACTGCAATGCTGGCAGGCCATACCAGTCTCATGGAGTACTTGATATGTTCCCCGATGGAGACATCTGCCAGGCCAAGTCCTACGTAGGTTGCCGCCACAGACGGACTGATCGGAGTACCAAGGGTTGCAGTTAACAAAAAGGCTGCTGCCACCGTCTCTGGTGCCACTCCAAACGGCTCTACCACACCCATGATGATCGGAAGCAGTGCATAGTAAAACGCATCGGTACCAAGGATCATCAGAAGCGGTACGGAGAACAGGCACATGAACCAGTGCATATGTGGAGCAATCGCTGACGGAAGCACACCTACAATAGCATTTGCCATGGCCTCCACCATTCCGGAATCCTTGATGACTCCCATGAAGATACCCACAGAAAACAAGGTCATAGTCATAACCATGGCATTGGTACCGTATTCTTTGATCTTCTTATTCTGCTGCTTTGCATTCGGAAAGTTTACGATCAGGCCGATAGCAAAGGCTACCATGAAAATGGAATACAGCGGAAGCGGAAGGTCACGGAACAGTAACACCAGCATGACCAGGGTGAGAACCAGGTTAAAGTAGTAGACACCCTTCTTTGTCTCTTTTTTCTCTGCACTTTCATCTTTTGCACTCTGTACATGGACGCCTGCCTCTGCTCCATTCTTTTTCTCGATCATGGAAACTACGATTGCAATGCCAAAGGCTGCAATCACCAGGCAGACAACACCCGGGATCATAAAGCTGTATAAATCTCCTGCCTCCAAGCCTGCCACACTTGCAGCTCGCATGGTCGGACCGCCCCACGGCACCAGGTTCATGACACCATAAGCACCACACATGGAACCAAGCAGTGCCTGCGGGCGAACTCCCATACGCTTGCAGATCGGAAGGAATGCCGGAACTACGATCAGAAATGTGGTTGCGCCGGAGCCATCCAGGTGCGCTACAAAGGTGGTCAGTACCACTGCAATAAAAATGGTTGCCACATTTTTTCCTGCTCGTTTGATCAGGAAATTGATGATCGGATCAAAAAGTCCGGCATCCGACATCATGGTAAAATAGGAAATCGAGAAAATGAACAGGATTGCTGTACTTAACATGGTATTCATACCCGTCTTGATAAATCCCGCAATCTCTTCCATTCCAAAGCCTGCCAGCACGGCCGCAATCAGTGGCAGCAGGATAAAAGCCAGCGGCGGTGCCATCTTTTCCTTGATCAACACAAACATAAGAATGATCATCAATGCAAAACCAATGAATGCCAACATTTCGTTACCCCCTTATAGTTAGAATAAACCCTACTCCTGCAGCTTTCTGCTTCCGATCAACGGAAGGCGCATACATTTCTCCAGATTTAAAATTTCGCGGATCGTCTCCTGCTCTCTTTCCGGACACACTACATGCAAGAACTCTTTGGCCTTCTTCATGGCCTGTTCTTCAGACAGCGGTCTTGCCACACTGCCGGATGGGTCTGTTATTTCTGCTTCGTAAACCCGGCCATCCTGCATAGTGACCCTCACATGACAGCCCCAGTGTTTTGGATATTGCTCCGTAAAACGGTCTGCAGGACGCACCGTTACTTTCTCAAGCAGGCTCTGAACCGTTGGATCAAAAACCACTTCCGGTTCAAACTGCCGCATACCGACAGTCCCGTAAAGAAACGCGGCTGCAACAGAATATGGCGTGGAAAATTTTGCATCCAGGATCGTTTTCGGATGCAGGCAGCCCTCACTCACCGCACATTGCTTGTAACCGACCAGATAGGTATCGATCTCAATCACACGGATCTGTTTTGCAAGGGTGATCAGTGTTTCTTTGTTGTCTGCACGTTCCTCCAGCATCTGCCTTCGAACCTCAAAAATCCCGTCAATGGCGCAATGCGCGCTTCTGCAGCACGGATACGGCTTCATATCCATATTTAAGATCTCATAGACCTCTCCAAGACCCTGGCTCAGTTTTGACACATCTCCGCCGTCCGACATGGCATATAAAAGTCCGCCATCCTTTGCCTCAAAAATATGTTCCGGCCCTGTCATTCCTGCTTTTGCAAGGAACGCTGCCTCAATCCCGTCTGCCGCAGCCCTTGCAGGATGCAAGATCTTGCAGTTGCTGCCATCTCCCAGAAAGGCCCAGACACCGCTTGACTGGGTTCCTGCCATGCCAAGAGCGGATAGGATCTGATCTACGCTCAGATCCAGAAGCTTTGCACAGGCTGCCGCACAACCAAACACACCGCAGGTTGCCGTGGCATGCCAGCCGCGGTTTCTATGGGCAGATACACCAAAAGCCATGCCAACACGGTTCACGGTCTCATAACCGCAGACCACGGCAAGTAAAAAATCTTTGCCACTTTTTTCAAGATACTCCGCGCAGGACCAGGCCGCCGGGATCAGGCTGGCGCTTCCGTGGGTCTTGGAAGCCGTGTGAACATCATCCAGTTCCAGGGTATGAGCCAGCATGGCATTTAACATGGCTGCCGTTGCCAGCGGATATTTCCTGGCATCTCCCCAGACGGAGACAAAACCATCCTTGGCATCTGCCTCTTTCATCTGACCTCCTGCCTCCTGCTGATCCGACATCCGGCATCCGCTCACGGCTCCAAGTGCCCCTTTCGCCGCTTCTACCAGCTCATCATTTGCTGCCCCGGCTGCCACACTGACCAGGTCAAGGACGCGGAGCGCGGCCGTCTTTTGCACACGCTCCGGAAGCTGTTCCCATGTGATGTCATGAATGAATTCTGCTAATTTCCGCAAATCCGACATACACGCGCTCCTTATTCTGCCTTGTAAGAGTTGATCAGGCTGCCTGCCAGAAGGACTTTCTTCTCTGCCTCGGTCACGCCCTTTAACTCCAGTTCCATAGTACGAGTAGCTCCATCTTTTCCGATGATGGTCGCCTCAAAGGTTGTTGCACCCTCTTCTACTGCCTTTCGGATACCCGGAAGGTATACGTACTCCCCAACCTCCAGATGGATGTTGTCATCCGGATAGGTAAACGGCAGCATGCCCCAGTTTACGCAGTTGCTGCGGTAACGTTTGGTTGCGTACTCGATGCAGATGTTTGCCAGGCCGCCCAGTACCTTCTGACAGCTTGCGGCATACTCGCGGGCAGAACCGTCACCCGGGCGTTTTGCGTATAATACGGAACCGATTCCGGTGGTCTTCATCAGTTCCTCAACCGGTGCATCAACACCGACTGACTTTAAAACTTCATAGATCTCTGCAGTCTTTTTGGCATCTCCTGCCACACGGGCTTTCTCATAAACCTGTACGGTCTTTGCCTTTCCCACATACTCCGGATCTTTCCGGATCAGGGTGAACTCGGAAATCTTGTACGGGTTGGAACGGTAGGATGCGGTCTCACCGGACGGGATCAGCTCATCGGTGGTGGTAACCTCATCGCGGATCACACTTGCTACCTGAAGGAGCAAATTGTCTGTCAGAGCAGACATCTGCGGCCAGTCTTTGATGGACGGACCATAGACGATCTCGGCCTCCGGCTGTGCCTTTCCATAACCGTTGTAAACGATGTTATCATAGATATTGCTGTTAAACTCATAGGACGGAACGGTAAACTCTACCGGGCAGTCCTCTGCAGAGGTTAAGTAACCACCGTTGAACGCGGTTGCAGCGATAGACTTGGAATCCATCAGCGCTACGGATGCGATCTGGCCGTTTGCCGGGCTGGATCCCTCGCGGTTCGGGAAGTTTCTGGTGCTGTGGCGGATACAAAAATCATTGTTTCCCGGAGCATCGGAAGCACCGAAGCAAGGTCCGCAGAACGCGGTCTTTACACGGGCACCATAGTTCATCAGGTCATTTAACACACCAATCTTGTTTAACTCATACATGATCGGCTGAGATGCCGGATAAATGTTAAGCGGGAAGGTTCCAAGGCCGCGGTTTAACTTCTTTGCGATCTGATCTACCGCATAAATATTCTCAAAGGAACCTGCCGCACAGCCTGCGATGGCTGCCTGATCTACCTTGATCTTTCCGTTATGGATCTTGGAACGCAGGTCTAAGTGGATATCTTTGTTGTTCTCAAATACGCGTTCTGCCTCTTTCTCAACCATGCCAAGATATTTTTCCGGATCAGAAATGACATCTTTCAGCGGATAAGCATTGCTTGGATGGAACGGCAGAGCGATCATCGGAACGATGGTATCCAGATTGATCTCTACAATGCCGTCATACAGAGCTGCGTCCCCCTGCTGCATGCGTTTAAAATCATTCGGGCGTTTGTGGATCTCAAAGTACTCTTTTACCTTGTCATCGGTAGCCCATACAGAAGAAAGGCATGCAGACTCGGTAGTCATGGTATCAATTCCGTTACGGAAATCCATGGACATGCTGCTGACGCCAGGTCCGATAAATTCGAGAACTTTATTCTTTACAAAGTTGTTTTTGAATACCTTGCCGATGATACTCAGAGCCACATCCATCGGTCCGACCCAGGGCTTTGGAGCACCGGTCATAAACACGCCGATCACCTCCGGGTAATCAATCTCATAATATTTTCCCAGCATAGCCTTTGCAAGCTCCGGACCGCCCTCACCGATGGAAACGGAACCCTGTGTGCCATAACGGGTGTGGGAATCGGAAACGATGGACATGTCGCCGGATTTCACGATCATCTCACGCATGTACTGGTGAATAACAGCCTCATGCGGCGGAACAAAAATGCCACCGGACTTTTTGCAGGCAGACTCTGCGTATTTATGTACATCCGTGTTGATGGTGCCGCCGACTGCACACAGGCAGTTGTGACAGTTGGTGAAGACGCAGGGCATTGGGAACTCTTTCAGTCCGCTTGCATACGCGGTCTGCAGAATACCAACGTAGGTGTTGTCGTATACACCCATGGAATCAAATTTGATCTCCAGATGCTCCATACTGTCGGAGTGGTTGTGTTTCTCCAGCACCTGATAGGTCAAGGTTTGTTTCTTGCCTTCCTCCGCAGAAAGCTTTGCAGCTTCCTCTGCGGTAGCAATATGATCATTGTTTACAATATAATGTTTTCCTTCATGTAAAGTTACCATATGAATATTCTCCTCTCATTTTCTCAATGAACTGCTCTCTCATTCCAGGATTGCCAGACCCCGCAGCCCCGGCAATCCCATGTTTTCAATCAGTCTCTGACGTAAACCCAGCCGTCCATGATCCTTCTTGCAGTACGGGTCACGCCGCCCTTGATGACGCGCTCTCCGTCCATCTTCACATCCACCTCGGTCACGCCGCTGGAATGTCCAATTTTTATGATATCCTGATCCGGCGCCGGTTTTGCAATGTCGTTTACAATGGTTCCCGGAATTCTTGCTGCTGCTCCGGTTCCTACCGCAACAGTCATCGGATATGCCTTATGAAGGGATCCTACGGAGATTGCACGGCAGCAGATGTCCATCGCCTCTGCATGAACCTCATTCTTATCCATGTCGATGTAATCCTGTGGCTCTGAGATGATGGAGACCTTCGGTGCAGATGTGGACTTGGTTCTTGCCTCTTCCCAGTTTTCCACAAAACCACATTTGTATGCTGCGATGCAACGGATGCGCTCGATGTGCTCCATCACATCCTTGTTCTGGTTTAATTCCACAAGCTCGGTCCCCTTGATGCCTAAGTCTTTTGCACGGATGAATACCATCGGGTTTGAGCAGTCTAACACCGTTACTTCGATCTCACCGTAACCCGGCACATCAAAGAGATCTCTCTTGTTTCCGGTCGGAAAAAGCTTTCCGGTCTTGGAGCCTGCCGGATCCTCAAAGTACATATCGATGCGGGAACCAGTTCCTGGTACGCCCTTAATGACCTCGTCGCCATGCACCATAGCGTGTCCGTCCTCGACGCGGACATGCTCCTCAATGACTTTGTTGGTGTTGGTGTTCAGCACGCGTACAACCGTAATCGGCTCTACTGCCTTTACCAGTCCCTCATCAATGGCAAACGGGCCAACCGCAGAAGAAATGTTACCGCAGTTTGCACTGCCATCCACACGCGGGATCACGATGTCTACCTGCTTGAAGGTATAGTTGACATCTACATCCTCCCGGTCAGACGGGGAGATAATGGCCACCTTACTGGTGGAGGAAACAGTTCCGCCCATACCGTCAATCTGTTTTACATCCGGTGTTCCCATAACCTTCAAAAAGATTTCATCCCAAAGGCTCTGGTCTTTGGGAAGATCTTTCTCGTGAAAAAATACTGCCTTGCTGGTACCACCGCGCATATACACGCATGGATATTTTTTCATATACATAACTGACAACTCCTTTGCTGTTTTGTGCTTGTTTTTTTGTTATCTTTACTATAGCCCATCCATTTCATAAAGTAAAATGGTCTGTTTTTATCATTATCCATAACTATCAAGAATGGATACGGGTATTTTTTTGCCCTTGCAGCCCAGATCAAAACGTTTTATAATGGCAACAATTGCCCATTAAACTGCAAACAGAAAGGATGAAAATCATGAGTCAGATCTTATCATTTTCATGTGATTATATGGAGGGTGCGCACCCTCTGATCCTGAAACGGCTTACTAAAACCAATTTCCTGCAAACACCGGGATACGGCTTAGACAGCTTTTCCGAATCCGCCCGTACAAAGATCCGCGAAGCATGCAGCGCTCCGGATGCAGAAGTGTTCTTCCTGACCGGTGGCACACAGACCAATGCGACTGTTATTGACGCTTTACTAAAAAGCTATCAGGGTGTGATCGCTGCTGATACCGGACATATCAGTGTACACGAAGCCGGTGCCATCGAGCTTGGCGGACATAAGGTGCTGACACTGCCACACCATAACGGAAAAATCAGTTCCGGTCAGATCGCACAGCTTTTGAATACCTATCAAAACGATGCAAACCATGACCACATGGTCATGCCCGGTATGGTCTATCTCTCGCATCCGACAGAATACGGAACCCTGTATTCACGGGAAGAATTAACCGAGATCAGCGACTTGTGCCGGTCACATCACATTCCGCTTTATCTGGATGGTGCCCGACTGGCTTATGCGCTTGCCTGTCCAAAAAATGATCTTACATTGGCTGACATTGCGGCGTTATGTGACGTATTCTATATCGGCGGAACAAAGTGCGGAGCTTTGTTTGGGGAAGCTGTGGTCATCCCGAATGCTGCAACCATTCCTCACTTTTTCACCATCATCAAGCAGCACGGTGCGCTGTTTGCAAAAGGACGGCTCCTTGGAATCCAGTTTGATACCTTATTTACGGATCATTTGTACGAAACGATCGGAATCCCGGCCATTCAGGCCGCAGACCGGATCCGACAGATTCTTTCCAAACATGGTTATACCTTATGCTTTGATTCTCCTACCAATCAGGTTTTCTGCATCATAGAGGATGCCAAGATGCCGCTGCTGGCAGAAACAATAGAATTTGGTTTTTGGGAAAAGTACGATGACACTCATACCATCATCCGTTTTGCTACCAGTTGGGCAACAAAAGCAGAAGATGTTGAGGCCTTAGATAAACTGCTGAAATAAAGAACATGCCCGTTGTCAGCCATATAGCAGACAACGGGCATTCGATTAGATATAGCCAGCTTTCATCAAATGATCCGGATTGCTTCCTTTGTATCCAGCAGCCTGTGCAGGCTTCCGCAGGCAGACAGGGGCGTGTATTTTCCGGTCACACCGCCTTCGGAAAAGCTGCTGACCCGGATCTGGATATCCATTCCCGGCCCTTTGACCGCGATCAGGTGGCTGTTTGTATGGACAGACGGATCGGAAATAATCTTGGAATGGGTCTTGTCAAATCCAAGTCCTGCCATGGCCACCGCCGCATGCACATTGACATTGCGCGGATACAGCTCACAGGCTTTTCTGGTCGGACCTTCATAGACCACGGTGTACTCGGTATCCTCACGTCCCAGGCTTGCCGGATTCTTTGTGGTCTCTATGGTAATGCTCTCCCAGTCCGATTTACCGTCTAAAATACCATCCAGTCCGAGAATAGCACCATGCGGAAGGTAGATATGGGTTCCGTATTCTTTCGTGAGCATCCTGGCTTCTTTCTCAAACTCCAGATCTGCAAAGGAGGTTACGGAAAATAAAAACAAGTCGCTCTGTTTTAAGATGCGTGCAAGGTTTGGCTTTAATGCTGCTGCCGTTGCGCATTCGATTACAAGATCTGCCGTTGCATAGCATTCATCCTCCGGCTCACGGATCAGTTTTGCACCGGGAGCATATTGCAAAACGACGCTTTCTTCCACCGCCGGATCCTGCACAAATACAACCTCTCCATACTGATGTTCCCGAATTTCTTTCAGCAGGGTTCTTCCAATTTTTCCACATCCAAGCATTCCTATCTTCATGGCATATTCTACCTTTCTTTCTGTTTATTTGCTGCGATAACGTTCCATCACAGTAAGCAAACGGTCAACCGCATCCACGGCTGCCTTGTGATCCTGAGAAAAATTGATGCGGAAATGGCTGGTATACTGCGGTCCAAACTCCGTTCCCGGTGTCACGGTCACAGCCGCCAGCTCCCGCACAATTTTTGTAAAGGTCACAATGTCAACGTCCAGCTTTGGCATCTTCACAAACAAATAGCTTCCGGCATCGGTCGGTCTTGCTGATACGCCCTCATGGAGCGCAAGATGCGAAAGAATGTCATCCCGGATCGCCTGATGTGCCAGGATACGCTCCTCCATAAAGCCTTCCGGCTCTGCAAACCAGGTTTTGTATACCGCCTGGCAGTAACCTGCCGTACGCAAGGATACAATGGCCTGCAGCTTTTCCATGCGCGTGATGATCTCCGCAGTTCCGAAGGCTGCACCCAGGCGGAAACCGCTTAAGGACTCTGTCTTGGAAGGTCCGATGATGGTGATCAGATTGTCCGGGATCTCTTTTTGTGCACAGAGGTGGGTATACGGATGTTTCTCAAAGATCTGACGGGAATACAGTTCATCCACGATCAGGGCAGCGTTGTATTTCTTTGCCATGGAAGCAATGGAACAGATTTCTTCATAAGAATAGATCACGCCGGTCGGGTTGTTCGGATTGGAGAATAAAAAGAGCTTGGTTCCGGCCTGAAATGCTTCTTCCAGCTGTTTTAAGTCAATCCCGGATTTTCCACTTACACCCTCATAATGCATGGCAATGGGCATCAGCTCCCCGTCGAAAAATTCTGCGAGCTTTCGGTTTGCAAAATAATCCGGCTCTACAATGGCCACCTTATCACCCCGTCCGATCAGAGCACCCATGGCCAGAAACAGTGCACCCTGGGTTCCCGGAGTCAGAATCAGGTTCGTGGCAGGGTCGATCGCTGCTCCGGTAAAAGCAGAAAGCTTTGCAGCCACATCCTCACGAACGGTCTTTCTGCCGCGATACTCCGTATAGGCCTGTTTTCCACCCTCTGCATAGCCAGCATCAAATGCCTCCTTGCTTCCCGGAAGCGGAAGAAAGGCATCTACATCTCCATGGGAGAAATCTACCGGACGTCCCTCCAGCTTCTCCCCACGAAGCTCCAGCTCTTTTTTCTTTTGCAGTCCCTCCTGACCAGGTGCATGATCAATTCCCAGTTTTCGAAATTTTTCTGTCAGATAATCCATTCTACGCTTCCTCCGTTTCTTTCTTGGCCAGCTGGCTGCTGATGCAGAAAGCAGCTTCCTTTAAAATCGCAATACACTGTTCATAGCGCTCCCGTTTTACCCGGGTATCCGGGGCAGCCACTGCCAGGCTGGCATAAATTTTCCCATACGAATTAAAAATCGGAACTCCAATTCCTACAGATCCGACATCATGCTGACTTTCCGTAATGTCATATCCGTTTTTGCGGATCCGTTCCAGATCCTGATCCAACTGAATTTTCTCTTCATCCGTAGTCTTTTCCATACGGATCCGCTCAATCACCCGCTCATCTTCATGAGCCAGGATCACCCTGCTGGAAGCTCCAATATCCAGATGCAGGGTACGGTTGTCTTCTGCCACAAAACGGATGATATGTCTGGACGAAACACTGCTGATGCACCGGCTTTCCAGACCGGCACGTACCGAGAGGATCACAGATTCCTCTGTCTCATCCCGCACACGTTCCATGTGGGGAGCTGCGATCAGGATCAGCTCTCGCTCCATGGTATCATGAAGATTTCTCGCAAGATTGATAAAATTCGATCCCAGACCGATCTTTTTTCTGGAATACCGCTTGATGAAATCCTTGGCTTCCAAGGTCTGCAAAAGCCGGTATGTCGTGCTTTCCGGCAGTTCCAGTTTTCCTGCGATCTCTTCCACAGAAAGCGGATCCTCGGATCTCCCCAGCAAATTTAAGATATCCAGTGCTTTTGAAAGTGTCTGAAGCTGTGCCATACAGATCCGCTCCCCTTTTTCGTTATTTATTCAGCCCCATCTCAGCGGCCTTCTTGGCATATTCGGTTACCCATTTTTCTACATTGCCAGACTCGGTCTCTTCTTTTACTACTTCATTCACGATTGCCTTCAGATCATCGTTACCCTGCTGGAAACCGACTGCCTTATCTACCGGTGTAACCTCATCGTCTGAAAGCTCAAAAGAATAAAGGTCATCTGAACCAACACTATACCGCTCAGCTGTAATATTGTCAACTACGATGGCATCTACCTTGCCTGCCTGCAGCTGTAAGATCGCATCGGATACAGTCGGTGTAGAGGTTACAGTTGAAGAGATGCTGTTTGCACGCACTTCCTGAGAAGAACCAGTGTTGGCTGCCAGCTTTTTATCCTTAAAATCACTTAAGGATTGGTACTGGTCTTTATTCTTTGCAAGGATCAGGCAGACATCCTGGGTCTGAAGATAAGGATCTGAGAAATCCATAACCTTCTTTCTCTCATCCGTAACAGTCAGACAAGAACAGATCAGGTCGATCTTTCCGGTAGATAAGGAGGAAAGAACCGCACTAAACTCCATGCTCTGGAAGTCCAGCTTGATCTCTTTTCCAAGCTTTTCGGAAAGCTTTGCGGCAATGGCGGTTGCCATTTCTTTTTCTACACCGATCGCCTGGTTGGTTGTAGTATCGATAAATCCAAATGGCGGATAGCTGGAATCATTTCCCACAATGACGGAGCCGCGGTCGTAGATCTTTTGTAATACAGGTCCAAGATCATTGACATCCAGTTCGCTTCCTGCGCTCTCACCTTCCGTTGTGCTTTCTGCCTCAGACTCCACTGCAGTAGTCTGTGCTGCACTTGCTGCTGTGGTGGTTTCGGCCTGCTTGGAAGCTCCGGAACATCCGCCCAGTGCAAATGCCGTGATCAATACTGCTGCTGCTTTCATCCACTGTTTCTTCATCATAATTGGTTCCTCCTCATATCTTTGCGCATCCATGCATTCCCCTGCATTCTGCGCTGATGCTCCCACAAACCCGGGATCTGTAACAGTTACATTTATAAACAAATTGCCAAAAACCATTCAGGCCCTGGCATTGCTTATATTCAGACGATGTTCCACCTTTCTCAATAATGCAGAAAGACTTAACGTTAAAAACAGGTACAAGATTGCCACCATGACCAATGGGGAAAACGGCCGGAAGCTGTTTCCGCGAATCACATTGGCGGTATACATCAGATCGGCAAGACCGATCGTTGATACCTGGGAAGAAGACTTTACCATGGTGATAAAGTTATTGCCCAGAGCCGGGATGACATTTTTGATGGCTGCCGGAAAAATGACCAGCGCCATGGCTTCCCGCTTGGTAAATCCCAGGGAAAGTGCTGCTTCCTCCTGTCCCTTGTCAATGGACTGGATACCGCTTCGGATGATCTCGGAAATATATGCAGAGCTGTTGATCATCAATGCCAGCACACCACATAAGAAACGGTCAAAGGTAAATCCTCCGATCTCGAAGGACGGAATGTCGATTCCAATCAGCGGAAGTCCGTAGTAAACCATGGCGATCTGCAAAAGGATCGGGGTACCACGGATCAATTCCACATAGCCAAAGGCTATGGTGCTTAAAACGGAATTTTTACTGATCCGCATAAAACAGATCACGATACCAAGTAAAAATCCCAAACAGATCGCCACCACTGAAATCAGGATCGTTACCTTAAAACCGATCACCAGCAGGTGACTGTACTGCATTGCCAAATTCCATAAATCTGCCATACTGTTTTCCTCCTAACCTGCAAGCTCTTCTGTTTTTCTGAGCGTTCTCGACAAAAATTCCTGAGTTCGTTTCTGCTGCGGATGCTTAAAAATCTGCTCCGGTGTTCCTTCCTCCACAATGTAGCCGCCGTCCATGAAGATGACGCGGTCTGCCACATCATGCGCAAATCCCATTTCGTGTGTTACCACGATCATGGTCATTCCTTCTTTTGCAAGAGATTTCATAACATCCAGCACCTCACCCACCAGCTCCGGATCCAATGCGGAGGTCGGCTCATCAAAAAGAAGCGCCTTCGGGTTCATGGCCAGTGCTCTTGCAATAGCTACACGCTGCTGCTGTCCGCCTGAAAGGGTTCCCGGATAGACCTTTGCCTTGTCCTTTAATCCGACACGGTCTAAAAGCTCTAGTGCTTTCTTTTCCGCCTGTTCCTTTGACTGCTTTTTGATGCGGATCGGTGCCATGGTGATGTTTTCCATGATGGTTTTTAACGGAAACAGATTGAATTTCTGAAAAACCATACCGACCTCTTCCCGAAACTTTCGAATGTCATAGGATTTATCCAGAATGTTTTTTCCCTCATACCGGATTGCTCCGCGCGTGGGTGTTTCCAGTTCGTTGATGCAGCGAAGCAGGGTACTCTTTCCGGAACCGGACGGTCCGATGATGCAGACTACTTCCCCTTCTTTGACATCCAGATTGATATCTTTGAGAACCTCAAGGTCACCAAAATTCTTCGATAAATGTTCAATTGCGATCATAATCCGGTACTCCTTCCTTTCACTTTGTTCCAGCTCTGCCAAATCGAAGCTTCACCAGATCAGCCAGATATTTGGCTGTCCCTTCCACACCGAGCATGGCACTGTTGATCATCAGGTCATTGTGGTTTGGATCCCCCGGTTTATAACCTGCATAACGCTTGTGGTAGGCATCCCTCGCTTTATCGACTGCCTTGATCATATATTTTGCTTCCGACGGTTCCATATAAAGCAGATCCACGCAGTTCTGATAACGCGATTCATAAGGTGCATAGATATAGATGTCCAGCCGGTTTTCAAAATCCTTCAGCACATAATCCGCACACCGGCCAACAATGATGCAGCTTTCTTTTTCGGCAAATTCACGGATGATTCCATCCTGCACACGATAGACCTCATCCTGTCTGGCCTGGATCTCGGCGCCAAGCGGATAACGCATGAAGGAAAATTTCGATTTCACATAATCCTCCGCGGCACTGATCGTAGAGACACTCAGATTCAATTTTCTGGCTGTCTGCTCTACAATATCGCGGTCATAATAGTTAATCTTTAAGATCTCCGACAACTGTCTGGCAATGGGGCGTCCCATGCTTCCAAACTGTCTGTTGATCGTGATGACATATCGTTCCATCTGCCTGCCTCCCTTTTTCAATCAGTCCCGCAAATGACAAAAAGGCGCTTTTCGGTCTTGTTTCCGAAAAAGCGCCTTTGCTTTTTAATCTTCTTTTTGATCTTCTCTTTTATTTTGCCGGTTTTACAAGCTGTCCGTATGCCTTTGCCGTTTCATCCACAACGCCATCCTTCATGATCACGCGTCCGCGGACAATGGTTTCGGTAACCTGACACTTCAGTACCCTTCCGTCGTAGGGAATTGCAATATCCTTTGCATGAGAATAGTTTTTCTCTTTGTCCACTACGGTATTTTTATCAAGTGTAAAGACTGCAAAGTCTGCATCGGACCCCACCTGGATGGTACCCTTCTGCGGATAAATGCCAAAGCACTTTGCCGGGTTTTCTGCCAGGAGCTCTACTACCTTCTTTAATGTGGTCTTGCCTTCCTGTACCGCATTTAACATCAGCGGAAGTCTTAGATCTGCTCCTGGAAAACCTGCAACGGCCTTAAAGATATCTTCATTTCCGCGGGTCTTTTCTTCCAAAAGGAACGGGCTGTGATCGCTTCCCATGTAATCCACGGTTCCGTCATTGATATAATCCCACAGCTTCTCGGACTGTTCCTTGGTACGCAGCGGCGGGTTGCATTTTGCAAACGGTCCAAATTTTTCCACATCCGCATCCGTCAAAAACAGATAATGCGGGCAGGTCTCTGCATAGACATCCATGCCGTCTGCTTTTGCCTTCTTTAACAGTTCCATGCCTTCCGGTGTGGAGATATGGGCGATCTCTACTCTGGCTCCGGTCTCTTTTGCAAATCCGAGTACACGCTCAATGCTGACCACCTCTGTGACGGTCGGACGACTCAGGCAATGATATTTTGCAGATGTTTTTCCTTCTTTTCTCATCTCATCGATGTTATGCTGGATCATATCGTTGTCTTCTGCATGGAAGGCTGCGATCTTTCCGGTTTTCGCCAGCTCCTTCATGCCAAGATAAAGCTCTGCATTGTTTGCCATGGTCAGGCCTTTAAATTCCTGTTCTCTTCCTTCCGGAGCCGCATGAAGGAAGGTTTTGAATGCTACAATGCGTCCGTCCTCTGCCAGCTTTGTGATCTGATCCGCAAATTCGGCACCTGCTGCACCGTAGAATGCGAAGTCAACCACGCATTGGGTATCTGCACGTTCAATACGCTTTTCCAGGATCTCCACATTATACTGCGGCGGAACACTGATCGGATGTTCCAGAATGGTAGTAATGCCGCCGGCTGCTGCCGCCATGGTCTCGGTGTAGAAATTGCCGCGCTCCGTATGTCCAGGGTCACGCACATGCATATGCGTATCGATGGTTCCCGGGATCAGATACTGACCTCCCAGATCTAAGACTTCCCTGGCATCCGGTACGTTCTCTGTATCTGTGACCGTGACGATTTTTCCATCTTTCACGCCGATCGCAATGCCTTCTTTAAAATCACCGTTTAAAAATACTTTTCCGTTTTTTAATACCATATCTAACATCAGCCGTTCCTCCTTGTTTCTTTCTATCTGTAAGATTTGATCCTAAGCCTCTTCTTTGTATGTCCTGTATTTTGCCATGCCCGATGCGATCATCAGTGCACAGGCAACGCCGTCAAAGACCTTTACGCCAAGTTTTTTCTCAATATAGGCATCTGCGTTTGCATAATTGGCACAGCCAAGAACAATGCCGTCCACATGATCCCGTTCCACTGCTTTCTTTGCTGCCTCATACAGGCTTTCTGCTTCATTGTCCTTTGACACCTCAGCACCCTTATATAACTCTCCGCAGTAATACTTTCTGGCTAAAGTCCATTTTTTCGGGATCGATGCGGGCGACGGGGAAATCACTGCAAAGCCGTTGCAATACATGGAAGCGATCTTCATGGATGCCTCCGCAATGCCTACCACCGGTTTTGGTGTCATGGTTTTTAACACATCCAGGTTTGGATCGGAATGACAGGCTACGATAAAAGCATCATATGCTTCGCCCTGCCGGATATAGTCCATCATCTCCGGAAGTCCTTTGGCACAGTCTTCCATGGTTGCTACCAGCTTCGGAGCTGCCTTGACATGGACCACATCCACATCATAATCACCCTTGCCGTAGGACTCTGCCTTTTTTCTTAACCGGCTGTCCGTTTCCTCATCACTGTTTGGATTGATGATCAGAATCTTCATGCGTCCTCTCCCTTCTCTGAAATCCGGCAGATGCTCTCGTAAAGAACCTCCGCACCGCGTTCACACTGGCTCCAATTTGTCCATTCGTCTTTGCTGTGGCTGATCCCCTTTCTGCTTGGAACAAAGATCATTCCGATCGGGATCTTTAATGCGATCATGTTGCCGTCATGGGTTGCCCCGCTCGGCATCCTCATGTAGTTTAACGAATTTGCCCTGCATACTGCCTCAATCTCATCTACAAGCTTCGGATCACAGGGAACAGGGGCTTTCTTGACCAGTTCCTGAAAACTTACGCTAACCGGATCACTTGAACCATCTGATCGGAACTGTTCCTGCATCTGTTTCACAAACGCATCCAGGATTTCTTCTTTCCGGTTCCTGCATTCCAGGATCATGTCAACCTGGTTGTTAATGACTGCGATGACATTGGGATGGATCTGAACCTTGCTGAATGTGGCTACCAGGTCATTTCCCATCTGCCTTGCAAGCTCATCTCCTCCGGCAATGATCTGTGCCGCCCGAACCAGTGCATCCTTCCGGTATTCCATCATGGTCGTTCCGGCATGATTGCTTTCTCCAAAAATCCGGATCCCGTATCGCCACAGGCCAACAATTCCGGTCACGATCCCGATCTCCTTTTCTTCTTCCTCCAGGGTCTTGCCCTGCTCGATGTGCAGCTCCAGCCAGCACTTTGCCTTGGAAAAATCCATCTTTGCAGCTTCCAGATCCGCCTTGGAATATCCAAAGGATTTTGCCCGTTCCAGGAATGCCTCATCTTCAAGATCGATCTTTCCGGTCAGGCACCGGCTTCCAAAGGTTCCTCCAAGATCGTTTCCTTCTTCTCCGTTGGTGGCAACGACATGAATGTCATCCGAAAGATGTTTGCCCTCTCTTTGTAATTGGTTTACTGCGAAAATCCCGGCCATCACACCTAAGAGTCCATCAAAGATACCGCCTTCCTTCACGGTATCCAGATGAGAGCCAACCAAAATTTCCCGGCCACTTTTCTTCTCGGCCTGTGCCCTCCAGATTCCATGGACATTTCCTACCGGATCGATATAAGTCTCCATCTTGCAGGCCTTCATGTAATCCTGCAATGCAATGGCTGCCTCTTTGTAAGCTTCACTTCCAAATACCCGGCTGATGCCTCCGCCGGATTCTTTTCCATAAGCTGCAAAGAATTCCATCTGATCCTGAAGCGGCTTTTGTGCCAGCTCTTCCCATTCTGCATTGGTCTCTTTGGTCTTACACATCCGGATCATGCCCCTTTCTTTTTGTTTCCTGTTTGGTTGATAGGGCTCATTATAGGAACCGGATTTTGAAAAGTCAACACCAATTATCGCAAAATGGTAAATTCTTATTTTTCTTATCTTATTTTGATAATTTTAAAAAGTTTTTAGGGGATTTTTTTCAAAAAGAAAAGTCAAAAAAAGAGACAGACCCAAAAGGATTCTGCCTCTTTGTATGAAATATCAGATTAGTTGTTGATGAGCTTTCCGCTCTCGTCGTTCCAGCTGTACAGCTTACGGATCTCTGCGCCGACTTTCTCAGACGGATGCTCGGAAGCAAGCTTTCTCATAGCTTTGAAGTGAACCTGACGGCCTGCCGGGCTCATATCAAGCAGGAACTCTTTTGCGAAGGTACCATCCTGGATATCGGTCAGGATCTTCTTCATAGCCTTCTTGGTATCCTCGGTGATGATCTTCGGTCCGGTGATGTAATCGCCGTACTCAGCGGTATTGGAGATGGAGTATCTCATGCCTGCGAAACCAGACTGATAGATCAGATCAACGATCAGCTTCATCTCGTGGATACACTCGAAGTAAGCATTTCTCGGATCATAGCCAGCCTCAACCAGGGTCTCGAAACCAGCCTGCATCAGAGCGCAAACGCCGCCGCAAAGAACAGCCTGCTCACCGAAGAGGTCAGTCTCAGTCTCGGTACGGAAGGTAGTCTCAAGAAGACCTGCTCTTGCGCCGCCGATACCAAGGCCGTATGCCAGAGCTTTCTCCAGAGCCTTACCGGTATAATCCTGCTCTACAGCTACCAGACACGGAGTTCCCTTGCCTTCCTGATACTCGGAACGAACAGTATGACCCGGTGCCTTCGGAGCGATCATGGTAACATCTACGTTTGCCGGCGGTTTGATGCAGCCGAAATGAATGTTGAAGCCATGAGCGAACATCAGCATGTTGCCCTCTTCCAGGTTCGGCTCGATATCGTTCTTGTACATATCTGCCTGCAGCTCATCGTTGATCAGGATCATGATGATATCTGCCTTCTTTGCAGCCTCTGCTGCGGTATATACTTTAAATCCCTGTGCCTCAGCCTTTGCCCAGGACTTGCTGCCCTCGTACAGGCCGATGATCACGTCACAACCGGACTCCTTTAAGTTTAATGCATGTGCATGTCCCTGGCTGCCGTAACCAATGATTGCGATGGTCTTTCCATCCAGTAAGGACAGGTTACAGTCTTCCTGATAATAAATCTTTGCCATCTTCTTTTCCTCCTCAAGATCTTTCGATCCATTATTGTGTTGCAGCCTGAAATGTGGCTGTCTTTATGCTTTATGCGCCCATCTGTCTCGACGACTCTCTGTCTGTCCATGAAACATCCGGCGCTCAAAGTCCCTTGTAAAATAAATGATCTGTACCGCCAAGCCGCTCTTACGGCAAATAACGTACATCCTCGGAACCGCGGGATAAGCCGGTCAGACCGGTTCTTGCAAGTTCCAGGATCTCATAATCATCTAACAGATTGATCAGTGCATCCAGCTTGGACTGGTCACCGGTCAGCATGACGGTCAGGGAATCCTTGCCTACATCTACGATGGTTGCACGGAAAATGTCGGAAATGGCGCTGACTGCCTGACGCTGATTTGCGTTGGCACGTACCTTGACCATGATCAGCTCCCGGTAAACGGAATGGCTCGGCTTGAGCTCCTTGATATCGCGGACATCCTCAAGCTTGCGAAGCTGCTTTTCAATCTGCTCTAAGATGTTCTGATCTCCAAAGGCTACTACGGTCATTCTGGAATACCGCTCATCTGCCGTGACACCAACAGTCAGACTCTCAATGTTATAGCCGCGGCGGCTGAATAACCCGGCAACCCGGCTCAGTACGCCCGATGTGTTGTCTACTAACAATGATAACACGATTCGATCCATATGTGTTCTCCCTCCTGTCACGTTCCCTTTATGATAGCAATCCTCGTACTATTTGTCAACTATATAAAAGGAATGTGTACTATTACTTCCAGTTATGATTTAACCGATCAGAAATGATCTTCCCTAATAATGCCCGGCCTCATGCTCCGCATTCAGCCAGTCCACAGCCTCCCAGATTCCATCTGTAGTAAACGGAAAATCCTTATGATGTTTCTTTTCTTCCGGCGTTGCTTCAAAATTAAACGGTTCCGGCCAGATGATCGCCCGGATGACAGTCTCGGTCTTGGCCGGTGTCTCTCCATCTGCCGCTTCCAGCTCGTTTTCGTGTTTGATGAGCACATAGCGCATGCCCCGAAAACTTCCGGTAAAACGGCTTTTTTTCAAAAAAGGGATAGAAATATCCCCATGCAGTTCAATCTTACTGGTTTCTGGCATATCTGTCAATCGTCATCCTTTCTCATGTAATACAGCCTATCCACACTCTATCATTTTTCTTTGCCTTTGTCGATCATCATTTGCCCGGACGCAGTAACTCGTGTTATAATGTTTTGAGAACATACACGAACCTGAAAGGAGTTTTTATGAGCCGCAAATCCAAACCACCGATTGACGATTCCATCTCCCCGGCAAGTCTTCCGCTTCACGCTTCGGTAAGACTGCGCCTTGCAAAACAGGACAGCTTCTTTGGCCCCGGCGTTGCGCAGTTTCTCATGCTGGTCGATCAGCATCATTCCATGCAGACGGCCTGTAAGGAGATGGAGATGTCTTACAGCAAGGGCTGGAAGATCATAAAAAAAGCTGAGGAATACTTAGGCTGTTCCCTGATCGAGTCCCGGTCTGGCGGGGCATCCGGCGGTTCCTCCCATCTGACTGATGAGGCAAAAGACCTCTTAAACCGCTACCTTGGTATGGAAAAAGAGCTGAAAGCAGCCTGTGCCCAGCTCTTTGATCAATATTTTTCTTCTTATCTGCATTAATCCCGAAGAAGCAGGATGGCCTCGGGAGCTATGCTTACATATTCCGGGATCAAACCATCCGCGCTGTGGGTATGGATGGTTTTTCCAATCTTCCACCAAAGTCCGTTTTGCATGGTGATATACCATTCAAACGGCATCTCAGAAACCTGAGGTGTTCCAACCGGGATCCGGTTGATTGCATCCGCTTCGGATATCGGTTCAAAATCATGGGCACGGATCCCGATCGAGGTGATGTCCTCGGTCACCGGCTTGTCCGTGACCAATTCTAACTGATCCCAATCCAGAGCGCGTACCCGGTAAGGACCGATTTTTTCGATCCTGGAAATGTTCTTGCAGCCCGTCAGCCTTGCAGCCTCCACACTGCCTGGATCATTAAAAATCTCCTTTGTCTTTCCGGATGCAATGACACTTCCCCTGCTAAAGAGAAGCAGGTTATCACAAAGCTGGTAAGCCTCATCCCGGTCATGGGTCACCATGACAGACGCTCCCTGATAATCGGAAAGCACACTGGCCAGTTCCAGGCGCAGGCGTTCCCTCAGGTGCGTATCCATGGCAGAAAACGGCTCATCCAAAAGCAGCGCCTCCGGCTCATAGGCAAGGATTCTTGCCAGAGCTACTCTCTGCTGCTGTCCTCCGGAAAGCTGTGTCGGATAGCGCTTTTCCAGACCACTTAAACGGAAACGTTCCACCATCTCCGAGACACGTTTTTTCTGCGCGGCCTCCTCGTAGCGTTTTCCGGCCTTCAGTCCGGTCAGGATATTCTCCTCTACCGTCATATTTGGAAACAGGGCATAGTTCTGAAAAAGATAGCCGACCCGGCGCTTCTGCGGCTTTAAGTTTAACTTCTTGCTGCTGCAAAACAGTTCACGCCCATCCAGTGTGATGGATCCGCCATCCGGCTCCACGATCCCCGCGATGGATTTTAAGGTCATGCTCTTTCCGCATCCGGAAGGACCAAGGATGCCAAGGCATCCTGTTCCAGACTCAAACTGAACCCGGAGTTCAAATTCCCGGAGTTGTTTTCGAATATCTACCGATAAAATCTGTTCGTTCATAATCCCTCCTTGCTGCTCAGTGGAACTGTCCCCGTTTTTTCGCCTCATGGAGTGCTGCTCGGTTCATCAAAATGACCGATAAAAAGGCGATCACAACAATGATCGCAACATAGCGATATGCCGCATCCATATTTCCGGCTGCAACCTCAGAATAGACCGCCATGGGCAGGGTTCTGGTTTTTCCTGCAATATTGCCTGCGATCATGGCGGTTGCACCAAACTCGCCAAGTCCTCTTGCAAAGGCAAGGACACCGCCGCTTACGATACCCGGCATGGCATTGGCGATCAATACTTTATGAAAGATGCTCCATTCACTCATGCCGAGGGTTCTGGCTGCTGCAGAAAGGTTCGGATCCACCTGCTCGAAGGCGCCCCTGGCGGAACGGTACATGAGCGGGAAGGACATCACCACTGCTGCCAGCACCGTAGCCGTCCAGGAAAAGGCGATCTTAACACCAAAATACTGTAAAAAGAAGATGCCGATGGGCCGTTTCACACCAAACAGATATAAGAGGAAAAAGCCCGCCACCGTAGGCGGCAATACCAGTGGAAGGGTGAGCACGCCGTCCAGGATGACCTTCAGTCTCTCATTTTTCATGCTCACAACCCACCAGGCTGCCAGGATCCCCAGAAAAAAGGTGATCACAATGGAAACACTGGCGGTTTTCATGGAAATCAGAATTGGTGACCAGTCCATCTTTCACTCCTTTACTCTGCTGCTACGAAACCGTAGGACTCAAATACTTCCATAGCTTCCGGTGTCTGTAAAAAGTCAACGAATGCCTTTGCTGCATCCTCATGCTCGGTTGCTTTCACAACGGCTACCGGGTAGATGACCTTCTTCTCCAGGCTTCCTTCCGGTGCCTCTGCTACAACGCTAACCTGGTCAGCCATGCTTGCTGCATCGGTTGCATAAACGATACCTGCGTCAGCACTTGCTGCTGCAACCTGGTTTAATACCTCGGTTACGTTGGTGCCAAAGCTTACTTTATCCTGAATGCTGTCCCATACATTTAAGTTAGTCAGGGCTTCTTTTGCATACTGTCCTGCCGGAACACTCTCCGGATCACCCAGAGCGATGGATGCTGCATCACCGATCTTCTCAAAGGAATCGATCTTGCTGTCGCTGCCTGCCGGAACGATCAGAACGATCTTGTTCTCCAGCAGATCTACCATGGTATCAGAAGCGATCAGGCCTTCCTCATCCAGAGCCTTCATCTGCTTGGTTGCTGCGGACATGAATACATCTGCCTCAAGGCCTTCCTCAATCTGGGTCTGCAGCTTTCCCGAGCTGTCATAGGTTCCCTCAACAGTCACACCCGGATACTGCTCCTCAAACATCGGGATCAGCTTGTCCTCATATGCATTCTTCAAGCTTGCTGCTGCAGCTACCAGAATGGTCTGCTCTTCCAGATCAGCCTTTGCCTCTGCTGCGCTTTCAGTCTCTGCCTCAGTCTCTGCTTCGGTGGTTTCCTCTGCCGTGGTCTCTGCCTCGGTTGCTGCTGCAGTCGTCTCCTGTGTCTTAGAGGAACATCCTGCCATCATGCCTGCAGCCATCATTGCTGCCATTACAATTGCGATTTTTTTCTTCATTGTGTTGTCTCCCTTTCATTTTTATGTTAACCTTTTTGGATAACCATATTAAAGATCTCTGTTTTCAGCCGGAGCGAACACCGCATTCCGGCAAGGCACAAATGCCTGTGTCTATTTGCGGGCACATTCCGATGCCGTGCCTCTTAAGATCCGAAGGCCATGATCCAAAGCCCCCAGGATAAAGCCAAGGCTTTCTTTTACTGCCTTCGGACTTCCAGGCAAATTGACGATCAGTGTCTTTTTCCGGATGACCGATGCACCGCGGCCTAGCATGGCACGGTCTGTGATCTGCATGGACTTCATGCGGATATATTCCGCAATGCCCGGAGCATTCCGGTCAGCCACAGCTAAAGTCGCCTCCGGTGTCTGATCGCGCATGGAAAATCCGGTTCCGCCACTGGTAACCACCAGATCTACCTGGCGGCTGTCTGCCAGACGGATCAGATGATGCTTTAATACCTCCGGCTCATCCGGGATCACAAAGCGCTCCACCACATCGTATCCTGCTTCCTTTAACAATTCTTCTGCCGCAGGTCCGCTTAAGTCCTCCCGCTCCCCTTTGGAGCCTTTATCGCTTAAGACAATGACTGCCGCCGTAAACGGACGGTTCTCATCCGGTGCCTCTACCCGCATCACATCGCCCGGGCGGATGATGCCTTCTTTTACCACTTCAGCAAAGACACCCTCTTTCGGCATGATGCACTCTCCGACCCGGTGGTAGATCGCGCAGTGGCTGTGGCATTCCTTTCCGATCTGGGTCATGCGAAGCTCTACATCCCCGGCATAGAGTCTGCTTCCCACCGGCAGGGCACGAAAATCAATCCCGTCCACCACCAGATTTTCTCCAAAGGCACCGTCTCCTACATTGGCGCCCCGCTTGTTAAATTCTTCCACCTTATTATAAGAAAGGAGGCTCACCTGCCGGTGCCAGGTACCTGCGTGGGCATCGCCCTCAATTCCGAAATTGGGAATGAAATGGCCTTCCGGGATCGTATGCTTTTCGGTACCTCTGGCCGGGCTGATACAGATGGCCTTCACCACTCCTGTCTCGTTAAAATCCATACTACTTACCCTCCAATCGCATTCATACCATGTGCTTCCGTAATCTGCTCCGGCTGCTCAAAACAGTGTTCTGCCGGTTTTCCATAGATGGCATGTTCCATGGCAGCCAAAAGCTTTTGCTGTCTGATGGAAACGCTGCTTTCTTCCCGCAAAATCTCCCTCAGATCCGTTCCGTCCTCGTAGCACAGACAGGTCTTTAAAAATCCGGTCGATGTTAAGCGCACCCGGTTGCAATCCCTACAGAACTTTCCGTGCATCGCACTGATCAGTCCAATGCTGCCCTGATATCCCGGAATCCTGTAATAGACGGCAGGTCCGGCTCCATGCACGCTCTCATCCGCCCGAAGCTTTGGAAATTCTCTCTTGATCTCAGAAAGAAGCTCCACATTGCTGCGCCCTGCGGCACACTTTCCTTCCCCGATCGGCATCAGCTCGATAAAGCGGACATCCACGCATCGTTCTTTTGCAAGCGTAATCATGCTTTTCCAGTCTGTATCCGGCATGGATACGGCATTGATCTTAACCTTTAACCCTGCTGCATAAGCGGCATCAATGGCCAGTAAGACCTCAGAAAGCAGATCCTGCCCGGTGATCTGTTCAAACCTTTCTGCATTTAGCGTATCCAGACTGATGTTCACCTCGTCAAGGCCTGCCTCCACAAGCTTAGGCAATGCCTCCCGCAGCAAAGTTCCGTTGGTAGTCATGGCTACCTTTTCAATTCCATGGATCTCTTTTAACATCCTAACAAGCTGCTGGCAGCCCTTTCTTACCAACGGTTCCCCTCCGGTCAGGCGGATCTTTTTGATACCAAGCTCTGCTCCACACTGAGCGATCCTTAAGATTTCCTCAAACCGCAGGATGTCGTTGTGCTCCACACAGCAGATGCCATCCGGCATACAGTATTTACAGCGCAGATTGCAGCGATCGGTCACAGAAATGCGCAGATAGCTGATTTCTCTTCCCCTGGCATCTCTCATGCCTGCTCACCTTCCTGCTTATGCGGATTCACAAAGTGACCACTCTTTCCGCCCGTTTTCTCTGCCAGATGGATCTCTCCGATCTCCATGGTCTTGTCGACGGCCTTACACATATCGTAGATGGTTAAAAGCGTCACAGACACGCCGGTCAGTGCCTCCATCTCCACACCGGTCTTTCCGGTGGTCTTTGCGGTGCAGATAGCCTCGATGGTACAGCTTTCCGGATGAAGCTCAAAATCCACATTCAGCTTGGTCAGGTTTAAGATATGGCAGAGCGGGATCAGCTCCGAGGTACGCTTGGCACCCATGATCCCGGCAATTCGCGCCACGCCTAACACATCACCCTTTGCCATGGTGCCTTCTTTTACTTTTTCAAAGCATTCCGCGCTCATGCGAATGCAGCCTTTTGCTACCGCCTCACGAGTCGTCTCATTTTTGGCAGTCACATCTACCATGCGGGCATTGCCCTGTTCGTCAAAATGGGTAAATTCCATATCAATACCCCTTTCCAAATCCGCAATTCGGGAAGGTGCAGGACGGACAGTTTAAGCACAGGCCTCCCATTCCGAGAGCCGCAAGCTCATCCGCTGTCACCTCATCGTCTGCCATGACGCGCGGCAGGATCAGATCGAAGATCGTGCGTTTCGCATACATCACACAACCCGGAAGTCCCATGATGACGGTTCGGTGGTTCTTACCCTGCTCCATGTGATCATAGTAAGCCAGAAGGAACATGGCGCCCGGAAGCACCGGAGCTCCGTAGGAAACAATGCGTGCACCGGTATTTTTGATAGCAAGCGGGGTCTTGTCGTCCGGATCTACGCTCATGCCACCGGTGCAGATCACGATATCCGCACCCTTTTCTATCATATCCAGGATGCTGGCTGTCACCTTTTTGTCGTCATCATCCCAGGTAACATGATCGATCAGCGTTGTGTCAAACTCTGACAGCTTCTCTTCAATGACCGGGGTAAAGGTATCCTTAATCCGTCCATGATATACCTCATTTCCGGTCGTGATAATGCCCACCTTTTTCTGCATAAACGGCTTTAATTCCAGGATCGGTTTTCCACCGGTCAATTCCATAGCCTGAGCCTTCGCCGCTTTCATTTTTTCTTCTTCGATCACCAGAGGAATGATGCGGGTTCCGGCAAGCTTGTCGCCCTTTTTCACTGCAAAATTGCCATGACGAGTGGCGATCATCATCTGTCCGAAGGCGTTCACTGCTTTTAAAGCAGCTGCATCGATCTTTAAAAGACCATCACAGGCTGCAGTCAGTTCGATCTTTCCTTCCTTTGGCTGGGAGCGGTCCATATGCTCGCCTTTGCAGATCTCGCAGAGCACTTCTGCTGCCTCGTCCTCATGCAGCATCCCTTCTTCCTTCTCCCAGACGTAAAGAGTATCCTTTCCCACGCTTAACAGTACCGGGATATCTTCCTTTGTAACAATATGACCCTTGCGAAATACAGCATCCTTTGTGACCCCACGGATGATCTGTGTAATGTCGTGGCAGAGTACCGCACCCTCTGCATCGACTGTTTTGATCAGTTTCATTGATCTGTTGCCTCCCCATTTTCCTGTAAATCTCTATGTTCACTCAACTCTTGCTTCTGATCCTTTATTTTCGAAGCATTTTGGAGGTTCACGTTGAATCGCTGCGTTATTTTTTCAAAAATATAACGCAGCGAAATGTTTACCGGCCTGTTAAGACAAGCCGGATGATTGTTTCATTATAGCCTGTTTTTCGGATAAATGCAATCCTTTGCCTGCTTTTTTATAAGTCTGCCTGTCTTTTTGTCAGGCATGGTTTTCCACGATTTTACAGCCGCCTAACACTTCTTCTATCTTAGCCAAAACCTGCTTTGCTTTACAATAGCGCCGGTTCTGTGCCTCCAGAGCAGCCTGACGAGCTGGTTCTTCCTGCGCTTCGCATTTTTTCCTACTCTCCAAAAAACGCTCCTCTAAGGATACCTCGCAGCTTCCTTTTACCAGCTTATCTGCAAGATAAACAACCTCCGTCTCATCCGGTTTTCCGGGCGAATAAGGCCTTTGAAGATCATGGTGTCTTGCAATGATCTCTGCCACCTCCGGATAGCCTTCTTTTCTTAAGAGCTTAGCACCTTCCCTTGCATGGTCCGGTCTTGTCCTTGCCACGTCATGCAAAAGTGCACCACTTTTGATCAGCTCCAGATTCAGGCTGCAGCCTGCCTGATTCAGTGCCATGCCAATCCTTACAGCCAGCTCACTTACCGCCCTGCAATGACTCCTGACAGGTTCCGGTGTCTGACAGCGGTCCCATAGTTTCCGGCACTGCATCTCATCCGGAACCTTTTCTGACATGATCCCGTATTGCAGGACACGCTTCTGACCATCCTGCTCGATCTCGATCAGGTTCATACAGCCATAGGGCTGCGGGAGTGCCCGGCTTGTTTCCAGTGGCGTCCCAAGCAGATCTGCCAGATAACAGCAGTTTACGCCTGCATGCGCCACACAGACAATATCACCTTCTGATTTTTCAAGGATCTTATCGGTTGCATTCTGAAAACGCCGGAGTGCGTTCTTGCGGTGTTCTCCGTGAACCGGTTCCGATTCCAGTGTTTTTCCGCGTTTTTCCCGCAACTCCTGCAAAGGAAGGTTTTCCCACTCCCCCATATCGACTTCCCGAAGCCCCGGTTCTATCTCGATCGGATAGTTTCCGTGGCTCAGGATACGTGCAGTCTCCCTGCATCGCTTTAGGGGACTTGTAAAGATCCGTGTCACACGATGCCTGGCAAAATATCGCGCCAGATGCTCCGCCTGGGTGCGCCCTTCTTCATCCAGCAAAACATCTGTCCGGCTGATGCACCGGTGCACTCCGTCCTGAAACGCTACTTCTCCATGCCGGATCAGATAAATCCTTCTGCTTTTTTGCTCCATCCCATTCACCCTTCCGCAAAATATTGACGAAATGCTTCTGTAGCTGCCTGTCTGGTATCTGCTTCCATTTTCCGGTAATTTTGAACCAGCCATTCTCCTTTTTTCGTCAGCCGTGAACCGCCTCCTCCGATTCCTCCGGTCCATCTTTGCACCGCGGATTCTCCGGTCTGTCGTTCTATGTTCTTGAGCATCCTGCTTCCCTTGCTGTAGGAAAGGTTCATTTTCAGGCAGGCATCCTGCACAGATCCGGTCTGGCCGATCAGTTCGAGAAGCTCACAGGTTCCCGCTCCAAAGAATTTTTCTCCCGCCTTCAGTCCTACTGAAACAAAAGGCCGAACCGGATAATCCTGACCACGGTTATAATTCCATCTGAGCAGTTCCTGGTATTCCTCCGGGGTATCCATATCTTTATAAATGCCTTCATCCTCCACTTCCAGATTCGTGATAGCAATCCCGGAGGCTTCCATGGCGCCACGAAGGCCATGCTCTCCCCGATAGCTCCAGATGGCCGGAAAGACCTCTGTCCGGATCATAACCGGATGACCTGGTTTTCCCTTGCATACTGTACGGATGATCGGGGCATCGATCTGTAACACCTGCCAGATCGTATTCGGCATCAGGGCCGGAATATCGATCGGCAGGATCATGATCCGCTCACAATCTGTCTCGATGACTTCCACTCCCATTTGGATAGAATCAAACATTTCGGTTTCTTTCGGGCGTTCGTTCCGCACAAACCGAACGCCCATACAAGAAAGGTGGCGTTCGAGTTCTTCGGCACGATATCCGGTGACTACCACTACCGGATCCACATCCAGGTCTTTTAACATGGAAACCATATGCCTTGATACGGTCGATCCTCCAAACGGAAGCATCGGTTTAAAATCCTGCATCCGTTCAGACATTCCTGCCGCCAGCAAAACTGCCCCTGTTTTCTTCATGTGATCACCACCTTTTTCTTGTTTTCATCCTCCGGAGAAAGCTTTTTTGCCTTCTCCGGAGCTGATCTCTGTGTTTTTCGTTTTTTAAGCTTCCTTCTGAAATCTGATTTCCAGTGTTCCCTTCCAGTCATCCCCCTGATACAAATGATCTCCGATCAGGTTCAGCGTTCCGGTCGCAGACTTCCAGCGAAGCAGAACATCCCTTTCCCGGTAAACCTCCTGTCCATTGACCAGGTCTTCCAGCCTGATATGGATCGGATATTTTTTTGCCAGACTTAAGATCACCCCCACCTGATCTGCGGAATAGGGATGCATCTTGACAATGAGTTCCACTTGAAAATCAGCTGCGATGCTTTTCCATAAGCCGCCAAGGATCTGATTGAGCTGCTCAGATCTTCCGGTTGTTTTTTTGTAATTTTCCGCCAGCACAGTATCTACATGGATCCGGATCTTTCGGATACCGGAATTTCTAATTTCAGAAAGATATTGCTCAAGCAAAATCCCATTGGTACTCAGGATCATAGATACTTCCGGACAGCGTTGGCTGATCCCGGTAATTATTTTCACAAAATCCGGATGCAGAAGCGGCTCGCCTCCAGTCAGCTCGATCGTGTCATAACCCAGCTCTGCTGCTTTTACGGCAAGCTCCACGGCATGATCTGCAGGCAGATATTCTCCGCGCCCCTCTTTTACGTGTCCGCTGCAGTAAAAGCAGCTGCACTGGCATTCATTGGTCAAACACAGATGATAAACCATACTTACACCCTCCAGCGTTTCAGGGAATCCCGGATCAGAGATTTGGCTACATCCACCTTATAGGTATTTTTCTCAAACGGTTTTGCATCTTCCAGTGCCAGCTCTGCCGCTGTTTCCACAACCTCCTCGCAAAGCTTCTTTCCGGTCAGATAGGATTCTGCCTTTGTTCTTCGAAGCGGCACCGGAGCAACTCCTCCCAAAACGATATCAGCCGCTTTGACATGATTTTCTTCCACCTGATAGCAGGTTGCTACGGAAACCATGGCAAAGTCCACGGAATCTCTCAGACGGAATTTGCTGTAATGGCATTCTCCTGACGGAACCGGGATCTCAAAGGCCGTCACCAGCTCTCCTGTTTCCAGCATATCTTCCACCTTCAGCTTGCTGGTAAAGAGCTCTTCTGCCGGAATCCTTCTCTTACTTGTGACGACTACCGCATGAAGTGCTACCAGAACCGGGGTGATGTCGGAGGCATTTACGGAGTAGCAGCCACAGTTCATGCAGCGTTTTGCTTCTTCCAGTGCCTGCTCCGGTTTAAGAGAGGTAGAATCTTCCACATCCAATGTGCGTTTCTCCACCGGAGTATCGGTTTCCTTCAAGCCTTCCGTTTTTGTGATTCCGGTCTTGTCATGCTCATAAAAGCCGTTCTGGCTGATATGTTCTTCTTCCTCTTCGCCCAGATAACGCAGAATGGATCTAGCTGCATTGGCTCCTGCGCGGATAGCCTTGATCGCTACCGACGGACCGGTTGCCGCATCGCCTCCGGCATATACACCAGGCTTTCTGGTCTCATTGTGCTCGCCAACCTCAATAAGACCACGGGCGGACTGAAGCTCTTCTTTATATTTGTCACCAAGGAAATCCAGATCGACTCTCTGACCGGTTGCCAGTAAGACGCTGTCCCCATCGATGGTAAGCAGATCTGTCTGATCATACGTCGGGGCAAATCTTCCGTTTGCATCCCGAAGGGATACGCACTTGTTGGTCACTAAACCTTTTACCTCATCGCCCTCATAAACAACCTTATGAAGTCCGCGTCCGTTGATGATCTTGACGCCCTCTTCTAATGCACGTTCGATCTCCTCTTCGGAGGCCGGCATCTCGTGTCTCTGCTCAAGGCAGACCAGGGTAACACTCTCCGCACCCAGACGTCTTGCCGTCAGGGCGACATCCATGGCTACGTTTCCGCCTCCGCATACGATGACATGCTTGCCGATCTGTCTCTGCATGAAGCCTTTGACCTCGACTAAGAAGTTCAGACCGAATTTTGCAAGACCTTCTCCGTCAATGCCAAGGATGGGCTGCTTCCAGGCTCCGGTATCCAGAAAGACTGCATCACTGTTCTTCTCAATTTCCTCGATCGTGATATCCTTGCCGACCGTTGTTTCCAGAATAAATTCCACGCCCATATCAGCAATGGCCTTGACCACACCCCGCACATAATGCTTCGGCAGGCGGTATTCCGGAATGCCATACATCAACACGCCTCCGGCTTCCGGCATCTTATCGTAAACAACCACCTTATTTCCCGCCTTGCGAAGGTAATAGGCCGCGGTAAGTCCGGCAGGGCCTCCACCAACGATCCGCACGGTTTTTCCGGTTTCCTTTTTGGGTGCCGGATAACAGAGCTCGGTATGGGCAAGGATCCAGTCTCCAAGGGTTCGCTCCACACTGTGGATCTTTACGGAATCCCCGTGCTTGCACTGGTTGCACTTTGTCTGGCAGGTATGTGGGCATACCCTGGAGGTCAGCATCGGCAGCGGATTGTACTGCAGGATGATCTTTGCCGCCTCTTCCCAGTTTCCTTCGCGGATCTTTGCCATATAAGTCGGGATATCCGTTCCCGCTGGACATTCCAGGGTACACGGTGTCTTTCCGGTGCTCATGCCGCCAAAAATGGAGTGATAGCGGTTATCTCCAAGAATGCCGAAGCACTGCTCTCCTCCCTTTCTGGCACAGTCCATACGTCCGCCGATCTCATCCGGATAACGGTAAAACCAGCAGCGTACATCCTGACAGACATTGCCTCCTATGGTTCCGATGTTTCTCACCAGCGGAGTTGCCACGCTTTTTGCCGCCTCTGAGAGTGCAGGCGCAAGCTTCTGGATTTCTGGATTTTCAGCAACCTCGGTAAGCTTCGTCATCGCCTTTACGGTAATGGTTCCGTTCTCGACTGTGATGCCGCTCATTCCTTCAATACCTTTTAAGCTGACGATCTTTTCCGGATACTTCGGATAAATATCTGCCTTCAGACCGCCTAAGACATCGCTGCCTCCGGCCATGGCCATACCACCGTCTTTGATCTGTTCTTCTGCTTCTTCCAGCGTTTTCGGACGCACATATTCAAATTCTCTCATTACTTTTTCTCCTCCTTAAGCGCTTTCAGAATGACATCCGGGGTAGCCGGATAGGTGGTAACCTGCACTCCGATCGCATTGGTGATGGCCTGCATGGTTGCACTTGCAGCTGCGGCTCCGGCAATCTCTCCCACACCGGTTGCCTTAAACTGGAAGGTATCAAACTGAGACTGCAGAATGCAGGTGTCATAAGTCGGGAAGTTATTGAACGGACGCCATTTGTACTCGATCATGTCATAGGTCATGGTTCTGCTCGTTACCGGATCGATCACATGCTCTTCAAACAGTGCGGTATCCAGAGAAGCGGAACCGATGCCGCTCTGTACCTGCATCTCCAGCATGGACGGGTCGATGGCCTGTCCGCAGTCCGTACCGCCAAGACAGTTGAGGAGTTTTACCAGGCCGGTCTCTTTGTTTACTTCCACCTCCACGAAGATGATGAACATGTTCGGCGTGGAGAAATTTTCCAGATGCTGTCCGTAGCCGGTCAGGGTCAGATCCGGCGGGATCAGCTGTTTCCAGCTCACAAACTTATCCGGTCTTGCCTTGATGGCAACACCGTAATCCGTCAGATACATGCTGTCCGTGGTCACTTCCAGATACGGAACAGCCAGTTCAAACAATTTGTTTCTTGCATCCTCACAGGCATTGCTGACTGCATGTCCGTATGTGATGGTTCCACGGCTTCCGCAAAGTCCGAATCCGGTCGGGTTGATCTTGGTCTCCGGCGGAGTGATCTCTACCCGCTCATACGGAACATTCATGATCTCTGCTGCCATTTTTGCCAGGTTGCTTCTCTGTCCCATGCCGGATTCCGTGATGTTGGTCTGCAGCACAATGTGTGCCTTATCTCCCACCATATCCGGAACGACACGGATGTAGGCCTCCGTATTATCCTCTCCGATATCCGCATTGCCGATAATGCCGCAGCCGACACCGCGGACAGTATTTCCATCCTCACTGGTCCAGGTCGGAACACCCCAGCCTTTCCATTTTTCTTTCCACTTGAATTTTTCGGATGCTGCCTCAATGGCTTTGACATAGTTTACAGAATGTGCCTGCCACTGGCGTCCGTCACGCCAGGTATAGATATCGCCCTCGCTGACGTAATTCTTCTTATACACCTCAACCGGATCAAAATTGCCTTCCCGCATGGTACGTCCCATCAAAAGAGAGAGACAGGAGTTCAATTCCTGACCGCCGTAGCCTCTTACGATTCCGGCCGGCTGCTTATTGGTTACAACCAGATTGGTATCCAGATCCCAGTTCTGACACTTGCACATTACAAGCTGGGCTTCACCGATCCCGACGCCAACCTGTCCCTGGGTCGCATTGGAGAAGCATCCGGTATCGACCGTCCACTCTGCCTTCACAGCACGGACAACACCATCCTTATCCATACCGATCTTTGCATGCACCTGGCTTCCAAGTCTCGTCTCAAAGCAGCACATCTGCTCCTGCTTGGTCTGGAACACCTTGACCGGACGATCGGTACGGCGGGCAAGAAGGAGTGCGGACATCACCTGCATCACCTGAGACTGTTTATTTCCATAGGATCCGCCTACGTTAAAGGTGCGGACATCCAGATTGGCCTTCGGAGCTGCAAAGGAGTTTAAGATCTTGCAGATATAGCCGGACTGGGAATCCACCCAGATGGTATAATTTTCGTCGCCGTCCCAGCGGACAATGGCTCCCGGTGCCTCCGGAGCTGCCGGAGCCGGCATCTTGGAAAACTCTACCATATCCTCAGCAATGTACTCACATTCCTCAAATCCTGCCTCCACATCGCCCTTGATCAGATGCCAGAACGGACCGTCCTTCTGGAACGGCGGATAACCCGGTGTTACGATATTATTCTTATACATGTCCGGATACAGCTGCGGTGCTCCGTCCTTGACTGCTTCCACACCATCCAAGACATGCGGGAGGATCTCATATTCCACTTCGATCAGAGTCAGTGCTTTATTGGCGATCTCAGCAGTTTCCGCTGCCACCAGGGCAACCGGATCGCCTACATACATCAGCTCCTGTCCAAGGATCGGCTTGGTTGGCGGCCAGCCCACCTTCATGTTCTGATCCACGTCTTTATAAGTCAGGACTGCTGCAACGCCTTCCAGCTTTTGAGCCTTCTCTGTGTTAATAGAGGTAATGCGGGCATGTGGATGCGGGCTTCGAAGCGCACGTCCGATCAGCATCTGCGGCAGTGTAAAATCATCCAGATAGACACATTTTCCGGTCAGGATGTCTTTGGCGTCTTTTCTTGGTACATTGACCTTTCCCACATACCGGTAATTTTCCGGTCTGTAATTCGCATCCGTAAAATTGTTCACGTCTTTCATCTGAAATCCTCCCACTTTTCTTCTGCCGTACGTCCGGTTCCTGCTGCTTCCTCAACCGCTTCGATGACATGATAATGGCTGATGCACCGGCAATAGTTGCCCGATAGTGCCTCCTTGATTTCTTCCTCTGTCGGATGCGGATTTTTGTCTAACAATGCCTTGGCTGCCATAATGATCCCCGGTGTGCAAAAGCCGCACTGAAATGCATAATGATCCAGAAATGCCTGCTGCAGTTTGGAAAGTTCTCCGGTCTCCGGATCTGCAAGTCCCTCAATGGTGGTAATATGACATCCGTCACAGTCTGCCGTCAGCTGCATGCAGGACGGCACCGCATCCCCATCCTTAATGACCGTACAGCATCCGCAGGCTCCCTCATCACACGATTTCTTTGCGCCTGTCAGACCCAGACGGTTTCTCAAGGTGTCTAACAATGTCTCACTCTGCGGAACCTGTCCGTATGCATCTCCCATGGAAAATACATAACGTTTCTCATTCACATAGAGTGTTACGGTATTGTTCTCCATACGTTTCGTCTCCTCCTTTATTTGTCATCTTTTTAACTATTTATTTTGATTATATGAGAATTTTTCTTGAAAATGAAATAGAACTTATTTATACTCAATAACAAAAAGTTATAACAAAGAAAGAAGGAGATTGAGAAAATGACCCTGCAGCAGTTATATTGTTTTGAATCCGTCGCACGGAATCTGAGTTTTTCAAAGGCTTCCGATGAATTGTTTATCTCCCAGCCGGCCGTGACCCGACATGTCCAGAATCTGGAAAAGGAACTGAATGTCACCCTGGTTTTGCGTGACAAGCACTCCGTGATCCTGACGGAAGCCGGCACCCGATTTTTACTGGAGGTCAACGATATCCTGGCTCAGCTTGAAAATGCCAAACAGACCGTGCAGGGAAATTCCGATCTTCCAGAATATATCCACATCGGTTTTGAAAACACAGTGAATATCCACCGTCTTTATAAGATCTTTTCTGCATTTCAAAAGCTGAACCGCAATGTCCGTTTTTTCTGCTCCGATGTGACCGTACAGAAAGGCCTTCGGCTGTTCAATGAAAAAAAGCTGGATCTGGTCTTTTGCACCAACAATAACAGCTTCATCAGCAGCGGAGTTTTCCGCCCGCTCTTTCATGGCTGCTTCTGCTGCCTGATGCGAAACGATGATCCCCTCGCAAGGAAAACACAGATCGAGGAGGGGGACCTAAACAACCGGACTCTGATCTTTGCAGACAGCCAGAAAACCGACCCCTTCCTTGCAAAAATGCAAAGGGATCTGCATCTGAAATATCCCGGGATCCTCATCCACTTCAGCACCTCCATCGACTATACCGTCCATATGATCTATGCAGGAGTCGGAATTGCGCTGCTTCCGGATTTTATCGCAGAATCCAACTTTATCCATATGAACGAGCTGGTCAAGGTACCCTTTCGCACGACCAGGTCGGCGGAATTTGGTGTGCTGTATCATGAACACTATAATTCCGCCAATGTCCAGTCTTTTCTTAACCTGGTGTTTGAAGAATATCCGTATCACCCTCGCAGCACACCGAAAATCTGATTTACACACGATCGTTTTTTTGCATAAAAAAATGTGCCTTTCGACACATTTTTTTAATAACACTTATCCAAGCTCGATCAGCACCTGCATCACGCCGCCGCAGACCATGCCCTCATCCTCTGCCACCTTTCCGGTCATGTCCACATGGCGGATCTGATATGCACCATCCCGGATCACCTCCCTGGCATGCTGCATCAGATTCGCCTCTGCACAGCCGCCGCCGATGGTTCCCTGGATCATACCAGTCTCGTAGACAATCATCTTGGCACCGGCCTTTCGCGGTGTGGAGCCTTTGGTACTCAGGATGGTGATGACCGCTTTCTTTTGATCTGCAAATTTTTCATCCGGCTCTGCAAGGTCATGGATCACTTCCATATCAATGTCGGACTGGGATACCCGTCTTTTTCCCTCTACAGGTTTTCTCTTCACCTGAATGGCTTCTGCAAGAATGGCTACCGCGATCTCTTCCGGGGTAACCGCACCGATATCCAACCCCACCGGGGTATGGATCCAGTCCAGCCATGTTCTGCTGATGCCTTCTTCCTCCAGCGTATCCTTCAATTCCCGCACACGCTTTCTTGAACCGATCATCCCAAGATATGCAGTTTCTTCCTGCTTTGAAAGCGCCCTCAGGCAGACACCGTCATGGCGGTGCCCACGGGTTAATAAAACCACAAAATCGTAGGCATTGATGCCCAGCTTTTCAATGGCGGATTCAAAATCCATGCAGAGTATTTCCTTCGCGGTCGGGAAACGAAGCTTGTTTGCAAAGGATGGTCGGTCGTCCGTCACGGTGACAGAAAAGCCGGTGCGGGATGCAAATTCTGCCAATGCCAGAGACACATGCCCGCCGCCAAAGATCAGCATGCGGTTCTCCTTGCAAAAAGGCTCCGCAATCCATTTTTCCTCACCAGTTTCTTCGCCAAAGCCCAGGATACAGACTTTCTTTTCAAAAGCCGCCTGCTGTGCTAAGGCCTCCGCAGCTTCCGGTTCGGCTCCCGGCACATATAAGTGCTTTTCCAGGGTTCCGTCTTTGTTTAATTTCGTCAGCAAAAGCTTCTGGCTTTCTGACCTTAGAGCCAAAAGAAGCTCTGCATATACATTCTGTGTCATGCTCATGATCCTTCCCTTCCTCATACATTTTCCGGTTTCATCCGATGATACTTCCGTTTTTCCTCATACATGCTTTCATCCATGCGTTTCAGAAAGCTTTCCGCATCATCATCGGATCCAAATTCTGCATATCCCATGGAGGCGCTTAAGGTAAATGGTTCTGTCCCGGAATCGTTGAATCCGACCAGATTCTGATGGATTTCTTTCATGGTATAAAAAGCTGATTCGCAGTCTGCATCACATAACAAAACCACAAATTCATCTCCGGCATACCGGATCGCCATGCCTCCATCCGGTATGGATCGAAACAGGATATTTCCCATTGCACAGATTGCCCGGTCTCCCACAACGTGACCGAACTGATCATTGATGGATTTAAAATCATTCAGATCCATCATGATTCCATACATAACGCTGCTGCCTGTGCGCTCCTGCTCAGTCAGCACCGCATTCAGATATCTGCGATTGTATAATCCGGAAAGCTCATCCGTGTACAAATTTTCCGCATAAGCCTGCATCTGCACGAAGGTCAGGGCAATCGCAACGGAGATCCAGGCAGTCGTGATCCCGTAACAAAACAGTTGGATCAATACTCCGGCAAGGCAGGGACCAACAAAATAAAATACCGGAAAAAAATTCAGATTGACCCCTTGTTTTTTGGAATGTTCTACCAGGTAGATTGTATATACAAAATAGATCATGAGTGAGACATAGCCAAGGATTGCCAGACTGCCTCTCCGGTAGATATTGTTTTCTGATATTTGAAACAGGATTCCCGTACCAAAAAGATTCAGGATAATGGCCACACATTCCACAAGCCAGGGAAGCATCACGATCGCGGCTTTCTTAAAGGTTCTTTTATAATTCCGGTAAATGCGCAGATCCACATAAAGACCCCAGATCAGGCCAATACTTGCTGTTCCTGCAAAACAAAGGCTGTTTGCCATATAACTGATTTCCCGGCAGAACAGAAAACGGTTTCCATCCACCAGAAAGCTGATCGTTTCAAAGAAAGCACCCATAAGATTGATGACGCACATAGCATCATAAAGCTTATCTTCCATATGCGTGCTTTCCCTGTTCTTTTTTCTGCACCACAAAAGGAAAATCATCATCAGGATGGCTGTACCGTTTGCCATCAGAATTTCTTCTTTTATTATCATAGACTTCATCCATTACAAAGGTTTATACGTGTGAACTGTAGTTCCATTTTATAATGGAAATGTTCAGTTTTCAATATAAATTTCCGAAAATTCTGTGATCAAAAAAACACATCTGGACAAGTCACGGACTGTTTCTTATAATCGTGGCATAAACAAAAAATCTGCAGGAGGTTTTTTAGTCCATGGAACAGACATCTTTTGAACAACAATTTGAATCCATCAGCGACCAGATCTGGGAATTTGCAGAGACCCGTTATCAGGAGTTTCGCTCCAGTGCCCTGCAGGCTGATTTTCTTGAGAAAAATGGCTTTACCGTAACCAGAAACCTTGGCGGCATTGCTACTGCTTTTTCCGCCAGTTTCGGTTCCGGTCATCCTGTGATCGGTCTTTTAGGGGAATATGACGCGCTGCCCCGTATGAACCAAGTGGCAGATGCTTGTGAAAAACAGGCCGATCGTCCCGGAGCAGCCGGCCATGGCTGCGGACACAATCTTCTCGGAACCGGCGCCATGGAGGCGGCCTGTCTCATCCGTGACTGGCTTATAAAGACGCATTCCTCCGCAACTGTGATCTACTTTGGCTGTCCGGCTGAGGAAGGCGGTGCCGGAAAAGCATTCCTGACCCGCTCCGGCTGTTTTGATGATCTGGATTTTGCCCTGGCCTGGCACCCGGGCTTTCAGACCGGACTGATCAAAGAGGCTCTGGCCAACATCCGCGTCATCTTTGACTTTACAGGAAAAAGCGCCCATGCGGCTGCCCACCCGGAGCTTGGACGCTCTGCCCTGGATGCCTGTGAGCTCATGAACGTGGGTGTGAATTATCTGCGGGAGCATGTAAAAAGCGATGCCCGCATGCACTACGCCTACTTAAATGACGGCGGCGATGCCCCAAACATCGTCCCGGCTTCCGCCACCCTTCTTTATGCCCTGCGCGCCCCGGAAAGCTCCTATGTGGCAGAGCTTTATGAGCGGGTCTGCGATGTGGCAAAAGGTGCTGCACTCATGACAGGAACCAAAGTATCCTGCAAAATCGTAAGCGCCTATGCAGATCTACTCTCGACTCCGGCCATGGAAGCACTGATGATGGAAGCCATGACAACGGTAAGGAGACCGGAATACACCAGCGAGGATCATGCCTATGCAGCGGGCTTTATGACATCAGATGACAAATCACAGCCTTCCATCGACACCACCTTTCTCCCGGAAAGCCAGAGCATCAATCTTGGCAGCACCGATGTCGGTGATGTGAGCTGGCAGGTTCCCACAGGGCTCATTGGCGTGACCACCGAAGCTTCCGGCTGCGCTCTCCACACCTGGCAGATCGTAGCCCAGGGAAAGAGCCCGCTGGCGCACAAGGGCATGCATTATGCAGCACGGATCTTGTTTACCGCTGCAAAAAAACTGTATGAAGATCCCGAATTGCGCAAAAAGATCCGGGAAGATTACCGGATCACAAAAGGAAAACGCAGCTACCGCTCCATGCTTCCCGATACGGTAAAACCGGGAGATTTTTAACCCATGTGCAGTAAACCTTGCACAACACTGCCCTGCTTTGGTATAATGTAGCCATATAAATTTCAGGGAAGGGAGTTTCTATCTATTATGAATCTGACCAAAGCTGTGAAAGAAAAATATAAAAAGCCTCTGGCTTCCTGCACAAACGAAGAGATTTATCTCTGCCTGCTGGAGCAGGTAAAGAAACTGGCTAAGAAAAAAGAAACGGTTTCCACAACCGGCAAGCGCAAGCTCTACTATATCTCCGCTGAGTTTCTGATCGGCAAGCTGCTTTCCAACAACCTGATCAACTTAGGGCTTTACGATGAAGTCAAAAAAGAGCTGGACGCAGCCGGAAAAAATCTTGCTAAGATCGAGGAGCTGGAGCCGGAACCATCGCTTGGCAACGGCGGCCTGGGACGTCTGGCTGCCTGCTTTGTGGATTCCATCGCCACCCTTGGATTAAACGGAGACGGTGTTGGTTTAAACTATCACTACGGACTGTTTAAGCAAGTCTTTGACAAAAAACATCTTCAGCAGGAGACTCCGAATCCATGGATCGAGAAGGAAAGCTGGCTTACCAAGACCGAGACCAGCTACCAGGTCCCCTTTGGCGGCTTTACCGTCACGTCCCGCCTCTATGACCTGGATGTGACTGGCTACAACAGTCACTCCACCCGCCTTCGCCTGTTTGACCTGGAATCCGTGGACGAGAGCATTGTAAAAGACGGGATCGACTTTGACAAAACCGAGATTGAGAAAAACCTGACCCTCTTCCTCTACCCGGACGACTCCGATGACAAGGGACGCCTGCTGCGCGTATACCAGCAATATTTCATGGTCAGCAACGCGGCACAGCTAATTCTGGACGAGTGCATCGCCCGCGGCTCCAATCTTCATGACCTGGCTGACTACGCTGCTGTTCAGATCAACGACACCCATCCGTCCATGGTCATCCCGGAGCTGATCCGCCTGCTCGGCCAGCACGGCATTTTGATGGACGAGGCCATTGCCATTGTATCCAAGGTCTGTGCTTACACCAACCACACCATCCTGGCCGAAGCACTGGAAAAATGGCCGATTTCCTTCCTTGACAAGGCAGTTCCGCAGTTAATGCCGATCATTCGCGAGCTGGATAACCGCATCCGCGCAGCGGTAAAGGATGAGACCACCTACATCATCCAGAACGATCTGGTACATATGGCACATATGGACATCCACTATGGCTACAGTGTCAACGGCGTCGCTTACCTGCATACCGAAATCTTAAAAAACACCGAGCTCAATAACTTCTATAAGCTGTATCCGGAACGCTTTAACAACAAGACCAACGGCATCACCTTCCGCCGCTGGCTCATGGAGTGCAATCCCGAGCTTTCCGCCCTCATCACCTCTCTCATTGGAGAAGGCTGGAAAAAAGATGCCATGGAACTGGAAAAGCTCGGACAGTTTACATCCGATCCTGCTGTCCTTGACAAGCTTTTGGATGTCAAGGCAGAAAAGAAAGCTCAGCTTGTGTCCTATTTAAAGGATACCCAGGGACTTTCGTTGAACCCGGATTCCATTTTTGATATCCAGGTAAAACGCCTGCATGAGTACAAACGTCAGCAGATGAATGCCCTCTATGTGATCCACAAATATCTGGAGATCAAGGCCGGAAAGATCCCGAAAAAGCCGATCACGGTACTCTTTGGAGCCAAGGCCGCACCGGCTTACGTGATCGCAAAGGACATTATCCACTTAATCCTCTGCCTGCAGGAGCTTATCAACAAAGACCCGAAGGTCAGTCCCCATCTGAAGGTTTTCATGGTGGAAAACTACAATGTCACCCTGGCAGAGAAGCTGATCCCGGCCTGCGATATCTCCGAGCAGATTTCCTTAGCTTCCAAGGAAGCATCCGGTACCGGCAACATGAAATTCATGTTAAACGGTGCCCTGACCTTAGGAACCATGGACGGCGCCAACGTAGAAATTGCCGAGCTGGTTGGGAAAGACAACATCTTTACCTTCGGGGAATCCTCCGAAACCGTCATCGCCCGCTATGAGCGCGGTGACTACAAGTCGAAAGACTGGTACGAGAAAGATAAGGACTTAAAGGCTGCCGTAGATTTCATTGTCGGAAAAGACATGATGAAGATCGGCCAGAAGGAAAATCTGGAACGCCTCTATAAAGAGCTGTTAAACAAAGACTGGTTTATGACCTTCCCAGATTTTACAGATTATGTAAAGACCCGCGAGAAAGCTTATTCCGCTTACGCAGACCGAACCGAGTGGGCAAAGAAAATGCTGGTCAACATCAGCAAAGCCGGATTCTTCTCCTCCGACCGCACCATTGCACAGTACAATGAGGAGATCTGGAAGCTGTCTTAAAAATATAACATTAGAAACCAAAACGAGGAGCCGATGCTGTGGCTCTTCGTTTTTTATCTTTTTTCCGGAATTGGCAGCACTACCGTTAATATAAAATTGTGATACGCATCACATTCTGCTGCCATGCTTCCTCCATATTTCTCCACAGACCGGCGAATGCTGTTTAATCCTATTCCGTGCAGATGGCCGGTTTTGGTTGAAACCGGCAGGGTATCGTGGAGTTTTAGTTCCCCTTCAAAATAATTTTTAAACGTGATGACCAGGTTTCCGGAATGTGTTTTGCATTTTACCAGGATGCTGCGGCGTTCCGCATCTTTCACTTTTTTACTGGCTTCCATGGCATTATCCAGTGCATTGCCAAAAATTGCACAGACATCCATCGGATCCAAAAAGGCACCTGCGGTAAAATCAAAGCAGGCATTTAAATCGATCCGGGACTGAGCTGCCTGATACATTTTTTCGGATATCAGTCCATTTAACAGCTGATTTCCGGTCTCTGCCAGATTGCCATAACCAGATATCTCTTCCATCAGATCCTGCACATAAGATGCAGCATTCTCATTCTGGGCAATCAGCTTCTGCAATACGATCAGATGGTTCTTCATATCATGGTGAATACGCTTTACATCTTCCTCCGCTTTCAGCTGTGCGTAGGTCAGCGGCTTTTTTAAGAATCCAAACGCATGAACCTTATAGCCTTCCAGTGCATATTGCGTCATAGTTGTAACGAAGATAATGCAGATATCCGAATTCTTTTCCCGGATTTTGCGCGCTGCATTCATGCCGGAAAGTTCCCCCATCCGGATATCCAGAAGAAGAATATCCACATCCGGTGTTACCGCTCCCAATAGTTCTTCTCCCGATGCACAGGTACTCACATCCAGAGAAATCCCGCACTCTTTTGAAAAGCGACCGAGCATATTCCGGATTGTCTCATAAATAACCGGTTCATCATCACATATGATCAGTTTCAACAAAGTTTTTCCTTTCTTTCCTTAAAAAGAAATCATTTTTCTGTAAATCATCATAACTCATTTTCTGTTTTCCGTCAAATCATCCAGTTACGCTGTCAAATGTCCGTTCGTGTTGCCTTTCTTGTATAACACGTTTTATTTTGATAAATTATTGTTAATCAATATGGAAAGGACGTGTATTTTATGATCTGTAAAAACTCCTGGCGGACTCCGGCCGCCCATAAGCCTCTGTTCGATCAGAAAACAACCACATTTCCCGCAACCAGATTTTTTGACCAGCTCTCCTTTATCGGGAATCCTAATGTCGGATGCTTCGTTCTGGAAACATCCGACGGTCTGATTCTTTTGGACTGCATGGAACCGTTAGACGAACACCGCGATGTCATCGTTTCCGGTTTTCAGGATCTTGGCCTGAATCTCAAAGATCTGAAGGCGATTCTGATCACCCACGGACATGGTGACCATTATGGCAAAGCAGACTGGTTTCGTGCACAGACCGGATGCAAAATCTATATGTCTGAAATTGATGAAGCCTTTGCCAAACAGGATACCCGCAACCGCACCGGTGTTCTCTCCTGGGATATGGACGGTTACCTCACTGACGACACGTATTTTACCCTTGGGGATACCCGGATCTACTGCTGTCAGACTCCCGGTCATACCCCGGGCGGCATGAGTTTTATTTTCCCGGTAACCGATGAGGGAGGTCCCCATATGGTAGCTATGTGGGGCGGAACCGGAATTCCTTACAAAATGAGCGACAAGGTGCTCTATCTGGAATCCACGCTGAAATTCGCAGAAAAGACCGCACAAATGCAGTGCGACGCGGAAATTTCCACGCACCCGTTCGTAGACAAAGGTACTGATCGCCTTCAGATCATCCGCACGATCACCGATGGCATTCCAAATCCGTTTGTCCTGGGAACAGAGCATTACAAATACTACGAAAAAACATTTACAGACATATGCCTGGCGGCCATGAAAAAACAGGCAGCAGAGGCCGATGCGCTCCTACCTCCGCAGCCGGCAAGAAAATAAAACAGGGGGATTATTTCTTATGGGAGAACAAAAAAGCAATACTTATACCCAAAAACAACTGATTCATCTGGCTATTAGTTTCTTTTTTATTTTTATCTTTGGCTCATTCTGTCCGACCTGGGGCGGCATCACGCGGCCTGGCGTTCAGGCCATTGGTATTTTTATCGGCGGTATCTGGCTGATCGCAAACCGTTTTGGCATGATCATTCCTTCTTTCATCATCATGTTTGCCATGCTTTTAACCGGCTTTACGGACGGCACTGCCATCATTCAGACAACCCTTGGAAGCCCAACCGTCTGGCAGCTGATCATCATCTTTGTCCTGCTCTTTGCACTGACAGAAAGCGGCGCAGACAGCGTCCTCGCACGATGGATGATTTCCAGAAAAGCGCTGAACGGACGCCCGGTTCTCTTTACCTGCGTCTTTATGATCGCAGTCACCACCCTGGGTGCTCTGGCTAGCGCGCTCGGTGCATTCCTGTTTAGTGTTGCCATGGTCAATTCCATTGCTGAATCTGTCGGCTATGATAACAACAGCCAGTGGAAAAAAGCGATGACCACCGGAGCTCTGATTGCTTCTTCCGTAGGCGGCGGCATTCTTCCCTTTAAGGGCATGGCTATGATGATCTACAATCTTCTGGCTCCAGGCCTGTTAGAAGCCGGAGTTGAGATCGACCAGATTTCCTATCTGGTGGCAGCCACTGTATCCGGTCTGTTTATTTCTGTATCGTTCGGTCTCTGCTTAAAACCTCTGTTCCGCGTTGATTTTTCTAAAATGAAAGATGCCGATGTCGCATCCATCTGCGCCCACGGCGGCACCAGCTTTAACAAACGTCAGGCTGTTACATTCTTCATTTTCCTGGTGGGAATTGCATACTCCATCGTGTGCACCAATGTTTTCTCCAATACCGCAACCGCTGTTATCATTGGCACCGTGGTCGGACCATTCCTGATCAAATATGCCACCACCATCGGCATCAATCCAAGCTGCATTATTCCGGCCATCGTCATGTCCGCATTGTGTGCATTCCTGACCATGGCAGCCGGTGGATCTGCACCGCTTTATCTGGGCTCTGACTGTATGAAAGATGACCCGAAATGGGTATGGAGTTATGGACTGCTGATCTTCCCGATCGTAACCATAACTTCATCCGTGGCTTATATTCTGTGCGCATATCTGCTGTAACCCCCTTTATGGCAGGTTGACTGCAAATATTTACGCCGCCAAAAAACGAGGCGCTCACGCATTGGTGAGTGCCTTTTTCTCTTACTATTTTACAAGCCATTTTCCCTTTCGGTTAGTTCCTTCTCTCTCAATCATTCCCTTCTTCTGCATCCTGCGGATATAATACTTCACCGTATTCAAATTAAGCCCCTGTCTTGCCGCTATCTCTTTTTGAGAAATCTCCGGAATATTTATCATCAGCTGTTTAATTGCGTATTCTATTTCACTCTGCATATGCTGAACAGTTTCACCCACATTGGACTGATGGAATAACTGGGTGGTCGATTGGGTGGACTGGGTGGTCGATTGGGTGGACTGGGTGGTCGATTGGGTGGTTTCTTCATTCATCAGCGCTTCATCCAGCGGCACAATAATCCGAAATACATCCCCTTCTACAAATTCCGGCTCCTTTCCTGAATAAAATTCGCTATATTTAAACAGATTTCTCACACCGGATCCAAGCTGGTCCGCATACCCGATATTCCGGAAGAATGACGCAATGATCGGATTCTTGGGGTTTGGTTCGATATCATCCGGTGTCAGAACTGCCTGCTGTGAAGCACGATTTGCATTTTCTACATACATCCGGTCTTTTTCTATCACAAACTTCGCCTGATAGGAACTGGTATATTCCCGATGAATCAGTGTATTGGCTATCATTTCACGCGTGATGATGTTTCTGAGGCTTTTCCGTTGGTCTTCTTCCAAAAAGAAACGATCCGGCAGATGTTTCCGGCCAAATTCCATGAGCTGTTCATAACTTTCGATCAGATTGGTTTTGATAATCTCCCGGTCATCATACCGATCAGTGTTTACTTTCCGAAGCAGTGCATCCGTCACATAGGCCGGTACCACATCTGCAATCACATCATCTTTTCCCAAGAGCATGACCGCAGCCAGATTATATCCCCTTGCTCCAGTCACACGATCTACGCTATACAGCCGTGTACTTTTTAATACTTCCTCGTCTGACATACTGCTCCATGGATGTGTCTGGCCGCTGTTATTCGCAGCCATGATCCGGAATTTCGGCAACAGGTCCAGGCGTAAATCTTCCAGTCCTACGTATGGGAAAATCTTCTTTTCTGTGTAAATTTCCTGCTTGCGAATATACATCTGGGCAATCTGAGCTGTGGCAGTCACTTTCACATCGGCATCATTTACACGATCATAGATTACTTTTTTGTAGCTGTGCACTTCTGCGCTTGGAAGAATGTGTATATGAATGAGTTTCTTCCCTTCATAATCCAAAATCTCAGGATTGAGATAAATCGTCGGTGACAACAAAGCAGGATTACTAATACAGCTAATAAAATTTTTCACCATATCCGGAGCCTGCTTTTCCGGCACGCCAGAAACGGTTCCGTCATCCAGAACCCCCAGGAATATATCTCCTCCAAAACGATTTAAAAATGAGCATACGGTTTCGTATACATCACTTTCAATTCCATTCCCACATCTTTTGAATTCGACCGCAATGGTCTCGCCTATTTCCAATATGGTTTTCATAGTTCTTGTGTCCATTTCAGCCGTCTCCTTATCAAAACCCGATTTTTTAATTGTTTCTTGTTTTTTAGTATAACACAGACCAATTTTTTTAGAAACAGCAAAAGCCGGAAAGCAGTTTAAATCCACTTTCCGGCTTTTGTAATTGCTATTTAATTTCCTCTACGGTATACCCTGCGTCCTCAATGGTCTTTTTCAGCACTGCCTCATCCAGCTCCCGGTCGAAGCTGACTACGGCTTTCTTGCCATGCAGGCTGACTTTTGCGGATGCGCCATCGATCTTGTTGATGGCTTCGGTAACTGCGTTTACGCAATGCTCACAGTGCATGCCGGAAATCTTGACGGTCTTCTTTCCGATGACCGGATTCTCCAGCTTTTTCTCTTCCGGCGGAAGGCTTCCACCGCCGCCTCCGCAGCAGGCTCCCTCACCCTTGAAATGCTTGATGGTGGATCTTACACCAAGAAGTACGAATACTGCAATGACTAAAATTACAATGATGTCTGTCATGACTGATTGCTCCCTTTTTTTGCTTCTGTCTTCGTTTTTGTCTTTTTTCAGCCTTTATTCTGCTTTTTCATCCGTTTCATCTATTCTGTCTTTTGATCCGGATCTTCTTGGGCTGTTTCTGCCATCGGAGTCACCTGATGCTCCTGCCGGAATCTGCGGTCTCTCGCCTCGTCCAGTTTCTTTCTTACAAATTTTACAAAGAGATAAATGGATACTCCTACTATGTACAGGATAATGCAAAGGACTACCATATATCCCATGGAGTTCTGTGAATGTGACATGTCTTTTTCTCCTTCTTACTCTTGCAGGTGTGCAAATATCTGCTTCCAGATACGGTCACTTCACAACTGCATCTTTTCTGCCGTACCGGCCGGTCTGCGCTCTGTCCACACTGGCCCAGACACAACCAGCCGGTCCACAAACTTCTTACTGTACAGATACTACCTTGTAATCCTGTGCCTCAACAGCCTCTTTCAGGACGTTGTCTGCAACCTCTTTCTCAAGAGTTACAACTGCAGTTCCTTTCTCGTGGCTTACCACAGCCTCGGTTACACCTTCGATGCCTTCCAGGGTCTTTTTCACTCTGGCCTCGCAATGTCCGCACATCATTCCTTCGATCTTCATTGTCTTTGTCATAGCACTCTTCTCCTTTTTTTCTTTATGATCATCATGATGTTTCTCATGGGATCTGTTTTGTTTTTTTCGTTTATCTTTGGATGCGTCGTACATCTGGAACAGGTTCAGACGCAGGGCATTGGTTACGACACAGAAGCTGGACAGGCTCATCGCTGCCGCACCAAACATCGGATTTAACTTCAGGCCGAATAACGGATACCAGACCCCGGCTGCCAGCGGGATGCCGATCACGTTGTAGAAAAATGCCCAGAACAGGTTCTCATGGATGTTCTTCAGCGTTGCGCGGCTTAACCTTATGGCTGCCGGAACATCGCTTAAGCGGCTCTTCATTAAAACAACATCGGCTGCATCAATGGCGATATCGGTTCCTGCACCAATGGCAATTCCGATATCCGCTCTTGTCAATGCCGGTGCGTCGTTGATACCATCACCAACCATGGCCACCTTGCCCTGTTCTTTCAGGGAACGGATCACGCTCTCCTTTCCTTCCGGAAGCACTCCGGCAATGACCTCGTCCACACCGGCCTGAGCGCCGATAGCTTTGGCCGTGCGTTCATTGTCACCGGTCAGCATCACCACGCGGATTCCCATATTCTGGAGTTCCTTTACCGCACGCGGGCTGTCTTCCTTGATGACATCCGCTACCGCAACGATGCCTAGAAGCTTTCCGTCACGGGAAAAATACAAGGGTGTCTTTCCTGCCTCTGCAAGCGTTTCTGCTTTCATGCGGATCTCGTCTGCCACAGCTGCAACACTGCCGATAAAGTTTGCATTTCCGCCGCAGAGCTCGCTTCCTTTATAAATACCGGAAAGCCCGTTTCCCGGAAGTGCCGTAAAGTCTTCCACCTCACCTGCAATGATGCCGTCTGCCTTAGCACGCTCGTTGATCGCCCGGGCTAACGGATGCTCGCTCTTTTTCTCTAAGGCATAGGCAAATTCCAAAAGCTCCTTCTCGCTCTTTGCCTCATCCAGGATGATATCGGTCACCTTCGGCTCGCCGCTTGTGATGGTACCGGTCTTATCCAATGCTACAATATCCATCTTGCCCGCTTCCTCTAAGGAAACTGCAGTCTTAAACATGATACCGTGCTTTGCTCCCATACCGTTGCCCACCATAATGGCCACCGGAGTCGCAAGCCCCAGCGCACACGGACAGCTGATGACCAAAACAGAAATGCCACGTGCAAGTGCAAAGCCCACGCTCTGGCCTGCGATCAGCCATACCAGGGTGGTGATAACGGCAATGGTGATGACGGTCGGAACAAACACGCCAGACACCTTGTCTGCAATCTTTGCGATCGGCGCCTTGGTGGCTGCCGCATCGCTGACCATCTGAATGATCTGGGAAAGCGTTGTATCCTCTCCGACCCGGGTTGCCTCACAGCGGATGAATCCGGACTGATTCACCGTTGCAGCAGAAACGCTGTCTCCCACGGTCTTATCCACTGGAATGCTCTCACCGGTAAGGGCCGCCTCATTCACAGCACTGTTTCCCTCTAATACAATGCCATCCACCGGGATGTTCTCACCCGGTCGGACAACAAAGACATCGCCTTTTTGTACCTGCTCGATGCCGACGGTCACTTCGTTGCCGTCACGCACCACGACCGCAGTCTTCGGTGCCAGCTTCATGAGACTCTTTAATGCATCGGTGGTCTTTCCCTTGGATCGTGCCTCCAGCATCTTGCCCACGGTGATCAGGGTTAAGATCATGGCTGCAGACTCAAAGTAAAACTCATGCATATAGCTCATGACTGCCTCTTCGTTGCCCTTTACCTGGGCATCGGTCATGGCAAAGAGTGCATAGGTGCTGTATACAAAGGCTGCCATGGAACCAAGGGCTACCAGGGTGTCCATGTTTGGTGCCTTATGCCACAGGCTCTTAAAACCACTGATAAAGAATTTCTGATTGATGACCATGACGATGGCCGTCAGGATCAGCTGAATCAGTCCCATAGCCACATGGTTTCCGTCAAAGAATGCCGGAAGCGGCCATCCCCACATCATATGTCCCATGGAAAAATACATGAGAACGATCAAAAACCCAACGGAATACCAGAGTCTGCGCTTTAAGACCGGAGTCTCATGATCCTTTAGCGCCTCTTGTTCATCTAAGGACTGTGTCTGTGCACTGCCCTCTTTTCCCGCGCCCTTGACAGACGCACCGTATCCGGCATCCTGCACTGCCTTGATGATATCAGCTGCCGCAGCCGTACCCTCCACACCCATGGAGTTGGTCAGCAGGCTGACTGAGCAGGATGTAACACCCGGCACCTTGGAAACTGCTTTTTCCACGCGGCTGCTGCAGGCCGCGCAGCTCATGCCGGTTACTGTATACTGTTCCATAATGCTTTTTGATTCCTCCTTTTTGTGCTCTTCTTTCCTTTCCGGAAAGATTCTGTCTTATCCGCACTCCCCTTACTTCATCAGTCTTTGCAGCACCTTTAAGAGTTCATCGATCGTCTCGTCATGACCTTCGCGAATGTCACTTGCCACACAAGTCCGAAGATGGTTTCCCAAAAGCACCTTGTTGAAGCTGTTGAGTGCCGCATTGGCCGCTGCCACCTGAATGAGGATATCCGGACAGTAGGCATCCTGCTCTACCATGTTGCGGATTCCCCGGATCTGCCCTTCAATGCGGTTCAAGCGATGGATCAGATCTTTGTATTCCTTCTCGGAACGTTCCTTTTTCTTGTGACAGCAGCACTTCTTTTCCCCGTCTGGCTCTGTTTTATCATCAGCAGCTTCCAATGTTTCCTGTTCTTTCTGCTCTGTCATACCACAACAACAGCTCTTTTTCTCTCTATCTTCCATGCGATTCCACCTTTCTATCAAACTTTCTCCACCCGTAAGTCTTCCTGTGTGATCCTTAGGACCACGCTTCAACATACCCCCACGGGGTATATTGAGTATAGAAAAAATATCCGGATCTGTCAATAGGCAGTCCGGATATTTTTTCTCAATATGCAACGGTTCAGAATCATGCAATTTTATTTAGCTCTGAATCGTTATTCTATTTCTTCTATTGTTTTGTATACATGCTCATACAGAATTCCCTTCATTTTCCGGAATTCTTCCTGTGTGATCTTGTCTTTGTATGTCATGATCCGAAGCGACACAGGAGCCTTACCTTCGGAAATAGGCGGCTGCATATAGGGATGCTCATTCAGGACAAAACCGTTTCGCTCATAAAAGCCAATCCGTCTGCAGGCCAGTTCCGTTTCCGGAAGTTCCACTTCCAGGCAGATTGGTTTTTGATACCATTCCACCAGCTTTTGAAGCATGGCAGAACCGGTTCCGTTGCCGCGCAAGGAGGCGTCTACCGCAAAATGCTCGATAAAGATAAACAGGTCAAATTCCCAGACCGCAAGAAAGCCGGTGATCAAACGCTTTTCCGTACCGGAATCCGCTTTCTCAACATCATGCCCTGTAACTGCCTCCTGACCTTCCGCTATCAAAGCATAGATCCGGTATTCCGGCTCTTGAAGCAGTGCCAGCTGCTCCTCATAAGGGCGGTATTCATCCTCCGGGAAGCTCGCCTGCATGATGCGATAGACATCTGCAAAATTCTGCATGCCAATCTGTCGCAGCATAGCAACTCCTTCTGATTTTAATCCAGTCATAAATCTTCCCCGAATTTCATCCGGGCAGCCTCCCGGATCAATCTGGCGGCTTCTTTCACATCATAATAGGCGTTGTTGATGCACAGGTCACTGTTTAAGGTATCATTCTGGTATCCGGGAATATACTTTTTGTGGTAATGTTCCCGTGCCTTATCGCCTTCATTGACCGCCCGCACAGCCTCTTTTTCACTCATACCGAAATATTCTACGCAGTTTTTCACGCGTACATCATGAGGCGCATAAATGTAGACGCGAAGAAGCCGCGGTTCATTTCGAAGGCAGTAGGCGCCGCATCGTCCAACAATGATGCAGGAACCCTTTCTCGCGAAATCCTGGATGATACTCTGCTGCACCTGAAAGATCTCATCACGCACATCGATCGTGCCAAGACCAAACGGATAATTCAGATAGGAAAATTTAGACCGGGTGTCCTCCTCTTCCTTGCTGATCTCCTTGATCGATGTATCCATGCGCCTTGCTGTCTCTTCCACGATATCACGATCCAGGAAGTCAATGTGAAGCTGTTCAGAAAGCTCCTTTGCCACAAATCTTCCAAAAGAGCCATACTGTCTGGAGATGGTGATCACATATTTTTCCATAGCTTCACCTCCATTAAAGCACCTTGTTTAAGAAACTGATGGTACGTGCCTCTTTCGGATTTAAGATCACTTCCTGCGGTGTTCCCTCTTCCACGATATAACCGCCGTCCATAAAGATGACACGGTCTGCCACCTCTCTGGCAAAGCCGATCTCATGGGTAACGATGACCATCGTCATGCCTTCGGCTGCCAGCTGTTTCATAACCGCCAGTACCTCACCGACCATCTCCGGATCCAATGCCGAGGTCGGCTCGTCAAACAGCATGATGTCCGGTTTCATACAAAGCGCTCTGGCGATCGCAACACGCTGTTTCTGACCACCGGAAAGCTGAGACGGATAAGCGTCTGCCTTTTCAGCCAGATCCACCCGCTTTAACATGTCCATTGCCCGTTTTTTTGCCTCTTCTTTATCCGCTTTTTTGAGTTCGACCGGAGCAAGCATCAGGTTATGGAGCACATCCATGTTGTTAAAGAGGTTAAAGTGCTGGAACACCATACCGATGTTCTCTCTCACCTTATTCATATTCACCTTGTGATCGGTGATATTGACACCATCCACCCAGATTTCTCCTGCCGTGGTGGTCTCAAGCTTATTTAAGCAGCGGAGAAAGGTTGATTTTCCGGAGCCGGACGGTCCTAAGATCACAACTACTTCTCCCTCTTTGATCTCAGTAGAGATATCGCGAAGAACCTCCAGATCTCCGAAGCATTTCCGGAGCTTTTTTACCTGGATCTTAATGTTTTTATCGTTTGATGCCACGGTTCATCCTCCTCTCTACAATCTTTGCAATATAAGACAACGTCGTGATCACGATCAGATACATGATGCCGACGATCGTCCATGTCTCAAAGGATTTAAAGGTATTTGCCTGCACATTCTTTGCAGCCAGCACCAGCTCCGGAAAGCCGATGACAGACAGAATGGAGGTATCCTTTACGGTAATGATAAACTGGTTGATGATACTTGGGATCATGGTGCGGATCGCCTGGGGAAGGATGATCTTTCTCATGGTCTTCCAGTAGGGAAGTCCTAAAGATCTTCCTGCTTCCATCTGACCGATATCAACCGACTGGATACCGGCGCGGATGATCTCAGCCATATAAGCACCACAGTTTAATGCCAGACAGATCACGCCTGCCTGAAGTGCAGAAAGTGTAAATCCGTTTCCTATGCCAAGGATCGTATTGAGCAGATACGGAATACCAAAAAATACAAAGAATGCAAGCACGATCATCGGCACACCACGTATTACAAATACGAAGATCTGCGCAATGATGTTGCATGCCTTATTCTTAACTACGCTGAGAAGTCCGAAGATCATTCCCAGGATACAAGCAAAAACCAAACCTAAGAATGCAAGCAGCAGGGTCCGTCCCATTGCAAGCAGAAGAAGCTGTCCATAGGTGGTGATAATCTTGATCATAATGCCTCACCCTTTTCTTTCCTGTTTCATTGTGATTACATTGTATGTAACGGTTTCCTTTAACCAGCAAAGCCCGCATTACGCGGGCATGCTTAAGGTTAAAACTTATTCGCCTAAATATTTTGCGATGATCTCATCGTAAGTGCCGTTCTCTTTGATGTCTTTAAGACCTGCATTGAACAGATCAATGAGTTCCTGCTTGCTGTCATCAAATACTGCAAAGCCGTACTCAGCCGGATCATTTCCGGTGCCGTCTACCAGCTTCATGGCAATTCCGGTATCCTTGATGTTGCTTGCCATGATCGGGGTATCATCGAAGCATGCTGCCACCTGGCCGCCTACAACTGCCTGGTACATGGTCGGTGAATCCTCAAAGTAGGTGATCTCAAATCCGTACTCGTCTTTTAAGCTTTCTGCATAGGTTGCGCTCATGGAAGCGGTCTTAACTGCAACCTTTTTGTCCTTCAGGCCGTCAAATCCGGTAATGTCAGAGCTTTCTGCAACTGCCATGCTCTGGTTTGCATCATAATATCCATCGGAGAAGATCCATCCGGAGGATTTTCTTTCATCGGTGATGGATGCACCTGCGATCATGCCATCAGCCTGACCAGCCTGACATGCTGCGATGGAAGCATCCCATCCAAGTACCTGCACCTCATACTTGAAGCCCTGATCTTCTGCAACTGCTTTGAGGATATCCATATCGATACCTACGAAATTGCCGCTGTCATCGGTATACTCGAACGGTTTAAATGCGGTATCGGTTGCAATGACCCAGGTCTTATCAGAGGTGTCTGCTGCTGCCTCTGCGGTAGTCTCCTCTTCCTTGGATTCTGCTGCCGTGGTGTCTGCTGCAGTCGTATCTGCTGCCGTGGTGTCTGCCGTACTCTTAGAACCGCCGCAGGCAGTCAGTGCTGCCATCATTGCTGCTGCCATTACCATAACCAATGTTTTCTTTTTCATAACCTTAATCTCCTCTCTTATCTATGGTGATGTCACATTTCGGTGACATATCCTCTGATCTGGTACATGCATCCACAAATGCCTGTACAACCGCCTTGCATTCCGGATCCTTTTCAAATGCAAATTCCGGATGCCACTGTACTCCTGCAACAAAGTTTTTTCCCGGAACCGATATTGCTTCCACCAGTCCATCCTCCGAATAAGCCATGGCGATGGCCTCCGGCGCCAGGTCTTTCACGGCCTGATGATGATAACTGTTGACGCCGTGTTCTCCGGCTCCGATGATCTTAGAAAGAAGTGTTTCTTCCCTTACTGTCACCTTATGTACCGGCCTGTCATATGGCGGTGTCATATGGTGTTCTGTTTTTGACGGGTGCTCCGATGGAAGATCCTGATAAAGAGTTCCGCCAAGCAAAACATTCATCAGCTGTACTCCCCGGCAAATGCCAAGTACCGGTTTGTCTTCCTGCAAAGCACGCCAAAACAGGTACGTTTCCATCCGGTCTCGACTCTTACAGGAAACTCCGCAGGTTTCCTTTACTGTCTCACCGTACAAAGCCGGATCCACATCATGGCCTCCGGTAAGAAGGATCCCGTCACAAAGCCGGAAACATTCTTCCAATTCTTCCTGATCTTCTGTTAAGGGAAGCATAATGGGAAGCGCACCGCAGGCTTCTAAAACCTTCATGTATCCGGGAAGCATCCAGTAACTGGCCTTCTCATCATCATATAAAGGAATCAATCCGATCCGCTTTTTCATTATGTCTGTCTCCTTGTCCATGATCACTGTTTGAGTACTTATTTGCTGCATATACAGCACGTTTTTGGGGTCTTTTATGAAATTATAGCGCAAAGGGGCCTACATCGCTTTCTCTGATGCAGACCCCTTTGTCATGTAACGTATGATAGCATGAGGCATTCAAAAAGTCAAGTTTGGCAGCCCCGTTTCTCTGTTTTGTACAGCCTTGCGCTTCTTTTTTCGTTATTTTCCTTAATTATCTAAAGTATAAGTGCCTTCCTTGTGGTTCTCACAACGAAAAAGTTGTATAAAATACACAATGCAGGTTGTAATTTTTATGAATTTTCGCTATAATCGGTATGTCAGGAGGATGTTATCATGAAGCTTTTGCATCAAACTTATACAGATTATGATCTGGAGGAATTTACACGGTTCAATATGACGGTTCCGCTGCGGATCAGTAAATATCGTGCAAAGATTCTCGCCGTATGCTATGTTTTAATGGTTTTTTCCGGATTCTTACGGATTTTTACGGATCCGGGCACTGGATCCTTCACCTACATGCTTGTGGTATTTGCCATCCCGCTCACTGTCGTATATGTATCCAAACGCCAGTGCCGTAAGGTCTACAATGCCAATCCACAGCTCCAGGAACGGCACTCTGTCATGCGTTTCTACGAAGATCACCTTCAAGAAACCAGCAATCACCAGTCTGTCGATGTTCCCTATACAAGCATTGCCCACCTGGTGGAGACAAAAACGCATTTTTATCTGATGACTTCCCAAAACCAGGGAATGATCATCGTAAAAAACAACTGTTCCGCAGAGCTGATCCATTTTCTCCAGGGACTGAAGCGATAATCAGCGGACGCGCCACTGGCGCCTCCTCGATATGCATAGCAAAAAAAGAATGTGCCGAGGCACATTCTTTTTTTATCGGACCGATTCCAAAAACATGGTATGGATCTGATGTCAGGAGAACAAAATTATTTGTATTAGACTTTGTAAAATCTATACAATGTTTTAGACTGCCAACAAATTCCTTCTCGAAGAATATAGGAAAGCTCATTAGGATTATTAATACTATTTGGGGCAAACTGTGTTTCAAGTGCAAAACCACTTCTACTTTCGTAAACAGCGCCATCTTTTCCATGCTCATTATAAAGTTCGTTACCAGTATACAATTGAATTCCCGGCAGGTCTGTTCGAACTTCCATTCCTATACCTGATTCTGCGCACTCCACTTTTGCTGCTGTTTTTACAGCACCCTTTGCATCCGACAGACGATAATTGTGATTGTATCCGTTTCCGAAACGAATTTGCTTTTCGTCATGTGCAATATCCTGACCTATTTTTTTCGGGCTCATAAAATCAAACGCCGTAGAAAACACATTTTGCACAGATCCGTCCGGAATACTGTCCGTTCCTCTCAATGGCATATATTCCATTGCAAACAACTGCAGTAAATGATTCAAAATATCACCATTTCCCTGCCCATTCAGGTTGAAATAACAATGATTAGTAACATTCAGCAATGTATCCCGATCTGTAATTGCTTTATATTCAATGACAAACGCCCAGTCATCCCGTATTGAATAGGTTACACTTAGGCAAAGATTTCCAGGGAATCCCTGGTCTCCATCCGGACTCTGCAAAATAAATTCCTGACTATTTGTAGTCCCGGCTCCGACCGTCCACATTCTTTTATGAAATCCATGAAAACCACTGTGATTGCAATTTTCACCTTCATTTTTATCTAGGTAATATTGCTGTCCGTTTAACGCAAATTCTGCATTTTCAATGCGATTTGCCACCCGTCCAACCGTTGCTCCAAATAGCATCTCACCATTTTCATATTCTCCTAACGTATCATATCCCAAAATAATATCACGTCTCTGGTTATTGCGATCTGGTAC
>CAVIHW010000011.1:66537-67692 GCA_963642615.1 Oscillospiraceae bacterium | reverse complement strand
ACTGGGGCAGTTTTGTAACGGTCAATCTGATTCCGGTAACCATCGGAAATATCATCGGCGGCGCTATTTTGGTGGCCGGAGTATGCTTTTATCTGCATGGGAAGGCGGAAGGGTAACACAACTGCCAGGTACTACCTTGGGTAGTACCTGGGGTAGCTTAAATTTCATCCGGTTTCAGAAAATGTCCACAATTGCATCTGACATATGGCCCGTATTTTCCTAATCCTCCATTTAATTCTCCTCCATCTCTCTTCGGGCACCTTACGTTGTGAGAATTGATATACCAATTCAGCAGATCAACCGTAAGGTACTTTGTATTCTTACAGTCCTTATTGGAACATTTCAGATAGGCGGTTCCTCTTGCATTTTTTGCAAGAACCATAGACTTTTTACAAACGGGACAAAATTCTTTTTCTTCAATAAAGGCTCCGAGTCCACAATTGGGCAAAGCACCATAATCCGGCTCTTTTCCGCTGTTTGCTTTCATTGGATTCGTAATCATTTTTCCTTTTTTTGTATCCAGCTTTCTTGTATTTTGACCTACAGCAACATTTTCTATATCCGTAAGTGCCTTTAGCATTTCTACTGTATTTCTTCCTTTGATTCTGACCATAGTATGTACTACCGTTATCAACGATGAAGTCTTATCCACCTTAAACTTCCACTTAGCAGTTGGTAATCCATACCAGGCAATTTTATCATCAATGATCATCAGCGGAAACGTTGCATTTTCGGTTCCAAAGCAGTATTCTTTCCATTGTTCCGGAAGATTGGCATAATCATTAGATTTCATTTTAATGTCAATACCTCTGCTGTACGCATCATCCAATATTTCAAATATCTGACTCTCCGTTTCCCTTAGTTCACCACTGGGAAGTGAAACTACTGTCTGCCACTTTGCCCTGCTCATATCATGTGCAAACTGTTTAATTGCATCCTGTTCATCCGTAAATATGTCGATCATTCTACCGGGATTTACCGACTCAATATAAGATTGGAGCATTTTTTCGTGGTGATCTGTCACTTGATGCTTGCCGACTTTTATGTGCCGTAAAAACCGATAGAATACATGGTTGGTGCCTTTAAATAGATTCTCCCAAAATCTTGCATTTGCAACTGTAATTACTTTTCCTTTGCCTCGCGTGATCGCTACAT
>CAVIHW010000011.1:17751-66527 GCA_963642615.1 Oscillospiraceae bacterium | reverse complement strand
CTACATTAATCAATCTGGCAACCTGATTGGGTTCTTTTCCCATCAGATATCCTACTGCACTCTTCGGATAACTTTCCACGGCATCAAATACGATCACATCAGATTCTGATCCTTGAAACTGATGCACCGTTGCACAGCTCACATGCAAAGTTCCTTTCGTATAATAATCCTTTAACATCGCACGAATCAATCTCACCTGAGCTGCATAAGGAGTTATTATACCTACGCTGTCAATATGATTCTTCTCTGCATTTACTGCTGTTGAAAAAGACACAACTGCACTGAGAATATTAAATCTTGAACCATCTGTATTTTTATCCGCAGCGCAATAGGTTCCCGCAAGATCAATTAAGTTTAAAGCATCTCCGGCTAACGGCTCACTTTGAATGACAGGATCTGCTTTATGTAGTACGGTCGGATGATTCTTCAAAAGTTTATGATAAATAAACTGATTTGGGAACTCCGAAATTGCCGGCGCCATTCGCCTCTGCTCATTGAGCATAACAAGCCACGGATGCCAGTACATATTCTCCTTTTCATCCACGATCTTTAAATAAGAAAAGATGTCTTTCTGTAACACACAGGCATCCGGACTCTGTGAAATAGGCGCAAGCTGCCTAAAGTCACCAACACACATGAACTTTCCCTTTGCCAATGCCGCAGCAGCGATCACCTGTGGCACATAGGCCATGGATACCTCATCAAACATTACAAGATCAAACTGTCTTTCCTCAAACATCGAATCAATGGTTGCCCTTGAAATTGTTGTACCTATTACCTGTGCTTTCTGAACATATTTCCTTTCCTCTTTTCGTATTTCAGTACGGATTGCACTAACTTTGTGTTCAATCGCAGTATATTCCTTTGACTTCATCAGATTCTTTGCCCGCAATTCATCTCGCTTAGCCATCAAATCACCCAGTTGTCTTGCAAAACTGTCACATTTTCCAAGAGTATAATTAAATGATGTTGCATATGAATTTTGAGAAAGTTCATCATCTCTTACATAGCCAAAGCGTAAAATTTTTCCGTCTTGCAGGATAGGCTCCTTATCCCTATCCAGCATTTTCACTACCTGCTTAATAACGCCATCCACAGATACATTACTATGAGATACGATAAGGACAGTCTTTCCCTGTGCAATATAATGGTTTGCAATCTTTGCCATGGTATAGGTCTTACCGGTACCGGGAGGTCCCCACACAGTTACAATATCTTCTGTTTCCAGTTTTTCCTCTACTGCCAACTGGCCTTTCGGCACTCCGGCAATATCAGAATCGGTTGATAAGGTTGGTCCTTCTTTCAGAATCTTTACAGCCAGCTTATGAATGTTCGGATTCAGTGTATTCATCCTCTTATACAAGGCTTCGAGAAGTTTCCAAGGTTCTACCATAAGATAAGCCGCACTTATTTTGTCATTTAGATCTATATCCAATAACAAAAGAATCTGAAAATCCTCACACGATAATATCGAACCAACAGCTCTTAATCCACCTGCTGTCTCCACTACAACCGGAGCATCGTCCGGCAGATGAACTTCCGTCTCCATCTCAAACAAATACGTATAGATCCCATTGTCACTTTTGACCAGCTTATTGCCATTGACGATTTTATATCGCTTACCTTTTCCCTGCTTTAGATAATAAATCTCTCTTCTCAATGCGTCCGAGTATTCCCTTATGTCCGACGATCTATATGACGGCTGTTCGCTGGCTGCAGAAACGGTACTTTCCTCATCTGAATCAGTATGTAACCGCTTTGTCGTATTATCCATTGTCTTAAGAAGCAAATCGACAATATCCATTGTCCGATCGTATTCTTCTTCCGTCATCTGACACACAGTTATCTGCATCAGCATCGTGGTCTTAGATCTATCCACCCTATAAGATGTAATAATGCTTTTATGATTACTGCAAAGAAACACAAATTCAATCGTTGCTTCACTTAGGAAGATCTTCTGATTGTCTTTTGGAATACTGATCGTTACATTCTTTGAATTATCGCGTCTCAGAAGTTTATAATCCATCCTTAAAAAATACATTTTGCCAAATTTATCTGTGATTATACACTTTTCAAGAACCGAATCTACTGTTTCACCTTTACGGGAAATGAATTTAAATGAAACATCAACTCGATCTGCGAACTCCTTGATCACAGGTAATGTCATCTTAAAATGGATATTATTAAAGTTTTTTGAAACAACCGATTTAGATGCATTTTTTACCTCTGAATTTTTTTCAGATATCGGTACCAATTCCGTTGTATGCTGCATAACCATTCACCCAGACTTTCCTTATATTCGTTATACCGGTGATTCTTCCCAATATAGTTCAATCATACCAAATCACAAGTCCATAAATCCTCTCTTGTATATCGAATCTTTGTTCGTTTTTTTACTGTTCATACATTACATGACCAACAAAACCAGGGCAGGCAAGGAATCATTCCCTGCCTGCCCATATTTTAATCCTCGTAACTCTTCAGAGTCACCCTATGAAATTGCAATCTTTTTATAACTCCTCCAGAAGTATACCACCTCTGCCGCTCCCGTGATTGTCCAGGAGAAGAAGTAGAGCAGGTACAGGGAGGTTAAGGTGTGGAAATGGGCAAAAATTGTGAATACCCAGATCACACGGAATACGCAGGATCCCAAGATCACGATCACGGTAGGCGGAATGCTTTTTCCGATTCCGCGGGATGCTGCAATGGATCCGTCCATAAATGCTGACACGGCATAGGAGAAGGACATGATATAGAGGCGTTCCTTTCCTGCATGGATGACCGCTGGTTCTGTAGCAAATAATGACAGGAACTGCTCACCAAACAGTAAGAACAGTCCTCCGAGGGTTCCGCCGACTAAAAATGCATAGGTCAGGCAGATCAAATAGCTTTTTAATACCCGGTCTTTTTTTCCGGCTCCCAGGTTACGGCTCATGAAGCTTGCACAGGCCGTATAGAAGGCAAACATGGAATTGTAAACCAGCGGGTCTGTGTTGGCTGCTGCCGCGTTGCCGGAAACGGTAACCGCATCAAAGGAATTGACACCGGCCTGCACAAAGAGGTTGGCGATCGCAAAGATCGCCTGCTGCATGCCTCCCGGGATTCCAAGCATCAGAACGGACTTTCCTGCCGTTTTATGAAAACGGAGTTCGCGAAAGCGCAGACGGCAGACATCCTTACGCGTCCACAGATGGTGCAGGATCAGACCGGCTGACAGATACTGTGCCATGACGCTGGCAATGGCCACGCCCTCTGCCGCCATATGAAAACCGATGACAAAGACCAGGTTCATGATCACATTTAAAATTCCGGCAATAAACAGATAAACTAACGGACGTTTGGTATCGCCCCTCGCACTCATGACACCGTTTCCGAAGTTATACAGGCCTAAGGCCGGCATGCCCAGGGAATAGATCCGCAGATAGTTTACTGCCCCGTCAAGCAGCTCTTCTTTTGTATGCAAAAGCAACAGAAACGATTTGGAACCGAATACTCCGACCGCACAGATGATCAGTCCGGTTAAAAGGCAGATCAGGAAGGAGGAATGGATGGTCTCCTCTGTTTCCTTCTGGTTTCCGGCTCCCAGTCCATGTGCCACTCGGACATTGACTCCGCTTCCCATACCAATGAGAAATCCGGTAAACAGCGTCACCAGAAGGCTTGTGGAACCAACGGAGCCAAGCGCCCGGTAATCTGCAAACCGTCCCACCACTGCCACGTCGCTCAGGTTGAACATAACCTCCAAAAGCTGCGCAAAAATCAGCGGACAGCTGAACAGAAAGATGTTTTTCCAGAGTGATCCTTCCGTCATGCTGACCGCAAATGCCTGCCTCCCCTTTGAAGCCTGATTTTCTTTTAAATCCTGATTACTGTTCATACAACTTTAAACTCTCCAGGATGATATCTACACATTTCTCGATTCCGAGCTTTCCACTATTCAAGCTCAGATGGTAATTTCGCGGGTTGCCCCACTCATTGCCGCTGTAATACTGATAATAATCCCGGCGTTTCCGGTCGATCTCGCGCATACGGGATTCCATCTTTCTGATGCTTTCCTGCGGTTCAAAGGTCTGCATACGTTCCACGCGCTTCTTCATGCCGGAACAGACAAAGACATGAAATCCATCCTCCACCAGAATATCAGAGCATCTTCCTATGATGACGCAGGAGCCTTGCTGTGCCAGTTTCTTGATGATCTGGGACTGTGCCATGAAAACCTGGTCGGATACCGGAACTTCATATAAGGCAAACGGATCTACCGATATGTAGTCCTGATCGATCCGTTCCTGTTTTCCGATCACCTCGTCATGGTGGCGGAATACTTCTTCTGAAATATTGCTGTCTTCTGCTGCCATGGAAATGATTTCCTTATCATAAAACGGAATGCCAAGTTTTTTTGCCAGTCGAACCCCCACTTCCCGGCCGCCGCTTCCAAATTCACGGCTTATGGTAATGACCTTACTCATAATTGCATCCTCCTCTCCGGTATCTGTTCTTGCACGTTCGTGGTCAGATGCCGTGACTCCATCTTAGCATGTTTATCTGCGGAATGCTACCACAAACTTATACGAATTTACTGATCTATATACTCAAATGCGACTCTCTCGCCGTCTCTTGCCAGGCGGACAATCCCGCACTGTTTGAATCCAAGTTTCGTCAGCACATGCTGCATCGGCAGGTTATCCCTGTGGGTGTCAATCCGCAAATCTCCTTTGCTGTGTTCCATACACCACCGGATGCAAAAGCTTCCTGTTCCCTTGACACGTCCCGGTGCCGCCACGCGGTGCATGACATAATAGTTTCCCGTACCGATCCAGCTGCCATCATAGATCGTTGCATAATCCGGATCCGGACCCTCGGTAAAATAAAATACTCCGGCCATGATGCCATGATCCTCACAGACATAGCTCTTTCCCGACCGGATATCCGCCTCCACGCGCTCTACCGGCGGATATGAAGTCCCCCACTGGGTAGGATTTCCTGTCTTTTGCATAAATTCCCGGGCTTCAGCATAAAGCTTTAAAATTTCCTCGAGGTCTTCCATCACAGCTTTTCTGATTTCCATATCTGCTTTCTCCTTTTACAGTCCTGCTGCCTTTATAAGATGCTTTGCCAGCACTGCCGTGGTTACGGCACCGACACCGCCCGGCACCGGAGTGGCAGCCTGCGCCTGATCCTGAATGGTATCGTAATCCACATCTCCGCAAAGTTTTCCGTTTTCATCCACATTGATGCCCACATCGATCACCACGGCATCCTGTCCCACATGATCCGCATTTAACATCTTTGCCCGTCCGGCTGCTGCCACCAAGATCTCCGCATTGCGGCAGGTACCTGCAAGGTCTTTCGTCTTGGTATGACAGATGGTCACGGTCGCATTTTCCTTTAACATGAGCATGGAAAGCGGTTTTCCAACCACCATGCTGCGTCCCACGATGGTGACACGCTTACCGGCAATCGGTAGCTCTGCCGTCTTTAAAACTTCCACCACAGCCTCTGCCGTACATGGAGCAAAGCCACTGTCATCCCCCGCAAAGACCTTTGCGATATTGATCGGAGAAATGCCATCCAGATCCTTTGCCGGATTGATCATGGCTTCCATATCCTTTTCGCAGATCTGCTTCGGCAGCGGACGCAGCATCAGGATACCGGTCACATCTGCATCTTCGTTGATCTTTTGAAATTCTGCCTTAAACGCTGCATCACTTATATCCGCCGGATATACATAAGACTGCACCCGCAGTCCGAAATTTTCCATTTTTTTGGTTGCTCCGCGCTCATAGGACATGTCATCCGGATTCTCCCCCACACGGATGATGGCCAGCTTCGGTGCCTGACCTGTGCAATGCTTTAATGCTTCCTGCACCTCTTCCTTGATCTTTGCAGAAACCTCTGCGCCTTTTAATACTCTCATGGAATTTCTCCCTTTCGTTCTGGTTGTCGTTCGGACTTTTTGCCCATATGGCTCTCAGTATAACACAAACAGAGTGCGTCTGCACGCACTCTGTTCAAGTTTCCGATTTTATTTTTATTTTCCGCGCTTACGGTTGGATACAACATCAAAGATAACTGCGATCAAAAGCACGCCGCCCTTTACTACGTACTGCCAGGAATCACCGATTCCCATGATAGACATGCCCATATTGATGACACCCAAAAGAAGTGCACCGATGATAACGCCTGGGATCGTACCGCTTCCGCCGTATGCAGAAGCACCGCCGATAAAGCAGGCACCGATGGCATCCATCTCAAAGGAGGTTCCGGTGGAACCATTGACGGAACCAACACGAGCCAGACATAACAGTCCGCAAAGACCTGCCAACAATCCCATATTTGCATAAGCGATAAAATATACCTTGTTCGTGTTGATACCGGAAAGTCTTGTTGCCTTCTCGTTTCCGCCAACTGCGTAAAAATAACGTCCAAATGCAGTCTTGGCGGTAATGAAATGATAGATCAGGCAGATTGCAACTACCCATACCAGCATAACCGAGATGCCTTTGTACTGTCCAAGAAGGATACAATAGACAAGCAGTGCTGCACCGATCAGACCGCTGCGGCCAAAATCCGATAACAGGCTGTTCTGACGATATCCTTTTTTGGCTTTGTTTGCCCTGGAGGAAATTGTCATATAGAAAATAATCGCGATGGCGATCACTGCCACTACTAACGGGGAAAGGATCCGCTCATCCGTGTCCAGCCCCGGGATCTTGATATAGGCGGTAAAAATGTTTAAGAATGTCTGATTCTGTACCGATACCGTCTTACTGCTCAATACCAGACGTCCGATTCCACGAAAAATGAACATGCCGCCCAGTGTTGTGATAAACGGAGGGATCCGCACATGACCGATCCAGTAGCCCTGCCACACACCAGCTGCAAGGCCAAGTAACAGGCATACGATAATAGTTACATAAATATTGATCCCCAGGTTATTGATCATAACGGCAGCTACACCACCTACCATACAGATCACTGATCCGACTGACAGATCGATGTTGCCTCCTGTCAGGATACAGAGCAGCATGCCACAAGCCATAACCAGCACATAACCATTCTGTAAAAGCAGGTTCGACATGTTCTGTGCGTACAGAAGACGTCCTCCTGTCAGGAAATAGAATAAAATAAATACGACTACAAGGGCAATGACCATGCTGTACTTGGTAAGGAATTCTCCCAGACTAAACGTAGCAGCCCCCTGTTTTTCTTTGTTAGCTGACATGATTTCAACTCTCCTTTCACGCTACTTGTCGGCACTGATAATATAACTCATGATTCCTTCCTGAGTTGCTTCTCTTGCATCCAGCTCACCCTTAAGTTCGCCCTCATTCATAATGTAGATGCGGTCGCACATACCGATCAGTTCCGGCATCTCGGAAGATATCATAATCACGGACTTGCCTTCATCCACCATCTTATTGACCAGACAGTAGATATCATATTTTGCACCTACATCAATGCCTCGGGTTGGCTCATCCAAGATTAAAACATCCGGTTCTGTGAACATCCATTTACCAAGCAGCGCCTTCTGCTGGTTGCCTCCGGACAGATTGCCGACTTTTTGTTCGATGGACGGGGTCTTGGTTCCCATCTCCTCCGTCATCTGTTCTGCCACACTTTTCTCTGCCGTGGTATCGATCACACCATGGCTGCATACTTTATCAATTCTTGCCAGTGTGGTATTGAACCGGATCGATTCTCCAAGAATCAGTCCATTGGTCTTTCGATCTTCGGTTACATAGGCAAGTTTGTGATGGATTGCCTGTTCCGGTGTCTTTAATTCTACTTTCTTTCCGTTCAAATACAGCTCGCCGCTGATGTTCGATCCATAACTTCTTCCGAATATGGACATAGCCAGCTCCGTACGCCCTGCACCCTGCAGTCCGGAAAATCCGATAACCTCGCCTTTATGAACCTTAAAGGACACATTTTTGTCCACTATTTTCTCATGATATAACGGATGATGTACCGTCCAGTTCTTCACTTCCATTCCGATCTCCGGACGGATATTGTGCTCTCTGGCCGGATAACGGTCACTCATGGCACGACCGACCATTCCCTTGATGATCCGATCCTCACTGAATTCATCTACGCCCTTTACCAGGGTCTCGATTGTAGATCCATCGCGGATGATGGTTGTCTTATCCGCACAATAGATGATCTCATTCAGCTTATGTGTGATGATAATGGATGTAAGCCCCTGCTTCTTAAACTCGATCAAGAGATCCAGAAGCATCTTTGCATCCTCATCATTCAAGGAAGAAGTAGGCTCATCCAGAATCAACAGTTTTACATTCTTTGAAAATGCCTTTGCAATCTCTACCAGCTGCTGCTTGCCGGTTCCTATGTCTTTGATCAGTGTCTGTGCTGACTCATAGAGTCCCACCTGTTTCATATGTTTTTCCGCTTCATTGAAGGTCTGATTCCAGTCAATGTAGCCCATTTTATTTCTTTTTTCATTTCCCAGAAACATGTTCTCACCGATGGTCAGAAGCGGGATCAGTGCCAGCTCCTGGTGGATGATGACAATTCCTTTGGATTCGCTGTCCTTCAGGGTTTTAAACTGGCAGAGTTCTCCATTATAATAAATCTCTCCGGTGTAGCTTCCGGCCGGATAGGTTCCGGACAGAACATTCATCAGCGTGGATTTTCCAGCTCCGTTTTCACCGATCAATGCATGGATCTCGCCCCGTTCCACCACCAGATTTACATTATCCAAAGCCTTGACTCCAGGGAACTCTTTCGTGATGGATTTCATTTCCAGTATAATATCAGCCAAAAGATTTTCCTCCTCTCCCTCTTTCAGGGAAGGACGGGACAGATGTCCCGCCCTCTCTAAGGTCATGTTACCTTTCGTTTGAATTCTATTAGTTTGCTGCTTTCAGGTAGTTGCCATCCATGGTATACAGACCGGTGTCTACCAGATCCTGAAGGTTGTCTTTGGTGATTACGTTCGGAACCAGGAGGAAGGACGGGCATTTGTGACCTTCAGAAGTCTCATAAGACTCGGTATCAAAGGTGCACTCTACTCCGAATTTGTCAGCAAGAGATGCATCAATGGTATCGCCTGCAAGGATTGCCTTGGTCAATTCCAGGGTAACAATGGACTCGTTGCTTACATTTTTGTAAACAGTCATGCTCTGAACCCCGTCAACGATGTTCTTTAAGTTTGCCTCATCACCGTCCTGACCGGTGATCAGAATAGAGTTGGAGCCTTTATAGTCAGAGGTTATAGCCTGGGCTACACCAAGCGCGGTGGCGTCATTGGAGCAGAGCCACACATCCAGCTGGGTTCCATCCGCATAATAGGAAGCAAGTACGTTCTGTGCTCTCTCAAGAGCAGTATCGGTATTCCACTGTGCAGTTGCCACGGTGTCAAAATCTGTCTGTCCGGACGGAACCTTCAGGGTACCTTTCTCAATATACGGATTTAACACATCCATAGCACCATTGTAGAAATATCTGGCATTGTTGTCTGCAGGGTCTCCTGCGGTAACCTCCAGGTTGTAAGTCTTATCTCCTGCATTCTCAAGATCCAGCTGATCTACAATAAACTCACCTTGTAATTTACCTACAGTATAGTTATCGAAGGATACATAGTAGGAAACTGCATCGTTTAAGATCAGACGGTCATACGCGATAACCGGTACATCGGCATCTGCTGCCTCATTCATGGCAGTGTTTAATGCTTCCCCATCGATCGCCCCCACGATCAGAAGGTCTACGCCATCTGCCAGCATGTTCTGGATATCGTTTACCTGTTTTCCGGAATCGTTATCGGAATAAGTAAGCACAGTCTCAAATCCAGCTTTCTTAAACTGCTCATCCAGATATGCACCATCACGGTTCCATCTCTCAAGAGACTGGGTCGGCATGGAAATTCCAACCTTGCCGGTTCCGTCTGCCTTGGCATCTGCCCCCTCAGATGCAGCTGCAGCCTCCGTGGTATCAGTCTTCTCTGCAGCCGTATCCTTTGCCGGAGCAGAAGATCCGCAGGCAGACAGAGAAACCGTCATGGCAGAGATCAATAATGCGCTCATCAATTTTCTTTTCATATAGAAATACCTCCCTTTCTTTGATGATCTAACTATACCATGCTTCTCACAGCACAAACTTGTCTTCTTCTGTAGATTTTGTCCAGCACACCCCTGCAGTTTTGCCCCAAAAAACAGGACAAATTTGCCATTGCAAAAATGTCCTGCACAAAAATTTCCTATTCTATTTTCTGACATTCAGATAGATATCACTCTCTTCATGATACTTTCCGGTAATGATCTCATCCATGTTGTCCTTCGTCACCGCTACCGGCGTCATTTTTTCATAAGGAACATCAAAAGAACCATCGTTTATCGTCTCCGACACATCAATTGCCTCGTTTTTTGCCAGTTTCACAGCCAGCTCGACTGCCCGCTTTGCCAGCTTTTCCACCGGCTTATAAACGGTCATGCACTGGGTTCCTTCTACGATTCGCTGACAGGCATCCAGATCTGCATCCTGTCCTACCACACAGACACTTCCTGCAAGGCGATGCTCTGAAAGTGCCCGGATCGCATTCCCGGCAATGTTATCATTTCCGCACATGATGCCATCCGGCGGAGTATTGCAGTTTAAGTATTCGCTGGTCGAAGAGAATCCCTTTTCTCCCAACCATCCGGCCGCGTAATCCGTCTGTGCAATGCTAAGGCCGCTTCCATCCAGCATCTTAGAAAAACCTTCCATGATCTGGGATACATTATCATCTGCCATGGAGCCGCAGATCTGCAGCACCTTCCCCTTATCTTTCAGATGCTCCTTCATGTGTTCTGCCATCAGCCGTCCCACTTCTTCGTTATCAAACGAAATGTAAAGATCCACATCTGCATCCTGCACCAACCGGTCATATGCTATGACCGGAATCCCGGCTTTCTGCGCTTTGGCAATCGCTGTTTTCAGATCCTGCGGACTTTCATCACTGGCAACCATGACCAGGATGATCACATCCACCTGTTTTTCGATAAAATAGTGGATCTGATCGATCTGCTCCTGTATATCACCGTTGGCACTCTGGACATTAACCTCCGCACCCAGTTTACGGGCTGTGCCAGTCAGCACATCCCTATCTCTCTGCCACCGTTCCAGTACAAAGGAGTCGAAGGTCATGCCGATCAAGATCTGTTCATCTGTTCGTTCCTGTTTCTCATCCGCATCCTTATCCGATCCACCTCCGAGCAACAGATACCGGCAGATTCCGATCATTAGCAAAAAGGCAATTCCTGCCAAAATCCATACCCTGCATTTTTTCATGCCCGCTCCTTTTCCCGGTATTCCGTCGGTGTAGTTCCCGTGTTCTTCTTAAAGATACGGCTAAAATAATTCGGGTCGCTGTATCCGACTGCACTGCAGATTTCTTTCATGCTCATCTCATCATTCAAAAGCAATTGTTTCGCCTTCTCCATCCGCAGATTTGTCATATATTCCACAAAATTGCTTCCTACTTCTTCCTTGAACAGCTTGCTAAAATAATACGGGCTCAGATCCAGCTGTCTGGACACTTCGTCCAGGGACAGATCCTTCTGAAAATGATTCCGGATGTATTCCTTGGCCTTCACGATCATCTGATTCTCATGTTCTTCTTTTTTCGTTGCCATGTTCCGGCAGGCCTCCCTGAACTTCTCCACAAACCAGGTTCGAAGACTGCTGTTGGTATCCGCATGCATGATAAGCGGCAGATAGTCTTTCCGTTCCTCAAAATGATACGTCATTCCGCCATTTATGTAAGCTGTATGTTCTGCAAATAATACAAATTCCAGGATTTTCAGACGGACACTCGTATTCTTTTCATCATAAGCTGCTTCCATCCAGTCAAAATACTGTTCTGCCGCCCGTCCACAGCCTTCTACATTGCCTTCCTCCAGACGGTCAAACAGTTCCTTCTCCAGATCCTGCGGATATTCCTCATCATATCTGCACTGAATCGGCAGATCATCCACATGCGCTACACTTCCCGTAGAACTGGCAAGAGCCTTCATGGCCTCTTCATAGGATGCCATGCTTTCCTTGAGCTTTCTTACAGAACCGATCCCAATCCGGAAGGAAATATCCGTGATTTTGCGCAGCTTTCTTGCTAATTCTCTGCATACATCGATCATGGCGATCCGTTTCTCATAATCAATCTTCATCGTGTCCATCGGAATAAACACCGGAATCTTGTTGGAGATCACAGAGCCGACCACACAAGGCCATGTCTCCTTGACCAATTCCCGGATCTTTGCATAATTTAACTGCGTCCGGACTCCTGCTCCTACCGCATTGGTCATGTGACTGCCTTTCTGATCATCTCCCACAGTCAATGCAAGCATACAGCCATAATCCTCCCGGATCCCCAAAAGCTGTCTGTAGTTTTCTACCTCTTCTTCTGACTGTTCCTGAAACATGATGGTGTAGATAAAACCATTTTCAATGATCGGCGTTACTGTCTCCATCTTCTCTTTGATCCGCAGATCATCGCTTCTCTTTTGCTTTCTTTGATTTACTGTTTTCATGGCTTTTTGCAGCACGCCTGCAATCTTATCTGCGTTAAAGGGCTTGTTTAGATACTCAAGCACGCCCAGATTGATTGCTTCCTTGGCATAGTCAAACTTGTCATAAGCAGACAGCACAATAAAGACAACCGAAGGATTGTTCTTCTGGATCTCCCGGATCGCATCCATTCCGTTGATCCCCGGCATCTGGATATCCATAAAGGCCACATCCGGCCGAAAACTCTCTGCCCGTTCGATCACGTCCCGTCCGGTCTTTGCAGTCTCAATCTGACACTGATCCGGAAACCTTTTTTCAATGATCATTTTCAGGGAATCCAAAACGATCCCTTCATCATCCGCCAGCATTACCCGATACATCCGTTATCTCCTCCTGTCCCCTTTGTGTTTCCTGATCAACCGGAATGGTGATCAAAACCTCGGTTCCGCAGTCAATCCCCTCACTGAGAATCGTAAGCGAGGCATGGTCATGAAAATACAGCTTCAGCCGATCCATCACATTTTTAATTCCTACACCATTGGAACTTGATTTTAAATCAGACTCTCCCGCTTTTCCCGTCAGCACCTGTTGGATCCGAGCCTCGTCCATTCCTGCACCATTATCCCATATACTGATACAGATTTTCTCATCCTCCCGGTATACCGATAATTCAATGTGTCCTTCCCGGTCAAGTCCACGGATTCCATAATTGACCGCATTTTCCACTAGCGGCTGTAAGATCATGCTCGGAACCTTCACGTTCAGAAGTTCCTTATCGATTTCTTTTTCAAAATGGATCTCACCGGAAAAACGCACATTTAAAATATAAATATAATTATCCACCAGACGGATCTCCTCCTCCAGGGACGCATCTCTGTCATTTCGTCTGACATTGTAGCGGAAGAACTCGGCTAGATTTTCCAGGAATTTTCCGGTTCTGTCTGCATTCTCCATCATGGCAAGCTGCATGCCTGCATTCAGGGTATTAAACAGAAAATGGGGATTAATCTGTGCCTGCAGATACTTTAGCTGTGCATCTTTTAAATAGCTCTGCATCTGCAGTTCCTTCTCCATGGTAAGCCGCAGCCGCTCAATATAGTTTCGGATACTCTCAACCATCTGATTGAACGCACCGGTCACAATGCCTACTTCATCATTTCCACGCACCGGGATTTTTTCCAGGTCAAAATTGCCATTTGCCACTTCATTTGCGGCTCTTGCCAGGCGATTCAGTGGTTTTGTCATACTCCTTGTACTGAGCACAATCAGGATCATATTTACCATCATGACCAGAACCAGCAAAAGCAGATTGAAAATTTCAATATAATGCATGGAATCGATCAGATCCAGATACGCTCTGGAATTTCCCTTAAACTGCTCATTGTTCAGACTGTAGATAAATGCATGGATCTCTTTATAGAGCCTGTCTGCCTGTTCATAAAGGCTTCCATATTTTTCCACATTCCGTCCGCGCTTTGCCTGTATGATCTCCGCTGTAAGATCCAGATAGGATCCTGACAATCCATAGATATTTTTCTCCGTTAAAAGTGCTTCGTCATCCGTTATGACCCGATTTAAACGGTCAATCCGTTCGCAGTAATTCTGTTCACTTCTGTAATACTCCTCCATGGCATCCGAGCTTCTGGTCTGCAGATATTCTTCCATACTTTTATGAAGCCGGTCAAGATCTGCTGACAAATCGTTCAGATCCGCATTGCTCTCATAGACGTTTTCCACCTTTCTTGTCATCTCATTGACCGTCGCATACATGCAAAGATTGACGGTCAAAATCAGCACTGCAGCCAATGCAAACATACACATCAGCTTTTTTTGCAGTGTCAGGCAGTTCCATCGGTCAACTGCGGATGCTCTCATATATCTCACGGCAGTTCACCTCCCATATCCTTCAGAAGCTGATCTGCCTTTTGGGATGTGATCAGAGACGTCTCCACAGCCATATAGCCATTGGTATATCCAGTCTGCTGATATTCATCCAGTGCCTGCACGCAAAATCGTCCCATCTGGTCGGTGTTGGGGGCAATTGTGGCATGAATAATGTCTTTTGCAACTGCTTCCAGTACGGTCTGGGAATCATAATAACCAAGGATCTCTACGATGCCGACTTTGTTATAATCCACCGCTGCCTGAAAGGCACAGCGGGTATGGAGTTCACTTAAGCATACCATAATATCCGGAAGCTTTTCATCGTCCAGAAAAATATCCCGGATTGATTCTTCCGAGCTGAATTCTCTCGTGTTATCCACCGGCACAGTCTCCACCTGCACCCGATTATCGTCTCCAAGTCTCTGATCCAGAGTCTCCCGGATCCCCAGAAGAATCAGATTCTGGCTGATATCCAGCCTGGCCTCGTCTAACAGGACCAGTACCCTGACTGGAGCCTTTTGCCTGTCCGTTTCTTTTTCCCTTACGAGTGCTTCGATCTGCTTTCCATACTCCTGCCCCAGATCATAATTATTATTTCCCACAAAACACTGTCTGGCACTTCCCGTGCTGTCGTTTAGTACCGTCACAACCGGAATACCGCTGTTTACGGCCTCATCGATCAGTGCCACCGTCTCTTTATCTTCATCACCTGGCACGATGATTCCATCCACCTGAGCCTGAATCGCAAGTTTGAGCAGGTCATTTCTGTCATACTGCAATGCCAGACGGGCACCGAACCGCTCCACATAAATATCCTTTTTTTCGCCTTCATCACGAGCGCTTTCATATAAAGTATTCCAGAATCCGTCATTTCCGGTTCCTGTGATCAAAGCATAATGCTTTTTATATTCCCGGTATTCACCGAAACCTGACCCTGTATTTCTTCTGATCCGAAATCCCAAAAACATCATCTCTGTCAGGAGCAGCATCAGGATGCCTGCCAGAATCCACCTTTTTTTACATTTCATATATTTTCCCGTTTACAGACAGAAGGGGGATGAATCCCCTTACGGTCGATGTCATCCCCTTCTGATCATGCTTCTTTATGCAAATGGATTTTCTGTCGGATAACGCACGCCTGCCGGCTGGTTGTAACCGATCTTCTTTACATCCACTCCGAGATATTTCAAAACCTCATAGAACGATTTTCCGTAGTGGCCAAACATCACTGCACCATGGTGCGGGAAGTTGCCCTCGATCAGGACATGGCGATAGAACCGTCCCATCTCATTGATCGCAAAAATACCGATGCCGCCGAAGGATCTGGTTGGAATATCGAGGATCTCACCCTCTGCCACATAAGAAACCAGTTCCCCGTCGGAATTGCACTGCAGGCGATAGAATGTGATATCAGAAGCTGCAATATCGCCCTCCAGGGTTCCTCTTGTAAAGTCCGGATCTGATCCTGCCGGTTCGAGAAGTCTATGCTGGATCAGCTGATATTTTACGGCGCGGGATTCACACATCTTGCACTCCGGTGTATTGCCGCAGTGGAATCCCATGAACGTATCGGTCAGCTTGTAATCATATTTCCCCTTGATATCCTCGTCATAGATATACTGCGGTACAGAGTTGTTGATATCGAGAAGGGTAACCGCATCTTCGGAAATGCAAAGGCCGATATATTCGCTCAGGGCACCGTAGATATCAACCTCACAGGATACCGGAATTCCTCTGGAGCCGAGACGGCTGTTGACATAGCACGGTTCAAAACCAAACTGAGACGGGAATGCCGGCCAGCACTTATCTGCAAATGCAACATATTTTCTGGCACCCTTGTGAGCCTCTGCCCAGTCAAGAAGGGTAAGTTCAAACTGAGCCATCTTGGCATTGAGGTCAGCATAATATTTGCCTTCGCCCATTTCCTTTGCCATATCAGCACAGACATCAGGAATGCGCGGATCATTTTCATGTTCCTTAAAGGAAACCAAAAGATCCAGCTCCGAGTTTTCCTCGATCTCCACACCAAGCTCATAGAGACCCTTGATCGGAGCATTGCAGGCAAAGAAGTCCTGCGGACGCGGGCCAAAGGTGATGATTTTTAAGTTCTTAACACCGATCACGGCACGGGCAACCGGAACAAACTCACCGATCATCGTTGCAATATCCGTTGCGGTTCCCACCGGATATTCCGGGATATAGCTCTTTAAATGACGCATTTTTAAGTTATAAGAGCAGTTGAGCATGCCACAGTAAGCATCGCCTCTTCCATTGATCATATCACCGTCGCCCTCTGCTGCTGCAACAAACATGCACGGACCATCAAAGCGTTCCGCAATCAGCGTTTCCGGTGTTTCAGGGCCAAAGTTTCCAAGAAAAACAACCAGGGCATTGCATTCTGCTTTTTCTACATCAGCCAGTGCCTTCTCCATATCTTTCTCGTTTTCTACCGTCACCGGGCATTCATAAAGCTCTCCGGTATAAGCTGCTTTGATCGCAGCGCGTCTTTTTTCCGAAAGCTGGATTGGGAAGCAGTCACGGCTCACTGCGATGATACCAAGTTTTACTACTGGAATGTTGTTCATAGTTATATCCTCCTGATTTATAAGATTTCTTTCTATACGGTAATGTTTTCACCGATCAGCCCCAGATGGGATCCTTCCGGCAGTCCACCCTCCGGATGTCCGATCAGCCATTTGTTCTTTGCTGCAAGCAGTTTGTCTTCCCATCCTTCATGACCTTCACAAAGCGGGTAGTTGGTTCCCTTTGGAAGGATGATCCCGACCTTAAAGTCCTGGGCTCCTACACTGCATGGTGCATAGTGAAGCGTGGTCGCATATACCTCCACAGCAGTTCCCTTTGGAAGCAGAAATGCATCCACAAGAGAAGTGTCATAGGTAAACTCCGGTGTGATATCCTGTTCGTGTCCCACTAAGAGAATCGCATCGGTAGCCGCCACGTTGATCTCGGAGGAACGATGGTATTCCAGCGCATTCAGTTTATGGTTCTTTCCGTTGCAATATCCGATCTCAATTGGAAGCTCTCCATAGGTTTTTGACTGTACCTCTGCAAAAACCGGCTCTGCCTCCAGTGCTTCTACAGAAGGCTCATAGGCCACATCCTCCGGTGACGGGGTCTTCTCTTCCAGCGCCTTGATCAAGCCGGAAAAATCAATATTTTCCACGACTTTTCCATATTTTCTGAATTCCGGATCTGTTACTTTTCTGATCTCCATCTGCTTTCTCCTCCTATTTGATGATCTCAAACAACGGTTTGCAGGCCGGGTAGATCTGACGAAACTGCTGATACCGCTCTTCATATTTTGCTGTCAGTTCCGGTTCCGGCTCTACGGTTCCGATGATCTTTACGATCTTATCGGCTGCCGCTTTTACGCTCTCATATTCTCCGCAGGCAACGGCTGCCAGCATGGCTCCGCCAAGTGCCGGTCCTTCCTCACTCTCGATTCTGTCCACCTTCAGGTTCATCACATTGGCAATGATCTTTCTCCACAACGGACTTTTTGCTCCACCGCCGCAGATCTTGGTACGCTCGATCTTGATTCCCAGAGATCTTGCAACCTCTAAGGAATCTCTCAGTGCAAAGGCCACACCCTCCAACACGGCCTGAGTCATATCCGCCCGGCGGGTGTCCATGGTCATGCCAATGAAGGTTCCTCTTGCATTTGGATCATTATGCGGGGATCGCTCTCCCATCAGATATGGCAGGAAGTACACATGATTCTCACCCAGTTTTGTGATATCTTTCTGCTCCTTTCCATAGTCTTTGGTTCCGATGATCTCATCCATCCACCATTTATTGCAGGAAGCTGCGCTGAGCATACACCCCATCAGATGATAATGCCCGTCTGCATGGGCAAAAGCGTGCAGTGCATTGTGCTGATCTACGCCAAATTTTTCAGAGGAAATGAAAATGGTTCCGCTGGTTCCCAGAGAAATATTGCACATGCCATCTCCAACCGTTCCGGTTCCCACAGCTGCTGCCGCGTTGTCTCCGGCTCCGGCTGCCACCTTCACCGTATGAGGAATGCCAAGCTCATCTGCAATGGCCGGAAGCACACACCCCACAGTCTCATAAGACTCATAGACCTTTGCAAGCTGATCCTCCCTGACTCCACAGATCTCACACATTTCCTTTGACCAACAGCGGTTCTTCACATCAAAGATCAGCATACCGGACGCATCGGATACATCGGTGCAATGCACACCGGTCAGGCGATAGGCGATATAATCCTTTGGAAGCATGATCTTTGCGATCCGTGCAAAATTCTCCGGCTCCTTATTCTTTACCCACAAAATCTTTGGTGCTGTAAAGCCAGTAAAGGAAATATTTGCCGTATATTCGGAGAGCTTATCCTTGCCGATCACGTTATTTAAATAATCGCATTCCTCATAGGTGCGGCCATCATTCCAGAGGAGTGCCGGACGGATCACAGAATCCTTCTCATCCAGGATCACAAGCCCATGCATCTGTCCGCCAAAGCTGATTCCTGCTACCTGAGACTTGTCACAGCCATCTAATAGTTCTTTCAGACCGTCCATGGTTCCACAAAACCAGTCCTCCGGATTCTGCTCCGACCAGCCCGGATGCGGAAAATAAATAGGATACTCCCGGGAAACGATCTTTTTGATCTGTCCTTCTCCATCCATCAAAAGCAGCTTCACTGCCGATGTGCCCAGATCCACTCCAATATAAAGCATGATGTAACCTCCTTTTGATCCTGCGCTCGTTTTCGTGCACGTGCACGTTCTGTTATCATATTACCTTTATTGAAATCTTTTTTCAACAGTTTGAACGTATTTTTTCTTATTTTGGCGCATTTTTGTGAATATCATACAATTTTTCTCCTGTTTTTCACCTGATTAAGCTTTGTTCACTGTGCATTTTTTCATTTCATAGCTCATATTTCGTGTCCGTGCACGTTCATTCTCATTTGACTTTTTTAAAGCTTTTGTGTATTGTATAAATTAAGAAAAGCTACGGAGGTCACATATGGCAGGGATCAAGGATATTGCCGAGTTGGCAGGAGTCTCACGGGGAACAGTAGACCGTGTCTTAAATAACCGGGGTGGAGTCAGTCCACAGACTGAAAAAAAGATCAGGCAGATTGCTAACATGCTGGGCTACCGGCCAAACAAAGCCGGTCTTGCTCTGGCTGCCCAGAAAAAGAAATATAAGATCGGTGTCATTCTCTTTAGTGAGAACAATCCCTTTTTTGATGAGGTAAGTGAAGGAGTGCAGACAAAGGCACTGGAGTTAAAGGATTATGGATTTACTACCCTGACCAGACGGGTGGAATTTGACCTGACTGCCCAGCTTTCTGCCATTGACGAGCTTCTGGCGGAAGGGATCCATGGCCTGATGCTTGCGCCTTACAATCATCCGGATATCCAGAAAAAAATTGATGAAGTAGTGGAACTTGGCATTCCGGTGGTCACCGTCAATACAGACATTGATGGCTCCCGGCGCATGGCCTATGTGGGAAGTGATTATTATCGTGGCGGCTGTATTGCAGCTGGTCTTCTCTCGCTCATGACCTCCGGTGAGACGGAGGTGGGGATCATTACCGGATCGCACAATGTACTGTGCCACTCCGAACGGATCCGCGGATTATCCGAGACGCTGGAAATTTCCTATCCAAAGATTCATATCGCGGAAATCCTGGAAAATCATGATGATGAATTTGAAAGCTATGCTGCAACCAGGCAGCTTTTACAGGAAAACCAAAAGATCGATGCCATTTTTTTTGCAGCTGCCGGTGTTTTTGGAGGGTGCAAGGCGATCCGGGAATCCGGCCGGCATCCAAAGGTAATCACCTTTGATGAAGTGCCAAAGACCCTGGATATGCTCCGTGCAGGAGTGATCTCCGTCACCATCAGCCAGCAGCCCTATAAACAGGGAGCACAGTCCCTAAACCTTCTGTGTGAATATCTGACAGGGGGTACTCTGCCTGAAAAAGAGGAATTTTTCGTTGAACATTCGATAAAAATCCGGGAGAACCTCTGATTCTCCCGGATTTTTATGGTTGAAAAGCTCTATTAGATCAGGCAAGCTGTGCTAATACCTTGCTGTAGATCTCATCTGCCTTTTGGCAGCCGGTTTCCAGCAAAGCATTCGCCTTTGTATTGAGTTCTTCAGCCTTCTGGCGGTTTTTCATGGATTTTGTATTGATATAAACATTCATGACTGCGCCGGTTAAAGCCGTCCTCGCAAACTGCACGGCAACGCCCACATCCGATACTGCCATGCGGCTTCCTTTTTCTCCAAGGATTTCCAGATCCTGAAGCATTTCACAGGCCTTTTCCATCATGCTAAGAGGCACCAGGCTTGCTGCCAGAAGTTTTTCTTCCATCACACGTGCCTTTTCTTCTTTCTCCTCCTCGGTTGCAGACGGAAGGCGGTAGGCAGCTGCAAGCGGTGCAAATACCTTTGCATCCTGATCGGCAAGATCCAAAAAATCTCCCTGCAATGTCTGAAGCTTTGTAAGGAGTTCCTGCACGGTCTCCTCTACCTCTGCATATTTTTTCTTTCCAATGGTCAGATTGGCCACCATCTGTCCTAAGGCTGCAGCCATGGCTCCGCCAATCGCGGAAGCACCGCCGCCTCCCGGCACCGGTTCCTTCGATGCCAGCGTATTCAGCCATAATCCCATCAATTCCTTTTCTATCATCAGGAAATCCTCCTTTTTGTCCATTGTCTTTTAAAACTTTGTAACAGTATAACATAAGATCCCCCAAAATGGCATGTTCATTTTTATTGACATTTTCCTGTTCCGATTTTATACTTGTGTTTATCAAATCCATAAGGGGGAATACCCATGAAAAAGATCCTGGAAGAGTTCAAAGCCTTCGCCCTGAAGGGCAACATGATCGACATGGCAGTCGCTGTCATCATCGGCGGTGCCTTCAACGGACTGATCACCTCTCTGGTTGAAAATGTCGTAATGCCGGCCTTAAGCCTGGTCACCGGGAAAATTGATTTCAGCAACATGTTCCTCGCATTAAACGGCGAGCACTATGCCACCCTGGAAGCAGCCAAGGAGCAGACCTCCGTTGTTGCTTACGGTCTGTTTATCACCCAGCTGATCAATTTCCTGATCATGGCCTTTGTCGTATTTCTTGTGATCCGTCAGTTAAACAAGCTGTACAAGAAACCGGCACCGCCCGCAGAACCGACCGAGAAGGAGTGTCCGTACTGCCTGACAAAGATTGCCATCAAGGCAACCCGCTGCCCGCACTGCACCTCCATTCTCTCTGATGAGATCCAGAGCGAGGCAAAAGCTGCACTCGGCAATTAACCTTCATTAAGAAAAAAGAGTTCATGCAACACATGAACTCTTTTTTTCTGTCTATTTCACTACTGCTTCTATTGCTGCTTTCAGTCTCACGATCATCTCGTCCACGTCTGCCTGCTCGATCACAAGCGGCGGTACAAAACGGATGATGTTGCTGCCTGCACTGATGAGTACCAGATGCTGCCCCAGCAAAGCATTCGAAACTACCGCTCCTACAGCCGTGTTAAATTCCAGACCCTGGATCAGACCCTTGCCGCGGTGTGCGATGACGCAGTCATATCCTGCCACAACTTCTTCCAGTTTCTCATACAGATATGCGCCAATCTCTTTTACATGTCCAACGATCTCTTTTTCTTGAAATACATCTAAAACTGCATTGGCTGCCGCACATACCAGCGGATTTCCGCCATAGGTGGTTCCGTGGTCTCCCGGCACCATGGCAGTAGCTGCCTTGCCGCAGGCGAGGAAGGCACCGATCGGGACTCCGTTTCCAAGAGCCTTTGCCGTGGTCATGACATCCGGCTTCACACCATATCCTTGCCATGCAAACATCTCACCACTGCGCCCCATGCCGCACTGGATCTCATCTAACACAAGAAGTGCATCGTGCTCATCACAAAGGGCACGTACACCTTTTATAAATTCCTCTGTTGCCGGATAGATGCCGCCCTCACCCTGGATCGTCTCCATGATGACCGCACAGGTCTTATCGGAAAACAGAGCCTTCACACTGTCCAGATCATTAAACTGTGCAAATTTGATATTCGGAACCAGTGGAGCAAACGGTTCCTGGTAATGGGCATTGCCGGTCAAAGACAAGGCTCCGATGCTTCTTCCGTGGAAGGAATGCTTCATGGCAATGATCTCATAATCCGGTGCCATGCCCTTGTTGTATGCATAGCGTTTTGCGATCTTTAACGCACCCTCGATTGCTTCGGTACCGCTGTTGGTGAAGAACACCTTATCCATACCGGAAACCGCAAGAAGCTTCTCACCGGCTTTAATGGCCGGTTCATTGTAAAACAGGTTGGAAATATGCGGAAGCTTCTCCATCTGCTCTTTTACCGCATTTTTCACCTCATCACAGCTGTAGCCAAGCCCCATAACTGCAATTCCTGCACCAAAATCCAGATATTCCTGTCCGTCAGTGTCGTACAGTTTTACACCCTCGCCGTGGTCAAAGACAACCGGAAAACGGTTGTAGGTTTTGTATAATACGTGCTCTGCACGGTCAATATACTGTTGTTTTTCCATTTGTATCTCCTTTTACTGGTTATCCTCGTGATAATACCGTGCATCCCCATCCTTATAGATGGCCGTACCGATACCGCGGTTGGTAAAGATCTCCAAAAGCAGGCAATGGGCAATACGTCCGTCTAAGATATGAACCCGGGATACCCCGTTTTCGATCGCATCGATACAGTTTTGCAGCTTCGGCAGCATACCGCCTCCCAGGCTTCCGCTGTCCACAAATGCCTGAGCCTCATTTACGGTCATCTCCGAGATCAGGGAATCCTTATCCTCAAAATCGCGGTATACGCCTTCCACATCCGTCAGGAATGCAAGCTTTTCTGCATTGACCGCACGGGCAATGGCACAGGCTGCATCATCTGCATTGATGTTATAGCTTGCATAATGCTCATCGGAACCGATCGGGCAGATGATCGGAAGAAAATCCTTCTCTAAGAGGTCGTAGATGATCTGCGGATCTACATCGGTGATCTCACCAACAAAGCCGATATCCTCGCCCTTGGAAAGCTTCTTTTTGCAGCGCAGCAGCATGCCGTCTTTTCCGCTGATCCCGACAGCCTTTACGCCCAGCTCATTGACTAGCTGTACCAGACTCTTATTGACCTTGTTGAGCACCATCTCGGCAATTTCCATGGTTGGCTCATCTGTCACGCGCAGGCCATTTACAAAATGCGGCTCCATGCCGACCTTGCCAACCCAGCGGCTGATCTCTTTTCCGCCGCCATGTACGATGATCGGTTTAAAGCCTACCAGCTTTAACAGTACTACATCCTGGATGACCTGATGCTTTAACTGTTCGTCTACCATGGCACTGCCGCCGTATTTCACAACGATGATCTTACGGTTAAAACGCTGGATATAAGGAAGTGCCTCAATGAGGACTTCCGCTTTCTGAAGCTCGGTTAATTCAGAATTATTCATAATGATTCTCCCTTTATCTTTTTATGATCGGTAATCTGCATTGATCTTTACATAATCAAAGGTCAGGTCGCAGCCCCAGGCAGTGGCAGATGCCTCTCCCATCTTTACGTCTGCGATTGCCGTTACTTCCGGCTCGGATAAGATCTTGGTTGCCAGCTCCTCGCTGTAATCCAGAGCCACACCATCCTTAATGATCTGCATGCTTCCTGCAGCACTCTCAAAGAACAGATCCACCTTTTCCGGGTCAAACTGTGCTCCGGAATAACCCATCGCGCACAGAATACGTCCCCAGTTTGCATCATGGCCAAAGATGGCTGCCTTTGTCAGGCTGGAGGTGATAATGGACTTGGAAAGGGTCACTGCCTGCTCTTTTGTTTCAGCGCCAACTACCTTGACTTCAAAAAGTGCCGTACAGCCCTCTCCGTCTCCTGCCATCATCTTAGCCAGGGACTCGTTGACGTAATTTAATGCCTTGCAGAACTCCTCATAATCCGCATTCTTCTCGGTGATCTCCGCATTGCCTGCCATGCCGTTTGCAAGAAGCAGACAGGTATCATTGGTGGAGGTGTCTCCGTCTACGGAGATCATGTTGTAGGTATCCTTCACATCAGCACTCAGTGCCTCCTGAAGGAGTTCCTTGGAAATAGCCAGATCCGTTGTGACAAAGGAAAGCATGGTACACATATTCGGATGGATCATGCCGGAGCCCTTGCACATACCGCCTACGGTTACCGTTTTTCCGCCCACGCTAAACTGCACCGCCGCTTCTTTCTTTTTGGTGTCGGTCGTCATAATGGATTTTGCAGCCTCTACACCGCTCTCTAAGGATCCGGAAAGCTCCGGAGCCATGGCTGCGATACCTGCCTTCAGCTTGTCCATCGGAAGCTGTTTTCCGATCACGCCGGTGGAAGCTACCAAAACGGAATCCTCCGGGATCTGTAATGCCTCTGATGCGGCCTTTGCAGTCTCTGCACAGTAACCCATGCCCTCCGCACCGGTACATGCATTTGCGATACCTGCATTGATGATAACTGCCTGGGCATAGGCGGATTCCTTTACGATATTCTGATCCCACTTGACCGGAGCGGCCTTTACCAGGTTGGTGGTAAAGGTTCCTGCCACCGTACATGGTTTCTCGCTGTAGATCATTGCCATGTCTTTTCTGTTTTTGTACTTAATGCCTGCTGCTGTGGATGCTGTCTGAAATCCTGCTGCTGCGGTTACACCGCCTTCGATGATCGTATACATGCTGTTCACCTCTGTTATTTGTTAAAATTTGTAATGTTCTCTTCGTTTAGGACAAAATCGTAATAATTGACATCGTCACGCAAAACCCAGCCCACGTTGTGCCAGAATTCGTTGCCGACCTCATTGGATTTAAAGGCGATCAGACACACCTTGTTGATCCCCTCTGCCTGCAGCGCCTTCATAGCGAAATGCACCATGCGGTGTCCCACCCCGTGCTGCCGGTAATCGGATGCAACGCAGACGTGGTAGAAGAATCCGGTTCTCCCGTCGTGACCGCATAAAATCGCGCCAACAATGCGGCCATTCTGCTCTGCGACCACACTGGTGGTTGGATTGCGCTTCAAAAACCGCGTGATTCCTTCCCTGGAATCATCAAGGGAACGGATCCCGAAGCCTTTGATGCTCATCCAAAGTTCATATACCTTATCATAATCTTCCGGTGACATCTCCCGGATCAAAATACTCATGGTTCCTGCCATGTATTGCTTTCCTTCCTGTTCGTTGCTGAAGCTTCGCATCCCAAATCGGCAAATTCTGCAACCACAACTGTAATATTCCTACGGGAATACCGGGATCTGCTTCAGTCCCGTATTCTCCGGAAGGCCGAATAAGAGGTTCATGTTCTGCATGGCCTGTCCGGCTGCTCCCTTTACCATGTTATCAATGGCACCCATCATCACGATGCGTTTTGTGCGCGGATCCAGCTTAAAGGAAACATCCGCAAAGTTGCTTCCCTCTACCCAGCGGGTCTCCGGCGGAAGTCCCGGCTCCAGGACACGGACGAAATACTCATTCTGATAGTACTTATCATAAACAGCCTTCACTTCCTCGGTAGTCACATCCTTTGTTAAGGATGCATAAGCGGTCACTAAAATGCCTCGGTTCATCGGAACCAGATGAGGAGTAAAGCTGATGGTGACCGGCTTTCCTGCTGCATAAGATAACTGCTCCTCGATCTCCGGGGTATGGCGGTGTCCGGCAACGCCGTAAGCCTTCATGCTCTCATTGACCTCACAAAAGAGGCTCGGTACCTTTGCGCTTCTTCCTGCACCGGAGGTTCCGGACTTGGCATCAATGATGATCGTGTTCGGATCGATCAGTCCTTCTTTTACGAGCGGATAGGTACTTAAGAAGGAACAGGTTGGATAACAGCCCGGATTTGCGATCAGTCTTGCATGTTTGATCTTATCCCGGTTGATCTCCGGAAGTCCATATACTGCCTCACCGATAAACTGAGGGGTTGCATGTTTGATCTTGTACCATTTTTCATAAACATCCACATCTTTGATACGGAAGTCTGCACTCAGGTCAATGATCTTGGTTTTGGATAAGATCTCCTCTGTCACCTGGGATGCTAAAAAGCCCTGTGGGGTTGCGGTAAAGATCACATCCGCGATCTCTGCAAGCTTTGCCATGTCATCATCCTTACATGGCTCATGGACTGCATGTGCCGTGTTTCTATATATAGAAGCAAAATCTTCACCTACATAGCTTCTGGAGCCATACCATACGATTTCTGTATCCTCTCTCTGAAGCAGCAGGCGTGCAAGTTCTCCTCCTGCATATCCGGTTGCACCGATAATTCCAGCTTTGATCATAGCTGTTCCTCCCTGTAGTTCATAAATATAAAATAATAACTCTCATTATAAGTACTTTTCTGTCACAAGAAAAGACCTTTTTCCTAACAATTGCAATATTCCGTGCAGAAAAAAAGCTCATGCTCTCCTGCAAGATTTCATAATTATACATCATCAATGCATATTATGCAATGTTTTTTTGAGAATATGCATTTTGCACTTGCATAATCCCGGAAACTGTTGTATATTTATGAAGTCTTACATGACACAGCAAATTTTGGATTTTTTTAATAGAATACTCAAGGAGGATTTTGAGATGAAAGAGAAAGTTGTTCTTGCTTATTCCGGCGGTCTGGATACCACCGCGATCATTCCGTGGTTAAAGGAGCACTTTGATTATGACGTTGTCTGCTGCTGCATCGACTGCGGTCAGGGAAGCGAACTGGATGGCTTAGAGGAAAGAGCAAAACTTTCCGGCGCTGCAAAATTATACATTGAAGACCTGGTAGATGATTTCGCTGAAAATTACATTGTTCCATGTGTACAGGCAAACGCTACCTATGAAAACAAGTATCTCTTAGGTACCTCCATGGCACGTCCGGCCATCGCAAAACGTCTCGTTGAGATCGCAAGAAAAGAAGGTGCAGTTGCAATCTGCCACGGTGCTACCGGTAAGGGCAACGACCAGATCCGTTTCGAGCTCGGCATCAAGGCACTGGCTCCAGATATCAAGATCATCGCTCCATGGCGTATGACGGATGTATGGACCATGCAGTCCCGTGAAGACGAGATCGAATACTGCAAACAGCACGGAATTGACCTGCCGTTCGCTGCAGACAGCAGCTACAGCCGTGACCGCAACCTGTGGCACATCAGCCATGAGGGTCTGGAATTAGAGGATCCGGCAAACGAGCCGAATTACGATCATCTCCTGGTTCTCGGTGTAAGACCGGAAAAAGCACCGGATGAGGGCGAGTATGTGACCATGACCTTCGAAAAAGGTGTTCCGACTAGCGTAAACGGAGAAAAGATGAAGGTTGCAGACATCATCCGCAAGTTAAATACCCTGGGCGGCAAGCACGGCATCGGCATTGTGGATATCGTAGAGAACCGTGTTGTCGGCATGAAATCCCGCGGTGTATACGAGACTCCTGGCGGAACCATCCTCATGGAGGCTCACAAGCAGTTAGAGGAGCTGGTTCTCGACCGCGCTACCATGGAAGTGAAAAAAGAGATGGGCGATAAGCTGGCTCAGGTTGTTTACGAAGGCAAATGGTTCACTCCGCTTCGCGAGGCAATTCAGGCATTTGTAACCTCCACTCAGGAATATGTAACCGGCGAAGTTAAATTCAAGCTCTACAAGGGCAATATCATCAAAGCCGGAACCACTTCCCCATACTCCTTATACAGCGAGTCTCTTGCATCCTTCACCACCGGTGACCTGTATGACCACCACGATGCAGACGGCTTCATCACTCTGTTCGGCCTTCCGCTGAAGGTTCGCGCTATGAAGATGGCTGAGCTCAAGAAAAATGAGACCAAATAAGATTTTATGATAAAAAAAGAATGTGCCAGCGGCACATTCTTTTTTTTCATGATTTTTGTTTCATCGGGATCTGCACAAGAATGACTGCTGCAAAGACCAGCGCACAACCAAACAGTTCCCTCCCGGAAAGCACCTGTCCTAAGATCACCCATCCTGCCAGAACGGAGAAGACGGATTCCAGGCTTAAAAGCAGAGAAGCCACGGTAGGGTCTACCCCATTTTGAGCCACCACCTGAAGCGTGTATCCCACACCGCAGGACATGATGCCTGCATAGAGGATCGGCACAGCGGCCTGAAAGATATCCGAAAGCTGCGGATGTTCAAACAAGAACATGGCCGCACCGGTCAGGATACTGGCTGTAAAAAACTGTACGCAGGAGATCACCACTCCGTCTGCCTTCGGTGAAAAATGGTCGATCACGAGGATATGCACAGAAAAGCCAACCGCTGCGATCATGATAAACCGGTCGCCGGCTGCGATCGAAAAGGATTCCGTGATACACAAAAAATACATACCCGCAGCTGCGATCAGGGCACTGATCCAGACGTTTAAGCCAATCTTTTTCTTCAAAAACAGCCCCATAAACGGAACAATGATGATATAGAGCGTCGTAATAAATCCGGCTTTTCCCACGCTTGTCTGCGCAATCCCATACTGCTGTAAGGAGCTTGCCGCGGCAAGCACACAGCCGCAGCAGATTCCTCCAATGATTCCCATGCGAACCTGTTTTTTTTGTTCTTCATCCGATAATGTCTGCCAGCTGCTGTCTTTTCTTCCATGTAAAAAATAAATACAGGGGATCAGCACAATGCCTCCGAGCAGGAAACGACAGGCATTAAAGGTGAAATTTCCCACATAATTCATGCCCTCGCTCTGTGCCACAAAAGCAATGCCCCAGACCAGTGCCGCCAGCATCAGCATCAAGCTGTTTTTTAAAGATTTTTTCTTTATTCTGTCCATTTTGGTTCTTTTCTTTCCTCTTCTTTGTTATATAACTCTATCCTTCGTGCTGCGCCTGACCTTGCAGCATAAAACCACAGCACACAGATCACTGCGCGATGTAAGCGCCAAATCCGCTGCTTAGCCGTTCGCTGCCGTCCGCAAAGACCCACAAAGCCTCCACATCTTCCTGCGCCTCCACAAAGGCCATGCCTTCGTCCGGTTCCATATTAAAAACCGCTGTAGATAAGGCGTCTGCTCTTGCGCTGTCGCCACAGAAAATGGTTACCGAATCATAGGTATGTTCCGGCATCAGCGTATCCGGATTGATGATGTGATGATACCGTACCCCGTCCACCTCATAGTAACGCTGGTAGTTTCCGCTGGTCACCAGGCAGCTGTCATTTAAATTGACCACATGCAAATACGACTGCGTTGCTGAGGTATCCGGATTTTGCACCCCGACGCGCCATGGCTTTTTGTCCGGCTTACTTCCAATTGTCTCGACATTTCCTCCAAGGCTTAAGAGAGCCGAGGTCACACCTGCCTCCTTTAAGGTTTCTGCCAGACGCTTTGTGGCATATCCCTTGGCAATGGCACCTACATCCAGGCTCATCTTTTCATCCTGCAGATAAACCGTAGAGGCCTCAGGATCGATCTGCATCTGATCGATATTGGTATGTTCAGCCGCTTCTTTTAGTGTTTGCATGTCTGGGATCTGAGCTTTCTGCGGATCTTCCAGACCCTCTTCCCGGTACTGATGCCAGACAGAAAGAACGCTCCCCATCGCCACGTTGACCTTGCCGCCGGTCTGATCATATTCCTGCTTGGAAAGTTCCAGAAGGTTGATCAGCTCCGGATCTACTGTAACCGGCATGATCCCGGCATTGTCGTTGATGGTCTTGATGTTGTTGACACCTTCATAATCCTCATAAATATCAAAGAGCTCATGATATTTTTCCATGGTGTCCTCTGCCAGGGTTTTATATGTTTCAAATTCCTCTTCGCTTTTTGCATAGATCGTGATACTGGTGACCGTATCAAAATAATCCAGATACTGGACATCATAAGCCTGCATCCGGTCTTTTCCTGCAGCACATCCGGAAAGGATACTTGCAGCTCCCACCAGAAGAAGTGCCGTTTTTTTTACAAAATGCATTACTCTGACCTCACTTTTTTTGCCAAAATCCCATCCATCATAACACAAAAAAAGAATGTTGGGAACCCAGCATTCTTTTTTTGCTATTATTTCGCATTCATTACAGCTTTTCCATCAGTTCTTTCAGATGTGCGGTCAGCTTGGTATTCTCTGCATAATCCACCGGACAGTCAATGATGACCGGAACATTCTGCTCAAATGCTTTTTCAAGGGTCGGCACCAGCTCTTCTGCCTTTGTGATGCGGTAGCCGATGGCGCCCATGCTTTCTGCAAACTTCACGAAATCTGGATTGGTAAAGTCCACGCAGCAGCTCTTTCCGTACTGATCCATCTGTTTCCATTTGATCAGACCATAACTGGAATCGTTAAAGATCAGGGTCACAAACGGGGTCTTTGCGCGAAGGGCTGTCTCAAACTCCTGGCAGTTCATCATAAATCCGCCATCTCCGCATACAGCCAGTATCTTCTTGTCCGGATATACCAGCTTTGCACCGATCGCTCCCGGTACGGAGATACCCATAGTCGCAAAACCATTGGAAATGATGCAGGTATTCGGTTCATAGCAGTTATAATGACGTGCGATCCACATCTTGTGTGCACCGACATCGGAGATGACAATGTCTTCCCGTCCCATAACCTTGCGGACATCGTTTAAGATACGCTGCGGCTTCATCGGGAAGGAATCATCTGTCGCATAGGCCTCATGCTCTTCCACCATCATTTTTTTGATCTCCAGGGCACGTTCCGGCTCATGACGTCTGGAAGCTCTTCTTCCGATCTGCACCAGCGCATCTGCAATATCGCCCACCACTTCTACTTCCGGCTGGTACTGCTTATTGATGTGAGCCGGACGCATATCCACATGGATGATATCCGTACTTCCATTCGGATTCCACTTTGACGGTGCATATTCTACAATATCATAACCGACTGCAATGACCAGATCTGCCTCTTCCATGATCTTGTTCTGGTAATCCTTCTGCGGGATACCGATCGTCCACATGGAATATGGATTATCAAACGGGATAACCCCCTTGGCCATCATCGTATTGATCACCGGGATTTTTAATTTGGTTGCAAAATCCGTCAGCTCCTTAGAGGCATGTCCGCGCACAACACCGCTTCCTGCCAGGATGACCGGATTCTTTGCCTGGAAGATCATGCCTGCTGCATCCTGCACGGTATCCAGCTCTGCATACTCCTTCGGTGCGGTTTTCTTGCGAAGCGGCTTCTCATTCTCCGGCACCGGCATCTTAGCCACATTGACCGGAAGATCGATATGGGTAGCACCCGGCTTTTCGCTCTCTGCATACTTAAAGGCCAGACGCACGATCTCGCCTACGGTATCCGGACGAACCACCATCTTGGTACGCTTGGTGATCGGCTCAAACATCTTGGTCAGATCCAGGAACTGATGACCAGTGATGTGCATACGCTCCGTTCCTACCTGTCCGGTGATGGCAACAAGCGGTGCGCCGTCGCTGTCGGCATCTGCCACGCCGGTTACTAAGTTGGTTGCACCAGGTCCTAAGGTTGCCAGACAGACACCGGCCTTTCCGGTCAGTCTTCCGTAAACATCGGCCATAAATGCCGCACCCTGTTCATGACGCGTGGTGATGAATTTGATTGGGGACTGGTCGATGGCATTCATCACTGCCAGATTCTCCTCCCCAGGGATTCCGAATATATATTCCACGCCCTCTTCGAGCAAGCCTTCTACCAGTAAGTCGGCCGCATTTTTCTGACGTTTTTCTTCATTCTTCTGCTGTTCCATAAGATCTCCTCCCGTACCGTAATGTTTTTCCTGTTTCACAGTGCTCAAACGGTAACTTGTTTCGTACTGTTCTGTACTATAGTCCTGTCCCGCCACAATTGCAATCACCATTTTTATTGCATTTCCCACAATATTTTTGTTGTATTAAGGAAATTTCTTTCTATATTTCCGAATTTTCATAACAAAATAAAGTGACAGCTTCGTTTTCTACGTTATCACAGAAAACAAAACCGTCACTTATTAAGTTGCATATTTCGTAACTATTCCGCCTATCCTTAAATGGCTGCAAATCCTACCGATGCCAGGAATCTGCCAAACGCTTCACGCCCCTTTTGGGTACATTTGTATACACCGGCATCCTCCAGAACGCGTTCAAAAACCTTGCCGACTTCTTCATGCAGGATCTCATCCACATTGTCTCTCGTGATAGAGGCATGGCGGGTTTTTAATTCATCCACCCAGTCTGCATGTTTTGCCAGCGTTTCATCCGCGCGAATATCGTCTCCTGCCAGGATCGCATCGGCCAGGCCTGACAGCTCGTCCTTTAAGCGGGACGGCAGCACAGCAAGCCCCATCACCTCGATCAGGCCGATATTTTCTTTTTTGATATGATGCAGCTCCTGGTGCGGATGATAGACGCCAAGCGGAAATTCCTCTGTCGTGATATTATTGCGCAGCACAAGATCCAGTTCATAAACATCCCCGTTTTTCCGGGCGATCGGTGTGATGGTATTGTGCGGCTCTCCATTGGTCTGGGCATAGATGAATGCCGCTTCATCCGTATAGACACGCCATGCATTCAGCACCTTCTCACCCAGATCGATCAGGCGGTCTGGATTTTGTCCCCGCAGGCGCAGAACCGACATCGGCCAGTGTACAATGCCTGCCTCCACATCTTCAAAGCCAGGCATCAAAAATTTCTGCTCCATGCCGGCCTTTGCCATGGCGAAGGTGTAATGGCCTCCCTGGAAATGATCATGGCTTAAAATGGAGCCGCCAACGATGGGCAGATCTGCATTGGAGCCCAGAAAATAATGCGGAAACTGCTTTACAAAATCGAACAGCTTCACAAAGGCAGAACGGTCGATCTTCATCGGTGTATGCTGTCCGTTAAAGACAATGCAATGCTCATTGTAGTAAACATAAGGGGAATACTGAAAGCCCCACCGGCTCTCATTGACCGTGATGCGGATGATCCGGTGATTGTTCCTCGCCGGATGGTTTAACCGGCCTGCATACCCTTCGTTTTCCATGCACAGCAGACATTTCGGATAACCGCTCTGCTTTGCGAGCTTAGCGGCAGCGATCGCCCTGGGATCCTTCTCCGGTTTCGACAGGTTGATCGTAATATCCAGGTCACCGTACTGCGTTTTCGTCACCCATTTCTGATCCTTCTTGACCCGGTATCTGCGGATATAATCCGAATCCTGGCTCAGTTTGTAGAAATAATCGGTCGCAGCCTCCGGGCCGCCTTCCTGATACCGTGTCCAGAAGATCCGCTCCACCTCGGACGGGCGCGGCATCAGGCAGTTCATCAGTTTTGCATCAAACAGATCCCGGTAGGCAATGCTGTCCTCAATGAGTCCCTGCTCACAGGCATAATCCAGAAGTTCTCTTAAGATATCCTCCAGATTTCCGGTCTCTGTGTCTTCCTGTAATTCTTCATACTCCGAAAGCTTTAATGTCTCCAGGATCTGATTTGTTGCATAAATCTGATCCGTCTGCGTGATCAGCCCTGTTTCCAGACCATATTGCACCAGTCGTTTGATTGCTTCGTAAACCATACCCTTCTCCTCCGTTTTCTCCTAAACCACAACGTTGCCGTTTCTGTACTGCATGAACACAAACTTTCACGATAATTCAAGTATAGGAGTTTCAGAGAGGAAATTCCATAGGATAATCTTGTTCCTATATACGAATTTTTTTCGGGTTATCGTTTCTTCCCTGCACAAGCTAATGATGCCCTACTACCGGTGCGATGCGCTCGGTAACAATTCCGCCCAGAACACCGATCACGGCTCCCGTGATGATACCAGCTACCAGAAGAAGGGGCAGATAGGTAAACACACCTGCTGTTTTTGTGATCCAGGCTGCCATGGAAAGCTGTCCAATGTTGTGGAACACTCCTCCCAAAATACTGACTCCCGTTTTATCAAGCCAGCCTGTCTTTTTTGCAAGTCCCATGACCGTGAGGCTTAAGATACCTCCGGAAAGGGCATAGAGCATGCTTCCGGGATTACTGAAGGTAAAACCCACCATCACAATGCGCAAAAGCCCCACGACAAGGGTTCCGGCAATCCCAACGGTATAAAGTCCCACCACGTTTACCAGATTTGCAAGTCCAAGCTTAATGCCGGGAATCGGAAGCGGAAGCGGAATGAGTGCCTCGACATAGCTGAATATGAAGGCCAGCGCGATCAAAAGCCCGTACCCTGCAACCTTGTGCGCACGGTCACGCATACGTTTTTCTCTGTTTCTCACTTAGACATCTCCCTGTCAGGCACTCTCTTTGTTACGGTTTATGCACTGCACAAACCATTTCTGATCTTAGAGATATGCCTTGAGCACCTCTGCCTTGTCCAGTTTCTCCCACGGAAGGTTAAGGTCAGTACGTCCAAAGTGACCATAAGCTGCGGTCTGTCTGTAGATCGGGCGGCGCAGATCCAGCATCTTGATGATGCCAGCCGGTCTCAGATCAAAGTTTTCGCGAACGATCTCTACAAGCTTCTCATTGGAAAGCTTACCGGTTCCGAAGGTGTCTACCATGATGGAAGTCGGATGTGCCACACCGATCGCATAGGAAAGCTGGATCTCGCACTTGTCAGCCAGGCCTGCTGCAACGATGTTCTTTGCAACATAACGTGCTGCATAAGCTGCGGAACGGTCTACCTTAGTGCAGTCTTTTCCGGAAAATGCACCGCCGCCGTGACGGGCATAACCGCCATAGGTGTCTACAATGATCTTACGTCCGGTCAGTCCGCTGTCACCATGCGGTCCGCCGATCACGAAACGTCCAGTCGGGTTGATAAAGAACTTGGTATCTGCATCCACCATCTCTGCCGGAAGGATCTCATCGAATACATATTTTTTGATATCAGCATGGATCTGCTCCTGGGTCACTTCCTCGTCATGCTGAGTGGAAAGAACTACCGCATCCAGACGCTTCGGTTTTCCATTCTCATCATATTCTACGGTAACCTGGGTCTTTCCGTCCGGACGAAGGTAACGAAGGGTTCCGTCCTTGCGGACTTTGGTGAGCTGACGTGACAGCTTGTGCGCCAGGGCGATCGGATAAGGCATATATTCCTCGGTTTCGTTCGTTGCAAAACCGAACATCATACCCTGATCTCCTGCTCCGATGGCATCTAATGCATCGTCATCCATGGTATTTTCTTTCTTCTCCAATGCGGTATCAACACCAAGAGCAATATCCTGAGACTGCTCATCTAAAGCTACGATCACACCGCAGGTATCACAGTCAAAGCCATATTTTGCACGATCATATCCGATCTCACGCACCGTCTCACGCACGATCTTCTGGATATCCACATAAGCGTTGGTCGTGATCTCACCCATAACCAGAACCAGACCTGTGGTTGTGCAGGTCTCGCATGCCACACGGCTCATCGGGTCTTTTTCCATCAACGCATCCAGGATCGCATCTGAGATCGCATCGCACATTTTATCCGGATGTCCCTCTGTAACGGACTCGGAAGTAAACAGTAATTTTTCCATGAAAATCCTCCTTAAAATTTATACAAAAAGAAAAGTCCGTAGCAATGCCGCGGACTTGATTACAAATTCGATCAAATCCTCTTATTGCTCGATTTCTCGCTCAGGTTGGCACCTTCCGCACGCTCCTGCCTCTGGCATTTCGTATGGGGTTGCCGTGACTTCATAGATCCTTTGTATCTCCATCACTCTGAATAAGGGATTACGCACTTTTCTATTAACAGAAACACGCAGCTGCATACTACAGCTGCGTGTCATATCTTAGCAGATTCCCTATATACTGTCAAGAGATTTCCTTATTTTTGATTTTTATGATCAACTATCTGGTCTTGCCCTGTACCCATACGCCGGAAGCATTGACATAATAGTTGTCCGGAGTCCAGGTATCGGTCAGCATATAACCGTTTGTGGTATCGCAGTAGTAATAGTTTCCGTCTCCTGCCTTGATCCATCCGGTGAGCATATAGCCTGTGCTGCCAAAGCAGTACCATTTGCCATTGATCTGCAGCCATCCGTTGGTCGGATAGGTTCCATCTGCGAAACGATACCACCAGCCTGTATTATCCTTGATCCAGGATGCCTGCTGGGTAGTCGTACTGCTCGGAGTGTTGGTAATGTTGCCGGAGGAACTGCTGTTTGAAGTATTGCTGGTAGAGTAATTTCCTGCCTTGATATTTGCAAGCATTTCCTCATCTACATAGATGTAATCAGACTCATACCAGTCACCCTTTTTGCTGTTTTTGTTGACTGCACGAACCTTGAAATAGTACTCGCCCTCTCTGGTAATGCTGGAAGCGAAATTGTAATAATCATTGCTGGTAGTCACCGCACTGCCCACGGAACTGCTGCCGCGGTATAAACGTACCTGGTAACTTACCGCACCGGAGGTAGCCTCCCAGTTTGCCACCGGTGAATTGTCATTCTCCCAGGCTACATCTTCAATTTCCATGGTTCCTTCCAGGTCATCCAGCTTTACGGTAATGATCAGGGTTGAACTGGAATCTTCTCTTCTGGATGAAACATAGGTTGCTTTGTCACCCTTTAAGGAAACCTTGGATTTTGCCATGGATGCAAAGTAGTAATCACTGTCTGCCTCCAGGGTGATCTCTACTCTCGGAATATCTCCGTCCACCCACTCACCGTCATCGTTTACAATTTCGGCGTCGGTAACCTCGTAATTGCTTCCGTTTGCAGTTGCACTGACACTTCCGCTGCTGTCTCCGACTGAAATGTCAGAATCAATGGTAATGCTGACACTGGTGATCTTGGTACGGCTTTCTGCTGCCAATGCACTTCCTGCTGCCAGTGCTGTCAGTAATGCTGCGCCGATCAGGCCGGCCAATCCTTTTTTCCATAACTTCATGCTTATCCTCTCCTTTTCCATCTCGCTGAATCTTAGCTTTTGATACGCTTTCTCGGTTCTGTTTCTGATCTACTGATAGGATACCGTTTAAACATGTACAGTTTGTGTCCAGAACATAACAAATTCCCTACAGAATTTAACGATTTGTTTACAATTCTTACCAAACAGCGACATAGTCAAAAGTCATTACGCCATCAGCCTGTCTTCAAACGGAATTTCTGTGCCTCTTTCTCGGAATCGATCTGTTCAATGGCAGCGCCAAGTCCCTGGAGTTTTTCCTCAAACTTTTCATATCCACGCTGGATGTATCCGATCTCATCTACCACGGTATAGCCATCTGCCGCAAGGCCGGCAAGTACCAGGGCAGCTCCGGCACGAAGATCCGGAGATTCCACACGAGCGCCGGTAAATCCCTTGATGCCATCGATCACAGCCACGTTGCCCTCTACCTTGATGTTGCCTCCCATGCGGGCAAGCTCATCTACATAGCGGAAACGGTTTTCAAAGATGCTTTCCGTGATCATGCTGGTTCCCTCTGTCAGTGCCAGTGTAACAGCCATCTGCGGCTGCATATCTGTTGGAAATCCCGGATAAGGAAGCGTCTTGATGTTGGTGGAGGATTGCTTTGGTTTTCCTACCACACGTACCTCATCGTCCCCCTCGATCACCTCACAGCCGATTTCGATCAGCTTTGCAGAAATTGCCTCAAGATGTTTCGGAATGACATTTTTTACTGTGATGTCTCCGCGGGTCACAGCTGCCGCACACATGAAGGTTCCGGCTTCGATCTGATCCGGAATAATGGAATACTCGGTTCCATGTAAGGTTCTGACACCACGGATGCGGATCACATCCGTTCCTGCTCCCTTGATGTTGGCGCCCATGCTGTTTAAGAAGTTTGCCACATCGACAACATGCGGTTCCTTTGCTGCGTTTTCCAGGATGGTCAGTCCCTCTGCCATAGCGGCTGCCATCATGATATTGATGGTCGCACCCACAGAAACCATATCCAGATAAATATGTGAGCCTACCAGGTCAATGGCGTGGGCATGAACGGCTCCACGTTCAATTTCAATCCGCGCCCCCAGTGCACGAAAGCCCTTTAAATGCTGGTCGATCGGTCTGCTTCCGATATCGCATCCGCCCGGCAGAGGCACCTCGGCACTCTTATATTTGCCAAGAAGTGCACCGATAAAATAGTAGGAAGCCCGGATACGGCGTATATATTCATCATCTACCGACACTTCACGGATCGTAGAGCCATTGATCTTTACAGTATGGCGGTCAATGCGGTCTACCCTGGCACCAATCTCCTGAATCGCCTCCAAAAGAACATTGATATCCCGTACATCCGGAAGATTCTCAATGGTTACATCCTGATCTGTCATAATGGAAGCTGCCAAAATGCCAAGCGCTGCATTCTTTGCACCACTGATCACAACATCTCCAACCAGCGGATTTCCGCCTTTCATAATATACTGATTCATTACACACCTCTATATATCTAAGCGCAACGGTACTGTCACACCAACAATTACAATTTTCTTAAATCTTTATGATTATACCACAGATTCCGGTTTTGTAAAGAAAAACGTTGGTTACAGTGTCAAAACTCATCTTCCACGACATGCTTGCATGGCGGTGGGAGATGGAGTTTATGACACGCCCTTCAATGAGGATGCAGTGGGGCGAAAGCACCACGGGAATCCGAATTGAAACAGGATTGTGAGAGTGCAAAGCGCGAAACAATCCGTGTAACCAAAAGTTTGTTATTCCAGGCTCACGGCACAGACAAAGTCATTGCCGCGGACACGGAAAAATTCCGTACTGTCATTCAATCCTGCTTTGTACACTTCTCCGCTTTGCGGATCGAGCACGCTGACATTGTACTGGTCAAATCCGTACAGGATCAGGTACTGTCCTTCTCCGGTATAGGCAGCAACCGGGATCCCCTGATCGATAAAATACAGCATCTGATTCAGGCTGCAGCCCCGTGCATTCAAAACAACCAGGCTCTCATCTTCATAGGTCTCGCTCTGCGTAAAATCATCCAGATGGCGGGCAAGTGGCAAAAAGGCCTCCTGCGGATCCCGGATCGTCCGGATATTGCCCCGTTTTGCACGGTTCCAGAGGATTTGATGATTTTTGTCCGTGACAATCCCCATCTGATCATAGGCAAGCTGCAGTGCCTCTGAAAAATCCGTTGTGACTTTTAACAGATGGCCGCTTCCGTATGCATAAAATTCCATATCAGAAATCTGATAATTGGATTTTAATTCCAGACGGTCAGACTGGTCATAGCTGACCCGTTTCGGTGCCTGAAAGCGAATGCTGCGTCCGGTTTTCAGCTCTTCATCCAGTTCCACAAAATAAACCCGCTCCTTGTCCGGTGATGCAAACCATCCAATTCCCGCAAGCTTTCCCTGTGCAAGTTCGACATTGCAGACAATGGTATCCTCCGGACTGTCCGTATAGCTGTTCTGTCCTGTTTTTGCCACACGCTTCAGATGGATCCGGCTTTCATCAACCGTAACCTCTGAAATATAGGTTCCGGCTTTTTCATAGCTGGTTTCTTCTTCCATCTGATCGTTGATGATGCGGACATTGTACATAGGAAGACTCCGGATCCTGCCATTCACCAGCCAGGCATCCTCTGCCCTTGCTGTTCCGTATACCAGATCCCGTCCTACAAAGCCGAGTGTACGGACATATTCTCCGTCTTCCGCACGTATCTCCCGGTTGTCACCGGTTTCCAGATCCATTAGGTGTAAAACCGCGGATTCAAATCGTGCACCTTCCTGCCATGCGATCCTTTTTTTGTCTGTACTCACAGCAAAGGTATCATCCGTCAGGGAATCTGCCACGACCATGTTTTCCCGGCTGTTCATGTCAATCGCATAAATTGCATGATCTACATATAAATAGAGCATGCCTCCCTCCGTCTGGCAGGCCAGACGGTCAAGATCCTCCTCAAGCTGCTTGTAGGATCCGGAATAAGGGATAAAATACCGCTCCTCCAGTGCGTTGTCCGTGGCAGTATAATGATAGCCGACAATGCCATTCTCACCCTCATGATTTCCGCGGTTCATATAGCCATATACCAAAAAATCCACATCTCCGTTATCGGAAACAGACAGGATCCGGACATCATGATGATCGTAATTGCTCCGCACATCGTTCCTGTCATCGCTGCGGAATGAAAAGATTTTCACGGCGCGGCGCTCTCCCGCATCAAAGCTCCACAGATCACGGTTTACCCGATATACACTGACCTTTCCGCCTGCGCTTTTTTTCATCTCCACCCGGTCATCTCCCGTGATGCCAAGTAAGATCCGCTTTCCGGAAAACTCGCTCCGGTCACCGGCAAAGACCTGATTGACCGTCCGGTCATACTGCATCATGTAAATGCGCAGCTCATTCCATTTCATGGTAAAGTCTTCTTCGACCTCGTAGGTTTCCTCTGTATCAGCTTCCTGGCGCTTTGCCTGATAGGAAAGCTGCACGCCACACATCACGCCATCTAACTCCTGTAAGCGGATCTCTACATTTCCCTCCGGCTGCATACCAAGTTTTCCCCAGGTCAGCTGGGAAAAGCTGGAATGGATCGAGGTATGACCAAAGCTTGAGTTATCTTCCGAATTGTCTGTCTCCAGATAAGTCGTCAGGCTTCTTGCCTGCTCATAGTCAAAGGTTTTCATAGAAAAATCTGCTGCCAGATCCACCATGGATTTTGCCTTATCCGCAGAATCCGTCCACAAAATCCTGGTATAATAAAAAGCCGTCCCCGCGTTTTCTGTATCCACCTCAACCTTCAGCAGATATTCCCGTTCCTTCGTAAGCAGATTCTGGATCGGAAGCGTTGCGGTAATACCGGTTTCTGTCTGCTGCCAGTCCGAAACCTCCGTCCGCTCTACCAGGCGTTCCCGATCCATGCTCCTGACCTCATAACGCAGTCCCGTAATACTTCCCCCTGTGATGTTCACAGTCAATGCGCGGTCTTCCGGCAAAATGGTCAGATTCTCCCCCGCAGCTGTGGTATTCATCTCCTGCCGGTAGCCATACAGGCGGTTCATGTCTCTTCCTAACATCTGCATCGTCATGCTCGGGAGCGCTGCTTCTTCCATATCCATATATACAGCCTGCTCCTGGCTGCTGTTCCAACGGTTATTTGCGAAAAAAAAGGCGCATAGCGCCGCAGCAAAAACCCCTGTCAAAATTCCGATTCGTTTTATCATGCGATTCATAGATCTCTGTTCCTTGTGATTGATATTGGGTAGCTATTCAGAACCCCATTCGCAAAATCACCTCTGCAAGGCTCTGAATAGTTACATTTTACCTTTTTTTTCGCTTTCCCACAAGGAAATGTTTTCTTAAGGTTAAGTCTAATTTAGGACTTGCAATCACTCTGCCCATCCCTTATAATAAAACCACCATTTCATAATGTCACAAACAAATCTGTTATTCAAATGTTCTTTATCATCTGTTTTATTTCCGTTTTCCGGCCAGATCTGCCTGACAAATACACGGAGGTATCCTATGATCTATGAAACATTTCTTGAAACCGTCACCAGTCAACTGCAACAAGCCCTGGGCGAATCCTACCAGTTCACGCTTCGTCCGCTTCCCAAAAACAACGGAGTTACCCTAGATGGCCTGACCATCCAAAGTCCCGGATGTTCGGTTGCTCCCACCATCTACCTGAATCCTTACTATGAACGGCACCAGAACGGAACTGATATCAAGGAGATCGTCCAGGAAATCCTGAAGCTGTACCGCAGCACCCCATCCCCGTCTTTTCTTCGTTCCGACGCACTCGAGCATTATTCCAAACTGCGCTCCCGGATCATGTTCCGGCTGATCCATACCGCCTCTAACCAGGTTCTCCTAAAAGACCTGCCCCATCTTCCCTATCTAGATCTGTCCATTGTATTTTTTGTCTCCCTAGAGCGCAATGATGCCGGCCAGATGAGTGCCCTGATCCATCGGGAACATATGAAACGCTGGCATGTCACGGTGCAGGATCTGTGGAAAGCTGCAAGCCGCAACACCCCGCGGGAATATCCGGCAGAGATCACAAATATGTCGGAACTTTTGCACGCACTCGCACGCACCCGCCACGGCAATTCGTATCATTCTGACCTGATCGATGAACTGATGGAAACAGAGGATACCACCCCGTTATACGTACTCACCAACAATAACGGCCTGTACGGTGCCAGCTGCATGGCCTATCAGAATGTACTGAAAGATTTCGCAGACCGTATTGAGTCGGATCTGATCCTGCTGCCATCCAGCATCCACGAAATCCTTCTGACACCCAATCTTCCCGAAAGTTCCTATGAGGAGCTCAGCTCCATGGTCACCTCCATCAACCGGCAGGAGGTATCACCGGAGGAACAGCTTTCCAACCAGGTCTACCTCTTTTCCCGAAAGGACAACCAGATCAAAATCGTATCCCATGCACCGGAGTTAGTGGGAACCGCCTGTCTGTCCTGACTGATCACGTTTTTCATGATTTTCTAAGTCAAGCAGTGCCTTTTTTACTTCCAGCATTCTGTCACGCAGCATGGCCGCCTCCTCGAAATTCAGCTCCGCCGCCGCCTGATGCATCTTTTTCTGGATATCCTTTACAAGCTTGTTCAGTTCCTTTTCGCTCATGGATTCCAGTTCCTTTTCCTCTGTATGAGGGGCTGCTTCTGCTGCTTTGGAGATCGCGATCAGATCCCGCACTGCCTTTTTGATGGTTGTCGGCGTGATGCCATGCTCCTCATTGTATGCCTGCTGGATCTTGCGGCGGCGGTTGGTCTCATCTATGGCTACCCGCATGGAATCCGTAACGGTGTCTGCATACATGATGACATGTCCCTCTGCATTTCGCGCAGCACGCCCAATGGTCTGGATGAGGGATGTCTCGGAACGCAAAAATCCCTCCTTATCCGCATCCAGGATCGCCACAAGCGTGATCTCCGGAATATCCAGTCCCTCTCTTAAAAGGTTAATGCCAACCAGCACATCAAAAACGTCCAGACGCATGTCACGGATGATCTCGGCACGCTCTAAGGTATCGATATCAGAGTGCAGATATTTGACCCGGATACCGACATCCTTCATGTAATCTGTCAGATCTTCCGCCATGCGCTTGGTCAGTGTTGTGATCAGAACCTTGTGATGCGCGGCTACCTCCTTGTTGACCTCACCCACCAGATCATCAATCTGTCCCTCCACCGGACGAACCGAGATTTCCGGATCCAGAAGCCCGGTCGGGCGGATGATCTGTTCTGCCCTTAAAAGTTCATGCTCCGCCTCATACGGCCCCGGTGTTGCCGACACAAACATCATCTGATCAATCTTCGTTTCAAACTCAGAAAAATTTAAGGGTCGGTTGTCCAGTGCCGAAGGAAGGCGAAACCCATAGTCAACCAGTGTTGTTTTGCGGGAACGGTCTCCCGCATACATTCCGCGCACCTGCGGCAGTGTGATATGAGATTCATCCACAATGATCAGAAAATCCTCCGGAAAATAATCGATCAGTGTCCAGGGTGGTTCACCGGGCTTTCCAAAGTTTAAATGGCGGGAGTAATTTTCAATTCCGGAACAAAAACCGGTCTCCCGCATCATCTCCACATCGAAGTTCGTGCGCTCCGCTATGCGCTGTGCCTCCAAAAGCTTATCCTCGCTCTTAAAAAAAGCAACCTGTTCCTTTAATTCTTTCAGAATATTCTCTGTAGCGAGCTGCATTTTCTCCTTCGGCACAACATAGTGCGAAGCAGGAAAGATTGCAATATGGTTCAACTGCAGTTTTGCCTCCCCGGTCAGGGTGTCAATCTCCATAATACGGTCAATCTCGTCTCCAAAAAATTCTACGCGGTATGCCGCACTGTCGGAATAGGCCGGAAAGATTTCCAGGACATCCCCCCGCACCCGGAAGGTTCCGCGGTGAAAATCCATGTCATTGCGTGTATACTGGATATCGATCAGCTTGTGGATGACGTCATCCCGCTCCTTTTCCATACCGGGTCTTAGCGAGATGACCATTTCCTGATAATCAATCGGGGAACCAAGGCCGTAGATACAGGAAACCGAGGCCACAATGATGACATCCTTTCGCTCCGAAAGGGCGGCCGTGGCAGAATGCCGCAGCTTATCGATCTCATCATTAATCGCCGAGTCCTTCTCAATATAGGTATCGGTAGAAGGGACATAAGCCTCCGGCTGATAGTAATCATAATAGCTGACAAAATATTCGACGGCATTCTCCGGAAAAAATTCCTTCATTTCTCCGTAGAGCTGCGCAGCCAGCGTCTTATTGTGTGCAATGATCAGGGTAGGCTTGTTCAGCGCCTGGATCACATTGGCCATGGTAAAGGTCTTGCCGGATCCAGTCACGCCCAAGAGCGTTTCAAACTGATTGCCCTCCTGAAATCCTTTTACCAGCTGTGCGATCGCCTGGGGCTGGTCGCCGGTAGGGGCATATTCGGAATGTAATTCGAAATGATCCATAATGATTCCTCCCAAAAGGTATCTGTTTCGAAACAGTTACGTTGCTCTTACTATAACACAGGGCGAAAAAAAAGTACAGCAGAAAGAAACATATGTTCGTTCCATCCTTTTGTTTTATCTCTATTTGCATCTAGCCTCAAAACATCATATAATGATAACATTGGAAGGGCAAAAGATCTTTGCCCGCAATATCATTTTATAATAAGGTTAAGGAGAATACTGATGTCTGCTATTGTAATTTTAAAAAAGGGCGAAGGCCGCACCTTAAAGGCCGGTGGTGCCTGGATCTACGATAACGAGATTGACAAGATCGAGGGCGAATTTGAAAACGGCGACCTGGTCTCGATTTCCGACTTTGACGGCTATCCCATGGGACAGGGCTTTATCAATACCCGTTCGAAGATCACAGTCCGCATGATGACCCGAAAAAAAGATACCGTAATCGATGATGCGTTCATCGAAATGCGCGTCCGCAATGCCTGGGAATACCGCAAGACCACCGTGGATACCTCAAGCTGCCGCCTGATCTTCGGAGAAGCCGATTTCCTTCCCGGGATCGTCATCGACAAATTTTCCGATGTTTTAGTTGTAGAATCCCTGGCGCTTGGCATTGACCGGCTCAAACCCGTCATCCTGGATAAGCTGAAAAAAGTCCTGGCAGAGGACGGCATTGAAATCCGCGGCATTTATGAACGAAGTGACGCGAAAGTCCGCCTGCAGGAAGGCATGGAACGTGTGAAAGGCTTCATTGGGGAACCGTTTGATACCAAAGTGGAAATCGTAGAAAACGGTGTCCGCTATATGGTAGACGTCCAGGACGGTCAAAAAACCGGCTTCTTCCTGGATCAGAAATACAATCGTCTCGCTATCCAGAAGCTCTGCAAGGGAAAGAAAGTCTTAGACTGCTTTACCCATACCGGATCCTTTGCCCTCAACGCCGGGATCGCAGGTGCCTCGTCCGTCCTCGGTGTGGATGCATCGGAGCTTGGTGTGGCGCAGGCTCGTGAGAACGCAGAGCTAAACGGTCTCTCTGACCGCGTCACCTTCCAGTGCGCTGACGTCTTTGACCTGCTCCCTGACCTTGAACAGAAAGGCGAGAAATTTGACGTCGTCATCCTGGATCCGCCAGCCTTCACCAAATCCAGAAGTTCTATCAAAAATGCTGTCAAAGGCTACCGTGAGATCAACCTGCGCGGCATGAAGCTGGTAAAAGACGGCGGCTACCTTGCCACCTGCTCCTGCTCCCACTTCATGGATCCGGAGCTCTTCACAAAAACCATCCGTGAGGCTGCCGCAAACGTCCACAAACGCCTCCGTCAGGTAGAATACCGTACCCAGGCTGCTGACCACCCCATCCTCTGGACCGGCGGAGAACAGGCATCCTATTATTTGAAGTTTTATATTTTTCAGGTCGTTGACGAAAAATAATCGTTCCCTTAACAGAAATACAGGGCTTTTGGAAAAATCTTCCAAAAGCCCTGTATTTGCATATCATATTTCTGTTACATCAAACGGATCATTCGTCTTTTTTCAGAGTGTCTGTTTCCTCTACATCCGTCTTCTCGGTTGTCACTTCTGTCTCAGAAACCTTTTCTACTGTTTCCTTGTTATCAGAAGAAACGGAAGTTCCATCCTGACTTTCGGACTTATCCTCTGTCTTGTCGGACTTATCCTCTGCTTCGTCGGACTTACCCTCTGCTTCGCCAGACTTATCCTCTGCTTCGTCGGATTTATCCTCTACTTCGTCGGACTTATCCTCTGCTTCGTCGGACTTATCCTCTGCTTCGTCGGACTTATCCTCTGCTTCGTCAGACTTATTCTCTGTCTCGTCAGACTTATCCTCTGTTTCGCCAGACTTATCCTCTGCTTCGTCAGACTTATTCTCTGTCTCGTCAGATTTATCCTCTGTTTCGCCAGACTTATCTTCTGTTTCGCCAGATTTATCCTCTGTTTCATCAGACTTGTCTTCTGCTTCGCTTGAGTCGTTGTTGTCCTTAGAAGAATCTGTTGTTTCGGTTCCTGCTTCTGTCGGATCAGAGATCTTTCCGGTTGTGTCTTCTGTTACAACCTCATCCGTCTTTGCTTCTTCCTTTGTTCCGAAATCAAAGCTAATGGTGATCACTCTTCCGTCTGCAAGCGTTACTGTGAATCTGTCATCTACAACCTCGGTTGTACTTTCCAGCACATTGCTGTCTACATCCACAACAACAATGGTAAACTCGTTCCAGTTTTCCTCATACTCAGGATCCAGTACCACATCCAGGATTTCCAGATGATCCGGTTCTTCCAGCTCATCTTTCTCTACCTTAACAGTCTTTACGAGAACTTCATCCATGTAGAGCTTGATTGCTGCAGGATCAACTGCTTCGTCAACATCTACAAGTGAGATCGCGTTAGAAGCGTCTGCACCTAAAGCGTCTGCCACCGCAGTTTTAACAGCGGTAAGGGAATAGGTAGCGCCACTGCTAATATCAACAGAAACATCACCGATCGTATCACTGGTTGCTCCTGTAAATATATTGAACTTATTTTTAGCCGAGTTCCAGAATATACTGTTACCCTTCGTATCCGTGTCATCATCCTCTACAGACACAACCTCGCCTTTGGCATTAACCGTCACCTTTACCTTCGCTGTATAACCAAAACCACTAACAGGTGACTCAGCCTCAACTACGGTATCCGGTTCATTGCTCTTTCCTACATTCGCTTTCTCTGTTTCCGGATAACCGTCTGCTTCCAGCTGCAGTGTATAATCACCATCTGCACCGTTTGCAAATACAGCTGAGGTCTGTCCATGAACGGTTCTCTTTGCATCAAAGTTAATGCTGCCATCTTCTTTGATCAGATCAGTTCCATCAACTCCCCACAGCATTGTGCCGTCAACATAAACTCCTGAAACAGCATTCCGGTACGCGTCAAGCTCCTCACTCGTAATATCAGAATCCTCGGAGCCATAGATCACGATCTTGTTGTCTTTTATCTCAACACGTTCGGCTGCACTGGTCAAAATAAATTCGGCAATGACAGGTGCATATTTACCACTGGTATCGGTCACTGTAAGCACATAAATTCCTGCCTGCAGTGTACCGGTCCATGTAAGCGTTGCTTCTTCGTCCTCCGCATCAGATGTCACCATAAAGTTCTCCACCTTCGTGCCATCTGAATAGTTCAGTTCGAAGTCTTCTGTAAAGTCTTCCGGAAGCTTATCCAGGCCGGTAACGGCTGTTCCTTCTGCGCCTGCAGAAGCCTTGGCAGAAGCAACGGTCACCTCTATATCTGTCTTTTCTGTTACCTTTACCGGAGCACTCAGTGTAACAGTTACCTCGCCTTCACTGGTATAGTAAAGGATCGATTCAATACTCTGACCTACCAGATCTTTATAATATCCATCTTCATCATTATCCCAGCCCAATTCGGTATTGAACCAGATATTTTCCAGATGACGCAGAGCGAACTCTTTGCCTTCTGAAGTATGAAGCACGGCTCCGTATACAACCGTATTATCCTCCAAAAGCACAGAATTTTTCAGATCAGCCTCGTCTAATGCCAGCTCATATGCACAATGATGTCCATTGGTTTCAAGCGTAGCAGTCACGTCATCAAAGGATTCCCCTCCAAGCTCCGTACTGATATCCTCAAAGGTTCCGTCTGCTATGTTCAACGTCTTGTAGTAAGATGGTACTTCGCTCAGCAATACATAGGAATAGTCATCGCTCTCAAACAAAGCATCTTCACTGTCTACGGCTTTATACTTATCTGCATTTGCCTTCAGATATTCCGGATCTGCCTTTACCGGATAGGTCACGCCCTTGATCTTAACGTTCTCATCCGAAGTGGTATGATAGGAACCAGCTACAAATTTTTTATTTACTGCTTTATTCTTTGTTGCGGAAGTAACTGCATCCACAGTTCCCGCTGCGTCTGATAACTCAGCCTTATAAAAATCATCATAAGGAATGTTCATCATGACATAGACAGAACCTGTCTTGATGGTAAAGGAAGCCGTTACCGGAGCGTATTTTCCGTCTTTATCCGTAAATACCAGCTTATAGTCACCTGCTGCCACTGTAT
>CAVIHW010000011.1:0-16975 GCA_963642615.1 Oscillospiraceae bacterium | reverse complement strand
CTGATCACGCTTCCGTCTGCTTCGGTATGATAAGTTCCTGCCGTCATCTCCTTATTTAAAGGCTTTTTCTTGGTTGCAGAAGAAACCACGTCTACCTTTGTCTCATTATTCTCCAGTTCGTTCTCATAAAATGCAGAATAAGGGATATTCATCAGCACATACTGATAACGGGTGGAAGCAGTTACGGTTCCTTCTACATCCGGATATCCGTCTGCCAGGATTGTAATATTAGCCGGAACATTACTCTCAAAGATGTAATTGCCGTCTGACTTTGCAGACATATCAAGGGTTCCATCCTCTTTAACGATCTGAACAGAGCCTCTTCCTGTTGCGGCATAAACCTTATCGCCCACCTTTACTGCCGTAACAGATTTCACATAGGCCTTTACCTGAGCATCGCTTGTCTCTTCACTTACCTTTGCAAGCTCGTACTCGCCATCACCCTTTGCGTGAACCTCTACCGGGCTTGCTTCTGCATTCAGGATAAAGGAAACCTCTACCGGTGCGTATTTTCCGGATTGATCCTTGACTGTCAGTGTATACTTACCTGCAAACGGGCTTCCTGTCCATGTCAGTTTTCCATCTTTTACTTCAAAGGTAACATCGTCTGCATTTTCCTGTCCTGCAACCGTATATACTGCTTCAAAATCAGTCGGAAGTGCATTCAGTCCATTGATCACTGCAGCTTTCTCTGATACCTTGCTGCCCTCCGCAACCGTGATCTCCTGTGCAAACTTCACCGGCACATATACTGCTGCTTCAAACGGGATCTCCAGCATACCCTCGCTTGTATAGTAGGTAACTCCGGTAATATTTTTGCCCATCATAGATTCATAATGCTCAGCGGACAGCTGGCTTCCATGGCTGGTTGCCGTAAAACCGCTTGCCCAGGCAATATTGGTTCTTAACCAGATATTTTCCAGATGACGCATACCATAGTCAGTGCCTTCTTTCGTATGAAGAACCAGACCATATACCGTTGTGCTTGAAGAAGATAAGGAATCCGGAAGACCGGTCATGGACAGCTGATAATCTCCATAGTTACTGCTGGTTGATACTTCTGCGCTGACACCGCTGACATTTTTTGTTGTACCCTTTACTTCACTAAAGGTCAGTGCCCCATTGGAAATCGTCAATTCTTTATAATAAGACGGAATCTCGCTCAGTTCATAGTAAGCAAAGTTTTCGTTCTCAAACAGAGCATCTTTTCCTGCATAGGTTGTAGTAGTTTCCTTGCCACGATTTGTAACAGTAATGGTCACGGAATCAGCATCTGTCACCTTTTTCAAGCCAGAAAGATCCGTTCCCTTCTTTACTCTTACCGGGAAAGTGACACCGTCGATCGTGCTTCCGTCTGTGTTCACATGGTAAGAACCAGCTACCAGACTTCCTGATCTTGGCTTTGTGAGGGTTGCGGAAGAAACTCCATCCACCTCTTCACTATTTTCTTTTACTTCACTTTCGTAGAAATCTGCATAAGGAATATTCATCAGCAGATACTGATATTCTTCTTCCACCGGATCAACCGGAGTCACTGGGGTATCCGGAGTCACTGGGGTATCCGGAGTCACCGGAGTATCCGGCGTTACCGGGGTCGTATCATTTCGGGAATCTCTGTCGGAGCCAGAGCTGGAACTTCCTGATGAGCTAGAAGAACCGCTGGTTGTTCTGGTTCGATATCCGCCTGTTGAGCGATACTGTGCATTTCCATTCTCATTTACCCACTGTCCGTTGGCATTTACCTTGTATCCATCCGGAGTAGTGGCATCTGCAGCCATCTTTGCACCTTTTCCGTTTTCGGCTTTTGCAAAATAGTAACAATAGCCGTCAATCCAGTTCCAGCCGCTGACAGCGCTTCCTTCTTCATGGCTATCCGTAGAATTATCAAAGAAATACCATTCTCCCTGCGGAGACTGATACCAGCCGACCTTCATCTGGCCTTCAACACCCTCATTTGCAGGGGTGAAATAGTAATCGCGGCCATTGATATTTTTCCATCCGGTTACCAGACTTCCGTTTTCCGGATCCAGATAATACCAGCCTGATGCGGTATGCACCCATCCGGTGCGCTCCTGACGGTTTCGATCCAGGAACTTCCATCCTCCCGTCTGATTCTGTTCCCAGCTTCCTTCCGAAAAAGCTGCTGCCTGTACAGGAAATCCTGACTGTGCAGCTACCATCGCTGATAACAGAATTACCGCCGTTTTTTTCGTGATATTCTTTTTCTGCATAGCTACCTCCGTTTTTCTTGCAGACAAGACATCATAATACATATCATCTGCAATTGTTAGCTCTAGCTAACTCTTACAAAAACATAAACTTTTTCTTAACTCAAGTCAATATTGCTCCCCTCTCCATCCGCTTATTTATCGGTCTTTTTTTCTCAACAACGTCTTATTAATAATTTTTTTCAATATACAGCAAAAAAGAACACATCAAGGTTGTATACTCGCTTAGTTTACCTTGACGTGTCCTTTTTTCATATTCTGTGACAGGTAGTCCAAGAAAGCTTGGATCCTACCGTGAATTTAATGTAAATTTCTGCGGCCTAAGTCTGCTTTTTCCTTTTTGATCTTTTCATCCAAAATTCCGTTTTTCTCCAGATTTGTCTGAATATCATCCAGGAACTTGCGCAACTGCTTTTTCTCATTGCGGTTAAATAATCCAGGATTTCTATTTTCATAACTCAGATAGGTTCGAATCTGCTGAACAATTCCCTGAAGCTTCCGTTTGCTTTTTGATCACCGCTCTTTGTCTGTACTTGCAGTATACCACCACAAACAAGACAAACGTGGGACAAATCAGCCATTCTCGCAAAATATTTTCTATAAAGCAAAAGAAGCTACTTCCACTGCGCTTTCGCACAATGGAAATAGCTTCTAAAATTTCTTACTGAATGACCTTTGCCGGGCACTTTGCTGCGCACTTGCCGCAGTTGGTGCACTTGGAGTAATCGATCACTGCTACATTGTTATCCATATGGATCGCATCAAACTCACACTGCTTGGTACACAGAGTACATCCGACACAGCCTGCGGTGCAGACCTTCTTGACAGCCGGTCCCTTGTCGTGGGAAGAACACTGTACAAGGTGCTCTGCCTTATAAGGAACAAGCTCGATCAGACCCTTCGGGCATGCAGCTACGCACTTGCCGCAGGATACACACTTCTCTTTGTCAACCACTGCCACACCGTCTACCACGTGAATGGCATCAAACTTACATGCCTTTACACAGGAGCCGTAACCCATACATCCATAGGAACAGCCCTTCTCGCCGGAGCCCGGAGCCACGGTTACCATGGAGCAGTCGGAGATTCCGTAGTAGTTGTACTTTACATTGGTCTTATCACAGGTACCTTTACATTTTACGAAAGCTACCTTCTTTTCAGAGCTGCCGCTCTCAACGCCCATGATCGCAGCAATCTTGTCTGCCACCGGAGCGCCGCCGACCGGACAACCGTTAACCGGTGCGGTGCCTGCAGCGATGGCTGCTGCCAGACCGTCACAACCTGGGAAACCACAGCCGCCGCAGTTGTTGCCCGGAAGCTCTGCACGCACCAGAACTTCCTTCTCGTCAACCTCAACCTTAAACTTCTCACTGGCAATTCCCAGCAGTACACCGATAATGATACCGATGGCACCGATGACAACTGCCGCTAAAAGCAAACCTGTCATATTCTACTACCTCCCATTAAATCAGTCCGGAGAAGCCCATGAAGGCAATCGCCATCAGACCAGAGGTAATCAGAACGATCGGAGAACCCTGGAAATTGTACGGAATGTCATTGTCTTCAATACTCTCACGAATGCTTGCCAGCAGTACGATTGCAACGGTAAAACCAACTGCAGTACCAAATCCGTTTGCAACACTGAAAATGAAATTATAACCCTTCTGTACATTGGTCAGGGCAGAACCCAGAACCGCACAGTTGGTCGTAATCAGCGGAAGGAATACGCCCAGCGCAGAATACAGGCTCGGCATGCTCTTCTTTAAGAACATCTCTACGAACTGTACCAGTGCCGCAATTACCAGAATAAAGGCAATCGTCTGTAAGTACTCCAGGTGCAGCGGAACCAGCACCAGAGAGTATACAAGGTTGGTAGCAATACTTGCCAGCGTAATTACGAAGATAACGGCTGCACCCATACCAATGGAGGTGTCAACCTTCTTGGAAACACCAAGGAACGGACACAGGCCCTGGAACTGGCTCAGGATGATGTTGTTAACCAGAGCAGATCCGACAATAATTAAAATTAACTCTTTCATCTAACCTGTCCCTCCTATTCGTCTTTCTTTGCAGCGTCAGAACCAGCCTCAGCTGCTGCCTTAGCCTCTGCTTCTGCTTTGGCTTTCGCCTCTGCCTGCTTTTTTGCAAGAGCTGCTGCAGCTGCTGCCTTCTTAGCCTCATCTGCCTTCTTCTGCTCTTCTGCCTTCTTTTCTTCCAGGACAGAGTGGTTAGAGGAACATGCAGAACCGCTGCAGGATGCACAGTTGCCGCCGCAAGCCAGTGTAGACTGCGGTACGGAACCATTGGTTGCACTCGGAGCCTTAAATTTGTTCTGCAGTGCGGTCAGGCAGGCAAGTACAAAGAAAGCACCCGGTGCCAGGCCGATGATCGTGATGTGGAAATCCTCCGGGATCAGCTCGATGCCGAAGAATGCGCCGCTGCCGATGAACTCACGTACGATTGCGATACAGGTTAAGCCTACCGTAAATCCAAGACCCATACCGATACCATCGAAAGCGGACTCGATCGGGCCGTTCTTTGCAGCATAAGCCTCTGCACGACCCAGGATGATACAGTTAACAACGATCAGCGGGATATAAATACCCAGTGCGCTGTACAGGCTCGGTACATATGCCTGTAAAAGCAGCTGAACGATGGTAACCAAGGATGCTACGATTACAATGTATGCCGGAATACGAACACGATCCGGAATAATCTTCCGCATTGCGGAAATAATAAGGTTAGAGAAAACCAGAACCGCCGTAGTGGAAAGTCCCATACCGATACCGTTGATCGCGGTGGTGGTAACTGCCAGGGTCGGACACATACCAAGCATCAGGACGAAGGTCGGGTTTTCTTTAATAATACCGTTGTATAAACGTTCGATACATTTATTCATGACTTCCTACCTCCTACTGTGCCAGACAGTTATTTACAAAATAAACTGCCCCATTCACCGCACCAGTAACTGCTTTTGAAGTAATGGTCGCACCACTGATTGCGTTGATCTGATCATCAGAAGATGCACCGTCTTTGGTTACGGTGAAGACTTCTGCTTTCTTGCCTGAAAACTGTCCTTTCCACTCAGGCTTCTGAGCATTCATACCAAGACCTGCAGTCTCAGCCAGGGTCAGGAACTCGATACCATTTACGGTACCGTCAGACTGGATACCTACAGAAACGGTAACAGCTCCGCCGTAACCGTCATTGGAAGTAGCGGTAACTACATAACCTACGGCTGCGCCGGAAGCATCCGTTGCTTCCACTGCCTCGTCTACCGTTACATTGCCATAGCCAAGGGTGGCAATGGTCTCATTTGCAGCTGGGATCTGATCTGCAAGATCTCCTGCATCAAAACCTGCTGCATCCGGGAATACCGTACGGTAAGCAGCTTCCTTTGCTGCAAGGTTTGCCGCGTCGATCGGAGCCTTGGTCATCTCATAAACACCGCCCAGCAATGCACCAGCCACCAGAGTGATGCCGCACAGAACGAAGGCATCCTTCATAAATCCACCTTTACTCATGCCTTTTTGCCCTCCTTTCCAAATGCTACCGGAAGGGTATAGCGCTCGATCAGCGGAACCAAAAGGTTACTGATGATGATCGCGTAGGAAACACCCTCTGCGGAACCACCAAACAGACGGAATGTTCCGGTCAGCACGCCAAGCAGAATACCGAATACGATCTGACCCTTCGGGGTGATCGGGCTGGTCACATAGTCGGTTGCCATGAAGAATGCACCGAAGATCAGTCCGCCGCCGCAGATATGAGCCAGGACAAAGTTCAGATCCTGTCTGCCGAAGATAAATACAAATACTGCAACCGTCAGGATATAGGTTAACGGAATGCGCAGGGAAATTACTTTCTTAAATACCAGGTAAGCTGCACCGATCAGCAGGGCTACAACAGAAACCTCACCGATGGTTCCAGGGATCTTACCGATGAACATAGCCATAAGGTCTACGCCAAGATCAGACTCGCCGGCCTTCCATGCTGTCTTCATCACGTTCAAAGGAGTTGCGGTGGTTACGCCATCCAGGGTGAAGGAAGACATCTTTCCAGCAAAGGAAATCAGCAGGAAGCATCTTGCACCCAGCGCCGGGTTCATGAAGTTCTGTCCAAGACCGCCGTACATCTGTTTTACGATCACGATCGCGAATACGCCGCCCAGAACCGGGATCCATAACGGAATCTCCGGCGGACAGTTCAATGCCAGGATCATACCGGTTACAACAGCACTGAAATCCGTGATGGTGATCGGTCTGTTTGTGATCTTTTCAAATGCGTACTCGCTGAGGATGCAGGCAAGTACGGTTGCAACGATAACGAGCAGGGCATGCAGGCCGAACTGGAATACACCAAATGCGGTAGCCGGCAGCATGGCAATTGCCACGTCCATCATGATACTGCGGGTAGTTTCCCCACTCCGCACATGCGGGGATGAGGATACGTTAAATAATTTAGCCATGGTTTACTTTCCCCCCTGTGCTTTTTTTCTACGGTTGGCTGCAACCGTTTTTCTCATTTCCTTGAAAGCCTGGGTCAGAGGACGTTTTGCCGGACATACGAAGGTACAGCTTCCGCACTCCATGCACTCCATACCGTTTAATTTTTCAAAGGTATCGCAGTCGCCCTTTAATGCTGCTTTCATCATCATAACCGGAACAATGTGGCTCGGACATGCGCTTACGCACTTACCGCAGCGGATACACGGAGTCTCCACGCTTTCTGCCACCTGGTCTTTGGTCATGCACAGGACAGAACCATTGGTCTTGATAACCGGAACATCCAGATCGAACATAGCAAAGCCCATCATAGGACCACCGGAAATCACTTTTTCCGGCTCTGTCTTGAAGCCGCCTGCTGCCTCGATCAGTTCCTGGGTATTGGTTCCGATCTTAATACGGAAGTTTCTCGGATCTGCAATGGCATCACCGGTTACGGTGAAGATACGCTCGATCAGAGGAGTAGTTTTGCATACTGCGTCATAAATCGCAATGACAGTTGCGATATTATCCACGATGCAGCCCGCATCTGCAGGAAGCATGGAAGAATTGACCTTTCTTCCGGTGATCGCGTAGATCAGGGAACGCTCACCACCCTGCGGGTATTTGGTTAAGAGTTCGCACACTTCGATGCGCGGCTCATCTTTTACCAGTTCTTTCAGCTTTTTGATCGCTTCCGGTTTGTTATTCTCGATACCGATTACGCCCTTAGCCTTGTCAAAGAGCTGTAAGATCACCTTCAGACCGCCGATGATCTTCTCCGGATCTTCCATCATGCAGCGATAGTCCGATGTCAGATACGGCTCACACTCTGCACCGTTGATCAGGATGTACTCAATTGCATCTTCATTCTTTGGAGTGAGCTTTACGTTGGTCGGGAAACCAGCACCACCCATACCTACGACACCTGCCGCTTTTACGATGTCGCGGATCTCCTGCTTGGACAGGGTTTTCGGGTCACGGTCTGCGCCCATGCCTTCTACCGCTTCATACTGTCCATCATTTTCAACTACAACGGAATTCACCATGCCGCCGCTGGCAACACGTCTCGGCTCTACCGCTTTTACCGTACCGGATACGGAACAGATCACATTTGCAGAAATGAATCCGCCTGCTTCACCGATGATCTGACCAGCCAGGACTCTGTCGCCCTTCTTTACCAGCGGATTTGCAGGTGCACCGATTCCCTGTGACATCGGGAATACCAGATCTCCCTTCGGCATCAGGACCTGTACCGGCTTGTTCTCGGACAGTTCTTTGCCCTCGTAAGGGTGAACGCCGCCTTTAAATGTAGCCAATCCCATTTTCCTTTACCTTCTTTCTATACATTTTCAACTTGCTATCGACAAAATCTCTCGTTTTGCCATCATGCCAAGTATAACATAATTCGACGGTTCCGACAATCAAAAATTACATATTGTATACAATGGCCAATCGCCTTTTTTCTGAAAAAGTAGGGCAAAATCACCATATTTGTACCAAATTCACGTTAAATCACCGACAATGTTAGCAGAGGCAAACTTTTGATTGTTTTTATAAAAAAACATGTTTCTTTTGACATGTTTCCAGAATGCTTTTCAATCTGGTTTCAAATGAATTTTAACTGGATTTTTACTTGATTTCATGTGCAATTTTGCAAATTTCCATTTGTTAATTTTTAGTCGAAAAACATCAACTTTTTCTCACTTATTAAGTTTTATAGTTTTTACTTATAAATAATGTATTGTAAACTTATAAGTAAGAACTTATCCTCTCTAAAACCTTTCCATTATGGAAAGGATAATAAAAGAAAGCGCCAGCCACGGATTTTCATCCATAACTGACGCTTTTCCTTTATTTATTTCCAAAAAGACCTTTCTTTTTGTGTTTTGTTTCAGCCGGTGCCTCTCCGTGCATCACTGCATCGAAGTTCTTCAGTGCCTCTCTCTGTGCCTCATTTAGGCGCTCCGGCACCTGAACGACCAGGGTCACATAATGGTCACCCCTTACATTGCGATTGCGAAGGGACGGCACGCCCTTGCCTTTTAAGCGGACGCGGGTATCGGTCTGCGTGCCTGCCTTTACCTCGTATTCCACATCTCCGTCTACCGTCTTGATGCGGATCGGGCCGCCAAGTGCTGCCGTAGCAAAAGAGATCGGTACGGTTGAGAAGATATTGACATCCTGGCGCTTGAATACCGGATGCTGGGATACGACAGCCTCCACCAAGAGGTCGCCTCGCTCACCACCGTTCGTACCAGGCTCACCACCGCCTGCGCAGCGAACGCTCTGCCCATTATCGATACCGGCCGGAATGGTAACCTTAAATTTCTTCTTACGGGTAATGTAGCCGGTTCCGTAACAGTCAGGACACTTGTCTTTGATCACCTTGCCCTTGCCGCCGCATTCCGGACAGGCCTGGACATTCTGCACCTGCCCAAAAATGGACTGCTGGGTATAGATGATCTTGCCCTTGCCGCCGCATTTTTTACAGGTTTCCGGGGAGGAACCCGCCTTGGCTCCGGTGCCATGGCAGCTTGCGCACTCCTCTTTGTAATTGATCTCGATTTCCTTCTCGCAGCCAAATACGGCCTCCTCAAAGGTAATGCGGATTGCGGTTCTGACATTGGCACCGCGCATCGGTCCATTATACTGGCTTCCGCCACGGCTTCTTCCGCCTCCGAAGAAATCCCCGAAGATATCTCCAAAGATGTCTCCCATGTCAGCCCCGTTAAAATCAAAGCCGCCAAATCCACCTGCGCCGCCACCGGCTCCGCCTTCAAATGCAGCATGGCCAAACTGGTCATACTGTCTTCTCTTTTCCGGATCACTCAAGACGCTGTATGCTTCGGATGCTTCCTTAAACTTGCGTTCAGCCTCAGCATCACCCGGATTACTGTCCGGGTGATACTTTTTGGCAAGAACACGATATGCTTTTTTCAAAGCAGCCTCATCAGCGTTCTTCGCAACGCCAAGGACTTCGTAATAATCTCTCTTACTCTCTGCCATGATGCTTTCCTTCTACGTTTCTATTATACTTCCTTGAAGTCACCATCGATGACATCGTCGTTATTTCCTGCACCTGCATTTGCGCCTGCATTCTGAGCTCCTGCAGCGCCCTGTGCGTTTGCTGCACCCTGTGCTGCCTCATAAACCTTGCTGAACAATGCCTGTGCGCTGTTCATCAGTTTCTCTTTGCCAGCCTTGATATCTTCTACCTGGGCATCGGTCATGTTGTCGATCGGAGCACGGTTGATGGCTTCCTTAAGTGCATTTAAGTCTGCCTCTACAGCTGCCTTGTCATTGGCATCGATCTTATCACCAACCTCGCCTAATGCCTTCTCAGTCTGGAATACCATGGCATCTGCGTCATTTCTTGCATCAATTGCTTCTTTTCTCTTCTTATCCTGAGCCTCAAACTCAGCTGCCTCTTTGACAGCCTTGTCAATATCAGCCTCAGACATATTAGAACCGGAGGTGATGGTGATATGCTGCTCCTTGCCGGTACCAAGATCCTTTGCGGATACATTTACGATACCGTTTGCATCGATATCAAAGGTAACCTCGATCTGCGGAACGCCTCTTCTTGCCGGAAGGATGCCGTCCAGACGGAACTGGCCAAGGGTCTTGTTGTCGCGTGCGAACTCACGCTCGCCCTGTACAACGTGGATATCAACTGCCTCCTGGTTATCTGCTGCGGTAGAGAACACCTGGCTCTTCTTGGTCGGGATGGTGGTATTTCTCTCGATCAGTCTGGTAGCGATACCACCCATGGTCTCGATGGACAGAGACAGCGGAGTTACATCCAGAAGAAGGATATCACCTGCGCCAGCATCGCCTGCAAGCTTACCGCCCTGGATTGCTGCACCGATCGCAACGCACTCATCCGGGTTTAAGGACTTGTTCGGCTCTTTGCCGGTTAACTGTTTTACCTTATCCTGTGCTGCCAGCATACGGGTAGAACCGCCGACTAACAGAACCTTGCCCAGCTCAGAGGTGGTAACACCGCCATCTTTCAGTGCGTTCTGTACCGGAACTGCGGTTCTTTCGATCAGGTCATGGGTCAGTTCATCAAATTTTGCTCTGGTCAGGTTCATATCCAGATGCTTCGGGCCTTCTGCAGTTGCAGTGATGAACGGCAGGTTGATGTTTGTGGTGGTAGCGGTAGAAAGCTCTTTCTTTGCTTTCTCTGCAGCTTCTTTGAGTCTCTGCATTGCCATCTTGTCGCCGGAGAGGTCTACGCCCTCTGCCTTCTTGAACTCGTCAACCAGCCACTGGGTAATGCGGTTATCGAAATCATCTCCGCCTAAGTGGGTATCACCATTGGTGGAAAGAACCTCAATGACACCGTCACCGATCTCGATGAGGGATACATCAAAGGTACCGCCGCCTAAGTCGTATACCATGATTTTCTGCTCGCTCTCATTGTCAAGGCCATATGCCAGAGCTGCTGCGGTCGGCTCGTTGATGATACGTTTTACTTCCAGGCCTGCGATCTTGCCGGCATCCTTGGTTGCCTGACGCTGTGCATCGTTGAAATAAGCCGGAACAGTAATTACCGCCTCGCTTACAGTCTCGCCCAGATAAGCTTCTGCATCTGCTTTTAACTTCTGCAGGATCATTGCAGAAATCTCCTGTGGAGTGTAGCTCTTGCCGTCGATGGTCACTTTATAATCGGTACCCATATGTCTCTTGATAGATGCGATGGTTCTGTCTGCATTGGTTACAGCCTGACGTTTTGCCGGCTCACCTACCAGACGCTCACCGGTCTTGGTAAATGCAACGATGGACGGTGTGGTTCTGGAACCTTCCTGGTTCGGGATAACTACCGGTTTGCCGCCTTCCATAACTGCTACGCAGCTGTTTGTTGTACCTAAGTCAATACCAATAATCTTACTCATAATGATTCCTCCTACTCTATTGAAACAAATTTTTTGATAATACGCTAGGTTTGTGTTGCTGGTTTAGTTTGCTACCTGAACCATGCTGTGACGTACCACGCTTCCGCGGTATTTGTAACCCTTTTGCAGTTCCATGGCAATCTCATTCTCGCCATACTTCTCATCCTCCACATGCATCACTGCGTTGTGCAGGTTCGGATCAAACTGCTGACCTACGGTCTCGATCGTTTCCACTCCGGCATCTTCCAGAGTCTTAACGAACTGCTTGTAGATCTTATCAATGCCTTCGGCGAAGGAAGATCCCTTCTCATCCTCCGGCACGGCTGCCAGGCCTCGCTCGAAGTTGTCAAGCACCGGAAGGATCTTCTCGATGATGTCTCTTGCTCCAACCTCATACATGGCTGACTTTTCTTTCTCCGTACGCTTGCGGAAATTATCAAACTCTGCCATCTGGCGTTTCAGACGATCCTGCAGTTCTTCGATCTGTGCATCCTTCGGATCCTTTTTTGCCGTCTTGGCTTCGCTCTCTTTGCTTTCCTTTTCTTCTTGTTCTGTGCCTTTTTCGTCTACTTCCGGCTCAGTATTTTTCACTTCTTCCTTTTTTTCCTCAGTGGCCTCGGCCTTTGCGTTTTCCAGGATCTCGTCCGCTGCCGCGCCCTGATTCATTTCCTTTTCATTCTGACTCATATGTGATCGCCTTTCTTTCAGACCATCCTGCCGCAGCTTCTGCATCTTATGGATACAAACCGGCAAGACAGGCTAACTCTCTTCGTTTTTATAGGTGGCATCCAGCTGCTTCATCAGATGTTTCAGCGTACTGAGCACCTTCTCATAATCCATTCGTTTCGGACCTATGATACCGATGGTTCCACGGATCCCTTCCCCCAGTTCATAATTGGCTGTAACCACGCTACAGTCCTTCATCGTCTGAAGCGGTGTCTCGTCACCAATGTAAACTTGGATTCCATTATTGTCCTCCGACTCATTGACCTCGGTGATCAGTTCCTGGAGTTTGTCTTTCTGTTCCAGCGTGCTGATCAACTGACTGGCCTTTTCTCCATCGCTCAGCTCCGGATACTTAAAGATGTTGGTAGCACCGCTGGTATAGATCTGAAGGTCTTCTTCATCAGCCCGGATGGCTCTTGCCACCTCACTTAGTATCTGGTCAACAACCTGGCTGTGAATGCCGGCTTGCTCTTTCAATTTTGTAATAACATCCAGATTGATCTGTTCGATCGTAAGACCGTTCAGTGCCGTATTCAGAAGAATATTTAAATTTAAGATTTCTTCCTGACTGATCGGCTCCGGAACCGAAACCATGGCATTTTTAATGAGGTTTCCTTCCACCACGATGACCACCAAGAGCTTCCGCTCTTCCATCAAAGACAGCTGGATAAATTTCAGCTTATTCTGATGATACTGCGGACCACTGATCATGGCAGCATAGTTTGTATTGTTTGCCAGAAGCTGTGCCAGCTTTTTTAATACCAGCTCGATCCGGTCAACCCGCTTAATCATAAGGCTTCTGACCTCGGTAACCTCCTGCTCTTTCTCCTGCAGGATCTGGTCTACATAGAAGCGATATCCCTTATCTGAAGGGATCCGGCCTGCAGATGTATGCGGCTGCTGGATGTATCCCATTTCTTCCAGATCCGACATTTCATTTCGAATCGTTGCGGAGCTCAGCTTTAAGTCGGTGTACTTGGAAATGGTTCTGGACCCCACCGGCTCACCGGTTTCCAGATAAGTCTTGATGATTGCTTTTAATATCGTAACCTTACGATCATCCAGTTCCATATCCAACGTCCTCCTTCTTCCTGTTAGCACTCAACCCTAAGGAGTGCTAACATTCTGTGATTAATATACTTTACCCCATCTCTTTTGTCAAGTGGTTTCCCCGAAAATTCTGTGATTTTTCTGTGATAGTATTTGTCACCATTTCGTTTTTTCTTGACAAATGAAAAAAAAGCTGTAAAATAATGACTTGTCATCCAGATGTTACAAATCTGTTACATTTATTTATTTTTTATGAATAAAATATCTCTTTTTTGTGTGTGATAGATTTGAGTGAAAGAAAGGACTGATCTTATGTTAAAAATCAAAAGAATAATAGGAACGTTCCTGTTCCTTGCCATGTTTCTCATCGAAGGAAGTTTTCTTGCACTGGCAGCAGAGCCGGATGGTGCTTTCGATGAAATGGAGGACAATACCATTGTAGGCTGGGCATGGGATGCTTCCACACCAAATACCGCAGTGCCAGTTACCATTACCATTAAAAATGAAGAAACCGGTGAACAGGTAAAGACCTTTCACCAGACTGCCATCACCTACCGCCAGGATCTTGAAGAACAGGGCTACGGAAACGGACGTCATGGTTTTCGCATCAGCATGAACTGGGATGCGCTTGCAGACGGTACCTATGTTATAGAAGGAAGTGTAGACGACACGGCTTTTTCTAATTCCACAACCTATACAAAAGGTGAATCTGCAGAATCGAAAACGGAAAACACCGAAGAAACGCATGAACACAGCGGTCTAAAATCTCTCGGTTTCTTTCACACCACCGGCTACTGCCCGTGCAAGCAATGTTCCGAGGGATGGGGACGCCACACCAGCACCGGCTCCATTGCTACATCCGGACACACCATTGCCGTAGATCCGCGCATCATCCCTTACGGAAGCAAGGTCATGATCAATGGAGTCATCTATACCGCCGAAGACCGTGGCGGCGGCGTCAAAGGCAATCACGTGGATATCTTCTTTGATACCCACGCCCAGACCCGCCAGCACGGCAAACAAACCCAGGAAGTGTTTCTGGTGCTCGGTTAAATACCAAGGTATCTCATAAGGTTCGAAGTGCCTGGGCGGTCGTACAGAACCGCATACCCTGGTGGAATTTTCACCTCGTGTGCTTGCGCCGCCTATTGTCTCCCCTACGACCAAACTCGCGTGCTTCGCACGCTCAGACAAGGTCTCCGGGGAGACGCTATGCTCGCACACTCGGAAAATTCCAAAGGGTCTGCTTATTCTGCATAACCGCCCAGGCACTTCTACTATACTGGCTGCACTGCAATAATAAAACCATGCGGCCATGAATCATTAAATTTACCGATAACAAATTGTCAGCAAAGTCTCTTAGGACTGCTTGATCAACTCATCTAATTTTCTCCATATACATCAATCTGACAGCTCTTCATTGTTTCTAATGCTGCCTTATGTGTTTCTGGTGTAACTCCTGCACAGCAGCTTGCATCTACAGAAATAAAAGCATTGGGATATTTTGCCTTAAGAGTGAACCACCCCGCCTAAGCCCCGAAGGGCTATAGGCAGGGGCTTCCATCACATTTGTTCTTTTTCCTTACCGAAGAATAGGAACAAACTGCCGCTTTAAGCGGCATGGAATATCTGACTATAGATACAGCTGAAACTCAGCACATCTATACGCGACAGCGAATATAGCCGAAGCTATGCCACTGCCTTAGATGTATAGAGTACTGCATAGCAGTTAATTAGTGTAGCCAGAGTGCATTTGGTCCGTCTGCCGAGTTCAGGGACTTTTGCCTGAACCGGCAACAACGCCTTCGCAGACGTTGATTTTAAGAGCACACGTATAAAATACCGCGCTCCGATATTTTTAGAAGCGGAAAGGTCACAGTTGTAGACTTTACCGCTTTTAAAGACACAAAGTTTTTGATTTTTGAATCTAGCATCTTTACCGCGAGTAATCTCACCAGAACCATCATAAGCGAGACGTGATGTATTAACAGCACAAATATAAGAAACCCTGATACCGAATCTGGCAGCCAGAGCTTCTACACAGCGCTGAATCTCACGTTTCCGCCACAAACTAAGGCGCTGTTTTTTTGAACCGCGACGTTTACCGTACATATTGAGGTGTTCGAATACAATGACTTCGGCATTGTGTTCTACAGCAAAAGATACGATACTTGAAGCTGTTTTCTTCGCGATGGCAGTATTGTAGTTATCAACAAACCTCCAGAGACGATGATTCTTGCGACTGCCATGCTGCTGAGCCCTTTTGATTGTGTTCAGGAGTCCATACATCCGGTCTTTTTCTACCGGAGAGTTGATAAACACCTCTCCGGTGACAGTTCCATTTTTATGAACAACTGAACACACGGCATCTGTGTTAACACCAAGGTCGACACCGATAATAGTCTCGACGTTTTTGTCTTTAACATACTTAGGAAGATTTTTGCTGGCTTTCGTATACGCAAAACGGAGCTCATACTTATGGTAACGTTTTGTCAGTACTGGAGCAGCCTCGGACCAATCAGATACATTCTTTGTGATGTATTTAAGATCAGTGCTGCGAAGCTCTGCGTAAAGCCAAACCCAATCATGACCATTGTAAATCTTGATGGCTGCATGGGTTCCGTTTTGCGTAAAGGTATTACCGCGATACAAGCATGGCATAACATCCTGCGTACGGTTAAGGAATGGCTTATTACCCTTGCGACCGGATTCTTCCCAGTTTTTAAGTAGAGATCGATACGAAAACACTTTGCCGACAGCAGTATTTATAGCATCACGCCTCAAAAATGATGGAAACTTATAAAACCGCATGTCAAATGCACAGTATTTTGCGTTTCGATTTCCTGTTGAGTGGGTAAGGCGTTCCATATACTGCTGACGTAATTGCTGTACGGTTGCTTTACTATTATCGGCCTGAATCGAAAGGAGCTCATCATAGTGTAGTAATGCAATGTCTACAAGATAAGCTACCGCAGCGCGGTAGATATCCATAGTCTTATCGAATACACGATCATAGTTTTTGATCGTAACGCCATAAGATATAGTAGCCATGATGACCTCCTTCCCGAAATGTATGTTTGACAATTTTTATAGCCATAGTATACTGTAATTACATTTAGTTGTAAAGGAGATTATACTATGGCAAATGACGAATATAAGCGAAATCGGCATAGCTGTTACATGCTCGAATATCATTTGGTTGTCGTGACAAAATATCGACATCCAGTACTTGTTGGAGCGCTAAAAGATAGACTTTTAGAGTTGTCTAAATTTGTAATCGAGGAATGCTGGAAATGCCAAATTTCTACAATAAATACAGATAAGGACCATATCCATATCTTGTTTGAAGCCGCACCGCAGGTGCAACTATCGAAGCTTGTGAACAACTATAAAACAGTTACGTCCAGAAGACTTAGAAAAGAATTTACTGCAGAACTTGCACCATACTATTGGAAACCTTATTTTTGGTCAGATAGTTATTTTATCTGTACAGTGAGTGATCGGACCCATGAGATGGTCGACCACTACATTCGCGACCAGGGGCTACATCGCTAACCCCGCCCAAGCCTAAAACGGCTATGGACGG
>CAVIHW010000010.1:55590-67907 GCA_963642615.1 Oscillospiraceae bacterium | reverse complement strand
TGAGCATGACAAAGCTCATTGAAGGCGTGGTGGAAGAAGTCGGAAAGTTGGTAAGGAAATAAACTTGCATTCGGCACTTCCATATGCTATACTGAATCCAATTTGACGGCAGGAAGCCGTCATGCAAAAGCTGAAGCTTTTTATCCGGAAATATGCTGCAACAACAGCTGCAGCCGAAAAAGATTGATTTGATGAATGTATGCATAGGAAGGCATACGACTCCTTTGAGAGGGGTCGCGTGTCTTCCTTTGTTTACGTGATTGGAAAGAGAGGACTGACTTTATGAATTTACAGGAATTTTTTAAAGAAAACCCGAAGGTCGCACTGGCATTTTCCGGCGGTGTGGACTCTTCCTATTTACTATATGCAGCCATGCAATACGGAGCAGACGTAAAGGCTTACTATGTGAAGGCTTTGTTCCAGCCGCAGTTTGAGATGGATGACGCCATGCGTCTGGCCAGGGAGTTAAATGCTCCGGTGCGAGTGCTTCGGGCGGATGTACTTTCTGATCCGGTTGTGGTTTCGAATCCGTCAAATCGCTGCTATTATTGTAAGAAGGTTATTTTCAACATGATCATGAAGGCAGCAGCGGAGGATGGTTATACGGTATTGCTGGATGGAACCAATGCCTCAGATGACGCGGGAGACCGGCCGGGCATGAAGGCCTTGCAGGAACTGCAGGTGAAGTCTCCGCTCAGGGAATGCGGACTGATAAAATCCGAGATCCGCAGATTATCGAAAGAGGGAGGGCTCTTTACCTGGGATAAGCCATCGTATGCCTGTCTGGCAACCCGGATCCCGACCGGATGCGAGATCACAAAAGAGAAGCTTGTAAAGACGGAGGCGGCAGAAAATTTCCTGTTTTCCCTTGGATTTAGTGATTTTCGTGTCCGCATGATGCCGGATGGAGCTGCAAAACTGCAGTTGCTTTCCAGTCAGATTCCGCTTCTTATAGAAAAAAGGGAAACGATTCTTTCTGAATTAAAGAAGAGTTATCCGGCTGTGCTTTTCGATTTGGAGGTGCGAGGATGAACAGTGAGATCAGAAAGACCTTAGAGGCGGTAAAAAATGGCGAACTGTCTGTGGATGATGCGCTGCTTGCCATCAAGAAAGAACCATTTGAGGATATCGGTTATGCCAAGGTAGACCTTCACAGGAAAATCCGCCAGGGTGCTGCGGAGGTGATCTACGGTGCGGGAAAGACCTCAGAGCAGATAACAGGGATCATTGGTACAATGCTGGAGCATGAGGTAAAAACAGTTCTGATCACCCGTCTGTCTGAAGAAAAGGCAGAAAAGATCCGGAAAATCTACCCACAGCTGGATTACCGCAAAGATGCAAAAATCGGTATCATGGGTCAGTTCCCAAAAGCAGACGGACTGGGAAAAATCGTGGTGGCAACTGCCGGAACTTCTGATATTCCGGTTGCGGAGGAAGCGGCCTTGACGGCCGAAGCTCATGGCAACGAGGTTGTGCGTCTGTATGATGTAGGCGTGGCCGGGCTTCACCGCCTGCTGGCACATTTGGATGAGATCATGAGTGCATCGGTCATTATTGCCATTGCGGGAATGGAAGGGGCGTTGGCCAGTGTTATTGGCGGCCTTGCAGACTGCCCGGTTATCGCGGTGCCAACAAGCGTAGGGTATGGCGCGTCCTTTGGCGGCGTTTCGGCCCTGCTTTCCATGCTGAATTCCTGCGCCAGCGGAGTTTCTGTGGTGAATATTGACAATGGCTTTGGTGCCGGATATCTGGCAAGTATGATCAATCATATGACGGAGGGAAAACAATCATGAAGACATTATATTTAGAATGTGGAATGGGTGCGGCAGGAGATATGCTGACTGCGGCCTTACTGGAACTGATGCCGGATCCGGATGCGGTTGTGGCAGAATTAAACAATCTTGGCATTCCGGGAGTGGAATTTCAAAAAGAAGCTGTGAGCAAATGTGGAATCGGCGGAACCCATATGAGTGTGAAGGTGCACGGGGAGGAAGAGTCCGAGGAGATGCATCACCATGATCATGAGCACAGCCATGAGGATCACGATCATCATCACGACCATGAGCACAGCCATGAGGATCACGACCATCATCACGATCATGAGCATAGCCATGAGGATCACGACCATCATCACGATCATGAGCACAGCCATGAAGAACACGATCATCACCACGACCACAGTCATGATGGCCATACACACCATCATCACAGCAGCCTCCACGATATTGAGCACATTGTCTGCGATCATCTAAACCTTCCGGCGCAGGTGAAGCAGGATGTGATGGCAGTTTACAGCCTGATTGCCGAGGCGGAGAGCCATGCCCACAAAGTTCCGGTGACAGAGATCCATTTTCATGAAGTGGGAACCATGGATGCCATTGCAGATATCACGGCGGTCTGCCTGCTGATGCACCGCCTTGCGCCGGATCAGGTGGTGGTTTCCCCGGTTCATGTAGGAAGCGGTCATGTGCACTGCGCCCATGGGATTCTTCCGGTTCCGACGCCGGCCACGGCTTATATCTTAAAGGATGTGCCGGTGTATGGCGGTGCAGTCAAAGGGGAGCTTTGTACCCCCACCGGAGCAGCCCTGTTAAAGCATTTTGCCACTCGTTTCGGTGATATGCCTCTGATGCGCACGGAGGCGATCGGCTATGGCATGGGCAAGAAGGATTTTGAACAGGCAAACTGCATCCGCGCCATGTTTGGTGAGACCGAAGAGCGTGGAGATCAAGTGTTGCAGCTGGAGTGTAACGTGGATGATATGACAGCGGAGGAGCTTGGCTTTGCCATGGAACAGATCCAGGCAGCCGGTGCACTGGAGGTTTACACGGTGCCGGTTGGCATGAAAAAATCCAGACCGGGTACGCTTCTAAGCGTTCTTTGCCATGAAGACCAAAAAGAAAAGCTGGTGCGCGTGATCTTTCAGAACACCACCACCATCGGTGTGCGGGAGCACAGCTGCAGCCGCTATACCTTAACGCGCAGTATTGAAGCAGTGCAGACTCCATACGGAGAAGTCAAGAAAAAGATTTCCGCAGGTTACGGTGTGACCCGGGAAAAATATGAATATGAAGATCTGGCGCGGATCGCCAGAGAACAGGGCATGTCTCTGAACCAGGTTCGGAGCATGACTGAAAAAGAGGAAAATGGGAGAAAATAAACGTGCAAGATCAGAAGAATCAGGATGCAACTCTGGATGCCCTTACGTCCTACTGGACAGATCGGGCAAAAAGCTACAGTGCGCAGAACATTGCGGAGATGAATGACTGGAGAAAGGAGGCATGGAGAAAGCTGATCCTTTCTTATGCACCGGAAAAAGAAATGCTCCGCGTACTGGATGTTGGCACGGGACCGGGATTTTTTGCCATCAATCTGGCGTTGGCCGGACATGAGGTGACCGCAGTCGATGTGACTGCACAGATGCTTGAGTATGCAAAAAACAATGCCGCAAGCTACGGGGCAAAGGTGGATTTTGTCCTTCACAGGGGAGAGTTTCTTCCGTTTGAAGAGGAAAGCTTTGATCTGGTTGTGAGCCGCAATGTCACCTGGAACCTGGAATATCCGAAGCAGGCACTTGCAGAATGGAAACGAGTCCTTGTGCCGGGCGGGCGCATGGTCTATTTTGATGCCAACTGGTATCTGTATCTTTATGATGAAGAGCTGCGCGCAAAAAAGAAGGCGGCAGAGGAGAAATTCCGCGCCAAATATCCGGTCCACACGTTTGCAGGAAACCTTCCAAAAGAGCGGATACTTGAGCTGGAACAGACCGCTTATACACTGCCGCTTTCCCGAGAAAAACGTCCGGAGTGGGACAGGCAGGTTTTAAAAGAACTTGGTATGCAGTTAGTCGAGGTGATCGAGGATATCGGTCCCGGCGTGCAGGATCCGCTGGATTGGGAACGGGATAGTCAGAACCATACCTTTATGATCTGTGCCGAAAAGCCAAAAGCGGATGATCTGTGAGGAAAGAGGTAACAAAATTTGAGAAAGTATATAGGAAGCAGGCTGCTTCAGCTGGTGTTTGTGCTCTTTGGCATTACCTTTTTATCCTTTGCCCTGATGCATATGGCAGGAAGTGATGCCGTGCAGGAGCTTTATGCGGATAAGGGAGCAGTAGCGCAGGATATTATTGATGCAAAAAGAACCGAGCTGGGGCTTGACCAGCCATTTTTCGCGCAGTATCTGACCTGGCTTTCTGGCATGCTCACTGGAGACATGGGAGTCAGTTATGTATCGGGAAAGAATGTATTTGATACCTTTGTTTCCAAGCTTCCGGCCACCCTGCTTCTGACTGCATTATCCATGGGCGCAACGGTTCTGATCTCGATTCCCCTTGGGATTCTGGCAGCGGTGCATCAGAATAAATGGGTGGATGATCTGCTGCGTCTTTGCAGTTTCCTGGGGAATTCCATGCCGAATTTTTTTACAGCCCTGCTTTTGATGCAGCTCTTTTCCATTCAATGGAAGCTTTTTCCGGTCATTGCGGATGGCAATACCGTACAAAGTGCAATTCTTCCGACTTTCACACTCTCTTTTGCGATGTCAGCAAAGTATCTGCGGCAGGTGCGGGCTGCGGTTTTGGAGGAACTGAATCAGGACTATGTGCTGGGAGCCTGTGCCCGGGGCATTCGCCCGGGCGTCCTTCTTTTTACGAGTGTGCTAAAGTCTTCTATGCTGACGATCATCACACTGATGGCTCTGTCGATCGGCAGCCTGCTTGGCGGAACCGCGATCGTGGAAAGCATTTTCATGTGGGATGGTGTGGGAAAGCTGGCGGTAGATGCGATCACAATGCGGGATTACCCCATGATACAGGCTTATGTGGTCTGGATGGCGGTGATCTATGTGATGATCAACCTGATCAGTGACCTGCTCTGTCACGCACTGGATCCCAGGATCCGTCTGGGGGTGAGGGCGTCGTGAGCAAGGAAAAAATACGAACCCCGAAATCGTATAGGGATCGCATAAGGATGCGTCTGATCCTCTTTGGAACACTAGCAGCCATTCTGGTGCTGATCGCTGCATTTTCCCGGTATCTTACGCCTTATGATCCTTATCTGCAGGATCTTGGCAATGCAAAGGCAGCCCCCAGTGCTCTTCATCTTCTGGGGACAGACCGTTATGGAAGAGACATGCTTTCCAGAGTGATCGCAGGCAGCAAAACCAGTATCTTTTCCGCCCTTTTTCTGGTGGCGCTGATCACCGTGATCGGCACAGCTGTCGGGATTTTATGCGGCTGGTGCGGCGGCTTTACAGATGGTTTTTTGATGCGGATCTCGGATATTTTTCTGGCCTTTCCGGGGCTGGTGTTTGCGCTTGCAGTAGCGGGTTTTCTTGGCGGAGGACTGCACAATGCAGTCATGGCTCTGGCGGGTATTTCCTGGCCAAAGTATGCGCGGATCGCAAGGAGCCAGACTCTTTCCAAAAAAGAAACAGCCTGGATGCGGGCGGCAAAGCTTTCCGGCAGCGGGCCATTAAGGATTCTGATCAAACATCTTTTGCCAAATATCATGGGGCCGATCCTTGTGACCTCCATGCTGGATATCGGAACCATGATGATGGAACTGGCAGCGTTAAGCTTTCTTGGACTGGGTGCCAAGCCCTCTGTTCCGGAGTGGGGAAGCATGATGAGTGACACGCGAAGCCTGATGACCATTTCACCCTGGATCCCCTTTTCTCCCGGGATCGCGATCTTTCTTTCTGTTATGATCTTCAATCTTTTCGGAGATGCGATCCGGGATTACGCAGATCCGAAGAACCGGCGGAGGTAACAAATGGCAGAATATTTATTAAAATACGATCAGGTGGACATATCTTACCTGCAAAAAGCAGCAGTAAAGCAGGTGAGCTTTACCCTGGATCCCGGAGAAATTCTTGGAATCGTAGGAGAAAGCGGCAGCGGAAAATCTACGCTGATCAAGGCCGCCATGGGACTTCTTGGACGGGACGGACAGGTTACCGGGGGAGAAATCCTGTATCAGGGAAACAATATTTTGGATTTGTCAAAGAAAGAGCGCCGGAAGCTGAATGGCCCGGAGCTTGGATATATTTTTCAGGATGCCGGAAGCTCGTTTTGTCCGGTTCGCACGGTAGGAGCACAGCTGTATGAAATGATGCGGGAGCACGGACGTATCTCAAAAAAGGACTTTCAGGAGCAAAGCCTGGAGCTGTTTGCAAGGCTGGGATTTACGGATGGCTTGCGGATCCTGAAAAGCTATCCCTTTGAGCTTTCCGGCGGTATGCAGCAGAGAGCAGGGATTGCCGCGGCAATGCTTTTGACACCCCGGGTTTTGTTTGCAGATGAACCTACATCAGCGCTGGATGTTTCTACCCAGAAGCAGGTCGTGGAGGAGATGCAGATGATACGGAAAAATTTTGGCACTGCCATCGTGTTCGTCTCTCACAATCTTGGTGTGATCGAGGCTGTAGCAGACCGGGTGCTGGTGATGAAAAACGGAGAAGCTGTGGAATATGGCGAGGCAAAACAGGTTCTTATAAAGCCCCAAGACGCCTATACCCAAAAGTTAATAGAGGCAGTTCCAAGATTAAGGAGGTAACATGGATCCGGTCTTAAAAGTGGATAACCTGGAAAAAATCTTTTCACGAGGTGAAAAACCTTCAGTAGCAGCGGTAAAACATGTGAGCTTTGAGCTGAGGACAGGAGAATGTCTGGGCGTGATCGGAGAGAGCGGAAGCGGAAAGACAACCATGGCAAACATGATCGCAAGACTTCTTCCTGTGACGTCGGGGCGGATCTTTTTGGACGGGCAGGATATCACGAACCTGCGCGGAAAAGAGCTTCGCAAGATTTATAAAACAATGCAGATGGTATTTCAGACTCCGGAAGAATCTTTTGACCCGAGAAGAACCTTAGGAGACGGGATCAAAGAGAGCCTTAAAAATGCCGGAATGTCAGGGACAGAGGTACGCAGGAGGGCAGAATGCCTTTTGGAAACCTGTGGTCTTACAAAGGAATTTTATTCCCGTTATCCGCATGAGGTCAGCGGTGGCCAGTGCCAGAGGGCAGCCATTGCCAGAGCATTAGCCGTAAAACCGAAGGTTCTCATCTGTGATGAGGCAACCTCAGCCCTGGATGTGACGATCCAAAAAGAGATCATAGGCCTGCTAAATGAGCTGCAGTCTGCACAGAAAGACAGACTGTCCATGTTGTTTATCTGTCATGATCTGGCCTTGGTGCAGCAGTTTTGTGACCGCGTGCTGGTCATGTATCAGGGAGAAATCGTGGAAGAGGGCAAGCCCAATGATATCATAAAAAATCCGAATCATGCCTATACAAAGAAGCTGATCGACAGTGCCCTGGTGTTTGGGCTACGCTGAGGCTTTTTGGACTGTGCAATCGGATTTGCAGGAAAGCTGCAGCGCATGAGCTCTAGCAAATCATAGGAAGGGATAGAATGATCATGAGAAAAAAATTGTCCTTATTTTTGTGTTTGGGACTGACGATCTGCTTTCTGGCAGGCTGCGGCAGCAAGGCTGATACAAAGCGTGAAACCGATATGACGGATGCTGAAAAAACAAAAAAAACCATGGTGATCGGTGATACAACATTTAACTCGGAAAACTGGGAGGAGACTGTAAATCCCCATGAGACATACAATGGCTGGGCCTGTATCCGCTATGGCGTGGGTGAGACGCTGGTGCATTATACCGATACCATGGAACTGGAACCGTGGCTTGCCAAGTCCTGGGAAAATGACGGAAACTGTACCTGGACGATCACGTTGCAGGATCAGGTTACCTTTTCGAGTGGGCGCAAGATGGACGCAGAAGCGGTAAAGCAGTGTTTTGAGCATCTTTTAGAGACGCATGACCGGGCACCATCTGATACGAAGATCGTGGATATTCAAGCAGACGGGCAGATTCTGACCCTGACGACCAGTGAACCGAATCCTGCTCTTATGAATTACCTGGGAGATCCGTACGGGTGCATCATTGATGTAGATGCCAGTGATTTTGAGACAGGCATTGTTTCCGGTACCGGCCCGTATGTGGTGAAGGAACTGGTTACGGATGATCATCTGACCCTTACGAAAAATGAAACTTACTGGAATGGTACGCCAAAGCTTGATGAGCTGACCATCAAAACCATATCAAATGGTGATACCTTGTCGGCTGCCTTGCAGTCCGGTGCTATTGATGCCGCCTATGGCATGGCCTATGAGGCCTATCCCCATTTTGAAAATGACAGCTACCAATTCTCTTCCATTCAGACATCACGGGCATTTTTTGTGAGCATGAACATGGAAAGTCCCGTCATCCGGGATGAGGCGGTGCGAAAGACCATTGCCATGAGTATTGATAAAGCAGGCTTTGTCGCTGCATTGCTAGATGGTCATGGCGTGACGGCAAGTGGAGCGTTTCCGGATGGCTTTGCCGGTTTTGGCGGGGAACAGGTAAAAGCCGAGGCGTATGACCCGGAGGGAGCCAGAGCGGTTCTTGATGAGGCTGGCTGGAGGGACAGTGATGGTGACGGTATCCGGGAGAAGGATGGCACAAAGCTGGTCATCCGTTATCTGACCTATCCAAGCCGTCAGGAGCTGCCGCTGCTTGCGGAGGCAGTCCAGGCCGACTTAAAAGAGGTCGGAATGGATGTAGAGATCAACTGTACTGCAAATCGCCGCGCATTTCTGGAAGATCCAACAAGCTTTGATCTTTATGCTTCCGCGCTGGTTACGGCACCATCCGGAGATCCGCAGTATTTCTTCACCACCAGCTGCCTGCCGGGCATGAATTATAACTTTGGCTCCTACGATGATCCGGAGGTGACCGCCCTGATCGGACAGCTTTCCACGGAATTTGATACAAAAAAGCGTGCAGAGCTTGCCATTCGGCTCCAGCAGGAGATTCTGGATGATCATGCTTACGTTTTCTGTTCTTTCCTTCAGATGAATATGATCTCCAGATCCAATGTGAAGAATTATACGGCTCATGCCTGCGATTATTACCAGGTTACGGCAGATCTGGATATCGATCCGGCTACTCCTTAAGCATCCAGCTTTCGAAGGAACAGATATTGTGATCCTCAGAAATGAAGGACTCCAGTTCCTGTTCAAAGCCCTCGATCGGCTCCTTGTGATTGATATTCGGATAATGATTCCGGATCTCGTAACAGATCCTGGGTGGCGGGGGTGTTTTCAGTTTATAAAAAGTAAGATTCGGGTTGGAACGCATGGCTCCCTGTATGACGGACATCGGTGCGATCCCCCAGGAATCTGCTTCGATATAACGCTGCAGCATAGATCCTGTGTTCACGATCATAGACGGATGATCGGCCGGACTGAAATGGAGATTATGCCAGCTCTGATAATCCAGCCCCCAGTTCAGAAAAACCTCATGTTCAGTCTTTAAATCTTTGCAGTCAATATCGTCGTGATAGGGACTGCTCTTATCGCAAAGCAGATACATCAGCTCCCGGTAAACCGGTCTGCTGATCACATCCGGATAATTGATCCTCGAAAAAACGAAACCGATGTCTGCAGTCCGGCTCTCTACCAGAGAGTAGATTTCCGTGGAATGATGTGTCCGGATGTTCAGTCGGACATTCCGGTTATTCTCCATATATTTCTTGAAAAACGGAACAAAGGTATAGTTATTTACCGCATCTACGCTGGCGATCGTCAGTGTCTGAATGTTATCTAAGGTCTTTAAATGCTGCGTATCCTTCCAGAGAGAGGCCCACTGGCTGGCAATCGGGATAAATGCATTCCCGTGATTGGTAAGCTCAATGCTCCTGTGACCTTTCTGCCGGATCAGCAGCTGCACGCCAAGCTCGGTTTCCAGCTGCTGGATCCTGGATGAAATGGTAGACTGCGACACATATAAATGCTTTGCGGCCGCAGTAATGCTGCCGTACGTGATCGCGGTCAGAAATGTTTCTATCTGTTCATATGTCATGCGTTTCTTTCTTCCCTTTCCCTGAATGGTTGTCTGTCTGTCATGAATTGCTGAGGTTAAATATCTGTTTGATAGATATATTAAAACAAATTAATCTGTTTTACAAGTAATATTGAAGGTGATAGTGTGAAGGAATAAGGAAGACTGGCTGATCAATGTACCGCTATACATGCTGGCAGAATATGTAAAAAGTGTAATATACGAGAAATAAGGCGTCACAAATTCTTCACAAAAAAATTAGCACTCACCTCTTGACAGTGCTAACAATGCGTGCTATAGTACATATAGAACAAAGGAAGGGGATACAAAAGGAGCAAACAAAAGAGGTTCCCGAAAATCCTGCAAGCTCCTGGTTCAGCAGAAACAAGGTTAAGTAACGATTTCGCATAGAAGCACATAGAAAAGGAGAGATGATTTATGTTAATGCCTAGTATTTTTGGAGAAGATATGTTTGATGAATTTATGAGAAGTTTTCCGTTCTTTGATAACAGCGCAGAGCGCAGCGTTGAGAAGAAGCTGTATGGTCACAATGCCCAGAACATTATGAAGACCGATATCAAACAGGTAGATGGCGGTTACGAACTGGAGATCGATCTTCCGGGATTCGCAAAAGAGGATGTTACCGCAGAGCTGAAAGATGGTTATCTGACCATCAGCGCCTCCAAGGGACTTGATAAGGACGAACAGGAGAAGAAGACCGGTAAGTATATCCGCCGCGAGCGTTTTGCCGGTGCCTGCCAGCGTTCCTTCTATGTAGGCGAGGATATCACCGAGCAGGATATCAAGGCTGAGTTCAAACATGGTATCCTGAAACTGTTCATCCCGAAGAAGGAAGCACAGCCGCAGGTAGAAACCAAAAAGTATGTTACCATTGAAGGCTAATGCGAAAGCAGGATGAATATCAAAAGGGGATCTGATCAATAAAAAAGCCTGTGGGTCAGCAAACATGCTGATCCACGGGCTTTTTTGCTACATATCTTTTCTTTTTATGAAGCACTGTAAGAATCCACGGTAATGGTATAACTGCTGCTTCCGGTCACATAAACCTTTCCGTCACTGCCTTTGATGGTGACATTTTTGCCCTGGTTATCTACGATGGTGCCGCTGCATACCAGTTTCGATACGCGGCTGTCACCGGTTACGGTCCAGGTGGAAGTTTTGTCGATGGTGACATTGGCATAGCCGTCACCGCCATCTCCTGCATTGGTCTCGTCGTCCACAATGGCACCGGTTAAGGTACTGCCGGATTTCATGGAGAAATCCAGGGTGCTGATGCTGTCCCAGATGATATCGCCCTTCATATCCTGATCGGTTGCCGTAAATACACAGTCTGCACCGTTGCTGCCGCTCTTGCCCCAGCCGCGTTTGTTGGCATTGCCTGTGCATTTCAAGAAGAAATCATTGCTGTCGGAGTAGGTCATCTTCACATTGTTTAAGGAGAAGGTGCTCTCGGTGTTGGTCGTATAGAACATACCGCCATTTTTGGAGGTCAGGCTGCCGCCGGTCATATCAAAGGTGCTGTTTCCAACCTCGGAGTCACCGGACATGCTCTGGTACAGGATCACGGTCCAGTTGCAGTCGTTCTGCTCATTCTCCGGAATATTGCCGGTTAAGTCACAGTCGGTAAGCTTTAAGGAGTTAAGACCCTCAATGCAGACCGCCTCAGAGCCGTTTGCTGTCAGGGTCGCATCATTGATGGTGATGTCAGCCGTGCAGTAAACAGCCGGGGAACCGGATCCGTTTGACGTATAGGTGCCTCCGTTTACCGTCATAGTGCCGCCACCACGGTCGCTGCGGATGGCTGCAGAAGAGCCGCCGGAGGTTTCTACTGTCAGATTTTCTGCATGCAGGGTACCGCCGCCCGCTACATGGATGCCGCCGGAGGTATCCTGTTTTGTCGTAATGGTGGTGTCGGAGATATTCACAGTGCCGTCACCGTAAGCGAAGACACCGGCTCCGCCCTTGGAATCCGTGGTGATGGTGCCGCCACTTAAGTTTGCGGTTCCGTCGGTCACCAGAATGCCTGCACCGATCCCGTAGAAGCTGGACTGGTCACCGCCGGTGCTGTCGCTGGAGGTACGGCTCAGCTTAAAATCTTTCAAAGTCAGGGTGGCACCCTCGCTTACATGGATTGCGTTTTCATCGGTTCCGGTGGAAGTGTAGGTTTTGCCGGATTCGGAAGTGTCGGATGTGATATCATCGACAGCATCATAGGATTCCGGTGCAGACTGTCCGCCGCCGGGACCGCCAGGTCCACCATTGCCGCCGGGGCCGCCTTTGCCATCCGGACCGCCTTTGCCATCCGGGCCGCCTTTACCGTCTGGGGCACCTTTGCCGTCCGGGGCACCTTTGCCATCCGGAGCACCATTTCCATCGTGCTCGCCCTGACCATCTGGTGCTTC
>CAVIHW010000010.1:0-55541 GCA_963642615.1 Oscillospiraceae bacterium | reverse complement strand
TTTTCCGGATTTTCACTGTTTGCGTCCGCATTCTGCTCGACTGCGGAGGCTGCTGTATTCTGGGAAGCTGCCTTGCATCCGGTTAAAGCAAGGGTTCCTGCCATGATCATATAGACCAGTGCTCTTTTTTTCATTTTGATCACACTCCTTATTTCGATTCATTCATAATATCTACGTTTGTTACCGTGGTGCCGTCCAGCGTCAGGCGAAGGATACTTCCGCTGCTGATATCTGATTTGGACACGCTAGTGTTGTCACGGGAGCTGTATCTGGTGCTGCTGCTTAAGGTCAGTGTGAGCGTTTCACCGTCAAACGTCATTTCCGGACGAGTTCCTTCCTCGGTGGACTTGGAGGCATCATCAGCCGGTTTTTCTGGAGGAGTTTCGCTGTCAGCTGGTTTTTCCGGAGGTGTCTCACCATCGGCTGGTTTTTCTGGAGGAGTTTCGCCATCTGCTGGTTTTGTCTGCTGGGTTTCCCCATTACCAGGTTTTTGGGCGGTCTGTACAGTGAGGGTGTTTCCGCTGATGGAGGTAACCTTTGCCATGATGCTGCCATCCTCTTTTGGCTGTTTTTTGTTTTCAGATTCTGAAGTTGTGGAGGAAGACGCTGCATAGACCGTCATGGCCGAATGTGCTGCGAGTGCTGTAGTTCCGATTGCTGCTGCGCAGAGACCTGCACAGAAAACATATTTTGCAAAAGATTTTTTCATGATCCATCTCTCCTTGTTTGCTTGATGGCCTCAGTATAGAAACCGAAGCTTAAAAGAACCTTAAATTCACAAACTGTTCACAGAAAGGAAGAGAAAAGTATTGTGAGGAGATGAAAAAAAGTGCTATGATGCAAAAAACAAGATAAAGGGGAATATGATGCGGATTCTGATCATAGAAGATGAAAAACGTCTGGCTGCCACCGTGGCAGACCTGCTTCGGTCAGCAGGATATACGGTGGACACGGCAGGAGACGGACTTGGCGGTCTGGAGCGTGCAAAGAGCGGTGAGTATGATGCGCTTATCCTCGATGTAATGCTGCCAGGGATGGATGGATATACCCTGCTTAGAAGGCTTAGAGAAGAGGAAAACAAGATACCGGTACTGATGCTGACAGCACGTTCCGGCTTAGAAGACCGGGTATGCGGCCTGGATGCCGGAGCAGATTATTATTTGACCAAGCCCTTTGAAAATGAGGAGCTGTTAGCCTGCCTGCGGACGATCTTGCGCCGGGTAAAACCGGAGCTGGTAAACGAGATGACCTTTGGAGATCTGCGTCTCCTGATTTCGGTATCTTCCTTAAATTGTGGGGAGAAAAGCCTGCCCTTAAGTGCCAGAGAGCTGGATATGATGCAGCTTTTTATGAAGAATACTGGCCAGTATCTGTCCAAGGAAACGCTGCTTTTTAAGATCTGGGGATACGATGCAGATGTGGGTGAGAGCAGTGTGGAGGCCTATGTCTCTTTTTTGAGGAAGAAACTGCATCTTTTGGGTTCCAGGGTTAAGATTGCTGTGGCACGGGGAATTGGTTACCGGCTGGAGGTGGAAGCAGAATGATCGCAAAGCTCAGAAGAAAGATGATCCTGATGGTCATGGGCGTTGTGACCGTGCTTTTGATGTCTGTTTTTCTGATCCTGTATCACTCCGCGGCGTTGGGGTTTGAGACGCGGAGCATGGGAGCGCTGCAGGATGCATTGCAGCAGGAACGCGGCAGTGAGGAAAGAGTCCAAATGCCGAGGCCGGGTATTCCAAATGAACCGGAAAATGCCGGTGAGGCACCGCAGGATCAGGAGTCGCAAAGAAAAACAGATCCACCTGCAAAAGATCCGGGGGAGAGGCGCGAGGAACGTCCCATTCTGGTGCTTGAAAAACAGGAAGACGGAAGCATCCGGATCTTAAAAAACACCTTGTATACATCGGAAACTCCGGATGTGGAAGAGTTGGTTGCTCAGGTAGAAACAAGTGGAAAAGAGTCCGGAAAGCTTGAAGGGGAGCATCTTCGTTTTCTAAAGGATCATACGGCACCGGATAAACGTGTACGCTATGCATTCGGCGATACCTATTCGGAAGAGCAATCGCTGCAGCTGCAGGGGACGGCTTCCCTGCTGATCGGAACAGCCGCATTTTTAGTATTTTTATGTTTTGCGGTCTGGTTTTCCGGCTGGGCGGTAAAGCCGGTGGAGGAAGCGTGGAAACGTCAGCGCCAGTTTGCGGCCGATGCCTCGCATGAATTAAAGACACCACTGACGGTGATCCTGTCCAATGCAGACCTCGTGGCAGGATCCGCACAGATGACAGATCCGGAGAATAAGCGGCGGATCGGTTATATCCGGACAGAGGCCGGGCGGATGAAGGAGCTTGTGGAGGAACTGCTGTTTCTGGCGCGCAGCGATGCCGGACACCTGCCTTCTGCGAATACCCGTTTTGATCTCAGTTTTTTGCTGGAAAGCTGCGCCCTGACCTTTGAGCCGGTGGCCTTTGAACAGGGAAAACAGATTGAAACTGACATTGAGCCGGGAATTTTTCTGGAGGGAGATGAGAAAAAGATCCGGCAGCTCGCAGAGATTCTTTTAGATAATGCCTGCAAATACAGCGATCCGGGCAGCCGGATCGGGGTAAGCTTAAAACAGACAGCAGACAAAAAACTCCGGTTTGCCGTTACAAGCCAGGGAACACCACTTGGTAAAGAAGAACAAAAACAGATCTTTGAGCGATTCTACCGCGCGGATCCTTCCCGGGGAAAGGTAGGCGGTTATGGCCTTGGGCTTGCCATTGCAAAAGAGATTGTGCGGCAGCATGGAGGAAAGATCCGGGCAGAGTCGGATGAAGTGAAAGAAAACAAGTTTATTGTTGATTTTTCAGCGTGTTTGCCTTACCATTAGATGGAAAAATATCAGAGTCCATGCAGCACATGAACCCTGAAAAAGCATTTGCATCAAGGAGGCACTCTTATGACAATATCTGAACTTGCCAAACTTACGGCCAATCTTTTGCTTCGTTATTATGACAATGACATTCAGCCCTTTCTTGATCATTGTCATGAAGACATTCTCTGGATCGGGCCTGCTCAGGGACAGATGATTCAGTCAAAGAAGGCACTTGTGGAAGCCTTTGACAGGGAGGTTCATTCCCTGAAGTTTGCAGTTTATAATCTGACAACCTACCCGATGTATATCTCAACGCAGTGCTCGGAGGTGCTTCTCACCTTTGTGGTTGATACGTTCTGGCCGGATGGTCAGATGAACCGGGTATATCAGCGCATCAGCTTTACCTGGGAGCAGAAAAACGGTCAGCCGCTCATAAGGCTTTGTCATATTTCCAATGCGATCGACTATGACATGTGCGACCACATTTATCCGGTACATTATCTGGAAGGGCATCAGCAGATGACTCTTTACAGCGGAGACAACGCACAGAAGCTTCACTTTAAGGGCATCCAGAAATCAATCCTGTATACCAGTCCAGCCCATATCCTTTACATGGAGAGTCGGGGCAATCACACCTTCCTCCATATGGACTCGCAGATTTTTGAGTGCAATGAACGGCTGTCAGCCATCTACAAACGAGTGGGCGACAGCTTTATCCGATGTCATTCAAGCTATCTGATCAACCCGATGCACGTTCAGTCGATCAAAAGGTTTGCCCTAACCATGTCGGACGGTGCCAAGATTCCGGTTCCGGAGAAAAAATACACAGCGATCAAGGCAGAACTGTTTTGTCCAAAGAAAGAGGAATAGTTACGAAAAATAATGGTCAGAGATGAAAAAGGTGCAGGAGTGCGAAATCACTCCTGCACCTTTTTTGGCGGTTCAAAGAAGTCGCGTTCTACAAACAGACAGACATTGTTTACAAATTCTTCCGGATCACAGGGTTCCTCCTGTTCGAGATAACATTTTGCAATATCGAAATAAAAATCGGTCATCAGACTGGCAAAGATTGGTGCAGAGAGCTTTAAGCGGTAGCCCTTTTCTTCTGCGGCCTGGATTTTATCATTCATAATGCGGATCAGTCCGGTGCGGATGATGCGCATCAGGTCACCGTTCTGGTTGGCCTGGTAGATCTTCTGATAGAGAACGCGGTTTTCACCGATGAGACGTAAAAGGATCATCAGAAAGTCGCGTACGGAGGCACGGTTGACGAGATACAAAACATCTTCATCCAACCCCAACTCTTCCACAATGGAAGAAAGACAGTAGTGCAAAAGGTCATATTTGTCCTCAAAATAGCGGTAGAAGGTGGAACGGGAGATGAGCGCCGTGTTGCAGATGTCGGTCAGGGTGAGCTGTTCTAAGGGCACAGCAGCAAGCTGGGAAAAAAGCGCTCCCTTTAAAAGTGCATAAGTACGGCGAGCCGTGATGCTGGTCTTTTTTTTCGCGGTTTGAGCCATGGTACTTTCCATCCTTTCGTAAAAAACAGTCTGAAATGTTCGAAAAAGACAATTAAATTGCAAGTTGTTGGATTCTGGACAAAAATTCAAAAAGTGTCTCATTTTAAACGCCTTAAATGAAACTGATACTTGTGTATTTTAACATAAATATGGATAATAGTACAAGAAAATGAAGAGGTTTTTTGGAGGTTTCTATGGAAAATCGAGATAAATTGCACAAAAAGGCAGGATTCTTAACGGCACCTTTATGTGTCGCAGTTTTAGCAGCAGGACTGTTCCTGGTGTCTTATCCTGAAACAGCCTTTGCGGCATCCACGATCGAGGCAGGAAGCGGTGCGGTGGCCGAGACAAAGGCGGTATCTACCTATGGAAGTACCCTGGTGGTAGATTCGGAAGATACGGAAACGGCAAGGGCAAACTGGACGAAAGAAGGAGATGACTGGTACTACCTTCTGCCGGATGGCACCAAAAACCGTCAGGATCTTCAATTTGACGGTGCCCTTTATAAATTTAACTGGAACGGAAGCCTGAAAACGGCTCAGTGGCTGCCCAATACCGGAGGCGGAGCTTATCCGGTGTTCTCTTATGACACCGAGACACAGTTGTTATTCGACCAGCTCAATGATGAGAAAAAGGATCTGTATTTTGAGGAATATCCGGATCGGGAGGAAGAGTACAGCGGTGATGAGAAGACCCAGTATGACCGATATGCCGGTTTTCTTATGGATGAAAAGCTGAACCAGGCGGCAGCGCACAGGCTTGAGGCAGCCCTTGCAAATGGCTACAGCGGCGATGCCATTCCGGGAGATGGAACCTTAAAGGATTACCTGACAAAGATTTCTTACCGGAAGAATTCAAACTATAAGGAGCTTTACCTGCGCGGCAGGGAGGATGCAGACGATGCTTTTGACAAGCTCATCGGAAAGACCCAGGATAAATATGATTCCAACGGAAAACGCAAGGATTCCCTGGATTATTACCGGCGCGTCGGCATGGCACATGCCGAGAAAGACGGAGAACATTATTTCCTGGTGATCCTGATGCGGTAAGGATAAACGAAAACGAGGAAAAAGAGGAGTGCTAGATCAGATATGGAAGATAAAAAAAGCTTAAAAGACAGGTTAAAAGCCCATCTGCCCCACAAACGGAGAGGAGAAAAGAAACCCGAAAGCGGAGGGGAAGATATCAGCTTTACCCTTCGCCTGGCGCGTTTCATCATTGAAAAGCGCGGTTGGCTTGAGGCGGTATTTTTTGCAGGCTGTATTTTTTGTGCAGTCGGAATGCTGTTTGTAAACGTAAACTATGACCTGACAAAATATGTTCCAGACACAGCGCAGTCCAGCATTGGTCTGGATATCATGGAGAAGGAATTCGGATACCCCGGCACGGCACGGCTGATGCTTAAGGATGTGAGCCTGTATGAGGCAAAGCAATATAAGGATAAGCTGCAGGCCGTCGACGGCGTGGATCAGATCCTCTGGTGCGACACAACGGTAGACATCTATGCAGGTGAAGATTTCATCAATATGGAAGATATCAAGGATTATTATAAAGATGGCTGTGCGGTCATGGATATCACCTTTGATGAGAAATCCGATTCTGCAAAAACGGAGGCGGCTATTGATGAGATGAAGGCCATCACCGGAGACAAGGGCTGTTATGTCGGCATGGCCGTGCAGAACAAATCCCTGATCCAGACAACCCATGCGGAGATGAGCAAGATTCTGGTCGTGGCAGTCATCATGATCTTTGTGGTGCTCTGTCTTGCTACCACAGCCTGGACAGAGCCAATCCTGTTTTTGCTGGTCATGGGCGTGGCGGTGCTTTTAAATAAGGGAACCAATGTATTTCTCGGGACCATTTCGTTTTTGACGGATAACGTGGCGATCATCCTGCAGCTGGCAACCTCCATGGACTATTCCATCTTCCTTTTGGATGCCTATATGAGCTGGCGTGATACCGGACTTTCCGAGGAAGAGGCCATTGTTAAGGCCGTAGAGGAGGCTATCAATTCTATTTTTGCGAGCAGCCTGACCACGGTGGTTGGCTTCCTAGCCCTCGTTACCATGAAATTTAACATCGGCTTTGATATGGGTCTGGTGCTTGCTAAGGGTATTATATTCAGTCTTCTGACGGTTGTATTCTTCATGCCGGCCATGATCCTGAAATTCTCCAAACTGAATGATAAGACCAAGCATCGCTCCTTCTTCCCGGATTTTACCAGACTGGGGAAGGGTGTTTTCCACATCCGTTACATCGTTTTGGCACTGGTTCTTGTGTTTACACCGCCGGCCTATGTGATGCAGCAGATGAACAATTTCCAGTATGGAAACAGTGCTGTGGGCGGAGCTCCCGGAACTCAGGTCTATGAGGATGACCAGGAGATCACAGCAAAGTTTGGACGAAGCAATATGCTGCTTTTGATCTATCCGAACACAGATCCGGTGGCAGAAAAGAAACTGTCGGATGAACTGGAAGATCTTCCTTATGTAAAGAGTGTGACTTCCATGGCCAATACCCTGCCGGAGGGCATTCCGGAGGACTTTTTGCCGGATTCCACGGTCAGCCAGCTTCATACGAAGGACACAGCAAGGATGCTTTTATATATCCGGACCAAGGGCGAGAGTGACCGTTCCTTTGAATACACCGATGCCATCCGCGATCTGATGAAGAAATATTATCCGGATAATTCCTATGTGGTCGGTGAGACCCCATCCACTCAGGATATCAAGTCAACGATCACCGATGATAATGCCCGGGTAAATGTTTTGACATTGCTTGGCGTATTCGTGGTTGTGGCATTCAGCTTTAAATCCCTGCTGATCCCGATCGTTGTTATGATCCCGATCGAGGTGGCGATCTTTATCAACATGGCAATCCCCTATGTGCAGGGCGTGGACATGATCTATATGGGATATATCATCGTCAGCAGTATCCAGATGGGCGCAACGGTAGACTATTCGATCCTGCTCACGAACAATTACATTGCAAAGCGTGCAACCCTGTCAAAGAAGGAGGCCTGCATTGAGGCAGTCACGAGATCCTGCTCCTCGGTCTTTACTTCCGGCGGCATTATCACGCTGGCCGGTTACATTGTATACATGATCTCGACTACGGCAGCGATCGGTGATCTGGGACACCTGATCGGACGAGGCGGATTTTTAAGTCTTGTGCTGGTTCTGACGCTGCTGCCGGCACTCCTGGTTCTGACGGACGGACTTGTTATTGAGAAGAAATGGAAAGGTTCCGGCAGAAAGCTTCGTGAACGCTATGTGACAAGAAAACAGCAGTTTCGCCGACGTGCGGAACAGATCCGGACACGACTGGAAGAACACAGGAAAGAAAAGTAAGGGTATCAGGAGGAAAATTGTCATGAAAAGAAGATATCGGAGACTGGGTGTCATGGGACTGGCGGCAGTCATGGCCTGTACGGGAACGGTTATGCCGGTGCTTGCAGGTCAGGCTCTTGTAACGGTAGACGAGAGCATGTACGTGAACCTGGATTATTATGGAAATATAGATAAAGTGAATGTAGTGAAGGGCTGTGACTTAAACGGCCAGACAAGCTTTACGGATTACGGAACTTATACGGACATCACCAATATGTCGGATTACACAGAGCCGGTTGTCGAGGGAAACAAGGTGACCTGGAACATATCGCCGGACTTTCAGGGACGCTTCTATTATAAAGGAGGACTGGATGCGAAGCAGGTAGAGCTTCCGTGGAATTTTGATGTTTCCTACAAGTTAAACGGTGTGCCGAAAAATGCCGATGAGCTGGCCGGTGCATCTGGGCTGATCGAGATCCACATCGATGCGAAATTTAATGACAGTGCCAAGGTCAAGGAATACTATAAGGACAATTTTGTGCTGGCAGTGACCGTGATCGTGGATCGGAACGACTGCTACAGCCTGGAGGCCGATGGGGCGCAGAAGCAGAACATCGGCAGCAACAGCGCGGTAGTCTTCACGGCACTTCCGGGTGAGGATGGTGATTTTACCGTGCGCATCGGAACGGACAGCTTCGAGACAAGCGGTGTATTTATGGCCATGACTCCGTTAACCGGCAGTGACCTGGAACATGTCAAAGACCTGAAAGAGGCCAAGGACACCTGGAAGGAAAGCGGAGATGAGATGCACGACAGCCTGCAGCAGATGGCGCTTTCTGTGGAAGCCATGAGAGACGGCATCAATTCCCTGCAAAATGGCATGAACGCGGCTGAGAGTGCGAGAAAGACCTGGAGCGGAGCAAAAGACAGCATTCTGGATGGCAATGACCGGTCTCTGGAGACCTTAAGTGCCGTATCGGATCAGCTTGAGGCCATGATCCCGCATATTGAGACGGCAAAGGAGGCAGCGGACACGGCACACGACAGCCTGGGCGATATTGTAAATACCGTTCGCGAAATGCAGGATCCGTTAAACAAGCTTCATAGTGCACTCAAGGGGATCAAGAGTGGCTCGGCTGATATGTCCGGCCAGGTTTCTCCGTTAAACCAGCTGATGCAGCAGATCATTACGCTGGATGCAACGCTGCAGGCCAGTGAGCAGGCCTATGTGACAGCTCTTGGAACCATGGGTGTCAGCCTGCAGAGCGTGGATGAGGACTATTACCTGGACGGAGACTGGGAAGTGGAGTTATATGATGACCGTTTGGCATCTGCCAGCAATGCGTCCAGCGCCGCAAGTGCGGCTGCAGCAGCGGCAAGTGGTGTTACCTTAAATCAGGGTCAGCTTTTACAGACCCTGGTAAGTAAGAAGGCAGCACTGGAGAAGCTTGCATCCGCCAGCAATAAGCTGGCTTCGGAGCTTTCCGGTCTGCTGGATGATGTGTCCGATGCGGCAAAGTACACGGCGGAGCTGACGGACAGCCTGGAGATGCTCACCGAGGATACCGCAGCACTGTATGATTCCATGGACAGCTATTATCCGGATCTTCAGGCATCCTTAGACGATTCCGAGGAATTGTTAAACCGCACCACTGAGGCCATGAATACCAGCATCAGCACGGCTGCCATTGTACAGAACACCTTAAGAAACAGCAGCGACAACCTGGATGCGGCTACCCGCGACAGTATCCGCGGTACCCTGGAACTTCTGGATAAGAGCTTAAGTGTTTTAGACAGCACCTCATCCATCCGCCATGCCGGAGTGACCATGAAGGATGCCATCGACAAGGAATGGGATGACTTAGATGGAGATACCCGTTTCCTTCGCATGGATCCGGATGCAACGAAGGTGTCCTTTACATCGGACGAAAACAAAGAACCGGAATCCGTGCAGATCATTCTGAGAACAGCAGAGATCAGCCTGGATGATGAGGACGAACTTCTGGATGCAGAGAGCGAGGCTGACAGTCAGAGCCCGCTGCGCCGGATCTGGAATGTGCTGGTAAAGATGTGGAAGGCGTTTGTGGAGATTTTTAATAACAGATAGGAACAGGGAGTGAAACATTATGAAAGGTAACCGGATCATAACGATAGGACGGCAGATCGGAAGCGGCGGAAGCCAGATCGGCATGGAAGTGGCAAAGCGTCTTGGCATTTCATGCTATGATAAACAGCTGATCGAGATGGCCTGCCATTACGGGGAGCTGGATCAGAAGATCCTTGCAGAGGCGGATGAGAAAAGACCGAATCCGTTTCTGTATTCGGTTCCGCGCCAGCTCCAAAACGATAAGACCGGACGGGGCATTGCCATCAACGATATGGTCTTTAACGTGCAGTCAGAGGTGATTCGGCAGCTGGCTGCAAAGGAATCCTGTGTGATCATCGGCCGCTGCGCAGACTATGTGCTGCGGGAGCAGCCGAAAGTCACATCCGTTTTCATCTATGCAGACATGAATGTCCGGATCAGTCGGATCATGGAACTTCAGAAGGTCACTCGGGACGAGGCCATCAGCCTGATCAAAAAGACTGACAAGAGCCGCAGAAATTACTATGAATGTTACACAGGAAAACGCTGGGGTGCAGGCTCCAGTTACGATGCAACCTTCAACAGCTCTGAACTCGGACTCGACACGTGCGTTGATCTGATCTGCCACCTTTATGAGCGGAATCTGGAAAGTGAGGCATAGACGAGATGAAACAGACAACAAAACGGCTGCTTGTTGCTGCAGCCGCCCTGGCTTTTGCTCTGGGAGCAGCCTGCACCGGCTATGCAGCATCAGAAAAGAGCAAGATCGGAAAAATTGAGCTTACCTTTGATTCGGATCTTGGCATTGGTGTGGACGGAAATTCCTATTCGGTGACCCCGGAAGGATCCAATACGGATCGTTACTATGTCAGTGACACGGATATTGTAAATGAAGATACCGATGATTTCAGTGACAGCAATCCGCCCCAGATCGAGATCACGCTGGTCACGGCAGATGAAGATCAGTGGTATTTTGCAAGCTCCTCTTCGGATGCCTTCCGTTTGAATCTGGCGGCATCCTCGAAAAACCGGTATGACAAGGTGCAGTTTGTCAGTGCAAAACGATCTGAGAAAAACACCATGCTGACGCTGCAGGTCAAGCTGATCTATGATAAAAAGTCTAAGCTTGACAACCGCCAGGCTATTTCTCTGGCAAAAAATGATGCCGATTCATCGAGCGGATTTGGCTGGGACAGTGCCCACCCCGGTACTGCATCCTGGAACACGGAGGAATCTGCCCGTTACTACCAGATCCAGCTTGTGAAAGACGGGATCGATACCGGTATCATGCGGTCTGTATACAAAAATCATTATGACTTTTCTTCCCAGATGACAGAGCCGGGCGAGTATTGCTTTCGTGTCCGCACCGTGCGACAGAGCAGTCATAATAAGAGTGAATGGATCACATCCGAGGTGTGGAAAGTGGAATAAGAATATTGTATTTTAGGCACATTTCCTGTATGATGAAGAGGCGAAAAATGTTGCCACACCGACGAAATGCCAAGCATTTTGCTGGCTGGCTCTGAATAGTTACCAATACAGGAGAATAGGATATGAACGAACTTTCCATAGAAGAATTTGAAGCCCTCTTGCCGGATACTTATCTGCTTTATGATATCCGAAGCACGGAAGAGATCAACCACGGTGCCATAAAGGGTGCCATCTCCAGTTCTGCCGAGGAGTTAGAAGAGAATCCGCCAAAAGAAAAAGCAAAAAAGATCATCATCTGCTGCAGCCGTGGCCGTGTAAGCCGCGACGTGGCAGATGTACTCTGTGAGCAGGGGTATGATGCAGTCAGCTTAAAGGGCGGCTACATCGCCTGGCTCATGGCTGAGATCAAAAAGCAGGAGGCAGACGAGATCTGCGACTCAGTGGAAAAGAGCCTGCGCAAGAAATTCCACAAAAACATCTTCAGCAAATTTGCAAAAGCCATCAACCAGTATGAGCTGGTGAAGGAAGGCGACCGTATTGCCGTCTGCATCTCCGGCGGCAAAGATTCCATGCTGATGGCCAAATTGTTTCAGGAACTGAAGAAACACAACAAGTTCCCGTTTGAGGTCAAATTCCTGGTCATGGATCCCGGCTACAGCCCGGAAAACCGTCAGGTTATTGAGGAGAACGCCAGAAAGTTAAAGATTCCGATCGAGATCTTTGAGTCCGATATTTTCGATGCAGTCTATACCATCGAGAAATCCCCGTGTTACCTCTGCGCCCGTATGCGCCGCGGCCATCTTTATACCTTTGCAAAACAGCTTGGCTGCAACAAAATTGCTCTGGGACACCACTATGACGACGTCATCGAAACCATCCTCATGGGTATGCTCTACGGAGCCCAGGTTCAGACCATGATGCCGAAGCTTCACAGCACAAACTTCGAGGGGATGGAGCTGATCCGCCCACTCTATCTGGTGCGCGAGGATGATATCAAGGCGTGGAGAGATTACAACAACCTTCATTTCATCCAGTGTGCCTGCAAGTTCACTGACACCTGCACCACCTGCAATAATGAAGAAAACCAGTCCAAGCGCGTGGAAGTAAAAGAACTGATCCGCACCCTGAGGGAGAAAAATCCATTTGTGGAAAGCAATATCTTCAAGAGTGTGGAAAATGTAAATCTCGATACTGTGGTTGCCTATAAGCAGGGCGGTGTGCGGCATCATTTCCTGGATACATATGATAAAAAATAATGGGAACGTTCCTTTACTCGCAGGGTCAGCTGTGTTATACTGACGTTAATGATGCGTGTGGATCGATGCGAAAATGGAAAACAGGAGGAGTCTGCAAATGGATATCATGATTTTTCTTGGCTGTATTTTACTTCTGGTATTATTTGTCGTGGTAGCTGTGGTAACCGGTATGCTTGGCACCCTTGGTGCGATCATGGCTGAGGAAGACGACGAGTAAGCGGATCGTAAACAAACCACTTTACTTTTGGGACAATACTGTTTATAATGGATGGTGTTTTCCAAAAGATGCAGGCGTAGTTCATTGGTAGAACATCAGCTTCCCAAGCTGAGGAGGCGGGTTCGATTCCCGTCGCCTGCTTTTTTCTTACAGAGGATGTGCCGTTTTGGCACATCCTTTTTGGGTTTTAAAAGGGCCTGCCCATGTACAGGAACATCTTTTTTCTGGTATCTTGACGCAAGCGGCATATCTTGCTATGATGTGTTACAACATTAAATCGGAAAAGCGGTTTAAAAGAAAACAGGAAACTGTTTAGAAAAGAGGATCTGCATATGAAAGAGGAAAATCAATTAGAGTTTCGCGGGGGAATCGGCATGTCGCTGATTCCGGTAGGCATCTATGTATTTTTCTGCATGGTGCTGTTTATTGGCTTTAAGGCGTTCAATATGGAGGCACTGGCGGTGGGAGGCTTTCTGGCTCTGCTCATCGGCGGAGTATTTTGCACCAGTTACAGTAAATTCTGGGACAGCGCCATTCGCGGGATTTCTTCCATTACATCCGTATCGGTTGTGGTCATTTTGTTGTTAGTCGGCATGTTCAGTGCTCTGATCAAGCTTTGTGGCCTGTCCGGCGGCTTTGTATGGATCGCCAATGCAGTCGGCATGAAGGGAGGCATCTTCGTCGCCTTTACCTTTATCGCTACCTGCATTGTTTCCACAGCAACCGGTTCCTCCATCGGAACCATGTTCATTGCCTTCCCGATCTTTTATCCGGCCGGCATGATGTTGGGTGCCAACGAGATGATGATGGCCGGCTGTATCGTATCCGGAGCAATTTTTGGCGATAATCTGGCACCGATCTCTGATACGACGATCGCATCTGCCTCCACCCAGCAGTTTCAAAACGGAACACCGGCCGATATCGGAGGTGTGGTATCCAGCCGTATCAAATATTCTGCAGTGGCAGGTGCTATTACCATGATCCTGTTTGCAATTCTTGGCGGGATTGGAGGAACGTATGAGGGCGGCTCCATTGATGCGGCAGCCAATCCGGTATCCCTTGTGATGCTGATCCCGGTGGCACTTATGCTGGTGGTTTCCACAAAGACAAGAAATATCTTCGAAGGAATCCTGGTAGGACTTTTTGTTGGTACTCTGACCGGACTTGCGGCAGGACTGTTTACACCGGCGCAGGTATTTTCCAACGATGCAGCCAACAACGCAGCAGTAGGCTTTCTGGTAGACGGTATCAACAACATCCTGCCGACCTGTGCACTGGTTATTTCCGTATTTGGCATTATGGGTGTGCTGACCGATGCCGGTATGCTCAACCTGATCGCAGAAAAGATCCTGGACAGCAGGCTGGCAGAGAGCGCCCGGGGCGCGGAACTGGTCTGCATGGCAGGCATTGCATTTACCACCATCCTGCTTGGCGGCGTGACCAGTGCATCCATCCTGACCTTTGGCCCGATCTTAAATAAGATCGGCTCGGCAAGAAACATTCATCCGTACCGGCGGGCAAATCTATTGGATGGTACGGCAAACAGTCTTCCGGCTATCATTCCGTTTATGAGCGTGTTTGTGTTCATCGGTTCTGCCCTGACCGGACTTTCTCCGGTTATGGTGGCAGCAGGAACGATTTACGGATTTGCATTATTTTTTGTATTCCTGATCGCTGTTATAACCGGCTGGGGATGTCAGAGGGAGAAATAAGATGGATGACACCTTTGAATTATATGATCTGAAAGTAGAAGTGGTGGCCGGTGATCGCCCCATGGTCTGCAGTCACAAGGTTGGGGATCATTTCCTGGTGCAGGGAGAAAATCTGGTATTTCCGGAAAACACCTCATTTTCCATGTATGCCCTGAGCGCTCTGCTTCCCATGCTTCCGGCCAAGGAAAGACCACTGCATCCGAATGACTGGATGCTTTCCGATGCAGAGATTGCCTGTCCGGATCCGAACTGTGGTGCACGCTTCAAGATCACCCGGATCGGGAAACGGATTCAGAGCCACGGGCAGTGTACCGTGGTGCCGCTTGCAAAGCCAAAACCATGAAGCTCTGCCGACGCAGATTCATCAGTTTGTGCGCGCATGAACGATAAGATGAGATACAAAGGAGAATGAATATGAAGAAAAAATGTCAGTTAAAAAATGGATATACCTTCAACCGCGTCATCAATGGCTGCTGGCAGCTGTCTGCCGAGCACTGCCTGCAGGGGCACCTCGACTATGATGATGCTATTCGTGCCTTTCATATGCTGGTGGAGCAGGGTTTTACCACCTTTGACTGTGCGGATATTTATACCGGCGCAGAGGAAGTGCTGGGACGCTTTGTCATGGATTTAAAGGGCAGCGGCCATTATCAGGAAGAGGATATCCAGATTCATACCAAATTTGTGCCGGATAAGGATGTGCTGCCGGTGATCAACATGCAATATACCGAGGGCATTGTAGACCGTTCCTTAAAGCGTATGCACCGCGAGGCGCTGGATCTGGTGCAGTTCCACTGGTGGGATTTTGATGTGCCGGGCATGCTTGACACCGCCTTTGACCTGGTACGCCTCCAAAAAAAGGGCAAGATCCGCAACATCGGCATGTGCAACATGGATACCAACGCCTTAAAGCTGATGGTAGACGCGGGTATTCCGGTGGTGTCCAACCAGGCTCAGTATTCGGTCTTTGACCGCCGTCCGGAGCGCACACTCCTGGACTACAGCGAAAAACACGGTATCTATACCTTTGCCTATGGCACGTTGGCGGGCGGATTTTTGGCAGAGCGTTATATGGGAAAAGAATACGAGGCACCCGAGACCCGTTCCCAGGTCAAATACATGCAGATCATCGAAGACTCCCTGGGCTGGGACGGTATGCAGAAGCTGCTGCCGGTTCTGAAATCCATTGCGGACAATCATAATGTCACGATCGCCAATGTTGCAACCCAGTATATCTTAAATCAGAAGAGCGTAGGAGCTGTCATGGTCGGAACCAGAAACTCGAAGCATGTCCAGTCAAACATCCAGACCCTGGAGTTTGACTTAAACGCAGATGAGATGAAGACCATCCGCGACTTCATAGACCAGTATCCGACCCCGGAAGGAGAGTGCTACGAATTAGAGCGCACATCCCCTCGCTACAAAGGGATCATTTTGACAGACCGCAACAATGTGGAGGATTAAAAAGTTATAGAATAAGGTTCGAAGTTCTGGCTATACCGTACAGAAACGTGGTACTAAGTGGAATTTTGTACATCGTTCACTGCGCCGCTTATTATCAGACCTGCGCCCTAAACTCACACGCTTTGCGTGTTCAGACAGGGGCTCCGGTCTGACGCTATGCTCGTTCACGATGAAAATTCCAATGTACCACTAATTCTGTACAGTGTAGCCAGAACTTCTACTGTATTGGCTGAGCTGAAAAAGTAAAACAGCCAGTAACGTAGAAGTTTCAGGACTGTCATGCAGAATAAGCAGGCGCATTGGGATTTTCTGAGTGCGCGAGCATAGCGGCAGAACGGAGTGAGTTGTTTGAGCGTGCAGCGCACGCGAGTTTCGAACGCAGTTCTGACAATAGGCGGCGGAGCGCACGAAGTACAAAATTCCACTTAGCGCCTGCGATTCTGTATGACAGTCCTGAAACTTCGGACCCTCGGACTATTTCAGATGTTATAAATAATTACCGTCTGTACGTTTGCGTAGTCCTCGCAGGAGCCCTTGCCAGTGCGGAACTTTTCGTGTAAAATGAAACACAGTGTAATTTTGAGAGGAGCTTTCGGATGAGTATTTTAAACGTAGAACATTTAAGCCACGGATTCGGTGACCGCGCGATCTTCCAGGACGTGTCCTTTCGCCTGTTAAAGGGTGAGCATATCGGTCTGGTGGGAGCAAACGGAGAAGGAAAATCCACCTTTATGAATATCATCACCGGAAAACTGCAGCCGGATGAGGGCAAGGTGGAGTGGTCGAAGCATGTGCGTGCCGGTTATTTAGATCAGCATACGGTTCTGGAAAAGGGCATGACCATCCGTGATGTATTAAAGAGTGCATTTGCTTATCTGTTTGAGATGGAAGAGCAGATGAATGCGATCTGTGATAAGATGGGCGAGGCTTCGGAGGACGAGATGAACGCCATGATGGAGGAACTGGGAACAATTCAGGATCTTCTGATGGCGCACGATTTTTATGTGATCGACAGTAAGGTGGAAGAGGTTGGACGTGCCCTGGGTTTGCAGGAAATCGGCCTGGATAAGGATGTATGTGAGCTTTCCGGCGGACAGCGTACAAAGGTGCTTCTTGGAAAGCTGCTTTTGGAGAAGCCGGACATCCTGCTTCTCGACGAGCCGACCAACTACTTAGATGAGCAGCATATAGAGTGGCTGAAGCGTTATCTGCAGGAATATGAGAACGCCTTCATCCTGATCTCTCATGACGTCCCGTTCTTAAACAGCGTGATCAACCTGGTCTATCACATGGAGAATCAGAAGCTGGATCGCTATGTGGGCGATTATGATCATTTCCAGGAGGTTTATGCGGTTAAGAAGGCGCAGCTGGAGGCGGCCTACAAACGTCAGCAGCAGGAAATTGCAGAGCTTGAGGATTTCGTAGCCCGCAATAAGGCAAGGGTATCAACCCGCAATATGGCCATGTCCCGTCAGAAAAAGCTGGATAAGATGGAGGTCATTGAACTGGCAAAGGAAAAGCCAAAGCCAGAGTTTCACTTTATGGAAGCACGAACTGCAGGAAAGATGATCTTTGAAGCAAAGGATCTGGTGATCGGATACGATGAGCCGCTCACCCGCCCGTTCGACATCAGCATGGAGCGTGGAGAAAAGGTAGTTTTGAAGGGATCAAACGGAATCGGAAAGACGACGCTTCTTAAGAGTATCCTGGGTCTGATCCCCACGCTTTCCGGAAGTGTGGAGCTGGGAGATTATCTCAGCCTTGGCTATTTTGAGCAGGAGATGGCACCGGGCAATACCACAACCTGCATTGAGGAGATCTGGAAAGAATTTCCGTCCTATACGCAGTATCAGGTGCGTTCAGCACTTGCAAAATGCGGTCTGACCACCAAACATATCGAAAGCCAGGTGCGCGTTCTGTCTGGTGGTGAGCAGGCAAAAGTGCGATTATGTAAACTGCTCAACCGTGAGACGAATGTGCTCCTGTTAGATGAGCCGACCAACCATCTGGATGTGGATGCCAAGGAAGAACTGGCTCGTGCACTGAAGGAATACAAAGGCAGTATCCTTCTGATCTGTCATGAACCGGAATTTTACGAGAGCTTTGCCACCCGTGTGGTAAACTGCAGCGGATTTTGCCTGCGCGAACAGTAATCCTGTCGAACTTTGTCGATGAACTTTTCTTGTCCCGACAGCGTTCCTGTGCTATGATAATGGCACGGTAACGTTGTTGGGATTTTTATTTATCGTTTTCAAAACAATACACTGGTTTTCTATCGTTTTATCAGGCTGTTTTTGGAGAGAACAGCTCATGGCGCAGTTCGCGCATTTTCAATTCTATGATCAATGAGTTTCATTGTTGTCTTTTCTGGACAACACAGGCAAATTTGCAGGAAAGGGGGCGTGCAATGCTGCCTAAAAAAGAAAATAGATTGCTGCTTTTGCTGCTTTGTGCAGGGATTTTTTTGTCAGTGGGCGTAAAGCAGACTGTTTATGGAGCCGGAAACAGCCCGTCATCACTGCGGCACTGGAAACAGGGAGATACGCTGAAGCGGGAAATTGATGGCAGATCTTACCGCTTTCGCTGTATTGACCAGGATTATGCAGATCATATGGATCATCACCGGAAAGGGGCCTTGTTTTTGTGTGATGAGGTGATTCCGGCCAATTTCGGATCTCGCTACGACTTTGAGACACCGGGAGATGCTTCCCATGGATATGTATATGTTCCTGGGGCGATCGTACGCTTTGGGAGCAGTGCGGATTATAAATACTCGGATATCCGGTCATGGCTTACGGATCATGATGAGGACTTTGCTGATGCGATCATGGTCAATACCGGTGTGGAGCGGGCTTATCTTGGAAAAACGGAAGCGGGATCGTGGGAACAGTTTCCGGGAAATGAGCTGAGTGCACGCTATCTTGGAAGTCAGAAAATGGAAGATCAGCTTTTCATCCTTTCCGTGGATGAGGCATACCGGTACCGGAACTGGCTTTGGAGGTTTGGCGGATCAAAAAAACGGAACCCCAAAACCCAGGTGAGCGAATTTTGTAAGGGTTACTGGCTTCGCACGCCTTTCGGAAGTGCCGAGGGAAGCCAGGTCTATATCGTGGATCTGGTGCAGGGAAATATCCGTCCGGAGGCGATGCAGCCAGGTTTATACGTACAAGATCTGAAAAAGGAGGATACAACAGAGCAGGATCAGGAATTAAGAGTGACAGGAACAACGGGGGTGCGGCCGGCTTTTGTGCTGCCGCAGATGTAATGACAGGGGGATGTATGAGAAAGAATTACAAGAAAAATTATACAAAACGACAGACGGCATCAGCCATGGCAGTGCTGCTTGCCATGCTTTCACCAGGAATCCTTCCTGCAGGGGCTGCCCTGGCAGGACAGACAAAAAGTATGATCCCGGAGGAAAGAACGGGCGGTGTAAAGGCAACAGACAGTGATCTGACAGAAGAGCAGGATATTTTTCCGGCAACGGATTCGGATGCTGAATTATGGATGGAGACTGCGACCGCATCTGATATGATGCTTTTTGTATCTAAGATTTCTGAAAACGGAGATCTGTGGGAAGACTGGAATGGCAATGCGAATTTTCCGGGTGAGGGAACAAAGGAGTCGCCTTACCAGATTGAAACCTTGTCGCATTTGATGGGACTTTCGGAGTCTGTGGCTGCGGGGAATGATTATGAGGGCTGTTATTTTGAGCTGACCCAGAGCCTGGATCTGGGAGGCCTTTTTATCAACCGGGGAGACTGGAATCCCATCGGCTGGTATCGCAGCAGATCGAGATTAAATGACGAGGTTTCCACCCCATTTCGCGGCAATTTTGATGGTTGTCGCAATACCATATCCGGCCTTAGGATTGCAGGAGAACTGGATGGCAAGACCAATCTCGGTCTGTTTGGCGTAATCGATGGAGGAACGGTCGAAAATCTGGAAATCGAATGCGACCAGGTAAGAGGAGCTGACCGGGTTGGCATTCTGGCAGGAACCATAAAAAATGGCGCCGTGATCCGAAATGTGACAGTATCTGGTTACGTATATTCCAAACACAATGCGGGAGGTATTGCAGCGGTGCTGTGCGGAAGCGGAAAAGGGACTTTGGCCGGTACACAGATGGAAGAATCGGATGGTTCTGTCATTATAGAAAACTGCAGGGCAGAAGGTATAGCCATGAACGGAACGGAGACAGACGGTGCCGTTGGAGGCATCGCCGGACATGCGGAGAAAGCCTATCTGATCGACAATGTGGTGATCACGCAGAATGGGACATCAGACCGGATCCAGGGAAAAGGCTATGTAGGAGGCATTGCCGGTATCATGACTCAGAGTGGTATCTACAATTCCTATGTCAATGGAACGATTGGAGGCAATGGCAGTCGTGCGGTGGGAGGCATAGTTGGAAAATATGAAAGCGGAAATCTGATCCTGGCGCGTATGGCAGGAGCGATTTCCAGAACCAATAATGGCAGTGCATCCAGGGAAGGCACCTTTGTGGGAACACGCGAGGCTGGTGCAAGGTTTACTTACGGAACGGAGCGGGACAGCCGGATTTCCTATCTGTTTACCAATACCCTGGCAAAGGCAAAGCAGGTATTTGGAAGCACGATCGATGGGGATAACCGTTTTACAGAGGATGCCCATATCGGCTACTGGTCGGATCTGGAGCGCAAATATAAAACGGTGTCAGGCCAGATCGAATATGACTGCGGAGATCGCTTCTTTTATGAGGAGCTGGAGGACGGAGTCCGCTATATCGTAACCCAGAAATTGGGACGGGAATTTACCATGGAAGGCTATGATAAAGACTTGCCGTTTTCCATGGATCACTTTGCTCCGGGATTTATGGGGGAGCCGGTTCGGGGATATCTTGTATACATTCCAAGGATCGATGCCAGAAATGCGAACGGAACCTATGATACAGATGTGGCAGCCCTGACAGCGATCTCTTCTACCGGCAGTTCCTATTACCGGGATGTAGACAAAGATCACCCATCGGCCATCAAGGCCGGTGCCGTAGTGACGGTTGCCACTGCACCGAAAAATACAGCCACAGAGCGCTATCAGATGGTGGCAGACCAAAGTGAGGCAGGCGGAGTAAGACCGCCAACTTATTTGGACGAAGAAGGTCAGGAGCAGCCGATGCAGTATGTGAGCGGCGGAGCCTATTCCTTTGTTATGCCGGAGTGTGATACAGAGCTTCGTGCGGAATATGAGAAGGTGACAACCAGGCTGACGGCAGATCCGGCCGAAACACGGATCCGGGTCGTACAGACGCGAAACGGAGACCGCAAAAATCCTCAGATCATAACGGAAGTAAAAAATGCAGATGGCATTCTGATCGCCCGCTATGTAGATGGAAAACAGGATCACAGTGTCGAGGTACAGCCGGTTTTGATCCATGCAGAGCATAACGGCAATGGACAGACGGTGGATCGGACTGTGCGGTGGCTGGTGGATGATACGGATCTTTTGGAAAACCGTTCTGAAAGCGGTTATACCATAAAGGATGCACTGATTATGCCGAATATGAATTCTGCATTCATCACAGACATTGTAAACCGGGAGGTCAGTGCTCAGAAAGCAAACCAGTATCGGGAGAAAATACAGGATACGGTATATACACGATATGGGGTGGTTTCCGCGGTTACAAATCCGGAAACCTCTGTGGACCATCAGAGCATCTATGCAAACTGTCGTGTAGCTGTAGATTTTCAGATCGTGGATCTTACAACTGTGCGCGTGGAAACCATGAAGCTGAGCCAGGATGAAATCTCATTTACCGTAAAAAGGACTTTAAGCGGTAACTGTTATCAGCCGACAGAGCGTATTACGGTTTCGGAGCCCATTGTGCTGACAGCAGCGTTAGAGCCAGAGCATCCGTTTTATGAGCAGGTAAGCTGGAAGGATACAGAAAGCGGAAAGAATCTGTGCCTGGAGGTTTCCGGAGCAAACAGGCAGAATTGCCAGATCACGCCGGTCTGGGATGCGGAAGGGGAACATAATCCTTCCTGGATCCAGAACCTGATCAACCGGGATTGTACACTGAAAAGGGAAAAACCACTTGAAAAGGTGAGTGGAAGCGGAACTTTGGAAGAACTGGTGACTGCGGTCAGCGAAGACCAGACGCATGGCCATATCCAGGCACAGTGCCGCGTCCGGATCACGTTTGTCACGGAAGATGAGACGGTACAAAAAAGTACGACGGGAAGCTCCGGCAGTGGAGGCGGTTCTTCAGGAAGCTCCGGAGGCGGTGGAGGAAGCTCTTCCGGCTCTGTTATGGCAGGCGTGACTGCTGCATCGGGTTTCGTTCTTCCTTCGTATGTGGTGACCGGAACCTGGACACAGGCAGAAGATGGAAGGTGGATGTTTGCAGATCAGGATCATATGTATAAGAAGGGATGGGCTGCGGTACGCAACCCGTATGCCAATACGGCAGCAGGACAGAGTGCATATGACTGGTTTTGTTTCGATGAAAATGGTTTTATGAGGACAGGCTGGTATCAGGATACGGATGGAAACCGGTATTATCTGAATCCTGTGTCAGACGGAACCCGGGGGCGCATGCTTACAGGCTGGAACTGGATTGACGGAGTGTGCCTGTATTTTGAAGAAGAATCCAATGGTTTGCGCGGGTCACTCCGGTGCAATGCGGTTTTGCCAGACGGAAGTGAGACCAATGCAGATGGCGCGTGGATCGTGAATGGGGTGGTACAGCAACAGGAAAGTATAGAGAAATAAAGGTGTCACAGTTCATGTGTTACACAGTAACATAAAGGTTACCGCACTGCATAAACGGCAACATGGAAGCATTGCAAAACAACAGGGGAACAGAGAGTATGGGAAAACGAATGGGGCAAAAGAAAACGATGAAAAGACGTGCAGCGGCATGGCTTGTTGCGGTCACTTTGATCAGTGGGAAGCTGCTTCCTGCCATGTCGGTATTTCCGTGGAAGGCGCAGGCTGCAGAGCAGGGAGATACCCTGATCGCTTATGGTGCCGGATTTCATCATTACTGTATTGATGGTGTCGGGGCAAACCGTGCACTGATCGATGGAGACGAATATGAGTATATCCTGCCTTCTGAGACTCTGAACAGAGAAGAAACTGCCCTGGTTTTCTGGGGAACCCTGACATTGCAGGCCAGCTTTGGAAACGATCCGCAGATCAATGCAGTGATTCAGAATATCAACTCCGGTGCTGCCTTAAAAGGGCTTCCTTCGATCACGAATTTAGTCACGGAAGCAGACCTCAAACTCTTGATCCATTCTTCTGCTGCTCGGGAAAAATATCCCTGGTTGAAAGCGGTATTGGCACAGGAGGAAACTTATCTGGAGATGGCGGGGTTGATGGGAAGAGCAGAGGGAGAATCCTTAGGCAGTGTTCCGGCCAGACTGCAGGGGCATACAACGTCCGACAATCCGGCACTTTTCATCCCTTCCCAGAGTGGGGAAAACCCCGGAGAATATATTCTGTCTTTTGACCCCTCTGGCAAGGATGCGGACTTTATTCGCAGTGTTTCGTTAAAATATTCTTCCAGCGGATCCGAGGGTTCCTTTACGGAGAAAATCCCGGAAGGCTGGGTCTGTCAGAAAACCGATACACAGATCCGGCTGACTGGTACGGGAGTAAGCGGCAAGCTGTATCTGATGTTTGATGTTCGGGGAACCAGATACGGAAACGGAGGCGGAGTTTTTTCCTCTCCGGAAGAAGTCTATGAACAGTGCTTACAGATCTGGAGGTGCAGACGGTGTGCAAAAACGCATCGTCAGATGTATCATGGCAGTGCACCTCTCACAGCGCACCAGAGACTTGCTTATGTAGAAGTACAGGCACCGCAGCTGTGTTTTTATGCCAGTGTAAGCAAAATCATACAGGGAGAAGGAGGTGTACCTTTTAAAATCTACCGCCATGCGGAGGATTGGACATCTACTTACAATCTGCGTTTGAGAAAACAGGATCATGAAACGGGACAGGGTCTGGAAGATGCGGTATTTTCCTTATATGAAAGGTTTGATGATCAGGATCAGATCAGTAGGGATCGGGATGGGGAAGTCTGTCTCTATGCCGGAGGTGCTCCTTATCAGAGCTATCACAGGGACAGCTCCGTGATGTGGGAAGATTTCCGTTTTGTCTCATCCATGATGACGGATCAGAAGGGGGAAGCAAAGAAGACGGTGGAGCACGGCTACCATTATGACAAGACCTTCTGTGATGGCCATCCGGCTCCGGCCTTTGTTTCGGTACCGGAGGAGGAAGAGGACGAGGAAAGCGGTGAAATTGAAAATCAGGCTGAAATTGACGCTGCAAAGGAGGAAAACAGACGTCTGGCAGCTCTTTGGCTGAATACCGGTGCTTCCTGCGCCTCCTGGTCATCCGGAGATTTTTCGGGTGTGCATTTTCATTGGTGTATGCCGGAGGTGGATGAGAGAGAGATTAACAATTTACAGTATTCTGGAGGTGAAGAAGGGACAACGCCAAATGCCGGGACTACGGTTTCAGCAGATGAAGAACGATCGTTTGCAGAGTCGGGTTGTGAGGCGGATACGCAAATGACGTATGAGCGTTTCATCGCACTGCGTTACAGTTACGCGATCACAGAAGATACAGCAAGGGAAGGCTACACGCTTCATGGAAATCACAAGGATGATCTTCCGGTGGAGGTTATCACCACGGATTCTTCAGAGCATGGTGCAAATGCCTGCTTTGCCGGAATGTACGGTCATGAGATCCGGATCAGTGAAGAAGTCCTTCCAGAATCAGCCAGGACAGTGCAAAAAGAAAGACAGGCGGCGACTGCCGTTACAATGGTATCGGAAGAGGAAGTCCCTCAAATACGAAAAGAACGAACATCCATCTGGCAAAGGATTTTTGCGATCTTTTTTCCGTCACAGACGGACGAAGATGATCGTTCCTATGATGCACGAATCGCAGCGGATGAAGAACCGCTTGCAGATGACCGGAGCCTAAAAGCAGCAGGAAGGCAGTTGCTGCAGACAGCCAGTGCGTCAAACCTGCAGACTGCCACGGCCTCCAACTCAGATACTGATCAGAGACCCCGGACAACCTGGACGTTAAAACTGGATTTTCCCCATCAAGCTGCCACAGCTTCCAATACTGAGAGAGCCGTGCTGGTGACGGGAGTAAAAACAGCCATGGAACGTGGCACACAGGAAGGAACAGGACTTTTTCCGGATGCGTATAACAGTGCAGAACATGCAAAGAGCAGCGGTCGGGAAATTGTGGCGGGATCAGCGGATCATTACAGTCACTGCAGCGGAAAAGATGGAGAATTTGACTGGTGGAGAATTTATGACCACAGAACCGAAGGGGAGATTCATATCAACAAGCGGGATATGGATCTGAAGGCCGGAGAAAACAGTCAGTATGATTCTTATGCAGAGGCGCAGGGCGATGGCGTTTTGGAAGGCGCAGTTTATGGATTGTTTGCAGCGGAAGACCTGGTGCATCCGGATGGAAAAACCGGTGTCGTATACCGGAAAAACAATCTGGTGTCAGTTGCCGCCACCGATCAAAACGGAGATGCCTCATTTTTGATCTGCACGGAGGCTCCCGGACGGTTTTATCACTATGCAGATGGTCAGATCGAGGACTGCCCGGACGGCTGGAGACAGAAGGCACCAACCAATCTTTATGGCCGGGCTCAGACGTTTGATGACTATACGGAAGATGGTCGGTATACAAGAGATTATCCGGATTACACAGCGCAGAACGGAAATTGCTGGATTGGAAGACCGCTCCTTATGGGAGATTATTATGTCAGGGAGTTAAGCCGGTCAGAAGGCTACGAGCTGTCAGTGGGAAACCGGATGGCGCCATTTACTAATGCAGGGCAGGATCTGAATATATCAGCAAAAGAAGATTCAGACGGATATGCGGCTGTTACAAAAGGGCTTTACGCAGAGCAGCAGGTCAGATCCGGAGCCAGTGGAGCCTATGGGGATCCGGCTTTTGGGGAACTGTTTTTTGAGGTGTCCAGCGAAAAAAGCGGAGGATTTGATCTGGTATTTTCCGGAATACCAAAGAAAAGCCGTCTGTATCGCCTGGATACACAGGTGAAGACGGAACCGGTGCAGGTTGGCACGGGTCGTTTTCAGGAATCTGTAGAAACGGATCTGCTTGGCAATCCGGTTTATGCGGTAACGGAATATGAAGGACAGTATCCGAAGTATCAGGAAGATGGAAGTCTGCTTATAAAAGAACGGGCAGTCAGCCGGACGGTTGCGGATGTGGAGTGCGTGACCGGAAAGGGACTCGACTCTTTGCGGTGTGAGGAGCTGATGCAGCGGGCTGAAGGTGACTTAGATGAGAGGAAGGTTATGGAGATCTTGCGGATGCCATTTCGGCAAGATCTGCAGGGCTTTGTGAAATATAAACTGGAACTGATTCTTCGGGCAAACGGCAAAGGAACACCGAAACAGGACAGAGGCACGGATGAAAAAGCGCATTACACAACCTTGGAACAGCCGGTGTACGATACGGGATATCGAAATGGAGACACTATCAGCTTTGGTTCACCGGTCATGACACTGAAAATTCCTGGCATCACGGATGCCGGGGAGGAAATCACGGCAGGTGAGCTGATGGCAGCGGTGCTGGATTTTTATCAGGAAAATGCCTTTTATTCTTACGGAGGGCTGGATGGAATCTGCAAAGAGGACGATGAATGGAATGTGTCGGTCTATGCGGGACGGATGGGAAATCCGGAATGTTTTTATGTGCCGGAATATGAAAACGGGCAGGTTGCATTTTATCTGAGAGTTCCTTATGTGCCGCAGAATACCGCAGAAATGCCACGATATTGCTATGCGGTATATACCGAGATAGATGACGGAAAAAATTTTGGAACCTATTCGGAGGTTGTGTCTGCCAGACAGGATGGTGCTGCAGCGGAGCGTATGTCAGCCGTCCTTCTTCCGGATGCGGAAACGGATGCAGATGGGAATCTGGTGACACGCTGTATCCCGGAAAGCGTTTATTATGAGCCGGGGGAGATCCCTCTGGATGCAGATGGAAACCGTATTCCAAAGATCTGCTACGAGGAAGAGATGGTGCCGGGTGAGACGCAGAAGCTTTATGGAACCTGGACGGAGATTTTATCGGAAAACGGAAATGGAGTCTGGCATGCAGAGAGCAGTTATACGGACGCCTATGGTGTGACGCATGAGGACAGCACCAAGCAGAAATATTTGTTTAAACTGGTACTTGATGGGGAAGAACAGATCACGCTGACCAGAGAAGACATTTCTGTGCTTCCCGGAAACTGGTCTGTAGGAGATAGCATGGGAACGGCCTCGTATTATTTGGCGGTAAAACAGGCCGGTGTTCGGGCATATTTGGATTATGCCAAAGGTTCTCAGGGAGAAGAGAACAGCTTTGTAAAGTGGATCAGCCTGACATATCCGGGACAAAATGCTGTTTGGCAGGATGGATCCCAAAGACCTGGAAGCGGAACGCTGGCCAATCCGTTGAGCGTGGAAGAACGAAGTATCCGTCAGAGGATCCGTGTCAGCAAGACCATAGAAGAAACATCATACAATCGAGGTGGTTCTTATGCGGATGTAGAGGAAGATGAATGGACCTTGCAGTATAACAAGAAAACGGCAGTGGAAAATTTTCGGTTTAAGGTATATCTCAAATCCAATCTTAAGAATCTGTACCGGAATGAGCAGGGAGAAGTGATCTGGATGGATCGGGATGGTAATGAGCGGGATTTTGCAGAGCAGATGCAGGCCAATGCAGTCTTTCCGGAAAAGGTAAACCGCATTGACACCCAGGGGGCGCATCAAAAGGAACAGCTTCCTGGTTTTACGGCACTCCTGGAGACTGTGGAAGCTCTTGCTGAAGACGGAGATAAGACAAGAATGGTATCCCGGCTGAATTATCGGAAATTCTTTGATGCCATTTCGACGGCAAATCACGATAAATGGGATGACGCGTCGCCTTCCTATACCAGCTTCAGGCCGATCGGCAATGCGGCAAACCGCAGCGATGATACGATCCAAAATGCCCTGGTATCCGATCAGGTACGGCAGTTTGCCATCACCTGGTATCTGGATGATGAGGTGAAAAAACTGACAGAGGAAGATGGCAGCAGTGTTTCCGGAGAAACAGCCTTTTCCGATGAAATCTTAGACCGTGGCATGAGAAAGGCCATTGAGAAAGCAGAAGACTATCTTAAACCATTTTTTGCCTATGATCTGGATGCCCTGTATGCGATTGCGTGGGACGAAGAGGAAGATGGCGGAGCAGACAAAGACCAGACAACATTGTCTGCAGATATGGCAGAAGTATCGGAGGATGGACAGACGGTTTCTGCGTACTATGGGATATCTGCCATGCTGCCTTACGGCACCTATGTGGTGGTGGAACAGCAGCCAAGGTATGCGAGCCTAAGCGATTTTAAAAACAGACATTATGAAATCGATCAGCCAAAGGAGATCGAACTTCCGGCAGCCTATACGGATGAAGCGGGAGCCAGGGAATATCCGGGTATTTTAGATCCGTTTTATCGATATCAGGCTTCGCTTGCGGCTGCAGAACAGGAGAAACACTATCAGATCCGTTTTCGGGAGGAATCGCGCGTAGTTCAGGGACATAGTGACCGGGGGGATTTTAAGGTCTATCCCTATGGTTGGACATCTGATCCCGAATCAAATCATGTCATGACAAACCAGTCTGGCGGTGTCGGTATGTCCTTAGATCAGTCGGCCTGCCGTTACAGCTCTGTTTCGGAACAGGCCTGTGTGGCAGATCATGTCGCATATCCGGAAGGAACAAAAACAGAGGATAATGTGCCGGGAACCTGGTATCAGGATCGGGTTCTGGCCATGCAGGGATCTCAGACAGCCTATGATGGCCGCTATGCACCGATGCTTGTGCCTTATTCCGTGATCGGGGAAGCGGATGGTGGGTCTGACGAGGCAAAGTATGGTCAAGTACGTTTTCGAAACCAGCTTTACACAGCCAGACTGCGCGTGGAAAAACTGGATTCTGAAACGCATGAGAACATTTTGCATGACGGCGCAATCTTTGCCATTTATGCAGCCAAACGGGATGATGCAAACGATGGCAATGGAACCGTTTTGTTTTATGAGGAGGATACACAGATCTGTGGTTCGAAAAACTTCCTTGCTGCCATGGGTGCAGAGAATATCCGTCCGGTATTAAGGGGACTAAGGATAAAAAACTGTCTTAGCAATCTCTGGATGAGCATGAAGGAAGGCATGGCAGACGAAGCTTATACCGGCTCTATGGATCTTGATGCAAACGATCTGTATACGGGCGTGGTGTCTGCCGGGACTCCGGTGTGCGAGGAATCCGGACAGATTCTTTTGGGAGATCGGTTTGGTTTACAGTTTGGAGTTATGAAGGCGTTTGCCACAGTACGAGATGGGGAGATGGAAGAGGCATCGAAAAAACAGCTGCAGACGGTGGGATATCTGACAACTCCTCAGCCGCTTTCAGCCGGCACCTACGTGCTGTGCGAACTGAAAGCTCCGGAAGGTTATGTCCGTTCAAAACCGGTGGCGGTAGAAATCTATTCCGATCAGATCACATCTTACCAAAATGGCAATCAGGATCACCGAGTATGGTCTGCCATTTACGAAGATCCTGCGGATGAACAGACGACCTATGGAACCAAACCGCAGGACGTGATCCATACGGCAAGGATTTATCTGGAAAATGAGCCGATCCGTCTGCAGGTGGAAAAGAAAGCGCAACAGTCAGATCCGGATGAGACGGTTTTGACCCGGCAAAGTTTGGAGTATGCTTCGGGAGCCCTTATGACCTTGTTTGACGCTATTACGCTGACTCCGTCTGGTGATACACAGGATCATGCCTATGAAGGTTTGGTGATCAGCCGGGACGATGCCGGATATGTACAGCGGATGTATGTAAGAGAGGGCTATGGAGGGGGAAAAACAGAATTCCTTCCGGAGCGAGATTCGGATGGACGATGCTATACGGCATCCTGGCCAGCGGGTACAGATCGGTATGGTGAAGTGATCCGGGTAGAGGGGAATATCTGGAATGCGGTCACGGTCATGAGGCCGGATACGGATATTCTCTACTATGACCTGAGTGACCTGGTGCTTGAGATCACGCCAAAGACAGACGGCAAAGATGGTCAATACCTGGCATTTGCCTGGAAGGGAGCCAGCAGATTCCTGGAGTTTGAAGGCGGAGACCTGACACAGATCACATACGACGAAAAAGATCGGATCCTGACATTGGGAAAGGGAACGCATGTGTATCATCTCGGGAGAGACGGAGCCCGGGATTCTCTGGTAGACCCCTATACCGGTATGGCATATGTCGTGCCGGATTTTGATGGAACCAACGGAAGCTGGGATCAGATCTGCGGACGGGACGGAAGCGGAAAAGGGAAAAGGCAGATTCTGGTATGGCCGGTTAACATCCGGATGGATGATTATGGAAATGTGATCGCGCGAGATAAGATCACGACCTCTCGCATGGCAGTGGCTAAAGAAGGGGACAATGCCTATCTTACGGGAAGCTGGAGGTCACAGGCCGGAGAAGAAAGCCACAGGGAATCTTCTATAAATAAGAATGCAGCCGGTCAGAACTTAAATGACGAGGTTCTTCGGGATGACAACCAGGGAAGCTTTGAAAAGAACATGGATCCGGTTTATGACAGTCACGGGCTGGTGGTCTATTATCCGAAGAGCGAAGAGCAGTATGACAAGGCCACAAAACTGTATGACCGCAATGGAGAATTCGTGCGTTTACAGCTTTCGGATAACCTGGAAGCATACAGCCATGCGGCATATGAGGTGCAGCAACCGCTTATCCTGCTTCAGGAAGAGGAACCACTGTCCCACAGGAAAGGGGAAGCGTATGTGCTGGAAAATACCTGGATCACATCTGAACAGTATCCCAATGATCCCAATGATTCCAATGGCCTGGTTATGACTGAAGGACAGGCAGACATTCTGGAACGGGTACCTGCAGGCTGCTATATCATGGAAGAACTGAAAGCTCCCGAGGGGCTTGTGAAGGCACTGCCTGTGGGGATTTCCGTGAAGGAAACAGCACAGCTCCAGACCATAACCATGACAGACCAGCCAACCAGAACAGAATTTGTGAAAATCGATGAGGAAAACTCTGCCTTTGATTGTGGATATGTGGAAGGAGCAAAGCTCGGATTGTGGAAAGTACAAGATGAGCAGAAACAGGATGCATTGGAGCAGAGTCGAGAATCGGAACCGGTGATTACCTGGACAACGGAAGAACAACCATATCGGCTTGCCCGACTTCCGGTTGGAGAGTATATCTGGAAGGAACTTCAGGCGCCGTCCGGTTTTGTTACGCATGCTCCGGTTCCTGTGGTGGTAAATGAACGCCCGGAACTTCAGCAGTTTGAGATGAAGGAAGAACATACGCGGGTGGAAGTGGAAAAGTATGCCCTGGAAAATGGAAAAGATCAGGCGGACGGAGAAATCGCGGTGGGAGGTGCCGGCTTTACTCTGTATCCTGCCAAACTGGATGAATCAGGAAAGGTTTGTCTAGAAGACGGAAAGCCTCTGTATGAAAGCAAGCTGCCAATCATGCACTGGACGACCGATGATGGCACTACATACCGTGAATTCCCGGCAGCCTTTGAAACCATGTATCTCGAACACGGAGCAGTGCCAAAAAGCAGTGTGATGTGGGATGCAGGGGATGTGTTGTACCGTGCAGAATTTGAGGCGGAATATAAGAAAAAGCAGATCCATCCGACTGATCCGCAGCAGACCATCTTTGTATACAAAATGGAAACAGGAGAGAAGATCCGGATCGGTGTGACAAAAGAGCAGGATCTGGATGCGGATGATCTATATCGGTTTGAATATCAGTTTTGCTGGCAGGAACTTTCCGGGATCAATCGTTATGCCTGCAGTTACCTGACGATAGAAAACAGGCAGCGATTTGATTATCTGCCTGCAGCAAGCAGCTATGTGCTGGTGGAAACCGAAGTTCCGCCGGGATTTTCCAAGGCGGAAGATACACTGATCACGGTACAGGATACAGCCAGGGTTCAACTGTGCCGGATCGAAAATGAAGAGGGAACGCTTTTCATCTCAAAGGTATATGAAAACGGTACGAAGGAGCTTTCTGGTGCAAAGCTTGCTCTGTATCGGGCAGATCCTACAGGGGGACTGACACGGAGCAGCACCTATCTGTTTGACTCCTGGACAAGCGGAAGCGATGGACGTTATACCGAACTGGATGCCATCAATCACCGGATCCCGGAAGGATATGCACAAGGGGACTTAAAGCCTCACAGGATCCGAAGGCTGCCGGATGGGATTTACTGGCTGGCAGAACAGCAAAGTCCGGCGTATTATTCTACCTTTCAGCCGGTACAGATCCTATATGAGTGGCAGCCCGAAATCCGGATCGTAAGAGTAAATGACAGCCCTGTAACCGGCACACTGGATCTGAAAAAAACAGATGCATCCGGCCACCCGTTGGAAGGAGCAGTGTTTGAACTGACGGCTTACAGTCGAGCACCGGGAGCGCGAGACGTGCAGGAGGAGGCAGTCTTTTCTATGAGGCTCAATGCGCCCATAGAGAAAAGCGGTCTGCCGGTTGGCGAGGTACTGGAAGATGGGAGCGTTGCCCCCTACTGGTATGAGCTAAGGGAAATCCAGGCGCCGAGTGGCTATGAAAAAAATCCGGAAGTGATCAACTGGCAGTTTGAACCGGATCCGGGAGTCGGATCGTATCTTTTTCAGCAGCAGGCGCGGTATCAGGTTACGGTGACGGATCGGAAAGAATCACCCCCTCCAAAACCGGAAGAAGAGGAAAGTCCGCCAAAGCCGGAGGTTCCGGATGAGGATAAGCCAGATCTCCCAGATGATAGCAAACCGGATGAACCGAAAGAAACACCAAAAACACCAAAAACACCGGGTGGATCCGGAGCGGAACCGCCAAAACCTGAGCCGGTACTGCGGATCGGAAAGATCCTTGCCTGGTACCAGCCTTCTTCCCCGGATGGAAGTGCATGGCTGTATCTGGGACCGGATGGTCAGTGGAAAATTCCGATCCCTCTGCTTGGAGATACCCAAAAGATCCTTCTGTGGTGTGCACTCTTTATCACTTCATCCGTGTTGCTTGCTGTTTTCCATATCAGGGAAAGGGATGATTAGATTACTGAAAAAATCAAAGGGCGAAAAGGTTTGGCAGTCCTTTTCGCCCTTCGATTTTGGGAATGGTAGGTATACAAAATAAAAGAAAATGTTTTAGGGGGGCCGGGCAGTTTCGGGCTGCCCGGTATGAGTATGAAAAAGCTTTGTAATTTCAAGTATGCACTTGAAACAAAGGTTCCATTACCCTTTCGGATAATGTACCTAGAGTATAAAAAAGAATTGTGACTAAAATGTGTCGCCATCATAAAAAAAATATAAACATAATAAAAAATAAAAAAACCCTTTTAAAAAACTCCTGGATTGTATATAATAGGATAAGCTAGAACGAAAATTGTGTGTTTTGCGCAGATTCATTCATATATGTTTAGATAGAAGCAATGTAACTATGAAGGTACTGAATAGTTACGAAGCAAGCGTAACATCAGGAGGAAATTTATGTTAGTATCCAACGATATCGGAATCGATTTAGGTACAGCGAGCATTCTGGTATATATCAAAGGAAAGGGCGTTGTGCTGAAAGAGCCTTCCGTAGTAGCAATTGACCGTGACTCTAACAAGATCATGGCCATTGGAGAGGAAGCACGTCTGATGATCGGAAGAACGCCGGGCAATATCATTGCGGTAAGACCACTGCGCCAGGGCGTGATCTCGGATTACACGGTTACGGAGAAGATGTTAAAGTATTTTATCAATAAAGCAGTTGGTAAGAGAACCCTGCGTAAACCGCGTATCGCAGTCTGCATTCCAAGTGGAGCCACGGAAGTTGAGAAAAAGGCAGTTGAGGATGCAACATATCAGGCTGGTGCCCGTGAGGTTTCTATCATAGAAGAGCCGGTTGCAGCTGCGATTGGTGCCGGAATCGACATTTCCAAAGCATGCGGAAACATGATCGTAGATATCGGAGGCGGTACTGCAGATATTGCAGTCATCTCCCTTGGAGGAACCGTAGTAAGCACATCCATCAAGGTAGCAGGTGATGATTTCGATGAGGCGCTGGTTCGCTACATGAGAAAGAAACACAACCTGCTGATCGGTGAGAGAACTGCAGAGGAGATTAAGATCAACATCGGTACTGCATACCGCAGACCCGAGGTACTGACCATGGAAGTACGGGGTCGCAACCTGGTAACCGGACTTCCAAAGACCATCGTAGTTACTTCTGAGGAAACACTCGAGGCGCTGCGTGAGCCGGCTATGCAGATCGTGGATGCTGTCCATAACGTACTGGAGAGAACTCCTCCGGAACTGGCTGCAGATATCTTTGACCGTGGCATTGTGATGACCGGCGGCGGTTCCCTGTTAAATGGTCTTGATCAGCTGATCGAGGAGAAAACCAGCATTACCACTATGGTAGCAGAAGATCCGCTGACAGCAGTAGCGATCGGAACCGGTAAATTTATCGAGTTCCAGCATGGCGACAAAAAGGAACCGGATTTTAATTAAGAAGGAAAACGAGTAAATAAAAAGGGTCTCGTGTCCATCGCGGACGCGGGGCCTTCCTTTTGTTATGCATATCGAGGAGGCGCCGGTGGCGCGTCCGCTGATTACAGGAGATACAAAACATGGCGACAGTGAGCGGATATGTAGAAAAGATCAAATATCGCAACGAGGAAAATGGCTATTCCATTTTAAGTGTCAGCTCGGAAGGCCTGGACTATGTGCTGGTAGGAACCTTTCCTTATATTGGTGAAGGGGATTTTATAGAAGCATCCGGACGGGAAGTGGAACATCCGATTTACGGAGACCAGATCCAGGTGGAAACCTATGAGTTGAAAGCACCGGAAGACACAGCGTCGATGGAACGTTATTTGGGTTCCGGTGCGATCCGGGGGATCGGAAGTGCCCTGGCTGCCCGTATCGTGCGGCGTTTTAAGGCAGACACCTTCCGCATTATCGAGGAAGAACCGGAACGTCTGGCAGAAGTGAAGGGTGTAAGCGAAAAGATGGCTCGTTCCATTTCGGAACAGATGGAGTCCAAAAAAGAAATGCGTCAGGCTATGATGTTTTTGCAGGAATACGGCATATCCATGAGCCTGGCTTTGAAGATCTACAATGAATACGGCTCTCGCATGTATGGGATCATACGCGAGAATCCCTATCGCCTGGCGGACGACATCCAGGGTGTCGGATTTAAGATGGCAGATGAGATCGCGCAAAAGGTTGGCATTTTCACAGACTCGGATTTTCGTATCCGCAGCGGAATTTATTATACCCTTTTACAGTCCGTGGCAAATGGACACACCTACCTGCCGGAGGAGGAGCTGCTGTCAGCGGCCTCGGAACTTTTGCATGTAGATCCGGCAGGAATGGAAAAGCACCTGACCGATCTTCAGATCGATAAAAAGATCGTGGTGAAAGTAAACGAAGATCGGATCTCTAAGCAAGATCCAAAGCAAAAACCGGCACAAGATTCAGAACAGGATCCAGCACAAAACCTAGATTCCGATCATGATTTGGATCCCGGTCAGCCACCTTCCCGCCATGTGTATGCGACTCAGTATTATTATACAGAACTCAACACTGCCCGCATGCTTCATGACCTGAACCTTCACGGTTCGGAGCCGGAGGGAGAAATCCGAAAAAAACTGGAGGTAATCTGCAAGGAAGAGCAGATTGAGCCGGATAAGCAGCAGATCCGTGCGGTCATTGAGGCGGTCAACAGCGGCCTTCTCATCATTACAGGAGGTCCGGGTACCGGTAAGACTACAACGATCAACACGATCATCCGTTACTTTGAACAGGAAGAGATGCAGCTGCTTCTTGCGGCTCCGACAGGTCGTGCGGCCAAGCGCATGACAGAGGCAACCGGCTATGAGGCCAGGACGATTCACCGTCTTTTGGAGCTGACTGGTGTGCCGTCTGATGATAAGGACACTTCCGGTATGCATTTTGAACGCAATGAGGAAAATCCGCTGGAGGCGGATGCTATCATCATTGATGAGATGTCCATGGTAGATATTTATCTGATGCACGCGCTCCTTCGTGCTATCAATCCGGGAACCCGTCTGATCCTGGTTGGTGACATCAATCAGCTTCCGAGCGTGGGTCCGGGCAATGTCTTACGTGATATGATTGCTTCCGGTGCCTTTAACGTGGTACAGCTGAGCCGGATCTTCAGACAGGCGGCAGAGAGTGACATCATTGTGAATGCCCATAAGATCAATGCTGGAGAGAAGATCGCGCTGGGAAAGCGCAGCAAGGACTTCCTTTTTATCCGCAGAGAACAGCCGGATGCCATCATCAGCGCGATGCTGACTTTGGTGCAGGAAAAGCTGCCGAATTACGTTCATGCGGATAAGTTCGATATCCAGGTCATGACACCGATGCGCAAGGGTGCACTTGGTGTGGAACGGCTCAATACGATCCTGCAAAGTTTTCTTAATCCCAAGGATCCATCCAAGCCGGAAAAGGAAATGGGCGGAACCATCTACCGGGTGGGTGACAAGGTGATGCAGATCCGGAATAATTACCAGATCGAATGGGAAATCCGCAGCCGTTATGGCATTCCGATAGATTCCGGTACGGGAGTCTTTAATGGTGATATCGGTATCATTCGCGAGATCAACACCTTCGCAGAAGAGCTGACCGTGGAATTTGATGAAGGAAAAATGGTGGATTATACCTTTAAACAGCTTGAAGAATTGGAACTGGCCTATGCCATCACCATCCATAAATCGCAGGGAAGTGAGTACCCGGCGGTTGTCATACCGGTTTATTCCGGCCCACGCATGCTGATGACACGCAACCTGATCTATACGGCGGTCACCCGTGCCCGTTCTTGTGTATGTCTGGTGGGAGTGCCGGAAATGCTGCAGGTCATGGTGGATAATGAGATGGAACAGCGTCGTTATACCGGACTGAAGATCCGGATCCAGGAGGTGATGAGGCAGGAATGACAATCCCGGGACGCCTGATCGATCTGTTATTTCCCCGCCGATGTCCGGTGTGCGGACAGATCGTGCTGCCTGAGGGTGCGCTCATCTGCCCAGGCTGCCTGACAAAGCTGCGCTTTATCAAACAGCCATCCTGCAAAAAGTGCGGAACCGAGCTGATCAGTGACCGCGAAGAATACTGTCCGGACTGTCTTCGGAGACATCGGAGTTTTGAGTGCGGTGTGGCTCTGATCCGGTATGATACCGTGGCACAGAAATCCATGGCGGCTATCAAATATAAAAATCGCAGGGAGTATCTGGACTTTTACGCAGAGGCTATTGCCCGTAGATTCGGCTATTTCTTTGCCGAAAAGCCGGATGCGGTCCTGATCCCGGTTCCGGTTCATCCGCAGAGGTTAAAAAGCCGCGGATTTAATCAGGCAGGGGAGTTGGCCGTGCGTTTGGGAAGGCTGACAGGGCTTTCTGTAGATCAGTCGCTTCTGATCCGGACCAGGAAGACTGCGCCGCAGAAAAACCTCGGACCGGAAGAACGCCTGCGCAATCTTAGGCATGCATTTGGTGTGGCAGAAGGCGCAGATCGTACAGCAGGCAGGATTCCGGAAAGAGTGATTCTGGTGGATGATATCTATACGACCGGAAGCACGATCGAGGCCTGCACCCGGGTATTACTGGAAGCCGGATGCAGGCAGGTATTCTTTGCCTCGATCTGCATCGGCTCTATTTAAAGAAAAATGAAGAAAAGGATTGACGCAGAAGAGCCCTTATGATATAGTGGTATGGCGAATGGAAGAGCTTAGGTCTTTTTTTTATGCTCAAAATTAGCCATCCGGCAGATTTGAACAGGGAAAAGACTGAAAAAACAATTAAAAATCAAGTGGAGGTGGAAGTCGTGCGCACAAAGATTACACTGGCATGTACAGAATGTAAACAGCGGAACTACAACATGACGAAGGATAAAAAGACACATCCGGATCGCATGGAGACCAAAAAATATTGTAGATTCTGCAAAACTCATACTTTACACAAAGAAACCAAGTAAGGAGTGTGAATTATGGGAGAAACTAAAGGCACTGAGAAGGCTCCGAAGAAGAGCTTTTTCAAGGGTTTAAAAGCTGAGTTCAACAAAATCGTATGGCCTGACCAGGAAACTGTCGGCAAACAGACAGTTGCTGTCGTAGCGGTTACCGCTGCGCTGGGCATTATCATCGCAATCCTGGATTTCATTATCAAATGGGGCCTCAGCTTCATTATTTAATTAAGGCGAGGGTGATAAGATGTCAGAAGCAAAGTGGTATGTAGTCCATACCTATTCAGGCTACGAGAACAAGGTAAAAGTTGACATTGAGAAAACCATTGAGAACCGTAACCTTCAGGATCAGATCCTTGAGGTTTCTGTCCCGATGCTCGAAGTCGCAGAACTCAAGAATGGCGTAGAGAAACTTGCGGACAAGAAAATGTTCCCGGGATACGTGCTGATCCATATGATCATGAACGATGATACCTGGTATGTAGTACGCAATACCCGTGGAGTGACCGGTTTTGTCGGACCGGGTTCCAAGCCTGTTCCGCTTAGCGATGAAGAGATGGAGAGTCTCGGATTCGGAAAGACAGAAGTCGCTCTGGATTATGCAGTCGGTGACACCATTGTGGTGACTGCCGGTGCATGGAAGGATACGATCGGTGCCGTTAAGTCTATCAATGAGAGTAAGCATACTCTTACGATCAGTGTCGAAATGTTCGGCCGTGAAACACCGGTTGAGCTCAATTTCACGGAAGTGAAACATATGTAACAATGAAAAAGGATCGGCGCTGCCGGTTCGTGGGAGGGACACCCCCGACAATACCACATTATTAGGAGGTCATTATCATGGCAAAGAAAGTAACTGGTTACATCAAATTACAGATTCCGGCAGGCAAGGCTACCCCGGCTCCGCCAGTAGGTCCGGCACTGGGTCAGCACGGTGTTAATATCGTACAGTTCACCAAGGAGTTCAATGCAAGAACTGCAGATCAGGGCGATCTGATCATCCCGGTTGTTATTACCGTATATGCAGACAGAAGCTTCAGCTTCGTTACCAAGACTCCGCCGGCAGCTGTTCTGTTAAAGAAAGCCTGCAAGATCAAATCCGGTTCCGCAACCCCGAACAAGACCAAAGTTGCTACCATCTCTAAGGCAGATGTTCAGAAGATCGCCGAGACCAAGATGCCTGACTTAAATGCAGCAAGTCTGGAAGCAGCTATGAGCATGATTGCAGGTACTGCAAGAAGCATGGGTATCACTGTTGAGGAATAATGTTTCAACAGGATTGAGATGAAACTTTAAATACGTGGGAGGGACATCCCCGACAATACCACTAGGAGGTTATTTATTATGAAACATGGAAAGAGATACGTAGAAGCGGCTAAAGCAGTAGACCGCGCTACTCTTTATGATGCAGCAGACGCTATCGCACTTGTTAAGAAGACTGCTGTAGCTAAATTTGATGAAACCATTGAGGCTCATATCAGAACCGGTTGTGACGGACGTCACGCTGACCAGCAGATCCGTGGTGCAGTTGTTCTGCCGCACGGAACTGGTAAAGTTACCAGAATCCTTGTTTTCGCTAAAGGCGTAAAGGCTGACGAGGCTCAGGCTGCAGGCGCAGATTTCGTAGGCGCTGAGGAACTGATCCCGAAGATCCAGAACGAGGGTTGGTTAGATTTCGATGTAGTTGTAGCTACCCCGGATATGATGGGTGTTGTTGGTCGTCTGGGTCGTGTACTTGGACCGAAGGGCTTAATGCCAAACCCGAAGGCTGGTACCGTAACCATGGACGTAACCAAAGCTATCAACGATATCAAAGCTGGTAAGATCGAGTACAGACTTGATAAAACCAATATCATCCACGTGCCAGTGGGTAAAGCTTCTTTCACTGAGGAGCAGTTAGCGGACAACTTCCAGACGCTTATGGATGCAATCAACAAAGCAAAACCGGCTACCTTAAAGGGTACCTATATCAAGAGCGCAACCCTGACCTCTACCATGGGCCCGGGCGTTAAGCTGAACGTAGTTAAGCTGATGGCTTAATCTGGATTTGCAAAAACAGATTGACAATCCGAATATAGTATGTTATCATACACAAGTATTGACTGCCGAAGACAGTAGGTGCCGTAAGGCGTAAGGTTACAGCCGCCTACCGAGGAACGTACAATTTGTATTAGAACGAATTTGTAGAACCTCTCTGTCTGATCGCAGAGAGGTTTTTTCCTTGCAGTCTCCAGTTATATAATAAAACAGGAGGAAGATATTCATGGCTAAAGTTGAGTTAAAACAGCCTATCGTAGCTGAGATCTCCGAGCTGTTAAACGGCGCTTCATCTGCAGTAGTAGTAGACTATCGTGGTCTTACTGTTGCTCAGGATACCGAGCTTCGTAAGCAGTTAAGAGAAGCTGGTGTTGCTTATAAAGTATATAAGAACACCATGATCAAACGTGCAGCTGAGGGTACTGATTTTGCAGCTCTGGATCCGGATTTAGAGGGACCGACCGCAATCGCTGTATCCAAAGATGACGCTACAGCTCCGGCAAGAATCCTGGCTGAGTTTGCTAAGAAGGCAGACAAGCTGGAAATCAAAGCTGGTGTTATTGAAGGAACTTACTATGATCAGAAGGGCATGCAGGTTATCGCAACCATCCCGTCCAGAGAAGTACTTCTCGGAAGATTACTGGGCAGCATGCAGTCTCCGATCACCAACTTCGCTCGTGTGCTTAATCAGATCGCTGAGAAGCAGGGCGCAGAGGCTTAATCATCTGACTATCTTGCGGCTGGCCGCATGAGTGACAGAGATAAGCAGATCGATATCATATCGAACTATCATTGATTCAGGAATATCATTATTTAATGGAGGAAATTAAAATGGCAAAGTTAACCACTGCAGAGTTTATCGAAGCTATCAAAGAGTTATCCGTATTAGAGCTGAACGAGCTGGTAAAAGCTTGTGAGGAAGAGTTTGGCGTATCCGCAGCAGCAGGCGTTGTAGTTGCAGCAGCAGCTGGCGCAGGCGAGGCAGCTGAGGAGAAGACTGAGTTCGACGTAGAGCTGACTGAGGTTGGCCCGAACAAAGTTAAAGTTATCAAGGTTGTACGTGAAGCTACCGGTCTTGGTCTGAAAGAGGCTAAGGACGTAGTTGATGGTGCTCCGAAAGTCCTGAAAGAGGGCGCTACCAAGGAAGAGGCTGAGGATATCAAGGCTAAACTTGAGGCTGAGGGCGCAAAAGTTACCCTGAAGTAATTAAAACTCAACAAAACATAACCCCGGGATCCTTGCGGATTCCGGGGTTTTTGCATCTGAAAGGATGTTGCAGATTTGTCGATGTTCCTATTACATAAAAAATACCCGAAAGCCCTTGCGGACTCTCGGGTATTTTGCATTTTCAGTGGTAAATTAAGCTACAACGTGAACGTTAACAGCCTGCAGACCACGGTTGCCCTCAGCAGTATCGAAGGTAACTTTCTGGCCATCCTCTAAGGTCTTGTAGCCATCAGCTACGATACCGGAGAAGTGTACGAAAACTTCCTCACCAGTCTCATCGTTGGTGATGAAACCATAACCCTTAGTTGCGTTGAACCATTTAACTGTACCGTTATTCATTGTGGTACCTCCTGTAAAAAATTAAATTTGTATTTTCGTATGAAACAAAAATCACATATTTTTGTAAATCGGGAAATGTACTTCTTGACTTACAAAAATATGTGAATCAAAAGCTCATATCAAAATACACTGTGAGTTTACCACCCAACCCCTTTTCTGTCAAGCAATTTTGGTGTTTAAGATTGTACGAAAAATAGTTACTTTCGCTACTTTTTATGCTTAGTGTGATGGGCGCGTGACCGGGGAAAGTGGCCGGTCACGCACGCTATGCCAATCCGAATAAGGGAAAATTGTCAAAGGGTGATCAGACGTGAGAAAGCCAGGATTTCATGGCTTTGGTAAGCCATTTGTTTCGGTGGCAGAGAACCTGGATCCACAATTTAGAAGTGGAAGGTTCGTAATCCAGCCGGGTAAGTGTTTTTGCGGCCGGATGCTCCTTTGCGATGAAATCTGGAGCCAGGACGAGGAAATCATGTCCGGCTGTGCCTGTGCTTTCAGCAGTTATGGAAAGCGCCATGGAGAGATCGGAAATTTGCAGCTGTCCGGAATTTGGGAAAGCAGATTTATCGCTGCACGCTGCATCAAAATAACCGGTGCGGATGAACGGATACCGGAAAATATCTTCCTTGGATAGTCCTTCTTTACCAGAAAGCGGGTGGCTGATTCCGGCAAAGACATGCAGCATAGTGGACTGGTCTTCTTTAGCATGGATCAGATCAGGATCCGTGTAAGGCAGATCCAGAGTGATGGCCAGGTCAATCGTGTTGTGGCGCAGCTGATCAAGAAGCTCCTTTGGATCACGGACGGTGGTCACAACGACATCCACCTGAGGATGTGCCTGTATATAGCGGGCTATGCGGCTGCTCATCGTCTTACCAGAGAGCGGAGCAAGGATCCCGAGACGGAGTGAGCCGGTGATGGCAGAAGCATCCTGCCTGCCGATCATCAGGGCTTGTTCGGACATGCGAACGATGGCGGTCGCGTAAGACAAAAACTCTTGTCCGCTCTGTGTAATGCGAATCTGTTTTCCCACGCGCTCGTAGAGCGAAATGCCAAGTTCCTGCTCCAGCTGCTGCATCTGCATGGTGACGGTAGACTGGGCGTATCCCAGCTCCTTTGCAGCTTTGGAAAGACTCTGACTCTCAGCTACTTTGGTAAAGGTGATCAGGTTTCTAATTTCCATGAAATACTTTCTATATATCGAAATAATTGAAGGAAAATAAAAATACTTCAAAATTAATGACATGAACATTGTAGCGCATTCCTTCCCAAAAAGCAAGCGTGATTTCAGAAAACTTGACGAGGTATTCGACACGATTTATACTGAAAGGAAGCAGGAGGAAAAAACATGGATTTGTTTGACTATATGAGAGCGAGTACCCAGGAGCAGGAATCGCCCCTGGCATCCCGCATGCGCCCTACGACCCTGGACGAGGTGGTGGGACAGAGACACATTATTGGGAAAGACAAGCTGCTTTATCGGGCGATCAAGGCAGATAAGCTTGGCTCCATCATTTTCTATGGGCCTCCGGGGACGGGAAAAACCACACTTGCCAAGGTGATCGCCAACACGACCAGTGCCAATTTCCGCCAGATCAATGCCACGGTGGCCGGAAAAAAAGATATGGAAGATGTCGTGAAAGAGGCAAAGGACAATCTTGGCATGTATGGACGAAAAACGATCCTGTTTGTAGATGAGATCCATCGTTTCAATAAGAGTCAGCAGGATTATCTGCTTCCTTATGTAGAAGACGGCACACTGATCCTGATCGGTGCGACGACAGAAAATCCGTATTTTGAAGTGAATGGGGCACTTCTTTCCCGCTCCCGCATCTTTGAGCTTAAGGCGCTTGAGAGGGAGGATGTAAAAGAACTGATCGTTCGCGCTGTTTCGGATGAAAAGAAAGGAATGGGAAGCTACCATGCCGTGATCGAGGATGAGGCGGCTGATTTTCTGGCAGATATATCCGGTGGAGATGCCAGAGCCGCTTTAAATGCTGTGGAACTTGGTATTCTGACTACGGAGCGTGACTCGGGAGATGGGCTGATCCATATTACGCTGGAGGTGGCACAGGAATGCATCCAGAAGCGGGCGGTTCGTTATGATAAGGATGGAGACAACCATTATGATACAATCTCTGCGTTTATCAAGAGTATGCGGGGCTCCGATCCGGATGCTGCGGTTTATTACCTGGCGAGAATGCTTTATGCAGGAGAGGATATCAAATTCATTGCCCGCAGGATCATGATCTGTGCATCGGAAGATGTGGGAAATGCAGATCCTCAGGCTCTTGTGGTGGCAGTCAGCGCTGCTCAGGCCATAGAGCGGGTTGGCATGCCGGAGGCTCAGATCATCCTGTCTCAGGCCGTCCTCTATGTGGCAACGGCACCGAAGTCCAATGCTGCGTGCAATGCCGTGTTTGAGGCGATGGATGCCGTAAAAAACCAGCGCTCCATGCCGGTACCACCGCATTTACAGGATGCGCATTATGGTGGTTCAGCCAAACTGGGGCATGGGATCGGATACAAATATGCCCATGATTATCCGAATCATTATGTAAAACAGCAATATCTTCCGGACGGAATGGAAGGCCGTGTATTTTACCGTCCGTCCGAGAATGGCTATGAGACAAAAATCGGGGAACACATGGATTTTTTAAGGAAATCCGTGGAAAAATGAAAGCTCTGAACAGTTGTGCTTTTCTTTTTTAAAAATTTCTATTATAATGGAACCATGACAGGGAACTGCAAACAGCAGTTCCTGCATAGTTGCTATGCATATCGAGGAGGCATCCGTGGTGCGTCCGCTGATTCGCAGCAATCCGAAAATCGCATCGAAAATCCTATATCTTACTACACTTTGTTGTAGCTATTCGTAATTCATAACCCCACATTTCTGCAAATATTTTAGAATGGAGAACTATATGAGAGAAAAATTACAGACACTACCCCTGCCGGTGCTTAAGGAAATGGCAAAAGAGCAGGGCATTAAAGGTGCAACGTCGCTTCGGAAGGCAGAACTGATCGAAGTTTTGTGTAATGCAGCCAAGGAGACACCGGCTGAAAAAGAGACAAACACAAAAGAAACAACGGCAGTAAGAGAGAAAAAACCGGCAGCAAAAGAAACACAGGGAAAAGAAACCATGGCAAAACCGACCGTGGCAAGACCGACAGAGGAGAAAGAGACGGCTGCGGTACAGACACCGGCAAGACCAGCCATGTTTGACAAGAAGCCACAGGTTGTTTCTTATCAGACCAGAAACCAGAATGAGCGGGATGATACAGCAGAACGTGCACCGGAGGAGATGGACAGCGGTGTGGCGGCAAGTGGTATTTTGGAGGTTATGCCGGATGGGTTCGGTTTCATCCGCTGCGAAAACTTCCTTCCGGGTGAGAATGACGTATACGTTTCCCCGACACAGATCCGCCGCTTTAACTTAAAGACCGGAGATATCATCAACGGAAACCGTCGGATCAAAACTTCCAATGAGAAGTTTGCGGCACTTTTATATATCAAACAGGTAAATGGTAAGCCGGTCAGTGCATTGGAGCGCAGGCCGAACTTTGAAGATCTGACCCCAATCTTCCCAAACAGCCGCCTGCATATGGAAACGCCGGGCAAGACCAGCACAGCCATGCGTGTCCTGGATCTTCTGGCGCCGATCGGAAAAGGCCAGCGAGGCATGATCGTATCTCCGCCAAAAGCAGGTAAGACCACGCTCTTAAAGCAGGTTGCCCAGGCAGTCACCACCAACCATCCGACCATGCATATGATCATCCTGCTGATCGATGAGCGTCCGGAGGAGGTAACAGACATTAAGGAATCCGTTGTAGGCAAAAATGTGGAAGTGATCTATTCTACGTTTGATGAGCTGCCGGAGCGTCATAAGCGTGTTTCTGAGATGGTCATCGAGCGTGCAAAACGCCTGGTGGAGCAGGGAAGGGACGTCATTATCCTCTTAGACAGCATCACCCGTCTGGCGCGTGCCTACAACCTGGTAGTTCCGCCGAGCGGACGTACCCTTTCCGGTGGTCTTGATCCGGCAGCACTGCATATGCCAAAACGATTCTTCGGTGCAGCCAGAAACATTCGCGAGGGCGGCAGCCTGACCATTCTGGCTACGGCACTTGTTGATACCGGAAGCCGTATGGATGACGTCATCTACGAGGAGTTTAAGGGAACCGGCAATATGGAGCTGGTATTAGACCGCAAGCTTTCCGAAAAACGCATCTTCCCGGCGATCGATATCTTAAAGTCCGGCACCCGCCGCGATGATCTGCTTTTAACCCGCGAGGAGGCCGAGGCGGTAGACATCGTGCGCAAGGCAACAAACAGCTTAAAACCGGAGGATTCCGTGGAGCGGATCCTGGATCTGTTTGCCCAGACCCGTACAAACCGGGAGTTTGTCGAAGTGGCGAAAAAACGCCGCATGTTCTGATAAAATATACTTGCCAAGGCTATGTTTCTATGATACAATTATGGAGCTGTTTATAGATGTGGCGTGATTTTAACGGTACAGATGAGACCGTTAGACGATCACAGTACTATATAATTGAGAAAGTGAAGAGGTGAAAATCATGAGAGAAGGAATCCATCCAGCTTATTATCAGGCTAAGGTTACCTGCAACTGCGGCAACGAGTTCGTTACCGGTTCCACCAAGGAAGAGATCCACGTAGAGGTTTGCTCCAAGTGCCATTCTTTCTATACCGGTCAGCAGAAGGCTGCATCCGCACGCGGACGTATCGATAAGTTCAACAAGAAATACGGCGTTCAGGCATAATCATAACGAGAGCGAAGTAAGGTTGAGACTCAAGTGGAGACACTTAGCTCAACCTTATTTTTCTATATGGAGAAATTTTCGCTCATGGAGGAGATAAACAATTCTATGAAATATTCCGGTATCGGCGGCCAGGCCGTCATTGAAGGAATTATGATGAAAAACAAAGACCGGTATGCCACAGCCGTGCGCAGACCGGACGGCTGTATAGAGGTCAAAACAGACACCTACATCAGCATGACGGAAAAAGTACCGTTTTGTGCCCTTCCCTTTGTTCGTGGCGTGTTCAGCTTTGCAGATTCCATGATCCTTGGTATGCGGACACTGAGCTTTTCTGCCAGCTTCTTTGAGGATGACGAAGAGTCAGAACCGGGAAGGTTTGAACTGTGGATGGACAAGATGTTTGGAGAGAAGGTCGAGCAGGTGCTGATGGCGGTGGTCATGGTATTTTCCGTTGTGATGGCCATCGGTATCTTTATGATATTGCCGTTACTGATTGCCAATGCCTGCAAACAGGTGATCCATTCCGATACGATCATGGCAATTTTAGAAGGTGTCATCCGCATTGCCATCTTTGTGGCATATATCAAACTGATCTCCCGGATGGAAGATATCCGGCGTACCTTTATGTATCATGGAGCGGAGCACAAATGTATCAACTGCATTGAACACGGCATGACGCTTACGGTTGACCATGTGCGGGAAAGTTCCAAACAGCACAAGCGCTGCGGGACGAGCTTTTTGATCATTGTCATGATCATCAGCATCCTGTTTTTTATGGTGATACGAGTGGATAATGTGTTGATCCGTATGGCAAGCCGCATCATTCTGGTGCCGGTCATTGCCGGCGTGTCCTATGAGTTTTTGCGTCTGGCAGGACGCAGCGACAATGTGATTGTCAACATTCTGAGCAAACCGGGCTTGTGGATGCAGAATCTGACCACCAGTGAGCCGGACGATTCCATGATCGAGGTAGCGATCGCGGCAGTGGAAGCGGTATTTGACTGGAAGGCTTACCTGCGTGAAAATTTTCCGGATGTGAAGCTTTCCGAGGAGGGAAATAAATGACACTCTACGAGCTTTGGCAGGAAGGAAGCAGAGCTCTTTCCCAGGCAAATGATGCAGAGGGAGAACAGGACGCCAAGCTGCTTCTTTTGGAGGCCTTCCAGCTGGATCTTGTACATTTCCTGATGGACAGGCTGAGACCTCTGCCTGAGCAGGATGCCAAGACAGAAGAGAAGATCTGTGCGTATCGCGGTATGATCAAACAACGCGCAGCCCACATTCCGCTTCAGCAAATCCTTGGAAGCCAGGAGTTTATGGGGCTTGATTTTTATGTCAATGAACACGTGCTGATCCCGCGTCAGGACACCGAGACACTGGTTGAACTGGTGCTTGCAGAACAGCCTGGATCTGACAAAAAGCTTTTGGATGTCTGCACCGGTTCCGGCTGTATCGCCATCAGTCTGGCAGTAAAGGGCGGTTATGAATCGGTAACGGCCACAGATCTGTCAGAAGAGGCGTTAAAGGTGGCCAAACAAAATGCCGGGACACATCAGAAAGAAATACGATTTTATCAGGGTGACCTGTTTGAAGCCCTGCCGCAGGAGGAAGCCGGAAGCTTCGACATCATCACATCCAATCCTCCCTACATTCCAACGGCAGTCATAGCCACGCTGGAGCCGGAGGTGCGGGAGCACGAACCTAGAATGGCTTTGGACGGCACGGCAGACGGCCTGGAATTTTATCGCAGGATCGCAAAGAATGCCGGTACCTGGTTAAAGCCCGGCGGGACAATTTATCTGGAGATCGGACACGATCAGGGAGAGGCCGTGAGCGGGCTTTTAGAGGATGCAGGATTGAAACACGTCAGGGTTGTAAAAGATCTTCCCGGAAAAGACCGCGTGGTCTGCGGCAGCAGGGTGAATTGATGGTATGCAATAACAATAGGAAGAGATAGATAAAAAATAGGAGGAATCCGTCGCATGTTTGACAGATTAGATGACATCCTCATCCATTATGAGGAGATCATGCAGGAATTAGGGGAGCCGAACGTAACCGAAAATCAGGATCGGTTCCGCAAGCTTATGAAGGAACAGGCTGACCTGGCTCCGCTTGTGGAGGCTTACAAGGCCTATAAGCAGGCGAAGCAGGATATTGAAGACAGCCTGGCACTGTTAGAGGAAGAAAGTGATGAGGAGATGCGCGAGCTTGCAAAGGAGGAGCTTTCCGATGCCAAGAAGCGCGTGGAAGAGCTGGAACAGGAGTTAAAGATCCTGCTGCTCCCGAAAGATCCGAATGATGACAAGAACATCATGCTGGAGATCCGTGCCGGTGCGGGCGGTGATGAGGCCGCTCTGTTTGCGTCTGAGCTTTACCGCATGTACGTAAACTATGCAGAGAGCCAGCACTGGAAGGTTGAAATTATTTCCCTCAATGAGAATGGAATCGGTGGATTCAAAGAGGTGCAGGCTATGATCACCGGAAAAGGTGCTTATTCCAAGATGAAGTACGAGTCCGGTGTACATCGCGTGCAGCGTGTGCCGGAGACGGAGTCCGGCGGACGTATCCACACCTCCACGGCAACCGTTGCAGTTATGCCGGAGGCTGAGGATGTAGATATCCAGATCGATATGAATGACTGCCGTATCGATGTCATGCGTGCGTCCGGTAACGGCGGACAGTGTGTCAACACCACCGATTCCGCAGTCCGCCTGACCCATATGCCGACCGGCATCGTGATCTACAGCCAGACTGAGAAATCTCAGCTGCAGAACAAAGAGAAGGCCTTCCGCCTCCTTCGTTCCAAGCTGTATGATCTGGAGTTGGAGAAAAAGCAGAATGCAGAGGCAGCAGAACGCCGCAGCCAGATCGGTACCGGAGACCGTTCCGAGAAGATCCGTACCTATAACTTCCCGCAGGGACGTGTCACGGATCACCGCATTAACCTGACTTTATACAAATTAGATAAGATCATGAACGGAGATATCCAGGAGATTCTGGATGCCTGCATCGCGGCTGACCAGGCAGCGAAGCTGGCAAAGATGAACGAGATCTAAGAAGTTAACCGGTGTCTCTGATAGGAAGGGAGTGCGCTTATGTCTGATATGGAACATGAAGAAAACGGCAAAAAGCCGGAAAACCATGCAAAAAAAGCCCGTTACTATGTGGTTGTGAGTGCCCTTCTGATCATCATGATTGCAAGCGCTGTAAGCGTGGTAAAGGAACTGATGGATGCTGCTGCCCAGCGCCGTTTAGAAGAAAGTCTGGCTGCAGAGGCAAGAAAAGCAGCAGAAGCCGAGAAAGAAACCGAAGAAGAGACAGAAGCTGAGACCGAGGCACCTTATGTTTCTCCGATTGATTTTGCATCACTTCTTGAGATAAATCCGGATACCATCGGCTGGATCCACGTGCCGGATACCAAAATCGATTATCCTATCGTACAGTCCCCGGACAACCAGTATTACCTGCATAAGGATTTTGAAGGCAATGACAGCGTATACGGTGCCATCTATCTGGATGCAGACAGCAAATCCGACTTTGGCGGCTGGAACAACCCGATCTACGGCCATCACATGAAGGACGGTTCCATGTTCAAGGATGTGGTGAAGTTCAAGGATCAGGGATTTTTTGAGAATCACCGTTATTTTGAGATCTACACACCGGAGCGGACGATCCATTTAAAGACCCTTGGCTGCTACTACAGTGACTCAAGCGGAATTGTTCGGAAGACTTCCTTTAAGTCCCAGGCTTCCTTTGATAAGTGGGTAGGAGAGCGCTTGGCGCCATGCAGCTTTGCGGAAGTGCCAGAGCAGTCTTTTGATTCCATGTTTGTGCTGGTAACCTGCAGCTATGAGACCAATGACGCCCGTACCCTGCTGTTTGCGGCAGAGGTGGACGAGGACGGCAACTTCCTTTCCGCCACCGGACGGAATGTGCCCAAGACGGATGTGACAGAAGAAGCATCCGTAGAGACATCGGAGGTTATTAAAAAATAAAGGGGACGATTCCGGGCAACCTTTTGCCCCCCCCAAGATTGCAATTTAGGCCTGTCTGTGGTATAGTACAAAATAGCTTAAGCTGTCCGTTTATGCAAAAAGGTCGGGCAGTATTTTATCTGGTTAATTAAGGAGAAACGTATGAAAGGTATTATTCTTGCAGGTGGTTCAGGTACGCGCCTGTATCCGCTGACAAAGGTGACATCCAAGCAGCTGCTTCCGATTTATGACAAACCGATGATCTACTATCCGCTGTCCGTTCTCATGAACGCCGGCATCCGTGAGATCCTGATCATCTCTACACCGGTAGACACCCCTCGTTTTGAAGCACTCTTAGGCGATGGACATCAGTTTGGCGTAGAGCTGTCTTATGCAGTGCAGCCAAGCCCGGACGGACTGGCTCAGGCCTTTATCATCGGTGAGGAATTTATTGGCGGAGAGCCGGTAGCCATGGTACTGGGGGACAATATTTTCCATGGTCAGGGCTTAAAGAAACGCCTGCGTGCGGCAGCAGAGAAGAAAACCGGTGCGACCGTATTCGGCTACTATGTAGATGATCCGGAGCGCTTTGGTATCGTAGAATTTGATGAGCAGGGCAAGGCAGTCTCCATTGAGGAGAAGCCGGAGCATCCAAAGTCCAATTACTGCGTGACCGGTCTGTACTTTTATGATAACCGCGTGGTGGAGTATGCAAAGAACTTAAAACCGTCTGCCCGTGGTGAGCTGGAGATTACGGATTTAAACCGTATCTACCTGGAAAATGGAGAGCTGGACGTAACCCTTCTGGGACAGGGCTTTACCTGGCTTGATACCGGTACCCATGAGTCCTTGGTAGAGGCTACCAATTTTGTAAAGACTGTGGAGACCCATCAGCACCGCAAGATCGCATGTCTGGAAGAGATTGCTTACTTAAATGGCTGGATCACCAAAGAGCAGGTGTTAGAGACCTACGAGGAGTTAAAGAAAAACCAGTATGGCCGCTACTTGAAAGATGTTCTGGACGGCAAATACATCGACAAGCTGCATGGCAATGACATGAAGTAGGTTTTTAAGCAGAGCAACCAATAAGAAAAGAGGAAAATGAAATGACCATCATCGTAACAGGCGGTGCCGGTTTCATCGGCTCCAACTTTGTTTACCATATGTTAAATAAGTATCCGGACTACCGCATCGTATGTGTGGACTGTCTGACTTATGCAGGCAACTTATCTACTCTGGAAGAGGCATTAAAGAATCCGAACTTCCGTTTCAGCAAGACTAACATCTGTGACCGCGAGGCGATCTATAAACTCTTTGAGGAAGAGCACCCGGACATCGTGGTGAACTTCGCAGCAGAGAGCCATGTAGACCGCTCCATCGAGAATCCGGAGATCTTTCTTGACACCAACATCAAGGGAACCGCAGTGATGATGGATGCCTGCCGCAAGTATGGCATCAAGCGTTATCATCAGGTATCCACAGACGAAGTATACGGAGACCTTCCGTTAGACCGTCCGGATCTCTTCTTCACTGAGGAGACACCGATCCATACCAGCAGCCCGTACAGCTCCTCTAAGGCCGGAGCAGACCTTCTGGTTCAGGCATATCACAGAACCTACGGCCTGCCGACCACCATCAGCCGCTGCTCCAACAACTACGGCCCGTATCATTTCCCGGAGAAGCTGATCCCGCTCATGATCGCAAATGCACTGGCAGACAAGCCGCTTCCGGTATACGGAGAGGGCTTAAATGTCCGTGACTGGCTGTATGTAGAGGATCACTGCAAGGCGATTGACCTGATCATCCACAATGGCCGTGTCGGTGAGGTTTACAACATTGGCGGACACAATGAAATGAAGAACATCGACATTGTCAAGCTCATCTGCAAGGAACTTGGAAAGCCGGAGAGCCTGATCACCCATGTTACTGACCGTAAGGGACATGACATGCGCTACGCCATTGATCCGACCAAGATCCACAACGAGTTAGGATGGCTGCCGGAGACCAAATTTGCAGACGGCATCAAGAAGACTATTAAGTGGTATCTGGAGAACCGTGAGTGGTGGGAGACCATCATCTCCGGTGAATATCAGAATTATTACGAGAAAATGTACGCAAACCGGTAAAAAGGTCGGGGCAGGCAGATGCTGCCCTGAAAGCAAAGCAGAATAACCGGAGATCAGAAAGAGGATACAGCAATGAAGGTTCTGGTAACAGGAGCAAAAGGCCAGCTTGGAACTGACCTGATGAATGAACTGGAAAAACGCGGCATCGAAGGGATTGGCGTGGATGTACAGGAGATGGATATCACCGATGCAGAGGCCTGCAGACGTGTGATCACCGCTTCCGGTGCAGATGCAGTTATCCACTGTGCTGCATATACCGCAGTCGATGCTGCAGAGGACAATATCGAGCTCTGCCGCCGCATCAACGGCGAGGGTACCCGCAACGTGGCGCAGGCCTGCAAAGAGGCAGATATCAAGCTGATGTACATCAGCACCGATTATGTGTTTGATGGACAGGGCACCCGTCCCTGGGAGCCGGATGACGAGCGCCATCCGCTGAACGTATACGGACAGACCAAGTACGAGGGTGAGCTGGCAGTAGAAGAGCTGTCTGACAAATATTTTATCGTGCGCATTGCCTGGGTATTTGGCGTGGCAGGAAAGAACTTTATCAAGACGATGCTGCGTCTTGGCAAAGAGCGCGGAGCAGTCAGCGTGGTAGATGATCAGATCGGATCCCCGACCTACACCTATGACCTGGCAAGACTGCTGGTGGATATGATCCAGACGGACAAATATGGCCGCTATCATGCTACAAACGAGGGCTTATGCAGCTGGTACGAGTTTGCAAAAGAGATCTTTCGTCAGGCCGGCATGGATATACCGGTTACCCCGGTAAGCAGTGATGCCTTCCCTGCAAAGGCAACCCGCCCGTCCAACAGCCGTCTGAACAAGGACAAACTCAGTGAGAACGGATTCGAGCGTCTTCCGTCATGGCAGGACGCACTAGGTCGGTTCTTGAAAGAAATAGAAGCTTAAAAGATCATCAAGAGGATTTCCCGGCGGCGCAGATATGCCTGTCGGGAATTTTCGATTGCTGCTATGTATATCGAGGAGACGCCAGTCGCGTGTCCCTGATTTAACCGTGAATAACCGGAATAAAGCCGGATGGCTGGAGTGAAATAGGAGGAGAGCAGATTAATGGGAAAATATTTTGGCACCGACGGTTTCCGTGGGGAAGCAAATGTAAATTTAACAGTAGAGCATGCCTATAAGGTAGGGCGTTTCCTGGGATGGTATTATGGGCAGCGAGCAAAAAAGACTGCAGACAATCCGGAAGGACGCTGCAGGGTGGCTATCGGAAAAGATACCAGACGGAGCAGCTACATGTTTGAGTACTCCCTGGTAGCAGGCCTGACTGCTTCCGGAGCCGATGTTTACCTTCTTCATGTCACCACAACCCCAAGCGTGTCCTATGTGGTGCGCACAGAAGAATTTGACTGCGGCATCATGATCTCTGCCAGTCACAATCCCTTCTATGACAACGGAATCAAGGTTATCAACGGCAAGGGTGAAAAGCTGGAAGAAGAGGTCATCACAGAGATCGAACGATATCTTGACGGTGAGATGGAAGAGATTCCTTTCGCATTAAAGGATGCCATTGGCCGCACCACGGACTACTCCGCAGGAAGAAACCGTTACATCGGTTACCTCATCTCCATCGCAACCCGTTCCTTTAAGGGCAAGAAGGTTGCCTTAGACTGCGCAAACGGCAGCGCCTCTGCCATTGCCAAGAATGTCTTTGACGCTCTGGGCGCAGAGACCCATGTCATCAACAACCATCCGAATGGCTTAAATATCAATACCGACTGCGGATCCACGCATATCCATGTGCTGCAGGATTACGTGAAGGAGACCGGCTGCGACGTGGGCTTTGCATACGACGGTGATGCAGACCGCTGTATCGCAGTGGATGAGAATGGAAATATCATAGATGGTGACCTGATTCTCTACATCTGCGGCAAGTATATGAAGGAAAACGGCACCCTCAGAAACAATACCGTAGTTACCACGGTAATGTCCAATTTCGGACTCTACAAGGCCTTTGACCGGGAAGGCATTTCCTATGAGAAGACCGCAGTGGGAGATAAGTATGTATACGAAAATATGTCCCAGTACGGCAACTGCTTGGGCGGAGAACAGTCCGGCCATATCATCTTCAGCAAGCACGCCACCACCGGTGACGGCATCCTGACCTCCATCAAGGTTATGGAAGTGATGCTCGAAAAGAAAGAGACCCTTGGCAAGCTTGCATCTGAGGTGGAGATTTTCCCGCAGGTACTGAAAAATGTCCGCGTGAAAGACAAACAGACCGCTCAGGATGACCCGGCAGTCCAGGCGGAGGTGGCAAAGGTCACCGAGACCTTAGGCGCCGATGGCCGCATCCTCCTTCGTCAGTCCGGCACGGAGCCTGTTGTACGTGTCATGGTAGAGGCACCGACTACAGAGCAATGCGAGAAACTCGTGGATCAGGTGATCGAGGTGATGAAAAAGCAGGGGCATGTGCTGTAGGTTTCAAATTTTTTGAAATCGGCCTGTTAAGCACGAAAAAAGCTACACGCATATGCGTGTAGCTTTTTTTAAAATAACCAATTTGCGAACTTTAAATTACTCAGTTACGAAATTGTTTTTCCAGTTAGCCAGATCAGAAGCAGATTTATCTTTGTTCTTCTCAACATTCTTCTCACTAGCGTACAGTTTTACATCGTAATTCTGAACGAAGAAGTACCAGTCATCACCATCTTTGACAGCGCTCTTATTCTTAACAACGCTACCGGTGGAGTTAACCAGATAGTAATGATTGCCATTCAGCTTGATGTAGTTTACAGTATCATCATCGCTGTTAACGAAGGAAGATGTACCCTTGCTTCTTACTTTGCTGCCGGACAGCTTGGTAACTTTGACGTAATCATTGGTACCAATATCTACAGTACCATCTACGTTTGCGGTATTTACAACCTGAACAACTTTGTACTTGTCGTCAGAACCGGCTTTGACTCTCAGACCAGCTTTGTAGATGTACTTGTTATCATCAATACCGTTTACACCAGCACCACGCTTCTCAGTACCGCCAGATTTCTTGAAGAAGAAGTTATAGCTGTCGCCATCAATGGTTGCGGATACGGAGCCAGTCTTCATAGC
>CAVIHW010000009.1:0-73652 GCA_963642615.1 Oscillospiraceae bacterium | reverse complement strand
ATTTTCGTGCAGTCAGCCATTGGCATGACGATCTGGAATTTATTCTGATTTTAGAGGGGAAGATGTTTTATGATGTGAATGGTCAGAAGATTTCATTGCAGGTGGGAGAAGGTATTTTTGTAAACAGCCGCAGCCTGCATTATGGATATTCTGACACACATACAGAATGTTTTTTCCTATGTATTCTATTATCCCCGCGGTTACTTTCTGTAAATACTTACTTTGTTGAAACGTGTTTAAATCCGCTGATCCAGAATATTCATTTTCCGTATCAGAAACTAAACCCATCGATCCAATGGCAGAATTCGATTCTTCGTGATCTCGAAATGCTTTATGAAAAAAATATAGACAAACTACAGCCATTCATCACGCTCGAAAGAACCGTTCATATTTTTCGTCTGCTCGCTGAAAACATGAACTGTTTTCCGGACTATGATAAAGATACAGAAGACGTTCTGGCGCTCACTTCAATGATTGGATATGTGCAGAAAAATTACTCCAATAAAATTTTACTGAAAGACATTTCATCTTCCGGAAATTGCTGCAAGACAAAGTGTACTTCCCTTTTTCAGAAATATTTAAATACCTCCCCTATGGTCTATCTAAACCACTATCGCCTGGAAAAATCGGTTTTTCTTCTTCGAAACACTGCAATGTCTATTACTGAGATCGCATACGCATGCGGTTTTTCGAACAGCAGTTATTTTTGTGAGCTTTTCCACAAGTATTATAATACCACACCGGGAAGGTTTCGAAGCAATGATAGATAAAAAACACCTTGAAAATTGACATTTTTTCATAAAAATTATATAATGATCGTAACAAATAAGGCGAAAAAAACCACAAATTTAACTATAAGATATGTGTTTCTAGGAAAGGAGGAAAAATATGCCTAGACCTGCATCCACAATGGGAGGAATGTTTTACTTATACGATCAAGAGCGCTTTCTGAGACCGGGAGAGTGTCTCTTAGACCCGTTAGCTGCAGATATCGACAGGGAAATGCAGACACGGACAATGAGTGCACAGGTTGATCTTATGATGAATCTGGCAGGTGTTATGATGGCGTTACCCCGCGATGATCACAATAAGGCGGTTATTCACAACTATATTCTGAATTACTTTGTGCCTCTCGATGCGAACGGAAATCTGAAAAAGGATGAGTTCGAAAGCCGACTGGAAAAGCTTGCAGATCGGAAAATTGAACATATCTATATTCCGCAGGGAGAGTTTTCGTTTTCGCAAAAGGGAAGGCATAGTGATGAATGGATCGCACAGAAATTTTCGCAAGAGAAAATCGGACTGATCGAGCTTGGCCTCGATAACGCCCTGTTTGAGATGTCGCACTTAAACAAAAAGATCGAACAAGCTTACAATGGAACACGGGTTGATGAGGTTTTTCGGAGGCTTTCGCAAGAATATGACCAAAAAAAGTTAAATTCTCTGTCGGATGAGAAGAGAGAAAAGGCCATTGAGGGATTATGTTATAAACAGACAATCAATGGCCATGAATACTCGGATGAAGAAAAGGCAGCGCAAAAAAAGTTGGAAGAGAAAGAAAAGGCAACTGGTGCGTTGTTGGATCTTGAGAAGAATAAAGCGCATAGAAAGCGCAATGAGAAAAACGGAGCAGTGGCATATTACGGTCTTGCAAGAGATGTTAACTTGAGTTTCATCTCAGATACGGATCTATACTATGATCTTTGGCAGGGCTTTGAGGATCAAAAAGAAGCGATTGCCGGAAAAGATGGGAATCTGGTGCGTCACCAGGATCGTATCATGGATGCACTCACAGCGCTGGCAGAATCATACAGTGACAAGATCTTTAACGATAAGGTTAACGGATATCGAATCTTTGATTCGAATGAGTTTAATGCGATTAAGGATGATATTAAGCTTCTGCAGAGAGATCTCAAAAAGGGAAATAGTCTGCGTAACCTGAAGGCAGTCAACGCATCACTTGATACCTTGAGCCAGCATTGCCAGGAATATCTTGATAAGAACCCGGGTACGAGGTTCCGTGACCGTGGAAAAATTAGACAGGCCATTGTAAGAGAGTTAAAAGATGCTATCGATGGGCAGCGTCAGGAAATCCGGAAGCAATTCGGAGAGAAGTTAAAGAACCTCAACAATGAGTGGATCGACGTAACAAAGACGGAAACGGCGGAAGGTATAAAGATCAAGACGTCTTATGCTGATCTGGAAGGCAATAAGAAGGATGTAAAGAATAATATCCCTAAGAATCAGCAAATCGCAAAAGGGAAGGCAAAGAACGGACCGGAAATGTAATCATAAACGATACAAAACTCAGTTAGTATAATTTTGCCTGCTCAATTGTTTCGTGGTGGAGTCAGTACAGTAGAAGTTCCGGGAACATCATGCAGAATTAGCGGCACATTGGAATTTTCCTCGAGCGCGAGCATAGCGTCAGGACGGAGTGAGTTGTTTGAGCGTGTGCAGCACGCGAGTTTCGAACGCAGTCCTGACAATAGGCAGCGGAGCGCACGAGGTACAAAATTCCACTTAGTGCCGTGTTTCTGCATGGGTTCCCGGAACTTCGGACTTTATGCAACAAGTTGGTATTTGTTTTGATTCAAGATTTTCAGTTGAAACTGGAATATAGCTTTCCTGCCTCCAGTGTTTTCCCTTTGGCAGCCGCCAGCTGGCTTACCGTTACCATCTGAAATCCTCGTTTGTGCAGTTCCGGAACAATGCGAAGGACTGCATCTCCGGTAGAACTGTAAAGTTCATGCATCAGGATAATATCTCCATCTTTCACATGATTTAAAACAGCAGCTACGGTTTTGTCGGCATTTCTTGTTTTCCAGTCCAGCGTATCCACGTTCCACTGGATCATCGGCATTCCTGTATTGGCCAGAACGGTAGCATTGTGATTGCCGCCCGGAAGGCGAAGCAGGGTCGGACGCACTCCACAGGCTGCCTGGATCGCATCATTGCCGTTGTTTACCTGTGCCTGGATCTGAGCAGCGCCAAGCTTTTGCAGGTATTTATGGTTCATGGTATGGTTTGCCACTTCATGGCCTTCTGCCACCATGCGCTGCACTTCTGTTTTGTAAGATCCAACCCGCTCACCAACCATAAAGAATGTTGCCTTGCCGCCATACTGTGCCAGGCAGTCCATGATACGGTTTCCGACAGAAGGCTGCGGGCCGTCATCAAAGGTCAGAGCCACCATCGGTTTGGATGGATCAATTCCATCAGTACCGGAAGCTGTGGTCTGCTGTGCCGCAGCATTCTGTGCTGCTTCCTGTGCAGCCAGTTCCTCCGGCAGAACCGGTGTTACCGGGTCGCTTTTGATCCCGCCAGGTCCCTCTGCGATTCCGGTCACTGCACCGGTGGATACCGGAGCATTTGCGTCACTTCCGGTTGTGCTATTTTCTGATGCCTGCCCAGGTGCCTGGCTTACAGCTTCGGCTGCCTGTCCCGCATCGACAGTCTGCGCGCTTTCTGTGCCCGGAGCACCGGAACCCGCCACGATCACCGGAGCCGCATAAACCGGCTGCGCAGTCAAAAGAAAGGCCAGTGCAGCACCTACTGTCATCCATTTTCTGTATTTCATAATACGCCCCTCCATAAAATTTGATCCCCCCCTATCTTAATCCAAATCGTGATATTCTGCAAGGTATTCACAAAAACAGAAAAAATATGTACCTCCATAAGATATCAGACGATCATAAATGCAGTCTAAGTCCTCTTCCATTGCTTACTGTATGTTTTTACTGTAGAAAAGTCAATACAGTAGAAGTGCCGGGACTGTCATACAGAATAAGCAGACCCTTTGGAATTTTCATGCACTGCATATCAAGAACGCGCCAGTGACGCGTTCGCAGATGAGTGTGCGAGCATAGCGTCTCCCCGGAGAGCCTGTCTGAGCGTGCAGCGCACGCGAGTTTAGCTCGCAGGGGAGACAATAGGCGGCGCAAGCACACGAGGTAAAAATTCCACCAGGGTATGCAGTTCTGTAGGGCAGTCCCGGCACTTCGAACCCTAATCTATAGATGTCTCCAATAAATTTTTATACTTGCTCTGCAATTTCGTACAGCAGACGTTCGGAGTCTTCCCATCCAAGGCATGGATCGGTGATGGACTTACCATAGCAATGTTCTCCGATCTTCTGGTTTCCCGGCTCAATGTAGCTTTCGATCATAACACCCTTGACAAGCTTGTTCAAGTCAGCAGACTGTCTGCGGCTGTGCAGGATCTCATTGACGATACGGATCTGCTCCATATACTGCTTGTTGGAGTTGGAGTGGTTTGCATCCACGATGCAGGCCGGGTTTACAAGGTCACGTTTTGCATATAGATCATGCAGCAGCATCAGATCCTCGTAGTGGTAGTTTGGCAGGCACTGGCCGTGCTTGCTGACTGCACCGCGAAGGATGGTGTGAGTGTACGGATTTCCGTCGGTTTTCACTTCCCAGTCCCGCATGATAAATTCATGGCTGTGCTGGCCTGCCTGTACGGAGTTCATCATAACAGACAGATCACCGCTGGTTGGGTTTTTCATGCCGACCGGAACGTGGCAGCCGCTGGATACCAGGCGATGCTGCTGGTTTTCTACGGAACGGGCACCGACTGCAATGTAGGACATGATATCATCTAAGTAGCTGACATTATCCGGATAAAGCATCTCATCTGCCGTGGAAAATCCGGTTTCCTTTAAGACACGCATATGCAGATGGCGGATGGCATGCAGTCCCTCTGCCATGCTCGGACGTTTTTCCGGGTCTGGCTGATGAAGCATTCCCTTGTAGCCGTCACCGGTGGTACGCGGTTTGTTTGTGTAGATACGCGGGATAATGATCAGGCGGTCTTTGGTTTTTTCCTGAACATCAATGAGGCGGCTGGTATAATCGAGAACAGCATCCTCGTTATCTGCGGAACACGGTCCGATAATGACCAGAAACTTATCGCTTTCTCCGCTGATGACTTTTTTGATCTCCTCATCGCGCTCAGCCTTTCGTGCCGCAAACTCGACTGGAAGCGGGAACTGTTCTTTGATCTCTGCCGGGGTTGGCAGTTTGTTGATGAATTCGAATGCCATGGTATCCTCCTTGGTTGGCGTATGATATGCTGGTGAATCGGCACAGCATATCATGAAAATGTTTTGTGTAACGATACGAACAAATTCGCACGTTGACGCGTTAAAGTGTATTATAGTATGGCTATCATAAAAAAGCAAGGAAAACTTGCTTTGGTCTGCTTAAAAAAAATAATACCATTTTTAGAAAAAGAAAACAACCCCGCTGCCTGGATCGGGTGTATAATAAAGAAACTTTCTATTATTAGGATTTATCTACAAAAGGAGGATCTGTATGAAGATTACATGGCTTGGACATTCCTGTTTTAAATTGGAATCAGGAGGATATACGGTCATTCTGGATCCGTATAAGGATGGTTACGTGCCGGGACTGGCACCGGTAAGAGCGTGTGCGGACGCGGTATTTTGCAGCCATGAACACAGCGACCACAATGCAAGAGAAACGGTAACCCAAAATTCGGATCAGAAAAAATCACCATTTACGGTTACGGAGATTTCCACCTGGCATGATGAGGCACGGGGAAGCAAACGCGGAGGCAACTGTATCCGCATTTTCGATGACGGAACCTATCGCGTGGCGCATTTGGGAGATCTTGGCTGTGAACTGGAAGAAAAACAGCTTGAGCAGCTTAAAAATCTGGATGCGGTGCTGATCCCGGTAGGCGGTTTTTATACCATTGATGCAAAGCAGGCGAAAAAGCTTATCGATCAGATTCAGCCAAGGGTGACGATCCCCATGCATTACCGGGGCGAAGGCTTTGGATATGATGTCCTCGGCACCGTAGAGGATTTCACCAGCCTGTGCGATTGCGTGGCAGAATATCCGGGCAATTCGATCGAGCTGAACGAAGCGATGCTGCAGCAGGTTGCAGTGTTAAAGCTTTGCAGCAGCAAGTAGAGCTTCTATTTATTCGAAGTCTGTATTTTCCCTGGTGCACTGACCGGGGGAAATACGTTTTCCGGTAGTGGGGCAGAACAGATCATTTCCGGATTCCAGAATGATCACATCTCCCTTTTGAAAGGTCTGATCCGTGCAGCTTTTCTTGACACGATAAGGAATGCCGGGTCTTAAGGCGAGGCGATCCATGACTTCTTTCCAAAGCTGACCTTTTTGCAGCAATTCATCCCAGGATAGTAAATTTTTACCGGGATCATAGGACTGTCCGGATGTGGATTCCTGTTTCATTGGACACCCCCTTTTTTCTTAGTTATCCCACTTTATCATACTTTATCCTACTTAGCAATATGAAAACCTTCCTCATGCTATATTAAAAGTTATTGTAAACCATGAGCATGAGAAGGAGGATGCAGCATGCGACCGCTAAAGGGAAAAGTCAGTATCACGCTCGACAGTGATATCATACAGAGGATCCGGGATTACGCAGAGGAGGACGATAGGACATTCAGCCAGTACATCAACATGGTATTGAAGGAACACATAAGCAGGCGAAACGGGACTGAAAAACAATAGTCTTGTGGATGCCTGCTTTTATAATTGACGAAATCATGACATAGTAATACGAAAAAAAGAATGTGCATGAAAGCACATTCTTTTTTTCGTATTAGTTTATGCGTCCGTCCCGGATCCTTGTCCAGTAATCTTTTGTCTCAGCTGCTACCACACCGCTCAGAGCCAGAAGGGCGATCAGGTTTGGCAATGCCATCAGGGCATTGAAGATATCTGCGATGGTCCATACCGCTTCCACGGTCATGAACGGTCCGATAAAGATAGCGAGGATATACAGGAAGCGGTAGGTCATAACCGCTTTCTGGTTTCCGTTTGAGAGATATTCCAGGCAGCGCTCTCCGTAATAGTTCCATCCGATGATAGTGGTGAAGGCAAAGAAGATCAGGCACATCATCAGCAGGAAGGCGGAAAACTGAGCCGGTACCGGAAGTCCGATCTGGAATGCCCGGGTGGTGACAGCAACCCCTTCGAGACCTGCGGTATGGGAGCCGGTCAGTACGATGCAAAGGCCGGTCATGGTACATACGATGATGGTATCGATAAAGGTTCCGGTCATGGTGACAAGTCCCTGACGGGCAGGCTCCTTGGTCTGGGCAGCGGCCGCAGCGATCGGCGCACTTCCAAGTCCGGCCTCGTTTGAAAAGATGCCGCGGGCAATTCCCTTTTGCATGGCAATGAGCACAGCACCGAGAGCACCGCCGGCAGCAGCACGCAGGCCAAAGGCGCTCTGGATGATCTCAGCAAAGGCAGCCGGGATCTGGGGTGCATGAAGTACTAGGATCACAATGCATGAAATAATATACAATACAGCCATAAAAGGAACGACAACGGAAGAAACACTGGCGATACGTTGAATGCCTCCGAGCACTACCAGTGCCACGCAGATGGTCAGGATAATGCCGGTGATCACAACGGCGATCCGGTAATCATGGCCAAACAGGCTGATCACATGTTTCTGGTCTGCATCAAAAAAGTTTCCGGCTGCAGCAGTGATACCGTTTACCTGAGTAAAGGTACCAATTCCGAGAAGTCCGACGCCTGCACCGAAAAAGGCAAAGATCTTGCCGAGAAAACGCCAGTTTTTGCCCATGCCATTTTCAATGTAGTAGAAGGGTCCGCCCAGCACATGGCCGTCTTCATCGATGACACGGTATTTGATGGCAAGAACGCCTTCTGCATACTTGGTTGCCATACCGAACAGGGCTGCGATCCACATCCAGAACAGGGCACCGGCACCTCCGGCAACCAGAGCAGTGGCAACACCGACAATATTTCCGGTTCCGATGGTGGCAGACAGGGCAGTGCAAAGAGCTGCAAAGCTGCTGACCTCACCATGACCCTCCTCTTCATTCTGGAACATATACTTGCAGGCTATGCCCAGCTTGTGAAACTGGATTCCGCGAAGCCGGATGGTAAGAAAGATACCGGTGGCCAGGATCAGGACGATCAAGGGGACACCCCATACAAAACCGTCCAGCCAGTTCAGAAAATTGCTCACTTCATTTAACATCATGTTCACTCTTTCTCCCGTGGGGGTTTTCTGGAAGCATCTGGGGAAGCGAAAAAATTGGGGGGATATTTTTCCGCAAATAAATAAGGAAGTTGTCCAACGGCACCATGGCAGTTGAAAAACTCCCTCTAAAGAGTGTAGAAAGACGGATGCATAAGGCACCACATCGCTCTGTCCTTTTGCCTGAGAGATTGGCATATCCATGCCGTACACCTTCGGCGCTCCATGTATGAGACTCTCCAGAGTTTGCTTCTTGGAAAAAGAATAGACGATTTGATTCAGAAAAGCAAGTGTAATTTGAGAAAATCCGAAATGTTCTGCGAAAAGATACAATATTGTAAAGTTGTTCTTGTGGATTTTCGGAAAACGGATATAATGATGGTACGAAAGGAAGATATCTATGAAGAATGAAAAAGACTTTTTAGGGACAAAGCCCATCGGGCAGCTTTTGCGCTCCCTGGCCATCCCTACCATCACCGCACAGCTGATCAATATGCTGTACAACATCGTAGACCGTATTTATATCGGACATATTCCGGTAAACGGTGCCCTCGCCCTCACCGGTGTGGGGGTATGCATGCCGCTCATCATGATCGTGTCGGCCTTTGCTGCTCTGGTGGGAAGCGGTGGAGCACCGCGGGCTTCCATCCATATGGGAAAGCAGGATTATGATCAGGCAGAAAAGATCCTGGGAGGCTGCTTTACGCTTCAGGTTGTCATATCTGTCATTTTGACAGCGATTCTGTTTTTGTTTAACGAAAACCTGTTACTGGCCTTCGGTGCCAGTGAAAATACCATCGGCTATGCCGTCAGCTATATGAATATCTATTCTCTGGGAACCATCTTTGTGGAGCTGACCCTGGGAATGAATATGTTTATCACTGCACAGGGATTTGCAAAGACCGGCATGCTCTCCGTCCTCATCGGTGCGATCACGAACATCGTCCTGGATCCGGTTTTTATCTTTGGAATGGATATGGGCGTGCAGGGTGCAGCGCTGGCTACGGTGATCTCGCAGGCCTGTTCCACTGCCTGGGTGCTGGCCTTCCTGATGGGAAAAACGACACGGCTGAAGATCCGTTTTTGCAATATGAGACTGAATCCGTCGATTGTTCTTCCCTGCGTTGCGCTTGGTGCGGCAACCTTTGTCATGCAGTCGAGTGAGAGCATTATTTCGATCTGTTTTAATTCTTCCTTATTAAAATACGGCGGTGATATTGCGGTAGGAGCCATGACGATCCTGACCAGTGCCATGCAGTTTGCAATGCTGCCGCTGCAGGGACTTGGACAGGGCGCACAGCCCATCATCAGTTACAATTACGGCGCCCACAATGCCGACCGCGTAAAGTGTGCTTTCAAGCTTCTTTTGAAGGTCAGCCTGTGTTATTCTACCCTGATCTGGCTTCTGGTGCAGGTGGTTCCGCAGGCCTTTGCCGGAATGTTTACTTCGGATGCGGCACTGCTTTCCTTCACATCCCGGGCACTGCGGATCTATATGGCCTGTGTCTTTATGTTCGGCATTCAGATTGCCTGCCAGATGGCATTTACCTCCATCGGGTTTGCAAAGGAATCCATCCTGGTGGCAGTCACAAGAAAGTTTATTTTGCTGATCCCGCTCATCTACATTTTGCCGCATATCTTAACCGGCAATCAGACCATAGCTGTTTATTTGGCAGAACCCGTGGCAGACTTTGTGGCGGTAAGCTTTACAGCAATCCTGTTTAAAAGACAGTTTCAAAAGGCACTCAAGAATCTGTCAGGATCCGAAAATTGAGAAAACGATACAAAAAGCCTCCAAAGGATGTGGATCATACATCCGCCCAGAGGCCTTTTTGTATGTTATGGCTGAATTGTAATCATGTTTTGCAGCTATTTTGCAGCCTTCTTTGCTTCTCTTTTTGCTTCCAGATTGGAGACTACAATGGTGCATGCGGCATCACCGGTGATGTTGACGGTGGTGCGTCCCATATCGAAGATACGGTCAACTCCGGCTACCAGTGCAATTCCGTCTACCGGAAGGCCGACAGAAGTCAGAACCATGGCCAGCATGATCATGCCTGCACCCGGAACGCCGGCGGTGCCGATGGAAGCCAGGGTTGCGGTCAGAACGATGGTGATCATCTGGTTCAAGGTCAGATCAATGCCATAGCAGGAGGCGATGAAGATGGCACAGACACCCTGATAGATGGCAGTTCCATCCATGTTGATGGTGGCGCCAAGCGGCAGGACGAAGGATGCGATCTCTCTTTTTGCTCCAAGCTTTTCGGTACAGTTTAAGTTGATCGGCAGTGTTCCCACGGAGGAAGCACTGGAGAATGCAAACATGATGGCAGGAAGCATTCCCTTAAAGAATTTTAACGGGCTTAAACCACCCGCAATCTTTACCGTTGTGGAGTAAACAAATACCGCGTGTACCAGATAGCAGATATAAGCTGCCAGAAGTACCATGACCAGGGATCCGATGATGGTCGGACCGTTTACGGCAATGACCGGACAGAGCAGGCAGAATACACCGATGGGAGAGAGGTTCAGGATCATCTCCATGCATTTCATGAAAATCTCATTCAGGTCATTGAAGGCATTGACCACGCGGACATTTTTCTCACCGACCAGGATGATGGCAAAACCGAGCAGGATGGCCATCACGATGATCTGCAGCATGTTTGCCTCAGCCATCGGAGAGATAAAGTTGGACGGGAAAATATTGACCAGGGTGTCCATAAATGACATGGCCTCGGCAGTCTCATAGGACAGATCTGTGGTGGCGATGACCGGGAACAGGGACTTGAACAGGTTGCCGCCGATCAGGCCGATGGTCACTGCAAATGCGGTGGTAAACAGATAAAACACCACGGTTTTCAAGCCAATGGCACCCACCTTTTTGATATCGCTCATGGAAATGATGCCGCACATGATGGAAAACAGGACGATCGGCACGACGATGAATTTTACCAGATTCAGGAAAATGGTACCGAAGGGTTTGATAAAGTGTTCTGCGAGGTCTGCATGGCTTTGCAGCAGAAGTCCGGCAAGGATCGCCAGGATGAGGGCAATGAAGATCTTCATCGCCAGGGACATTTTCTTTTTTTCTTTCATGTTACCTTCCTCTTTCATTTGTTACGGTCACAGGATCAGATGGTTTTGCAGAAAGACACCTGTTCCTGAAAAAGGAGACACTGCGCCCGTTCACTGCACAGTGTCTCCTTTGACACTCGTTCTATTCTATCATATACTTTTCGAACACGCAATCATTACCGGAATACTTGATGAAGTGAAAAAGAAATGTTAAACTTATGTTACAGCTGTTTTACAGGTTTGTCGCAGAAGCTGTGGTGACCGTGTAAAAACACAGGAAGAAAGGAAAAAGCATGACAGAAAAAAACGCTGCCTGCAAGCAGGATCGTGCAAAATACAAACTTGCGGCATCCATGAAGGAGTGTATGAAAACAACTCCGGTGGATCGCATTACGGTGAAGGATATCGTGGAGGGCAGCGGCCTGACCCGTCAGACCTTCTATCGCAATTTCAAAGATAAATATGACCTCATAAACTGGTACTTTGACAAGCTGGTCTTGCAGTCCTTTGAACAGATCGGTATGGGAAATACGGTGGGAGAGAGTCTGACCCAGAAGTTCGAGTTCATTCAGAATGAAAAGGCATTTTTTACCGAGGCCTTCCGCTCAGATGATTACAATTCTGTAAAAGAACATGATTTTGAACTGATCCTTCAGTTCTATAAAGACCTGATCGCCAAAAAGACCAGCAGTCCGCTGGATGAAGAACTGGAATTTCTTCTGGAAATGTATTGCCGTGGTTCTGTCTATATGACAGAGAAATGGGTGTTGGGAGGCATGAAAGATTCCCCGCGCCGCATGGCCGAGAAACTGGTGGAGGCCATGCCGCCGAAGCTGGAAACGGTCTTTTCTAAACTGGATCTTTTGTGAAAAATGTGTTAGGATGCAGGTGAAAAAGTGCTGAAAAATGCATAAAGAAAATTGTGAGAAATCCACAAATATAAGAAGAAAGTGACAAATGGGAAACTTTGTCACTTTCTTTTTCTCAATACACTTGTTAAAATAATATCAGTTCAAAAACAAAAAGTTCCTAAGTTCAAGGAGGGTTTTTATCATGGCAAACAGAATCGTATTAAATGAAACTTCTTATCATGGTGCAGGTGCGATCAAGGAGATCGCAAATGAGGTAAAGGTAAGAGGCTTTGAAAAAGCTTTTGTATGTTCCGATCCGGATCTGATCAAATTCGGTGTTACCAAAAAGGTAACGGATGTTCTGGATGAGGCAGGTCTTGCTTATGAGATCTATTCCAATATCAAACCGAACCCGACCATTGAGAATGTACAGACCGGTGTGGCAGCATTCAAGGCATCCGGTGCAGATTATCTGATCGCCATCGGCGGCGGATCTTCCATGGATACCGCAAAAGCCATCGGCATCATCATCAACAATCCGGAGTTTGAAGATGTAAGAAGCCTGGAAGGTGTGGCACCGACCAAAAAACCTTGCGTTCCGATCATTGCAGTTCCAACTACCGCAGGTACTGCAGCTGAGGTTACCATCAACTACGTTATCACCGATGTTGAGAAAAAACGTAAATTCGTATGTGTAGATACCCATGATATCCCGGTTGTAGCAGTGATCGACCCGGATATGATGTCCAGCATGCCAAAGGGTCTGACTGCTTCCACCGGTATGGATGCCCTGACCCACGCAATTGAGGGTTACATCACCAAGGCAGCCTGGGAGATGACCGACATGTTCCACTTAAAGGCAATTGAGATCATTTCCAATTCCTTACGCGGTGCTGTTGCAAACACCCCGGAGGGACGAGAGGGCATGGCACTTGGTCAGTATGTGGCTGGTATGGGCTTCTCCAACGTAGGTCTTGGCATTGTTCACTCCATGGCACATTCCCTGGGCGCTGTATATGATACTCCGCACGGTGTTGCAAATGCCATCCTTCTGCCGACCGTTATGGAGTACAATGCTCCTTGTACCGGTGACAAATACAAATACATTGCAAAGGCAATGGGCGTTGAGGGCGTAGAGTCCATGAGCCAGGAAGAGTACCGCAAGGCAGCTGTAGATGCAGTAAAGAAGCTGTCCTCAGATGTTGGAATCCCGGCTGACTTAAAGGCCATCGTAAAAGAAGAGGATCTGGATTTCTTATCTGAGTCTGCTTACGCAGATGCATGCCGCCCGGGCAACCCGAGAGATACCTCTGTAGAAGAGATCAAGGCATTGTACAAATCCTTAATGTAATAATGAGTCAGGAGGCAGTGAAAACCGGTCAAACAGGTTTTCCCTGCCTCCTTTGACACTGTAATCCAAAATCTCATTGAAAAACTCCCCTCTCTGTGGTATGATTGCTTCATTAGTGAACGCTTCGAAACTCTATGGACATTATGCGATGGTGCATACCCTTTGGTGGTAATGCACCATTTTTGGGTTTTGGGCGTGTGGGTGAAGGAGGACATTATGAAAAAGAAGATCAGTCTTGTGCTGGCGGCAGCTGTGACAGCAGGCCTGGCACTCGGTGGCTGCGGAGGCAGCAAAACTTCCGATACGACAGAGAGTGCAGCTGCAGACACTGCGGCAGCTGAGACCACTGCTGAGGTAAAGGGTGTGGAGGTAGATACGACCGGCTATCTGGTAGCTGCCTTGAATGCGGATATCCAGACTGCAGATGTACAGAAAACTTCCAAGGATTACGAGGTTCCGCTCAATATCTTTGACCGCCTGGTGGATATTGAGGTGGATGCAGATGGCAATTCCAAGATCGTTCCGAGTCTTGCAGAGAGCTGGGACATTTCCGATGATGGTCTGGAATATACCTTCCATTTAAGACAGGGTGTCAAGTTCCACAACGGCAATGATTTCACCGCAGAGGACGTGGCTTATACCTTCCATCGTCTGTTGACCACAGAGGGTGCTGTCAATACCGAATTCATCGACCAGATCGAGGGTGCCGAGGAGCTGATGAATGCTGAGGCCGCTACCTTAGAGGGTGTTGAGGTTGTGGATGATTACACCATCAAGGTCACCTTAAAAGAGCCTTTTGCCGGTTTCCTGGCAAGCATTTCTTCTCCGGGCGTTTCCATTTATGACAGTGAGGCAACCGATGCAGCAGGGGATCAGTTCGGTATGGATCCGGCTCTGACCGTCGGTACCGGCCCGTTTGAGTTTTCTTCCTGGAGCTTTAATAACCAGCTCGTTTTAACCCGTAACGAGGACTACTGGAAGGGCGCTTCTGAACTTCCGGGTGTTGTCATCAAGATCATTCCGGATACCGAGACCCAGTCCATGATGTTTGAGAGCGGAGAGTTGGATATCCTGGATCTGGACTTTGCAGCAGATTCCGTGGATCGTTTTACCGAGACTTATCCGGATCAGATCGTGCAGGGACCGCGTGTCGGCATTACATACTTTACCATGAACTTTAACAAGGAGCCATTTGAGGATGTCAGAGTCCGCAAGGCTGTTCAGATGGCCATTGACCGTCAGGCGATCCTTGATGCTCTTTATGGTGGCAGAGGCCAGGTAGAGCAGGGAATCTTCCCGCACGGCCTGATCGGTTTCAATGCAGACCAGGAGGAGATCAAGTATGATCCGGAGGCTGCAAAGGCATTGCTTGCCGAGGCTGGTTATCCGGATGGCTTTGATATGGAGATCGCTGCAGACAGCTCTGCTTCCGATACCATCACCATGGCTCTGGAGATCGTTTCCAGCCAGTTGGCTGAGATTGGTATCAATGCCGAGATCCAGACCTATGACCAGTCTACCTGGTTAGAGACCAGAAAGGCCGGTGAGCTTGGATCCTTTATGTCCACCTGGACCGCAGATTACAACGATCCGGACAACTTCATCTATACCTTCTTTGGCAATGAAGAAAAGACCAAGATCCGTTCTGTCAACTATCCGGATACGGAGGTGATGGAGCGCGTGGCAAAGGCGCGTACCATTGTCAATGACGATGAGCGTCTGGCAGAATACAAGGCACTGGAAGAGAAGCTCATCCATGAGGATGCAGCCTGGGTACCGATGTTCTCCAGACTTCACCTGTTTGCAGTGGGCAAACGCGTACAGGGATTTGCACCGCTGTGGAGCGGTCTGAGTGATCAGGTATTTTATCCGATCTCTCTGAGCGAATAAAGACAGGAATGCCAAGGGAGTGTTGCAAAAAAGATTCCAGCACATTCATGCGAGAGTTGTTTGCTGGCAGATCTTTTGCAGCACTCCCTTTTCGCAGTCCATCTGTAAAGATAAAGGAGGAGAAGGAGTGTTAGGAAAGATATTTAAGAGGATCTTGATCTCTGTCCCGGTACTGGTGGGTGTTGTGCTGCTGATCTTCATCATGCTGCGTATTGTCCCGGGAGATCCGGTCACGACCATGATGGGAGAGCATGTCAATCCGGCCGTGATCGAGAAGATCAGCAAGGAAATGGGGCTTGATAAGCCTCTGTATGCCCAGTTTTTCCAGTATATCGCCCATGCGCTGCATGGAGATTTCGGGACTTCCTACCGGTTAAACCGCAATGTGACGGCCATCATCCTGGAAGCCTTCCCGAATACGGTAAAGCTGTCTCTTTTTGCGGCACTGGTTGCCTGGGTGATCGGCATTGTGGCTGGCATCATCGCGGCAGTGAGGCAGAATCGGATCTTAGACCGCCTGTTCATGGGAGGTGCTCTCATCGGTGTTTCCATGCCGGTCTTTATGACGGCACTGGTCTTACAGTATCTGTTTGCATTTAAGTTTAAATGGTTTCCGGTATCGGGATTTGATTCGTTTCGTGCCATGATACTTCCGGCTATTGTGCTCGGATGGAATTCGGCGGGAAGCATTGCCCGCATGACGCGCTCGAATCTTGTGGAGATCATGCAGAATGATTTTATCCGCACGGCCAGGGCAAAGGGACTTTTGGAACATGCCGTGATCATAAAGCATGCCTTAAAAAATGCCATGCTTCCGGTGGTGACCATGATGGCCTTACAGGTATCAAGCATGTTGTCCGGTGCTGTGCTGACCGAGAGTGTATTTGGCGTTCCGGGTATTGGACGGCTGGCAGTCAATGCCATTGAAACCAGAGATATGCCGCTTTTACAGGGCACAGTTATCTTTACAACGATCCTGATCATTGCCGGCAACCTGGTGGCTGACCTGCTTTATAACGTACTGGATCCGAGAATCAGGGAGGGCGCATAAGATGGAAGAAAATAAGACGATAAAAACCGATGTCAGTGCCCAGATCGGTGAGGCTGATACCTGGTTTGACAAGCTAAAGACCCTGGCACGCCAGAATAAGCTGGCGGCCTTTTCGGCTCTGCTCATTGTACTTTTGATCCTGGCTGCGGTGTTTGCCCCGGTGGTGGCTCCTTATGACCATCTTCAGCAGAGCCTGACAGACCGCTTGCAGCATCCGAGTGCGGCACATCTGCTTGGCACGGATGAACTGGGACGTGATGTATTAAGCCGCATCATCTTTGGCGCCCGCATTTCCCTGACGATCGGCCTGGTACCGACCCTGATCTCCATGGCGATCGGCACAGTGCTTGGCATGTGTGCCGGTTTTTACGGCGGCAAGGTGGATTTTATCATCATGCGTCTTGCTGATGTCATGCTGGCTTTCCCGTCTCTGCTTCTTGCAATGGTGGTCATGTATACCATGGGTGGGGGACTCATCAACATCTTTATTGCCCTAAGCCTGGTCAACTGGGCCGGTACCGCCCGCATTGTCCGCTCTCAGACTCTTTCTTTGAAGGAAAAGGAATATGTGGAGGCGGCACGGAGCATTGGCGTAAAAAAATGGGTGATCATGTTCCGGCATATCCTGCCAAACTGCATCCCGTCGCTGATCGTTCTGTTTACCTTGAATATCCCGTCTGCCATCCTCTCTGAGGCATCCTTAAGCTTTTTGGGAGTCGGTGCCCAGCCGCCGAGTGCCAGCTGGGGACTTATGGTCGTGCGCGGAAAGAAATACCTCTTTTCAGAACCGTGGCTTTCCATTGCACCAAGCGTGGCCATTATGATCGTGGTGATGGCATTTAACTTTTTGGGAGACGGCCTTCGGGATGTGCTGGATCCGTACTTAAAAGAGCAGTAGAGAAGGAGGAAAAGGAAGATGAGCGAATCGATCATATTGGATATTTGCGACTTAAAATCTCACTTCTTTACCGCAAAGGGGGAGATCCCGGCCGTGGATGGAGTCAGCATTGCCGTTCCGGCAGGAAAGATTGTCGGCATCGTGGGAGAGAGCGGCTGTGGAAAGAGCATGACAGCCATGTCCGTGATGGGACTTTTGCGCCATCCGGGCAAGGTGGTAGGAGGAAGCATTGTGCTTGACGGGCGCGATATCACGCATCTGCCTCCAAGAGAGCAGGCGAAGGTGCGCGGAAATGAGATCTCCATGATCTTTCAGGAACCGATGACTTCCTTAAATCCGGTCTATCCGGTGGGACAGCAGGTACAGGAAGCCATCCTGGTGCACCAGAAGGTGTCGAAGGAGGAAGCAAAAAAACGTGTCATTGAGATATTCCGGGCAGTTGGGATCCCGGAGCCGGAAAAGCGTTACAAGAGCTATCCGCACCAGCTCTCCGGCGGCCTTCGTCAGAGAGTCATGATCGGCATGGCCATGGTCTGCCGCCCCAAGGTAATGATCGCAGACGAGCCGACCACGGCTCTGGATGTGACGATCGAGGCACAGATTTTGCAGCTGATGAAGAATCTGTGTGAAACACAGGGAACTTCCATCATCCTCATCACCCACAACATGGGCGTGGTGGCGGAGATCTGCGATTATGTCTATGTCATGTATGCAGGAAAGGTAATGGAACAGGCGGAGACCTTTGAACTGTTTGATCATACCGCCCATCCTTATACCAAGGGTCTGCTTCGGTCGATTCCGAAGCTCGATGGAAACGAAAAACGACTCTATACCATTGAGGGCGTGGTGCCGAACCTGCTGCATCTGCCGAAGGGCTGTCGCTTCTGCACACGCTGCGAATGTGCTGTGGAGCGCTGCTTTGAGGAAATGCCGGATCTGTATGAGACGGCGGATGGACATAAGGCCAGGTGCTTTATGAGTGAACGAAAGGAGCCGGTGACAGATGGAGAATGATATGAGAGAAGAAAAGAAAACCGGTGAGAGAAAGCTCCTTTTGCGAACAGAACACCTGGTGAAGGAGTTTCCGATCGGAGGAACCAAGAAAAATCCGCTTCTGGTACATGCGGTATCAGATGTGAACCTGGAAATCTACGAGGGGGAGACTCTGGCGTTGGTTGGCGAGTCCGGCTGCGGAAAGAGCACTCTGGGACGTCTCCTGATCCGGCTTTTGGATGCCACCTCCGGCAGGGTGGAATTTGAGGGACAGGATATCACCGCCATGAAGGAGGCAGAATTTTCCAAGATCCGCAGGCAGCTTCAGATTGTCTTTCAGGACCCTTACGCTTCCTTGAATCCGCGCATGAGCGTGGCAAAGATCATCGCGGAACCGCTTACCACCTACGGTATGAAGGATAAACGGGAACTGGAAGCACGGATCAAGGAGCTGATGCGTGAGGTTGGCATTCCGGAGGAATTCTATAACCGGTATCCGCACCAGTTTTCCGGCGGACAGCGCCAGAGGATCGGTATCGCCCGGGCAATTGCCCTGAATCCGAAGCTTATCGTCTGTGATGAACCGGTATCGGCACTGGATGTGTCGATCCAGTCCCAGGTGCTGAATCTGTTAAAAGATCTGCAGGAGGAATATGGATTGACGTACCTGTTCATCTCCCATGATCTGAGCGTAGTGAAATTTATCGCAGATCGGGTATGCGTCATGTTCCTCGGAAGTATCTGCGAGGTGGGAGAGACACAGGAGCTTTATGCACATCCGCTGCATCCATATACCCGTTTCCTGATGAATGCCATCCCAAAGGCCGATCCGCATCTGCGGACAGAAAAAAAGGAACTCTTAAGTGGTGAGATCCCATCCCCGGTAAATCCGCCTTCCGGCTGCAAATTCCACACAAGGTGCCCCTATGCACAGGAAATTTGTGGAAAAGAACAGCCGCCATGCAGGAAGATTGGGGATAGAACGGTATTTTGTCATTTTCCGATTTCCTAAACATCTTCTTGACGGATGGAAAAGAAGCTTCTATAATCAGCAATAGAAGAGTTGTTGCAATGCAGCAGGGCAAGGAGGCCAAAAGGTGTCCTTGCCCTGCTTTTTTTATTCTATAACAGCCATTGCCGCTCTGCAAAGTGAGGAGGATGAGTCGAATGAAAAATCTGATTCAGCATGAAACCCAGATCAACCAGCAGCTTGCGCGCTATGGTGTAAAATTTGGTATCTACAAAAACGGAGTATTTAAGGAGCGCTTGTTTCCCTTTGATCCGCTTCCGCGTGTGATCGAAGCCGATGAATGGGACAGCCTCGAAGCGGGACTCAAACAGAGAGTCCGTGCCCTGAACCTGTTCTTAAAGGACATTTACGGAGAGAAGAACATCATAAAGGATGGTGTGGTTCCGGAAGATTTTGTATACCGTTCTCCGGGTTACCTGGCACAGTGCGAAGGCATCCTGCCGCCGGGCGGCATTTACAGCCATATTTCAGGCATTGACCTGGTAAAGGGAAAGGACGGAGTCTGGTATGTGCTGGAGGATAATCTGCGTATCCCGTCCGGTGCGAGTTATCCGCTGATCGCACGTTCCCTGTGCCGTCTGGCAAGTCCGGCTACCTTCCGCGAAAACCATGTGACAGATAACCGCAATTACGGAAAGCTGTTAAAAAAGACCATGGACAGTGTGAATACCGGAGGCATCAACGTAGTCTTTACACCGGGAAGGTACAATGCGGCTTATTTTGAACATTCTTATCTGGCAGAGCAGTCTGGTGCAGTGCTTGCTGAGGCAGGAGATCTCTATGTGAGCGGTGCAAAGCTGTATTACCGTTCCACCGTGGGTGATCAGAAGGTGGGTGCCATCTACCGTCGTGTCAGCGATGAATATATGGATCCGCTGGCCTTTGAACCAGAATCCCTGATCGGAATCCCGGATCTGATGAGTGCATACCGTGCAGGCAATGTGGCAGTGCTCAATGCCTTTGGAAACGGTGTTGCCGATGACAAGGGCATCTACTATTTTGTTCCGAAGATGGTGGAATATTATCTGAAAGAAAAGCCGATCTTAAACAATGCACCGACTTATCTTCCATTTTATAAAGAAGACCGGGAATATGTGCTGTCTCATATCAATACCCTGGTCATCAAGGATGTGGCTGAGGCCGGCGGATACGGCGTTGTCTTTGGCAGCAAGTTAGATGAAAAGGGATTAAAGGAACTGGCAGATCTGATCGTGCGCGAGCCGAGACGGTTTATTGCCCAGGAGGTCATCGATTTCCAGGATCTTCCGATCATGGACGAAGGCAAACAGGTAGAGCGCAAGGCAGACCTTCGCGCATTTGTATTGTCCGGAGCAGAGGGCACCGAGGTATGGCCGAGCGGTCTTACCCGTTTTTCCAGGAACCCGGACAGCTTTATCGTGAACTCATCTCAGGGAGGAGGATTTAAAGACACATGGATCATGTCACATTAAGTACACAAAACAGACTGTTCTGGCTTGGCCGGTACAGTGAGAGAGTATATACCACCATTCAGGTGATGTTAGAGCAATGCGACCAGCTGATCGACGGAGCTGCACCGGACTATAAGGAGCTTTGCAGGAAACTCGGAATTTCCTGTGATTATGCCGATGCAGAGGATTTTTGCCGTAGATTCTTATTTGATCCGGCATCTCCGGTATCGGTCACCTCCAATGTAGAAAACATGCTGGGAAACGGCATGGTGCTTCGGGAGATCCTTTCTACCCCGACTTTGGCCTATCTGCAGATGGCGCACAACGCCATGGAGCTGGCTTCCCAGAGTGACGGTGCCGGCATCCAGCTTCAGTGGGTCTTGGATGATATCATGGCTTTCCGCGGCAGCATGGACGATGCAGTGGAAAATGAAAAGGCAAGAAACATTGTAAAGGCCGGAGAGCTGGTGGAGCGCGTCAGCCTGATGCTGCGTCTTGGCTGGCATCTGGAAAATTTAGACCGGGAGCTCAGAAAGCTGATGAGCCGTCTTTACAAGACCCACCTGACTACCAACGAAGCGGCACTGGATGTGCTGACCGGCAAGGTGATCGACAAGAAAGAACCGGAACTTTCCCTGCTCCTTGAGAGCATTGAGAACCTGTTTCAGGTTTAAAAACCGGAAAACAGATCTCTGCCTGTATGCGTGTGGGCAGAGAGGAAGGAAATGATCATGGTAAGACAAATCTTAAATGTTCCGCTGGCAGTCGGAGAGGATCTTGTGATCCAGAAGCAGCGGATCGGAGTGGGGAAAAAACGGCTTTGCGTTGTCACCGGAACCCACGGAGATGAATTGGAGGGGCAGTATGTGGCCTGGAAGCTGGCTCGCCTCTTACAGGAAAATATAGAAAGCTTAGACGGTACCGTAGACATTTATCCGGCATTAAATCCCCTGGGGATCAGCACCATGACCCGGGGAATCCCCCAGTGCGACCTGGATATGAACCGCACCTTTCCGGGCAGCGATCATGGAAGTCAGTCGGAGTATGTGGCGCATGAGATTATCCAGGATATGGCCGGAGCCGATGCCTGCATCGATATCCATGCCAGCAACATCTATCTGCGGGAGATGCCGCAGGTGCGCATCAACGTCAACACGGCAGAGCGCCTGCTTCCGCTGGCAAAGTGTTTAAACATGGATATGCTTTGGATCCATGCGGCAGCAACCGTGCTGGAATCTACCCTTGCTCACAGCTTGAACAGTCTGGATACACCGACTTTGGTTGTGGAGATGGGAATCGGCATGCGTGTGACCCGTTCCTATGGAGACCAGCTGATCGCCGGGATCTTTTCTTTGATGTCCCACCTTGGGATGTGGACGGCTCCGGTTGTGCCGGTATCTCCGCCCATCATCAGTTCAGATGGACATGTTTCTTTTGTGAATGCAGACCGGCCGGGACTCTTTTTCCCGTCGGTGGAACACGGAAGCCGGGTGATGCGGGATCAGGAGATCGGTGTCATCGCAGATCCGTTAAACGGCTCGGTCAGCCAGGTCTTAAAGGCACCGGCTGCAGGACTGTTATTTACCCTGAGAGAATATCCTGTTGTGTATGAGGGTTCCCTGATCGCCAGGATCCTGGGAGGTGCCCTATGAAAGAGATCACACTGTTTACATTAGAGACTCCGTATCGTCAGCCGTTAGCCGTAAAGGGCTGGCAGTTTGGAAATCCGGACAAGAAAAATCTGGCTGTCATGGGTGCGCTGCGCGGCAATGAGATCCAGCAGATGTATATCTGCGGCTGTCTGATCCGTACGCTCAAACAGATGGAGCATGACGGTCTTCTCGCACCGGACTGCGGGATCCTTGTGGTTCCGTGCGTCAACCAGTTTTCCATGAATGTGGGACGCCGGTTCTGGGCAGCAGACAATACGGATATCAACCGTATGTTTCCGGGGTATCTGCTCGGTGAGACAACCCAGCGGATCGCAGCCCGCATTTTTGAGACCCTGCAGGGGTATGAATACGGTGTTCAGATGGCAAGCTTTTATCTTCCGGGCGATTTCCTTCCTCATGTGCGCATGATGGAGACGGGATACCAGAAGGTGGAGGAGGCGAACGGCTTTGGGCTTCCTTACGTCCTGCTTCGCACGCCTCAGCCCTATGACACCACAACTCTAAATTACAACTGGCAGATCTGGAACACCCAGGCCTTTTCCCTTTATACCAGAGAGACCGAATCCATAGAACCGGTCACGGCAAAGCAGGCGGTGGATGCCGTGCTCCGTTTCTTGCAGGGCAAGGGTCTTTGCAAGGCAGAGCTTCCGGATCCGGAACAATCTCCGGTTACCTTTAAGGAAAACTTGCTGGATACCGTGCTTTCCTCAGCCGGAGGCCTGCTGCTCCGGAAAAAAGAACCGGGAAGCCGGGTACAGCCCGGAGAGCTGCTGGGCGAGATCATCGACCCATGCACCAATACTGTGTTAGAGGAGCTTCATGCACGCATCGGCGGACGCGTCTTTTTTGCACACAAGGCGCAGCTGATCGGCGGTCACGAGGTGGCCTTCCGTATGATCCCGGAATCCGTAGATCCTCGATATATATAGGAATATAGTGAAAAAACTTCCGCGATCGTGCGGAAGTTTTTTGTGTAATAGGAAATTTTGTCCCACATTTGTCCAGTGGAGGGTGTTATACTTTGACCATAAGATGAAACGAAGGTCGAGCGGAAAACATTTGGATGGAAGAAAAGGAGAGATGGCATATGTGGTACACGGTTCCGGAAGGGAAAGAAGAACAGAAAGAAGCTTTGGATGTGCTTTTAAGAATGGGCCTTTTTGATGATTTTTCAGCCGATGCTGGATTTTATAAACAGATGGAAGGACTTCTGGAAGCATATTTTGATGAAAAGAAGTTCGACGAAAAGGCATATGATGGTCTTTATCAGATTTATGATAATCTGGGTGGAGACAATGATAAAACCAAGGAAGAGATGTTTCCGGGCGACCATAGCCATGCATCCTTCAAAAAAGAGTTTGAGAAGGCCTGGAAGATCATGTCCTACAATGCATTAGCGGATGATTTTTTGGAGGAGAGTGAACTGGATGCGCTGCAGGATGCGAGATTAAAACAGATCGAGCAGGAAAAAGCAGAGAAAAAGCAAAAAGATGCAGAGCAGGAGGTTCTAAAGGCACAGGAAAGACTGAAAAAGGAGTTGGAAGAGAAACAGAGACAGGAAGCCAGAAAAGCAGAACAGGAAAAGCAGGAACTTGAGTCCCTGCAGAAGCGAAATGACGAGGCATTTTTGGCAAGCCAGAGTCTTCAAAAAAATGAAGCAGCCCTCCAGAAGGAGTCCGAAACGGTCATGAAAGCCTTAGAGGAGAATGATGAACGCTATGGGAATGCAACACTTGCCATGGGAGAGAATCGTGGAAAGGAATTAAAAGCCTTTGCAGAGGCGGTAGAGAAAAGCCAGAAGGAAATTGAAAAAAAGCTGGATGCAAAGCTGGATGGAGTGCAGACAGAATATGATCAGACTTTAAAGATCCATCGTAGGGTTGAATCAAAAATCGATGGATATTTAGTAAAATATCCGGATCTTGTAAACTATGATCCGAATATTCAGAAAAAGATTGACAACTATAAAAAAAATCTTGCGAATTTTGTTGTCAAAAAGCCGGAATATGATCGAGTGGATCAAAAAGCATTCAAAGAATTTAAAACCCAATGGTATGGCTACATGGAGCGTGTCAATAATGGCTTTCATGAGGCAAAGCGTATGCTGGATCAGATGCCAAAGCTGACCGAGTCTCTTAAGAATCAGAGACAGAAGCTGGCTGAGGATCAGAAAGAACTGGATGAAAGAAGAAAGGACTTTGCGAATCTGACAAAGGAGCAGAAGCAGGAACTGGTTCAGGCACAGGAGAAGCTGAACAAGCAGATGAAAGCCTTACAGGAAAAGCAGAAACAGGCAAACAGACAGGTTTTAGAGCGCGTAGAGAATAACAAAAAGCAGCTGGCAGCGGATCAAAAGAAGATAGATGCAAGAATGAAGAAACCAGACGTTGCCTTTGAAGACGGATATGAGACCGTGATGCTCAATGAATACGTCGATAGGAAAAATCTGGCGAATCAGAGGCTTAAATACCTGTATGATGACTTTAAGCACTATTTCGAACGTCTGATGAAGCAGAAGAATGCGCATGATCAAGAGCAAAGAGAGATCCTGAAGAGAAGAGAAGAAATGGAGGATATCCTGGAGGCCGTCAGCAATCTTCCTGCGAAAGAGCATTGGTATAAATCTGCACCCAAGGAGACTCAGGTATTTACCGATGTCAGGATCGCGGTGAAGGATTATCTGGACGATCGCGGCAATCAGGAAAAGGCCAAAAAGGCTTATGACGAATGCCGCAACTATATGAAGACTTATATGAAGGAAGACAGATCCGGCATGAAATCCGGTTCCAAGACAGAAAATACCCGCCACCAGAGTGTAGTCCGTATGTTGGAGCTGATGGATCAGCTTCCGGAATTTGAGGCATTCACGGAAAAAGAAGCACCGAAATCAAAGAACGTATTCGGTTGGGAAAACCTGGAAAAGGATGATGTGGTAAATGATACTTATACGAAGTTAAACTTCCAGGAGCTGGAGAATTCCCTTGCGAAGCATGCTACGAGTAAGAAAGTAAAATCTCAGGATCCGAAAAAACAGAAGAAAGCCTTTGCGAACCTGAACAGAAGAATCGAGAAAACGAAAGAGAAGAAAGCGAAAGAGCAGCAAAATCAGCCAAAGAAATAGGGTGGAAATCAGAAAGCAAAATAAACGAACAGACATCTTCCCGCAGGATAAATCTCTGCAGGGAGATGTTTTCGGTGATAGAAAAACAGAAATGGATACTTTATCATAAGAAATGGTGACAGGGGGGAGAACATGCCAAAGCTGACCTATAAACATGACTGGAAAAAGATCAAGGAACGGGCACTTAGCAGCCATCAGAAGGACTATAAGATTGGCAGTGTCAGAGAAGCGGTACAGCATGCCATAGCGGAAGGAACTATGTCAGATCCGTATCAGACATATGAAAAGATGAAAGAGCAGGGAGTCACAGAGACGAAGCTGCACGCTTCTCTCGGATCAGACCTGCAAAGCCGCGGCGGCCATGTCCTGGAATTTGATCTGGCAGGATCTGGATTTAAGCAGTTTCGGGCACGCCAGGCCGGTCTGGACGGAAAGGATCATTACTGCAAAGACAATGTGAAAATGCCTTTTGAGGAGATTGACCGGAAAGAAAAATGGAATGTAAACTGGTGGAATAAGCTTCCTTCTTTTTTGCGTGACTTTTTTGGTCTGGCAAGCGTGGAGGATATCCAGATCCAGAATGAGGAGATCGACCGCCTGTATCAGCCGAAACAAAAAAGTGATGCAGAAAAAGATGAAGTCCGGCAGAGCAAGGCGAAGACAAAATCGGAAGAGCTGATCGAAAACCGTTACGGAATCCATTCTAAGCTGGACGGACTGAAGGATAAAAAGTATATCTACGTGAAAGACCAGCAGGCAGACCGGGGTGATGGAACCCATGTTTACCGGACGCGCTATTCTATGCCCGGATCTCAGGTTTCCATTCTTGGCATTCCCAAATGGGTCGGTGCCAGAAACCGCGGCGAGTACAGTATCCAGAAGGTTAGTGAATATATGCAGACTGCAGCGCAAGCCTACCTGACAAAAATTTTTAAAGAATGGGATCAGAATCAGAATCAGGTAAAGCGAGACGCAGATGTTGCCCCGATTACGATCTCCATCAAGGGACACAGCCGCGGAGGCGTGTCAGCAGCTCACGGAGCCATGATGATCCAGGACTGGATCAAGAAAAATTATCCGAGATACGAAGACCAGGTGAAATTCAATCTGATCCAGCTGGATCCGGTAGCAGGATTTGGCTCCGATCATGGCGTAAAGAGCAAGATCAATCTGGTGGATGAACAGCGTCAGGATATCCGGGATGAGCTGCGTGACCGGAATATGAGCCTGCTGGGGAAAGCTGCGGAGACAACGGTGGTCTATTCCCTGCATACGGATCATCGGTATTTCTTCAGCCCTCAGAGTGTGGATGGAGCAAAACGGATCATCCTTACGACCACAAACCATGGGGTGAACCTAGATTCGGTGGATGCCTCTCAGAAGGCCTATGGAGATGCCAAGGCGCACCGCGAGGGTTATATGGATCTTTCCACCGGTGAGATGTACCGCGGTTCCGGATTAAATGAATTGCCGGAGGGCATTTATATTGCGGACGAGAATAACTGCCTGGTGAAGGTTCCAAGCCTGGAAGCGGGAAGAAACATCATTTCCGAGGTGCTCAAAGATACCAGTGGTCAGAAAGAACGGCACAACCGCATTGATGCGGTGATGGAAAACTGGTTCAAAGCCCGTGAGAAAGAAAAAGACAAGAACAGAGAAAACAAACTTCAGAAAGAAGCGGAGAACAGGAAGGAAATCCGGGACGAGAAAAAAGAAACGCGCAAGAAGGTTCCGCTGTTTCAGGAAGCTGAGCAGGAGAAGCAAAAGCTTGTAGGCTCAAAAAAACAGGAAGGCAAACAAGCTTTGGAACATAAAAACGCTGCAAACAGCCACGAAAAGAAACCGGCAGAATTGCATCCGAAAAAATAAAGTAAGAAAAAGTAAGAAATTTGTCCTACATTTGTCCTGTTTTATCGTGTATAATCATGATCAGAAGGGAAAAGAAAGAACCAATTCTTTTGACAGAAGGAGGAATTTGATATGAAATTAAAAAAACTGGCAGTCATTGCCGCAGTATCCGCTATGACGCTTGCATCGACCATGACAAGCTTTGCAAAGGTATCCTATGAAGACTGGTATAAGAACAAATTTGGAGTCGAGCCGGACGGTTACGCTTCAGAATGGATCAAAGATCCGGTTTACTACCAGTATCTGTCTGAGAATGATCCGGACTCTCTGGCAAAGCTTCAGGAAACCTATACGGACGTCTATGGCGATGATTATGACTATGTAGATGTATCTACTGCAAAAGCCAGCTCCTACGCAGCGATCACAAGTGCTTACTGGAGCGGAAGCTATGCAAAGTGGAAAACTGATGGAAGTCCGAGCAAGTATCAGGTTCGCGTATACCGCGACGGCTCCCGTATCACCACAAAGGACACCACCAGTAAGAGTGTCAGCCTTTCTTCCTCGATCACAAAAGCCGGATATTATTACTTTGAGGTAAGAGCTTATAATAAGACCGGTGGCTGGTCTGACTGGGAGGAGTCCGATGACAAATACTTCTCCGGAGACAGCAGCTCCAGCAGCTCAAGCAGTTCCAGCGGCCCAACCGCTAATGTGACCACTTCCGGAGGTCCTGGCACAGTATCCAGCGGCCAGTGGCTCCAGGCAGCAGACGGCAGCGGCAAATGGTGGTATAAGCATGCAAACGGTAGCTATACCAGCAATAACTGGGAGCAGATCAACAACAAATGGTATTACTTCGATGCAGCAGGCTGGATGAAGACCGGCTGGCTCAATGCAGGCGGAGCAACCTATTATCTCGGTGCAGACGGCACCATGCTGACCGGCACCAACTACATCGACGGTGTATACCGCAACTTCGATTCTTCAGGAAAACTGATCAACTAAGGAAATTCTTTTATGCAACGGAAACGGCTGCAGTTCGTAAAAAAAACGAACTGCAGCCGTTTCCGTTGTCCCACATTTGTCCTGTTGGATATGATATACTGCAGATAATCAATCAGGAGGGAGGACTCATTATGGGTGGAACAAGAGATTACTACGCAATGCTTTTAAAACAGAAACTTCGTGAGGCTCACGAAAACAAATTCGATGCACAGGGGAGATTGCTTCGTATTTCAAATCAGGATCTGGAGAAGGTGCTCAAAGACGTGAAGAAGGATTTAGACCGAAAGACACCGAAAAAGAGCCAGATGGGAAAGGCCTTCAAGAAGTTCTGCGAAGAGCAGAGAAATATGGATAACCCCAAAAAGCTTGCTCATGATGAGAAGAGCAAGAAGCTTTTCGGCTCCGGACGCAGCTATGACCAGTACAAGAAAAACCGGGATGAACTCTTAAAATCCTGCATCCAGTCCATCAAAAAGGAGATCGCATGGAATAATGCCGAAAAGAACTTAAATCTGAAAGGTGCAAACGGAACTCCGGTGAAGCTGGATGGAGTACGCTGGAAGGATTTTCTGGTGCGTACAGACGGTACTCACGCTGCAGAGCGGAATGAAGAATTATATGCGCTGCTTGCCCTGGGACAGAAGAAGATTACGAAGGAACAGTTTATACAGCTGCGAAAAAAACATTACATGGATCCGGCCAATGGAACCATGAGCAATGAGGAAGCAGAAAAACAGGCAACGAGAGAAAGTGAACGAGTTGGCGAGCGCATCCTGGAGATGGTAAAGGAAGAACTGGAACGGACAAAAGAAGACCGCAAGAAAATGGCATCCTATACAACCATGATCCTAAATGGCACAGCCGGCCAAAAAGGATATCCAACCCTGGAAGAATGCCACCGGGTGGTTGACAATGAGGATCTGCAGCTTGCCTGGGATCTGCAGAAGATGGTGGCGGATCTGAAAGTCCTTGGAGGACTAAACGATCCGGATGCGGCCGCGAAGTTTGCCATCGACAATCAGATCAAAGCGGGACAGGGCGGTTCCAATGCAGAAATGGCAGAGATGGCATCCAATTATTATTTTGTGATGATCGATCCGTTTAAAGTGATTGACCAGGAAGATCCGATGTCTCTGTCCATGCCACTGGAAGATCTGAATAAACCGGATGCTATCTTAAGAAAGGCATTTGGAGATTCCTGTCTGGCTCAGTATGGGGCTCTCAGACAGATGGCCATCGATGAGGGACGCTCCTTTGGCCTGATGCAGACAGATCGGATGATCGTTTATCCGGATAAAAATCCGCCTATGCGTATCATCCGCCATGAGGCTACCGATGAGCAGGGCAATAAGAGTATCCGCACCGCCATCATGCGTGCGCCGCGGCTTACCGATGTGGGCGGAGCTGTTGCGGTCTATGCAAACCAGCCGGAGAATCTGGTAAATTCCGGACTGGAAGCTTCGGTGAATGGTTTTATTGATACCTGCAAGGACTGGCCGCGAGAAGGCCGCACGTCCCCTGAATTTGAAGCCATGCGTGATGCTCTGGAAAATCTGCAGAACAAAAAGCTGATCATGAATCCGAATCCTTATGAGATCGAAGCCTTACAAAAGAATTTTCAAAAGCTTCTTGATACGTCAAACGACTACTACGCATACAAGGTAGGACAGCGTCATGGAGAACATTTTAAACGTGGATTTGAAACCACGCGAGTGAAGTTTTCCAAGGAGCTTCATGAGTTTGCAAAGCAGAAGCTGGAAGAGCTTCAATATGTGAAAGAGCATATGGAAACGCTGGAACAGGCGAAAAAAGAAAAAAAGAACTTAAAAGATGATCCGGAATATCAGGCAAAGGTGGCAGCCGGATATCAGGGCGGCCCCTTAGGCTATCTGCGTGAAAAGGAAGAAGAACGCAAGCGCGCACAGAGACAGCTTGCAGAAGAGCAGCAGGAAAGAGAACAACAGGCAGAAAATCAGGAAAATAATCGGAAACAGGAGAAAAAAGAACCAGAGAATCCGAATCGCCGCAGCCTGGTAGAGGGCGGCTTTAAGGGATTAGAACAGGAAGCCGGACGAAATACAAAAGAAAACCAGATCGTGCGTTCCGCCACGTTTGAAAAACATGAAGTAAAAAATCCGTTATCCAAGGGAAAAAAATAAGTTTCAAATTACATTTGTCCTACATTTGTCCTCCTGTCTGTGCTACAATGTGATCAGAAAGAAGAAAGGTGATACATAAAACAGCAGATCGGTGTCAGAAACGCCGGTCAGAATGGAGGAGAAACGTATGAGCCGTTATACAGACTTAATGAAGAAAGAGCGGTTGTCTGAACAGGAAGAGAATGAACTGTTTGAGCTTGTTCAGGAAGAATTTGGCCGTGAAGAGCGCCGCCTTGGTAAGCTCCCGATCAATGAAGAGACAAGACAGGAGTGCTTATGGAATGTGGTCAATGCACACCGGGATCTTCTGGATAAAAAATTTGCCAATCCCGGTCCGGACGTGGAATTGATCGATAGTTATCTGGATTTAAAGGCAGATGAGACAGACTGCAAAAAACGGATGTTTGCCGCCTATCGTGGCCTGGTAAACCGGGAGGCGGAGCTGGCAAAACAGAATGATCTGGATGTTTTCGAACAGGAAGCTGAGGTAAATCTGGAGGATGCGATCGCCAATGCTGCCTATGTGGGACATGAGGGGATGAGCACACATGAAATCCACGATCAGGGTATGATCTTTGAAGGCGATGATATTGTTCAGGTCAATGAGAAACGTCAGCATCTGATGAACGAAAAGGAGACAGAGGCGGTCAGTCAGTTTAAGCTTCAGAAGGCTGTCGGAGAAATGTCCATGAAAAAGTGCGCGCATGCCTACAGCATCGAAGGCGATAAGACCATCACAGACGAGCAGAAAAAGGCACTCTATCAGTTCCATCACTGGATGCGCAAGCACAATGCAACAGCTCCCATCAAATGGGCGGGCTTTGGATATAAGGGCTCTGCAGTTGATTTTTCCGAGCGTTTTATGAGACTTCCGGCCAGGGTGCAGCTGAAGGCGCTGTATCTGGTCGAGACTGACAAGCGTAAAAACCCCAATGAGGATGTAGACAATATCATGTCTCAGGGCGATTCCTACGTCCCAAACTATGACAAGCTCAAGAAAAAGATGACTTCCAATTTCCTCTTTGCCCGCAAATACCTGAACGGAAGCCGCTATCTGTGGGACAAACTGGAACAGGCAACCAATCTGGCTAATGAGAAAGAATCCGTAGAAAGCTTAAAAAAATTCAGTGATGCGAAAAAAGCTGCCATGGAAGCCGGAGAAGAAGCTGTAGATCCGGCTGCATTCTTCATTAAGCAGGAAGATAACCTTAGCCTGTTTAAGATAGTCGAGGTGGAGGCTGAAAAGGCAAAACGGATCGCAGAGGACCCAAATAATGATAAGGAAACACGCAAGCAGGGAAAAGAAGATTACAAGAATGCCAAAAAGGCGCTTCAGAATTATGATGTGCTTTGCAAGCATCTTGGCACCCTCGTTCAGCTGCAGGTGCAGGCAGAACAGAATCCGGACAATGCAGAACTCAAACCGGAGGATCAGAAAAAGAAGGAAATTGCGCTTGCCGGCATTGATAAAACCTTAAGTGAACTGAAAAAAACCAAGATCCATGACTGCCTGAAAAATTATCAGCATTATTTTTTTAAACAGACCAATGACCTGGGCGGATATACGGCAATTTCTACCGGATTCACACAGTCATTCTTAAAACTTACGGCTGACATTGACGTTCCCTATGTCGGGGAGTCGGTCAATGTGATGATGCTGCCATCCGCACTCATGAATTGTGTTGATTCCTTACGGAAGGCAATTTACGGAGATGGGGCAGCAGAGAAGGCTCTGGGTGTTACAGAAACCGTGAGCAATCTTTCAAGACTTACCAGCAGGGTGCTCAATGTGGTTGGAATGGGTTTGGAGAACAATGAAAAAGTGGGAAATTGGGCCAAATATCTTGGTTCGGCTTCTACGGGAATCAACTTTTTGATCAACAGCGGAAAAGCGATCGGTGCTCTGTACAAAAGCTCCAAGGCCAGTTCGTTGAAACAGGACTTTGATAAGCTTGAAAAAGACCTGAAGGAAACGATGAAGGGATTAAAAGATCAAAAGACCATCGAGAAGCTGGAGCAGATGAAGAAAAAAACCGTATGGTCAACCCTGAACAAAGCATCGAAGCTCATCCGGAACGATAAAAGACGGGAACGCAATTCCTGTCTTCGTAAATGGCTCGGAGCTACGATCGGAGTGGTAACCAATGCAGCTGGTTACGTGAAAAATTTAGCCTGCAGTATCATTGGTGTTGGGGGAACTGGTGTAAACGGTCTTTTGGGAGCGATCGATGCGACCATGGATAACCTGGCGGCACGCGACCGCAACCGGGAATATATTGATACAGAATATCCGATCACGAATGCACAGCGCATGGCTGCCATTAGAAATTACGAGAACAGACTGAATAAATGCCCGGCAAACAGCGAGGAACGCAAGGAGATCGAGAGCATCCTTGCAAGCAGGGAGAAGCTTGACAACCGGATCCGCAATATGAATGCCGGAAACCGTTTCCACGCTCACCAGGAAGGCCTGAGGAATGAGATCAGCGAGTCTTACACCAATATCATGGCGAAGGAAGGCGAGGCAGTACAGCAGGATGTAGCCGATATCGTTGCAAACTATGAAAACAGAGCGCGCGAACTGATGGCGAGATTTACTGCTAGTACAAAGAAACCGGAAGAAAAGGCAGCAGAACCCCAGAAAGAAAACGTGGTGGAACAGGAAAACCCAGTAAAAAGGAACAACTCATTTTCTGTAGAAAGCCAGAAAGAAAACGAAGCAGGCAACAACCTGAAACGGACAAAAAGCATGCCGGTATTTGCAAAATAAGATGAGGAAAGAATTCGGAAGGAGAAAAAAGAGATATGGATAGAAATGAACTGCAAAAACGTCAGAAAGAGGTTTTAAACCGGCTTTGCGAGAGCTGTCTTGCAAATGATATCACGGCAGGCATGGCGCCCGGAGAGGAGGTAGGAAGCTCGGATATGCTCCTGGTGCAGCATACCGAGGCCGGAAAAGAGATCGATGAGATCCTCGGAACCTATTATTTTTTGCCGGTGGCAGAAGAGATCGGACCATTTCAGTATTTTGTAACCTCCCTCACGCTTTCTGAGGAAGTGCCGAAACGGGCAACGGCAAGTCTGGCCACAGCGATCGCCCTCATCAATTCCCTGATCTATTTTGGCACCTTTACCATGAGTCAGGATGGTTCGGTGCTCGCCTACCGTCATGTGACCCTGCTGCCGGAAGATATGGATGCAGATCAGCTTGCCGTAACCGTACAGGGCACCATGTTAAATGTCCTGGCGGAGGTTGCGGTCTGGGCAGATGAGCTGGATGCCTTACAGTATGGACGCATCACCGTGGAAGAATTTGCAAAGTTCTGCGGAGAGGTTCATGCCCTGGTTATGAACAATAAACAGTAAACGATGATCAAAAAGAGGAGAAAAACAGGCAAAGAAGCCGGTTTTTTTCCTCTTTTTTGTCCCGCATTTGTCCCATTTCCTATGCTATACTACAGACAGAAACGAAAAAGATTCAAAAAAATGATTCCAGAAAAACATTAAAATTAGAATATGAAGGAGGACGCATATATGCCGAGACCAAACACAGTACAGAAACAGGTGATAGATGATTATCAGAAAAAGATCATGAAGGCGAAAGGAAATGAAAGGATACGGCTCATACTGGAAAGTATGTACCTTGACAAATTAACAAATCGTCTTGGTAATGCTTATGATGATATTTATCGTAATGCTGAAAACTATTTTCTTCCCAGAGATAAAAAAGGGAGATTCATGACATACGGAATCCGTGAACGACTTGCTGAATTGTCTAAATTTACAGATGATGTGATTTTGCCTGCCTTTGACGAATATCGAAAAAAAAATCCGGGGCGCAGTAATGAATGGTACAAAGATAACTTTACGAATACAAAAGAGGGCGCCTATCATCAGTTTGTTTTAAATCTAAAACTCAACATAGGCCTTGCATTATCTCGTTCTCGAACAGCTTTTCTTGGAACGGAAGGTGTAGATATGCATGGAAAGAAACGGGGTGAAGATTCTAGCCTAATAAGCATCCTGGTCAATGAGGCAAATGTAGAAAATCGAAAGAATATGCCTCCGGAGAAGGTCGGGATCTTAGAACAGGCAGAACAGGCGCTTGCTCAGGGTTCAGAGGCAAATCATATCAAAGCGGTCTCGAAGGAAGTAATTACCAAAAATATGACCGAGGAAGGTCTTGATGAATGGGAAGTAGTTGACCTTGAAACAGACCAGAGCTACAAAGATAGGCAGAAGGCCTTAAGAAAAAAAGATCCGGAATATAATCCGCGTGAGTTGTCTCCTGATGCCTGGATCCAGTTTTATAAAGGACTTGATTTCAGTTTCATAAAAGATGAAGCTCTGAAAAAAAGCATGAATGAATTACACCATGACGCCAAAACCTATGATAAAGCGGGCCAGATTCTCAAGGAAGATTATGAGAAAAATGAGGCACTTTTCCAACAGCTTAACAGCTTTGAGAAAAAGCTGGAAAAAGCGGATCACAGTTACTGGATCAATTCCGGAAGTTATGATGATGTAAAAAAAGGTGTGCAGAATTTAAGAAAGATCCTGATCAAGGGAGAAACACCGGAAAACAGGGACACTTTTTTGAAGGCATATAATGAATTAATCGATATTTGTGATACTTATGAGAGAAAGCACCCGGGAATCAGAACGCAAAAAACCGGCAACCAGAGGAAGGCAATCGTTGCTGATCTGAAAGAATTTGTAAAGCAGCAGATAAATCAGCTGGCAATAAACAGTTTTTCGACAATAGACAATATTCCAATAAGAAGAAGCAGTTCTTTTTTTGAACTGAAAACAGAACAGGATATGGAAAGAGAAAGTATCGCAAACTCAAAGAGTAAAACAAATCGAAGAAACAGCACTGTTTTATACAAGGGACAGGCAGCAGAACAAGAGAAAAACCAGAAAGCAGAACCGGAGAAAGACCCGAAAACAAAGCAGAAGGGCGGCCCGCGGGTTTTATGAAAAGACAGCTTCAAAGAGCACGCATAACAAATTTTTCAATTTACACCATTATACAGACGTAACCGAAAAATTAGATTTTAAATTACATTTGTCCTCTTTTTTGTCCTACATTTGTCCGGGCGGACGAGGTATACTGAAGGCAAACAAAGAGGAACAGAAGAACGGAGGTTTTATATGCCAAAGGATAAGATCGATTCGGGCGTTGCCGAACAGGATAAATTAAAAAATACCGTATGGGAAAAATTTAACGAGATTGCCGAACGTTTTGGAAATCTGCCGGAAGATCTTTTTGCCACAGAGGAAGCCAAGGCATCCAGACAGAAGCTGCAGGATGACCTGGAAGTTCTTTCCGGGCAGATGAAGGAACAGTATACACGCCGAAATCAGATGGGAAATACGCTTCCTATGACGGTGGAAGCATATCATGCTCTGCAGCAGCAGTTTGAGACCTGCTTAAAGGACAGCCGTGCGCTTTCGGAGGAATTAAAGCAGAATGCGGATGTCCGTGCTTTAAAAAGCTTCCTTGTCCGTGGGAGAAATGCCCTGACAGCGTTGCCACAAAATCACCTTCCGTCCTTTGCGGAGGCAGCATCGTCCCTGATGCCGTCTACGATCCGACTGGTCAATGTCGATATGGAAAAAAAACAGGGCGCCATGAGCAGCCGTATGGTGGTTAGCTATACGGATGAAGCCGGAAAAGTCCATGAAGGCTTCCTGACTATGGAGGAGGCACCGTTAAAGTCCATCCGACAGGAGCTTGGTGCGTTAAGGGAAAAATTTATACAGAAGTATCCGGACTCTGCGGAGGCGATCGGCCATGCATTTGCGGATAATAAGTTCCTGAATGCCATGTCAAGAGCCGATGACGAGGAACAGAGATATCAATTTTATAAGACAAAACCGGCATGGATCCATGAACTGGAACCGGCGCACAAAAAAGAAATTTATACAGAACTCTCCTCGGAGCTGTTTTCTTTGTTAAACCGCGGATTGATCATGCGCGATGCCGGGATTGCTCCGGGCAGCAAGGTGGTACAGAGAAACAGCGCCATGAGCGATGTGGCAAGACAGCTCGGTTTTCCGAATCTGCTGGCCGAAGGACGCCGCGTGACCATTGAAAAAGACGGAAACCAGATCAGTGGCGTTATGATGGAGACAGCAGATATTGACACCATCGACAATGCAAATATGAACGAGGATTCTCCGTTTATGAAGCTCGAGGGGGAAGAATTCGACAGTGAAGCAACCCTTCGTTCGCTTGCAGATCTTCAGGTTTTGGATTTCCTCTGCGGAAATACAGACCGCCATGCGGGGAATTTCTTTACCCGTTTTGATGTATCGAATCCGTATGCTCCTCGGATTTTGGGAGTTCAGGGCATTGATAACGATACCAGCTTTGGAACGATCACCAATGGGGTCCAGAGTCTTGCAAAACTGGACAATTTAAAGATCGTGACACCGGAAATGGCAAAAGCGATCGAGTCTCTGAGCGCAGAGGATTTCGGTGAGCTTCTGGATGAGTACGATCTGTCTAAAAAGGAAAAGAAGGCAGCACAGACTCGTCTTAGCAGTCTGAAGGAATATATAGGCAAGGGAAAAGAAGCCGGAGAAATAAAGTTTGCCCGCACAAAGGAAGGCTTCAAGCTGCATGTCCCACAGGGAGAGGTTCGGATCGTGAAGCCTGGAGAATGGAGCGTTCTGACGCTTGACAGCCTTATATCAGCTAAGCCTGGCCAGGGCAACATCTTTACGCAGATGGGAAAACAGCGTGAAACGCAGGAAGTGTGGAAAAACCAGAACCGGACAACCGAGCTTGACAAGCTAAAATATACCAGCCAGGATGCAGATGAGTCCCTGAAAACAATCCGGGAGACCTTAGAGGCAGAATATGAAAATGTCCGGAAGATGAAGACACTCCTTACCGGAAAATGTAAGGAAGAAAAGGGCGGACATACCGCATTTACCAATCTGGCAGAAGCAGTGAATTTCCTCGACCGGCAGTATGAGAAGATCTTAAGGGAAACCTCCTATGTCCGCACCATGGATGATGACACAATAGGAAAGCTGGATGCGTTTTACAAAAATCTGGCGGATGACCGGCAAAAAATAGCAGACTGCGCATCTGTTTATAAGAGCAGCCACATCCTGCCGGTTTCTCCAAGCGGACGCGCCCGCATGCAGCTGGCAAACAGACTGGATGCCTTTATAAAGCCACAGCAGCAAAAAAGTCAGAGTCTCTATGAAAAAGGAAAGCAGGAGATCAAACTGGCGATGCAGGCAGAGGCAGGAAAAACTGCCTATGAGGAATCCGCTCATGCCTCCAATAAGATGCTCAGCCTGATGGAAAATACCATAAAGCGCAATATGGAAAAGCATTCCCGTTCCGGTGAAACCTATGCGCTTGGAGTACGTGCGTTAGAGGCGCAGAAACGCTTGTGGAACTTCAGCCAGTCCCAGGAAGTAGAACAGCCTTCCAAAAAGGATGGCGACAGGGAAAGCGCCATGAATGAAGATGGAAAAGAACAGCTCTCATTTCATGAGCTGGTCCAGGCCGCACCACAGGTTCGTAAGGATGTCAGTGCAGACGTACAGACCATTCTTGCCTTTGTAGGAAAACAGAAATCCTCTGCAAAAAAAGAAATCCTGAACTGCATGCAGAACGGAGAGGTCCAGGCCCTTTCCAATTCCGCTACCAAGACGAGCATTTTAAGGGGACAGAATCAGAATATCAAGATGGATCCAAAATCCATGACGCCACAGGAAGCACGCCGTTTCCTGGGTATGGTATTTGCGCAGGAGGCCAAAATTGCAAATATCGGAACGGAAAAGAAGAAAGCAGCTCCCACAAAGCAGCACGGGAAGGGTTTATAATGTAATTTTTTCTGTTTTTTGTTTGTTACATTCCTTATATTGTGTTATGATATACAGCGACAGAAAAGATGTCGTTACTGTACATGAGTAGACACTTTCTGATAAAGATCAGAGAGGAGAACAAACATGGCTGAAAAACGGTTTGAGGCGCTGGGAGAAAACCTGGAGCCGGTCATGGAGTTTCTGGAGGAAAATCTGGAAAGTCTCGGCTGCTCGTTCAAGGAACAGCAGCAGATGTGTATCGCAGTAGAGGAGCTTTTTGTAAATATTGTAAATTATGCATATCCGGAAAGTGCAGGTCCTGCGGATCTGTCGGTTCGCAAAGGGGCGGATCAGATGATCGAGATTGAGATCCGTGACAGTGGGATCCCGTTCAATCCGCTGGAACAGCAGGATCCGGATATTACTCTTTTAGCAGAAGACAGACCTATTGGAGGACTCGGGATCTACATGGTGAAAAAATGTATGGATGAGGTGACCTACCAGTATAAAGACAGACAGAATGTTCTGATCCTGAAAAAGAAGCTTGCGGGGAAGTGACGGAATATGAATATGAGAGCAGCCGTACATGCGGCAATGGAAATATGGGGCGCTTTTTTCTGCCTGGCGGCTTTTCTGGGTATCAGACTTGGCGGAGAAATGAAAAAAGGTCAGAACAGGATCTTAGGCTGCCTTCTGCTTACGGATATGATCCAGCTGATCTCGGATACTCTGGCCTGGATCTTTCGCGGAAATATCACCCAGACCGGTTATTACATGGTCAGGATCAGCAATTATCTGGTTTATGTGACCAATTATGTGATCCTGTTTTTGTTTACACAATATGTCCTGACTTATATTGAAACAGACGAAGCAGGGCAAAAAAATATCAAGAGATATAAACATCTGATGTTTGGATTTCTGGTAGTTGCGATCCTTCTTCTGACTTTGGGGCAGTATACGGATCTGGCTTACGGATTTACAGACAAAAATGAATATTACCGGGGCTCGTGCTGGTGGATCTTGCAGGCGATCGGTATTCTTGGCATGGCGGTGGATGCAGTCCTTTTGCTGCAGTACCGAAAACAGATCCGCAGGGAAATGTACCTTTGTTTCTTAAGTTATATGCTGTTTCCCTTTACGGCAATCATCATCCAGGGATGGTTCTATGGATTTTCCCTGATGAACCTGGCAATTACCATTTCGCTGATCGCCATGTATATCATGTCCCGTACCATTCAGTACCGGGAATTTATGGAAAATCAGACTGCATTGAATGAGATGCGTATCCGGATCGCAGTTTCCCAGATTGGTCCGCATTTCCTGTTTAATGCCCTGACCACGATCAAATATCTCTGTCTGACGGACTCGAAACATGCGGCCAAAGCGGTAGATGAGCTGGCTATGTACTTTCGGGGCAACCTGGATGCCATGACAACCAACGAGACCATTCCCTTTGAAAAGGAAGTGGAACATGTGAAGCATTATCTGGCGCTGGAGAAAGAACGGTTTCAGGATCGCATCGAGATCGTATGGGATTTAGAGGAAACCGGGTTCTTCCTTCCGGCTCTTACCATGCAGCCCATGGTAGAAAATGCAGTCAAGCATGGGATTTTGAAACATTCCAGAGGCGGATGCGTGACAATCCGTTCCGAACAGGTGGACAATGGCTTTCTGGTATCGGTGATCGATGACGGCGTGGGATTTGATCCCTCAGGCAGGCTTCCGGATGACGGACGCAGCCATATCGGCATTGCAAATGTCCGGGAACGTCTCCATGAAATGTCCGGAGGAACGTTGGAAATCCTCAGTGAAAAAGGAAAAGGTACAGAATGTCGGATCTGGATTCCGAAGGAAGGAAAGAGAACATGACCTATTTAGTGGTAGATGATGAAAGAATGAGTCTGGAACTTCTGAAGGCGGAATTGGGCTCTGTTGTGGAAGGGGAAACCATTGTGGGCTTTCAGGATCCTGAGGAAGCCTACAGCTATGCAAAAGAGCATCCCTGCGATGTGGCCTTCTTAGACATTGAGATGACTCATATCAACGGCATCATGCTGGCAAAGATGCTAAAGGAATTAAATCCAAAGATCAATATCATCTTCGTGACAGCTTACAACAATTATGGAATGGAGGCATTCAGCCTTCATGCCAGCGGCTACGTGTTAAAGCCGGTAACGGCAGAGGCGATCAAAAAGGAACTGAGTGAGATCCGCTATCCGCAGGAAACCCCAAAGAATGAAAAACGGATCCGTGCCGTGACCTTTGGCCAGTTTGATCTTCTTTTGGATGGACAGCCGGTTCATTTCGGAAGGGCAAAGTCCAAGGAACTGCTTGCCTACCTGATCCATAAAAAGGGAGGCGGGCTGACCCGTAAGGAGCTGGCGGCAGCCATCTTTGAGGATGCCGAATATTCCAGAAATGTGCAGGACTACGTTTCCAAGATCGTGAGGGAGCTGGAATCTTCCTTGAAAAAAGCAGGGATTGAGGATCTTCTGGTTCACGATCACAACCGTTATGCGGTCAATACAGACTTATTCAGCTGCGACGCCTACGAGTTTGACAACAACGATCCGGCGGCAGTCAGTGCCTACCGTGGAGAATACATGGTGCAGTACAGCTGGGCAGAGGGTGCCTGGTACGACCGCTGGTTCGATGACGATGATGATTAAGTGATTGATTTTACAAAGATTTGTCCCACATTTGTCCATCGTGCTGTAGTATGATGAGGACAGAAAAATGAAAAAAGGGATTTTGTGAGGTGATAAGGTTATGAAGCGAAGGATTGCTGCCTGGATCGCGGCGTGCCTGATATCGGCATTTGCGCTGTCAATGGTCAGCTATGCAGACATTGTCGATGCTTACTGGGATGGCACAGAGGCCTGCTGGGATGATTCGGATGAGGATTATACGGAGCGGTATCAGGTTGTATTGTACCGCGGATCCACGGAAGTCACCCGGGTTAGAACAACCAAAACCTATTATAATTTTGCGTCAGATATGAAAAAAGCCGGAACCTACCGTTTCCGTGTGCGGGCTTATGAGGATGGCGACTACAATGGCTGGTCAGCCTATTCCGAGGAAAAGAAAGTAAATTCTTCGGACAGTTCCTCTACAAGTTCTTCCTCGGCAAGCGTAGACAACAGCCGGTCAAGCACCACTCCAACCTATGCCATCACCTATTCCCCATACCGGGAGGGCTGGTATCTGGTCAACGGAGCCTGGCATTACCGCTATGCAGACGGTACGGAATTGAAAAATATGTTTGCATTGATCGATGGTGCGTGGTACAATTTCGATTCGAATGGAGCCATGCGTACCGGATGGTTTAAGCGGGCAAGCAACTGGTTTTACTTAAACCAGAACGGAACCCTGGCTTACGGATGGATGCAGATTGATGATAAATGGTATTATTTCAGCCTGACAGACGGCACCATGCTTGCAAATACCGTGACACCGGACGGATGTCAGGTAGGGGCAGACGGAGCCTGGATCCAGTGAATAAGACCATGAAAGAGCAATAGAAACGAGGTGCAGTTATGTGGACAGTATCAGAACGAGTTTATATCACAAGATATGATAAACAGAATGCGGTCATGGTACGCGCAGACCGTCAGTCAGACCAGATCGAATTCTATATGCAGAGTGACGAAAAGCAGGATTGGCGTTTCTGTTTCTCCATTACCTGGCAGGATGCATCACTCATAACCGGAGAGACCAAGGCAAACTGGCATCAGATGACCGGGATCACTGCTCTGGTGCGTGCCCTCCGCGGATATCTGGATCCCTATGCAGCCGATGACAGCAAGGCCTTTGCAAGGCCGGTGGATGCTGCAGATTTCTTCCCGGATGAGAGTCTTATGTATGCACTCGAGCAGAATGAGCTGGTATCTCTGGATGCAGTGATCGACCATATCAACTTCCCGGAGCGCGAAGAGGGAGAAACAACCAACACGGCAACCGTGCTTTTAAAAGACCGCACCGGCACCATGGTAGCTTATGTGGATCAGGAGCTGTTTGCCGAGTTTACCCATGATTATGAAGAAGGACAGTCTGTTCAGGCAATTGGCCGGGTGTATCTTCCGAGCGATCCGGAGGAGGGAACTCCGGCTTATTTGGATTTACTTGAACTGAAATTTCGATAACAATGATCAGAGAGGATGAGCACAATGACAGTAGAGGCGATCAAACGAATTGACAACAGCACGGCTCCCCAGTTTCGGGAACAGCTGCTGAATGCTTTAGAGAGTACAGAGGACTCTGTTCTGTATGTGGATTTTAAAGAGACCGGTTATGTAAGCTCTGCCGGTCTGCGTGTCCTTTTGGAAGCGCAGAAGCAGGCAAAAAAGAAAAATCTGAAGATGATCTTACAGAATGTAAAACCGATCGTTATGGAAGTGTTTGACATCACCGGATTTTCCGGATTTTTAAACTTTGAAGAGTAGATACCATATATATAGAAAAGAATGAGAAATAAGAGAAACAGAAAGAAACGGTCCAGCTCCCTTGTGCAGCTTTTCCGGGAACTGAACCAGGTACAAAAGCAGGGGAAAAACCTCGGACAAACCAACAGTGAGGAAGAAACCAGTGAGCCTGTGCAGGTGTTTGGCGAGCAGCAGCCTTTGCATAATCCGCTTTCGGATCCGGAAGGCTTAAAGAAAACGGGAGAAAAGATTTCTGAGCGGGTGATCGACTATGTGGAGCGCCCGGAGAAGGAATGGAAGACACCAAAGCTTACATGGCTCAAAAACCTGATCTGGCCGACACCGAGACAGAATGTGAAAAAAAAACAGGTCATCCGGATGGATACGCCGGGGCTTACCACCCAGCAGAAGATCTGGATCGGTACCCAGACTATCATTGTTTCACTTCTTCCGCTTTGTTTATACCTGGTGCTTCCGGCCTTCATGATGTATGTGGGCATGGTGGTCCGGCAGTGGAATGACAGTGCAGCCGCCTTTGTCAATGCCAGTGGAAATTTCTATTATGCCATAGGAATCGTGCTTTGCTTCTTTTTGATCCGCTGGAAGATCATCCGCGGCGGCGAAAGCTTTCAGGATGCGGTGACACTTTACTGGGATCATCCGGACTGGGAGAGGGCAGCAGGATATGCAATACTTGGCATTGCGGCGAGTGTGTTCTTATCCGCAGCGTTTACCCTGCTTCCGTTTTTTACAAGCTACAAGAACATGACGGAAAATGCATTTCAAAGGACAGACCTGATCCTGGCTATGATCTCGGTATTTATCACGGCTCCGATCTGTGAGGAGATCATCTTTCGCGGACTGATGTTAAACCGTCTGTTGTCACAGTTTTCCGAGCGGACGGCGGTGCTTCTCACCTCTGCGATCTTTGCAGCCTGTCATGGAAATCTGGCATGGATCTGCTATGCATTTGTTATGGGATGGCTTTTGGCTTTCGTTTCTGTAAAAGAAGATAATATCTTTTATTCGATCATTTTACATATGGCATTTAATTTCTGGACGGTGGTTCAGCTTTTGATCCGCCAGTCCGACCGGCTTTCCGAATTCTTATTTGGAAGCTGGTATTTGATCGCAGGCTATGGCCTTCTTGCTTTTTTAGGCCTGGTCGCCTGGTTTAAGATGCATCCGGAATTTGTGGAGGACATAAAGGACTGGATGCAGAGAAAGGAGAGGATATAAGACGATGAAAGATAAAATGAACGGCGCGATGAAAGAAGTGCTTTTCTATGTGGGAATGTTCTTTGGAGGAAGCATCGTTCTTGGCATCCTGATCTCCGAGATGTTTCTGGCATTTCTTCCCGGGCTGTTTGGCGCAACGGACTCGATGTTTGATCCCTGGCTCCTCATTGACCCGAGAACCTACCTGATGGGCTTTCTTGGCATGTGCCTGATCGCAGTGTTGTGGCTCGTATACGATTACGATGCCGGAAGACGATCCCGCCGCATGATGAACCAGAAGGCAAGAAGGATTGAAGGCGCACTGGAAAATGCGGACTTCATGTCAGACAAGGAACGCGATAAGCTGTTTAAACCGTATAAATATACCAAGCTTGGCAGCGAGAAAAAAGATGGTGTCCCGGTCCGTGCCGTATATAACAGCAAGAAAAAGGATATTGATATCAACCTGGCATCTCCGATGCATGGCCTGATCATCGGTTCTACCGGTAGTGGTAAGACGACCACCTTCATCAACCCGATGATCCAGATCCTGGGACATTCGGCAGCCGGTTCCTCCATGATCATGACTGACCCGAAGGGCGAGCTTTTTATGTTCCACAGTGGAACCTTAAAGGAGCATGGCTATAAGGTTATGGTACTGGATCTTCGTGATCCTTACAGCTCCTTCCGCTGGAACCCCTTAAGTGATATTTACGACCGCTATCAGCTGTATCTGCATACCGGTGATGAAATCTACCGCAGAACCGATGATGCAGAGGCGAGCGACTTAAAACTGGTCAACAAGCCGGAAGAGTATGGCGATGAGTGGTATGAATACGAAGGAAATGCCTACGCACACCGAGATGAGCTGATCGGCCTCATCCGTGTAGAAAAACAGAAGATCTATGATGAGGTCTATGAGGATTTAAACGACTTTGTCAGCGTTCTGTGTCCGATCGAATCCAAGGATGATCCGGTATGGGAGAAAGGTGCCCGTTCCATCGTCATGGCAACCTGTCTTGCAATGCTTGAGGATTCCGAGTATCCGGAACTGGAGATGACCAAAGAAAAGTTCTGTTTCTACAATGTCAACAAGGCAATTTCCAATTCCGAGAACAACTTCGAGGCGCTGCGTGAGTACTTCCAGAACCGTCCGGTACTTTCCAAGGCGGTCGGACTTTCCAGACAGGTTATGTCAGCGGCTGAGACGACCCTGGCCAGCTACATGTCCATCGCCTTTGATAAATTGTCGATGTTCAACGATGAAGGTCTTTGTGCACTGACCTCCGCAACCGACATTGAACCGTCTGCCATTGCCAATGAGCCTGTGGCACTGTTTTTGAAGATCCCGGATGAGAAGGATACCCGTCATGCACTGGCAGCTATCTTCATCTTAAGTATCTATAAGGCACTGATCAAGGTAGCCAGCGCGGACAAGGATCTGACCCTTCACCGCAATGTCTACTTCATCCTCGATGAGTTTGGTAACATGCCAAAGATCGAGAAATTTGATAAGATGATCACCGTAGGACGAAGCCGTAAGATCTGGTTCAACATGGTGGTTCAGTCCTATGCACAGTTAAACAATGTATATGGCGATACCGTGGCAAATATCGTAAAGAGTAACTGTGGTATCAAGATGTTCATCGGTTCCAACGATATCGCAACCTGTGAGGAGTTCTCAAAGCTCTGCGGAAACATGACCGTTGCCACCGGAAGTGTATCGACAGGCCTCGGCTCAAAGAGCGGAGACATCAACTACTCGCAGCAGATGCAGACCAGGCCGGTTATTTATCCGTCTGAGTTACAGAAGCTAAACAGCAAGACCAATACCGGTAACGCGATCATTGTTACCTTTGGTAATAACCCGTTGAAGACAAAGTTTACACCGAGCTACAAGTGCCCGATGTATGAGTTCAAGGCCATGAGCCTGGATGAAGTCCGTGCAAATGCTTTCTACGGCGAGGATGTTTACTACGACTTAAGTGAGCGCAACATGATCGTTCAGGAGCAAATGAATATGGAAGCTGAGGATTCGGAGGAGAAGGAAAACCAGGTGCCGGAAGAAACCTCAGACAGCGTGCTGCATGACAGCCAGATGGATCTGGATGACGACTTTGATGATGACCTGGATGATCTCGATTTCGACCTGGATGAGGACGATGATCTGGATCTGGACGAAGCGGAAGATACCGGGGAGCAGGAAGATTCAGAGGACGAGGATCATGACTTCCATCTGGACTGGGATGATGAGGATGAGTCAGAAGAAGATTCAGATGATGATTCCGATGATGATTCCGACGAAGATCTGGATTATGACTTTGATGAAGATTCAGAGAGCGATCTGGACGAAGACCCAGATGAAGATCCGGAGGACGATCTCGACGAAGATTCCGACGAAGATCTTGACGATGATTTCGCAGACTTCCTCGACGATGATCTGGAAGATGGCCTGGAAGATGACTTAGAAACGGCAGCCGAAGGAGTATAAGAATGAAGCTACAGAGAAAAAAATTGATCATACTGGCAGCTGCAGCTGCCATGAGTGCTTATCCGGTCACTGCCCTGGCAGATGATTCCCTGGCAGACCAGTTAAACAGGATGAACAGCTTATATTCCAGCATGAGAGGGGTCACAACCTCGGCATCACCGAATACAAACTCTTCCTCCACGAATTCCACTACAACGAATTCCACCACGGGACCGTCAAGCAGCATCAGCTACAGCACTACAACCAACAACAGCAGTACAACCAACAATTCCAATTCCGTGGTTCGCCAGAACGGGATCACCATTGAGAATAATACCGCAGCCAATTCCACATCAGCAAGCACCACTTCCGGTACAACGACAAGCAGTCTTCCTTCCAAGAAGATCATAGCCCTGTCGGAACAGTATTATGAAGACTATGCCATGTATGAGGAAGGCATTGATGGCCGGTTCTACTTCTATTCCAATATCGGAAACGGCCAGATCACGGATCAGAGTGTTTATATTGATTTTCCGGCAAACCTGACCTACACGGTAGAGCTGAACGGACAGCCCATCACCTATATCAGCAAACAGCCGATGACAACCCAGGGTACCTATGTATTCCGCATCACGGCTGTTTATAAGGAAGGCCAGTCCTTATCCCAGCAGACGGAGTATCAGACCACCTTCCGTTTCCGCATTCAGGATAAACCGGTGCAGAAAAAGACGCAGGAGACGCAGGCTGAGACCACCAGTGCAGCAGAAAACAGCGATTCCAGTTATGTATGGAACAGCAGTGACAGCAGCGCGACCATCCCGTTAGTGGATAAGGCAGAGGATGTAGGAGCAGCACTGGAAAGCAAATCGCTTCCGGTTTCCTATATCCGAAAGAGTATCTCGGAAGGCAGCATCACCCTGGATCAGATGGCGGGTATGCTTGGCGTCACTTCAGATGCACTTCAGGAGTACCTGGTCATGACCGCAGAGGAGGAAACCTCCACGGAAGAAAGCCAGGCGGGAGATTCGGACGAAACGGGTACCGATACGACTGGGGAAGATGCTTCTGACACCGTGACGGCGAAAGAGCCGGAGAGCCTGGAAGAGGCTGAGAAGATCGCAGAGGCAGCAGCCGGACGGAAAACCGGTTCCGGTCTTCGCGAATCCATTGATCCTCTCACCGGGGAATATTTAGAGACCTTATTTACCGGAACAAAATTCGGAGTCTCCGTACAGAACGGTGCTACCGTAAACGGAAGCGTTTCCTTCCGGTTCCCGAGTGAAAACACACTCTCCATCAGTGTGACAAGAAACGGTGATCCGTATGAATATACCATCGGAGAGGATTTCACGGAAAGCGGCTGGTACTGCATGGATCTAAGCGATACGCTTGCCGGATATGAGGAAATCTATGACGGCAAGGAGAAGCCAAGGTTCTATTTCCAGATCGTCAACGATCCGGTCAGCATCATGGAGCTTCTGTTCGTACCGCAGGGTGAAGCCGTAAAGAAATTCACCTGGAACGGACAGGAACAGACAGATCATGGAACCTGGGTATCACTTCCGTACAGCGGAACCTATGAGCTTACCTATACAACGGCATCCGGCAAGGACACTACGGTTACGATCGTAAAAGATAACCGGCCGCCGAAACTGAACCTGGATGTGAAACACAGCCGTGCAACCATCAGCACGGACAGTGCATCCGACGAGATCTATGTTTACCGCGACGGAGAACTGATCCAGACAGAAGGGGGCAGCGTCAGCGGAGCCGGAACCTATCAGGTTTACGTGATCGACGCAGCCGGAAATTCATCCATTCAGAGCTTTAAGCTTGGAAGACCGATCACACCGGCTTCGGTTGTGGCAGTCTTACTCCTTCTGGTACTTGGAAGCGGCGGTGCCGGATATGTGGTGTGGATCAAACGAAATACATCCATGAGATAAAACGAAAAAGAGGAGGCAGAAACTATGGTATTTGTTCAGCTTGGATTTCTGGAATCACTGCAGAGCATTCTTGCTGCTTTATTTAATAAAATATTTGTAAAGTTTCTGGGCTCCATACTGATGGGCATCTTCAAGTTTTTATGGGAAATGTTGAAGAGCTTTTTAGCCTCGTTTCTCCTGACAACCTTTACCAACCTGCTGTCCTTTGTGGATTATGTCTCATCCCTTTATGACATCCTGGCCGGTTTGGAGACGGTCTCCTACAAAGGACAGAAAGGTTTAACCCTGCTACAGGCACTATTCAGTATTGACAAGGTCATGACGGTTTTTGTCATGATGACGGCGTCCGCCATGGTGTTAGCGTTTATTTTTTCCATGTTTACGGTGATCCGCTCCATGGGTGATTCCGCCCTGGAGAATAAACGCCCGATCAGCGAAGCGATGAAATGGTCATTAAAATCCGCTCTGAGCTTTGTGATGATCCCGCTTTTATGTCTCTTTATGCTTCATTTCACGCAGGTTATATTTGGCGTGATCAATCAGATCGAATACACGGATACGCAGAAAGGGACGCACAGTGTCAGCATTGTGGGCAGTACACCGGGAGACGTACTCTTTGTGGCGATGGTGCAGAATGCCATCATCGTTCCGGATGAATTCGATAAGGCAAAAACCAGGGATGCCTATGTCAGACAGAGGCTGGATTACTATCTGACGGAGCTTGGCGATGTGGCCGCAGAGCAGTTCTCCTATCGGAATACCCAACAGGTTCTCAAGGATGTGGATGCCCTCAAGGTGAATTATTTTCTCGCTTTCACCAGCGCGATCTGTCTGTTGATGCTGCTTTTGATGTCAGCCATCACCCTGGTGCGGCGTATGATCGAGCTTTTGGTGCTCTATATTGTCGCCCCATTCTTCGCAGCCTCCATCGCGTTAGACGGCGGAGGCGTATTCAAGAAATGGAAGGACATGTTCATAGGTAAGTTTTTTGCCGGAGCAGGCACCATGATTTCCATGAAGCTGTTTATCATCGTACTGCCGCTTCTGGCATCCGACCGCATTTCCTATTCTTCGGACAAGATGATGAACCAGATCATTACGGTTCTCTTTGTTCTTGGAGGTGCCTGGGCTGTTTACAATGCCAGCATCACGCTGGGACGGATCCTGGATCCGGACAGTGCTCAGGAGGAAGAATCCCAGAGAAGGGATGTTATCAATTTTGTAAGGGGAAGATGGAGCAACATGCAGCAGAGTTCCCAGAAGAGTCAGATGAAGAGTATGCAGCAACAGCTACAGCAGCAACAGCAAGAGGGCGGCGGCCAGTCACAGGGATAAGGAGGAATGTAGATTATGAATATGGCTTATCTTGGTTTCTGGAGCGATCCGATCGGATGGGTAATGGAGCATATCCTCGACCCTGTGTTCAACTTTATATCGACTCTGCTTAATACGGCATTCACCTGGCTGTTCCAGGTAGTTCTCGGACCGATCCTGAAAAATGTCCTGATCCCGCTTGCCATTGATATTGCCAAGTTTGTACTGAAGGCATTTGCCGGAGTCTTTTATACGCTGATGGCAAATGTATGGAAGTTTCTGGATTCCATGGAACAGGCCTACAACATCTTTATCGGGATCAGGCCGGTGCAGATCACGACCGGGGATACGACCTCAGATCCGATGACACTTTTGGAGGCGCTTTACAGCATCGGAACGATACACAATGCGTTCTGGTACATCTTTGTGGTTTCTCTGGTTTTACTGTTTATGTTTACGATCTATGCAGTGGCCAAGTCGATCTTTGATCTGGAAACCGAGAGACCGCGCACGGTATCTCACGTGATGAATTCCTTTTTGCGCTCCTGCGTGCAGTTTCTGATCGTGCCGATGTTTGTCCTGTTTATGATCCGCTTTAGCGGTGTGCTGGTGACAACACTTGACAACGCCTTGCAAGAGTCGGGATCCAGCTCCAATGCAACGATCGGATCCACACTGTTTGTGATCAGTTCCCTGGATGCCAGCACAAATGCAAAGTTTAACATTTCGACAGCGAGTGCAGAAGTGAAGCCTACCCTGGGCATCAATGATGATGCGCGCAAAGATTACTATATAAATGGCAGTGAAGTGGCAAATAAAACCTACTGGAATTACAAGCAGGTAGAACAAGATTTCGAGTATGCGAAGTTTGATTACATCATCGGTCTCGGAGTCGGAGTCTTTGTCTTTTTCGTCATGGTGAGCAACAGCATCGTGTTTATCCAGAGGATTTTCGACATGCTGCTCCTTTATATCGTGTCACCGTTCTTTGTCTCGACGATGCCACTTGATGACGGAGAACGATTTAAACGCTGGCGGGAGCTGTTCCTTGGAAAATCCATATCAGGACTTGGCGGAATCGTAGCGATGAAGCTGTATCTGATGATCGTACCGATCATCATCAGCGGACAGATCACCTTCACAAGTCTCAGCTCGGAGAGCACGGAAACCGTCTATGTGTTAAAGATTTTATTTCTGCTCGGCGGTGCATGGGCAGCAACCAAGAGCGGTGCCATGGTCACCGGACTCATCAGTTCCTCCGCAGGTTCTGCAGAAACCCAGGCCTCCAATATGGGAAATACCCTTGCCTGGGGTGCTATGAGTACCGCATATTCCTGGTCGAAGAAGGCTGCCGGATGGGGCAAGGATGCTTTGTTTGGAGGATCACCGGAAGAGCGGGATAAGGATTATCCGGAAGATGAGGATGAGGAGGACAGCGGCGCCGGAGCCGGAGTCGCTGCTGCGGCCGGAGGAAACGATGTCGGCACGATCCCAGGTCTTTCCGGAGGAAATGCGGCCGGAGCCGGAGCTGGAGCCGGAGCTGGAGCCGGAGCCGGAGCTGGAGCTGGAGCTGGAACCGGTGGAGCCGGTACCGGTACAGCACCTAAGCGTGAACCTATGTTACTGAGGGATGTCTTAGACAAGATGAAGCCAAGTGGCCAGGCACAAAATGTCCAGGCACCAGCTGGTCAAGCACCAGGTGGCGTTGGCACTGCAGCCCTGATGGGTAAACCTACCGGTGCTGTGGTTGCAGGAGCACCTGGTGGTGCCGGAAAAGCCGAACCTGCTGGAGGCGCGGCCGGAACCAAAGCTGCAGGCGTTGGAGAAGGCAAGGCAGGCGAAGAACCGAAAAAGGACATCGCAGCAGCAAGCGTTGCGGAACAGAAACTGGAGAATCCGGCAATTCCTGGAATGGAAGAGAAGAAAGATGTTGTTAGTGCAGCAGCTCCGAGCGAAGGTCAGGATGATGATAACAGTGATTCCCCGGCAGAAGCTCCGCTGGATTCGATACCAGAGGTAGAGGCAGACACAGTGCCTGCAGACACAGGCCAGAAACCGGAGACAGAGCAGCCTGAAGAGCAGCCTGCAGACATAGGCCAGAAACCGGAGACAGGGCAGCCTGAAGAGCAGCCTGCAGTAACAGATGCAGCAGGGCAGCCTGCAGACATAGGCCAGAAACCGGAGACAGAGCAGTCTGCAGCAACAGATGCAGCAGGAGCAAAGGAACCGGAAATCCCGCCGGCACCGCCTATGCGAAAGGGATCTGTTGCGGATAGACTTAATTGGACGAAACGCAACAAAGATGCAGCAGCCGGAAACACAGCAGTTGCAGCAGCTTCTGGAAAAGGTGTGGATGCAGCAGATGCAAACAAGGCAGATGCGGCTGCAGCAAAGGCACCGGAGATTCCGGTACCACCGCCACTGCAGCTTGGCGTACCTTACTCTCAGCACGAGCACTGGCTGGACAGAAATCTCGATTCCGAACCGGAAGCATTGCCGATTTCCGAGCGTCAGGCAGCAAACGAGCGTGCTGAGCGCGAGAAAGCAGCTCTTCCGGCTCAGAAGACCAAACGTTTCCTTGGCATTACCTTAAAGACCAACCGCAAGGGCAAGTACTGCTGGAACATCAACATGGGCGGTCTCTTCTCCAATACCTATGGAGCAGACGGAAGCCATACCGTAAAAGTACTTGGATTTACACGGCGTACGAACCACAATGGCAAGATGGATAAGGCTTCCTTCCTTGGCTTTGGACGTACCTGGGACAATATGGGCAAGGGACATGCATACATCTCCCTTGGTAAGCTGTACAAACAGAAGGTGGCAGCAGACGGAAGCAGAAGCTACTCCGTTGGCGGCAGTCTCTTCACTCAGTCCTATGATGCGGATAACACCCTGACCAGCATCAGAGCCTTAGGTGTGGAGCAGCAGAGAAATACGGTAACCGGACAGATGTATACACGTAAGAATGCATGGACAGGCCTCGAGAAGGTACAGGATAAGTCCGGAAATGTCCATGTAAAATCCCATTACGGAAAGCATTATGTGCGTGACCGGGCAGGCAACTACAACTTCAGTCATGGCTGGGGCGTAACGCAGAGAAATATGATCAACGAGGAAGGCAAGGCCGAGGCGGTAAGCCGCAGCTTCATGGGAATCCGCTTCTACGATGCAACCTCTAAGAAGGAAAGACTGTCACAGCTGGATATGAACAAGCCGAAGGAAAAGAAAGAAAAGAAAGATAACAAATGAGGATAATACCGAAAAAAACAAAGGTCAATCTGGAGTTTTTTAAAGGAGTGGAGATCCCGGATCTGATCGTGGGACTGATCGGAGGAGGCGTCATTACGGCGATACTCCTTTCCGATCTCCCGTTCAGGATCTGGATCTGTTCCTTCTTCTTCGTCGTGACATTTGCACTCTTAGTGCCGTTAGACGACCAGAAGACCTATATGATCATTCTGCACGCGGTGGCATTTGTGGCCAGACAGCGCAGGTTTACCAGGAGTGAGACTCCAAATTCCGGGAAAAAGAAAAAAAAGGAAACCTGGGATCTCGTACCCTTTACGGGAATTGACGGGGAATTTATTGAATATGGTGGTAAGTATTATGGCATTGCCATCCATATCCCCTCGATCGAGTTTCGGTTTTTAGACCGTGACACCCAGGACAGTCTGATCGACCGTACCTTTGGAGCCATCCTCCGTACGGTCGCCATGGGAGAAACCGCTCTCATGGTAAAGGTGGACAGGCCAATGGTCTATGATGACTACGTCCGCACGGAGAATGAAAAGCTGGATCAGTTAAAAGAAGCTTATTTGAATGGTCTTTTAACCGAGGAAGAGCTGACCGACCGTGTGGGCATCCTGCAGGATCGTTTGGAACAGCTTCGCCAGATCAATGAAAAGGATCTGGTCTATGTTCCCTTCCACTACCTGATCTTCTGTAACCAGGATAAGTCCCAGCTTCGCAGTCAGGCGGAGGAGGCCGTCAAGGCCTTCGGTGTGCATGAGATCCAGTGTGAGATCTTAAAAGGTGCGGATCTGGCAGTATTCTTAAAATACAACTTTACGCAGAACTTCAATGAGCGTGATGTAAAGAACCTGACACCGGATCAGTACATGGACTGGATCATTCCGAAAGAGATGGAATTTACCGGAAGAACGGTAAAGATCGACGGACTCATTACCCACAACCTAAGGATCCGGGATTATCCGGTATCCGTACCGAATGCCTGGGGTGCCAATCTCTTTAATACCATGAGCACCAAGGTGGTGTTAAAGATGACGCCGCGTGACCGCTATCGTTCGATCCGTCAGATCGACCGGGCGATCGATGAGCTGAGAGAGCAGGGATCCAACACCGGACGAACAAGCCGTATCATGGAGCTGAGAGAGCATGTCAATACCCTGCAGGAGCTGCTTCGCATGCTGCAGGGCGACAACGAGGTTCTCTTTGATGTCAATACCTACGTTACCGTCTTTGACTACGAGCTTAGCAATGCCATGGCAGACGATAGGAAGCTTGACAAGAACAAAAAGAAGGATCTGGCAGCCCGCTCCTTAAAGAAAAAGATCCGAAGGCAGTATTCCGAGGAAGGCTTTAAGACGCAGGACAACCTGACCATGCAGTATGAAGCCTATGGGGCAAGCATGATCTCTGCCTGGGATCCGTTTTCCAAATACGCCAGAGGCATCCATTCCGGATCCATCGCAGCGGCCTTCCCGTATGTATACAACAACCTCTGCGATCCGGGCGGCATCTGCATCGGAAAAAATGGCGGCATTCCGGTATTTATCAATTTCTTCCTGAGAAACCGTGACCGCGTCAACAGCAACGCCGTCATCATCGGTAAGAGCGGAAGCGGTAAATCCTATGCGACGAAAACCATCCTCACGCAGCTGGCTGCGGAGGACAGCAAGATCTTCATCCTGGATCCGGAGAATGAGTATACACTCATGGCCAAGAACTTTAACGGAAAGATCATCGACGTGGGAAGTGCAACCCAGGGACGATTAAATCCCTTCCATATCATCACCAATCTGACGGATGATGAGGAAGGCGGGGAGAACCAGGATAAGGATCAGGAAAGCGTTACCACAAGCTTTTACGTGCACCTGCAGTTTCTGGAGGAATTTTACCGGCAGATCCTTCCGGGGATCGAGTCGGATCCTCTGGAATACTTAAATAACCTGACGGTGCGCATGTATGAGGAAAAGGGGATCGATGCAAGCACGGACTTAAGCAAACTGGAGCCGTCGGATTTCCCGACCTTCGATGATCTTTATGACAAGATCTTAAATGACTACCAGAAGGCCAGCGGTGAGTATGCAAAGCACAACCTGCGTATCCTCATCAGCTATATTTCCAAGTTTTCCGCCGGAGGACGAAATGCAGCACTGTGGAACGGGGAAGCCACCATCTCCACCAAGGAGAACTTCATCGTATTCAACTTCCAGTCCCTTCTGGCCAACAAAAACAGTACCATTGCCAATGCGCAGATGCTTCTGGTCTTGAAATGGCTGGATAACGAGATCATCAAAAACCGTGATTACAACATGATGCATCACGCAGACCGCAAGATCATCATCGTGATCGATGAGGCACATGTCTTTATCGACAGCAAGTACCCGATCGCACTGGACTTCATGTATCAGCTGGCAAAGCGTATCCGTAAGTACAACGGTATGCAGATCATCATCACCCAGAATATCAAGGACTTTGTGGGATCTGAAGAACTGGAGCGCAAATCCACAGCGATCATCAACGCGAGCCAGTATTCTTTCATCTTCCCGCTTGCACCAAACGACATGAACGATCTGTGCAAGCTTTATGAAAAGTCCGGTGCCTTAAACAGCAGGGAGCAGCATGACATCATCAACAACGGACGAGGCCGTGCCTTTGTCATCACGTCCCCGACCATGCGAACCTGTGTAGATATCCAGACAACAAAAAGTATTGAAAAGCTGTTTACAATGTAGGAGGCAGAGAGTAGAATGAACAAAAAAACCAGAAGAAAAGCATTGCTGATCCTGGGCGCAGCCGCAGCATTGTCTGTAACAGCCGGATGCTCCAAAAAGGACGGAGACCAGACCTCCGCCATCAAAAAATCAGGAACCCTTCGGGTGGCGATCACCACGGGGCGGAGCCGCCTTGCCTGGGTGGATGACTCAGACGGTTCCTACCAGGGACTGGAACCGGGGATTGCCAAGGCCATTGCAGATGCCTTTGGCGTTCAGATCTCCTACGTTCCGGTAGAGAGCGGACGTCCCCTCACCGAGGTTTTGGAAGCCGGAGAGGCTGACATGGCCATCGGCTCCATCACGGACGACGGAAGCCTTGGCGATTCCTTTGCCATGACCACACCTTATGCCTACGGTTATCTGTGTGCGGTCACATCCAGAGGCAACTTTGTCAACAGTGTTTCGGCCTTAAATGACAGCCAGATCGGAATTTCCGAGAATGTATCCGCAAGCAGTCTCTTAAAGCTAAACGAGGCAAGCACGGCAGGAGAGAAGACCTATTCCGAGACGGACGGGCGCAAGGCTCTGGAAAATGGCAGCATTGAAGCTTATATCTGTTATGAGGATGAAGCGGTTGCCATGGTAGAGGAAGAGCAGATCTTTCAGGCACAGAACCTGATCGACACCGGAGCAGAAGGCTTTGTGGCCATCACAAAAAAGGAAAACAAAAGCTTATTGGAAGGCATGGAGGCCATCAGCCAGGCTTACCTGGATGCGCTGGAAAGAAATGACTCCTCCGCTTCCACAGAATCAGCAGCAGAGTAAACACACAGACTTACATAAAGAAAGAGGTGACCGGATATGGCATATTTCGACAGTCCGAAGAACAGGGCACTCTGGGAAGTAGAACTGAACAAACTCCGGGAGGAAAGGGAGCTTCGGAGTACGGGAAAGGTTAGTGGAACGAAGAAGGAAGATGTAGAAGAAGCATCTGTAAACCGGAGCATTCCAAAAGACCGGCCGACCCGAATCCGCACCTCTTATAAGGAACTGGTGGAAGAAGCACGGCAGGAACACCTGGCAAAACGTGGAGGAAGGGCACCAAAGAACCTTGTCTATGCCAATGAGAAAAAGGACAATCTGGTGCATAAACCAAAGGATCTTGGAAAGGTAAAATGATGAAAAAAGGAATCAGATTCATCCTTGCAGCAGCACTGGCTGCGGCACTTCCACTCACCGCTCATGCAACCTCAGAAAGCCTTTCCGGCAGTGCCTTAGAAGGTACCGCAGACAGTGCGTCAGATGGTGCATCAGACAGCACGTCTAGTGATTATTCCAGCCTTTGGGCAGATCGCATGACGGATGGGGACTCGGGCAGTACACTGGATGACGGATCTGACAGTGGACTCTATGACTGGACATCCGGTTTTGACAGCAGTTCCATGACCGCTGAGGAAGCAAGGCAGCTTGTACGTCTGGCAGAGGCCAGTCAGGACAGCTTGAAATTTGAGACGACTACCGATGTGCAGACATCGTTCAATGAGGAAAACAACTTTTATGTCTATACGTTTCCAAATCAGAATCAGATTGAGACCAGTGTTCCAAACGGTGCAATGACATCCGGCCCGGTGATCCTGCATATCTCCAAAGACAGCACGGATGTCACGGCGACAAAAGACAATGAAACGTATTCCATAGGAGACGGCTATTATTTTTCGGAACCGGGAACCTATGAGCTTGAACTGCTGTGCGGCCCCGGAAATTATTCCGGTGATAACCTGACGTTTTATCAGTATCGCTTTAGTTTTCAGATCATGAAGGATGGCTTTAGCCGCCAAAACTTTTTGGTCGCGCCGGAGGGATATGAGATCGTTCATGTAAGCTGCGATGGTCAGCCCCTGAAGATCAAGAATCCAATCTGCATGAACTTAAGAAAAGATGGCAGCTATCAGGTCCGTTTTTCCGCCGAGGAGCTTCCGGATTACCGTCTTTCTTTTCAGAAAGATACCCAGGCACCAACCTTAACCTTCTCCCAGGATATCACCAAATCCGGACTGAAGCTTCCGGTGTCTTTTGAAAAGCGGCAGTCAGACAGTGAGGTGATGGTCTACCGGGACGGCAATGAAGTAGAATTAAACAGCCAGACCTTAAACCAGGGCGGCTGGTACCAGATCGCTGTGTCGGACAGAGCCGGAAACAGCCGGGCCTATCACTTTTTTGTAAAACAGACCTATCATTTATTTAACAGACATCTTGTGACCCTCATCGCAGCGGTCCTGATCGGCACCGTGTTGCTTGGCGGAACCGGAGGACTGGCATTAAGAAGAAGGTCTTAACCATAGATAGCAGATCATGCTATATTTCAGACTTGCCATGGCAGGTTTGTATAAAATATAGAAAATACATTTTAAGGAGGAAAACAGTATGAATCTTATGTTTCTTTTGGAGCAGACAGTCCAGAAAACAGCAACCAACCCGTTTGAGAGTGCTGCGGTTCCGATCATCAATCTTTTGAACATGATCCTGGGACCGGCGATTGCCATTGTGGCAGCTCTTGGTGCAGTATGGTGCGTTCTTCTTGGCGTAAAGCTCGCGAAGGCTGATGAGCCGCAGGAGAAAGAGAAAGCAAAGGGTGCCCTGAGAAATGCCATCATCGGCTACCTGCTGATCTTCATCCTGATCGTTGTGCTGCGTCTGTCCATCAAGCCGATGATCGAATGGGTAAATGATTCATCCAAGGCTGAGAGCTACAGCAGCATTAGCTATCCGTCTCAGCAGAAAACAAACTAACCTGTGGATATATCGCTCGTTTGCGATATGTCCATGAAGCAAGAAAGGTGGGGCTGTCGCAAGGCCGCTATGGCGGTGACACGACAGCCTCTCTGAAAAGGACAGGAAGATTTCCTGTCTTTTTCAGAGAGAATAAGGACTTTTTAGCATATTGTTTCAGGGAGGTTGATTTTCATGAAGGGAAACCATAAATTACAGGTATTAAAGACCACAACCGCAGCATTGCTTTTTGCCGGGCTTTTTGCCGGACAGGCATGCGCTGCAAACCCGAACTGGTATCAGGACAGCCAGGGCTGGCATTATTACAAGACCAATACCCAGCTTGCAAAGAACGAATGGGTCTGCGTGGACGGAAAGTGGTACAGCTTTGATGACCGCGGTGTGATGCAGACGGGGTGGGTGAAACGCAGCAACAACTATTATTACTGCCTGCCGGATGGCAGCCTGACAACCGGCTATATAGAAGTCAACGGAAACACCTATTACCTGAAACCGGATGGCAGCTGTCTGATAAACGGTGTGACACCGGATTATTACATCACCGACAACAATGGTGCACTTCTTACCGATTACCGCGTCATTGCCGGGGTCAGAGTGCAGCAGCCTGCTCTGTTTGTGCGTCAGGATTCCTCTGCCATGTACAACTGGACGGCCATATTGGGGGCAGTTCAGTCCATCGGACAGATCGCTTATAAGCAGACCGGCGGACTGAGAGCCTTTCATGTCTACCAGGACAAGATCTCCTGGTGCGAGCTGAGTGCATCGACGGAGAAGGAGCTTTTATCCCTGGAAAAGGTGAGTGGCACCAGCGGTTACCTGCTTCGGATCAAGACGACCCTGGATCGCACGAGTACCGATGCCGCAAAGACAGCAACCTATGACCATCAGATCCTGAGGCTTTTCTGCTATGGAATCAGCAGTGCGGCTTCCAAACTGGACGATGCGATCTATACAAGCTTTGCCGGAAACAATCCTTACGGGATCACAAACGGACAGTGGGTAGGTATCGGAGACTGCAGGGTTTTGTACTCACCGGAAGACGGTGCAGGATGTTACGAGATACAGCCGCAGTGAGTCTAGTGTATCGTTTCATAAATAACTGGCCGAATCACGCAGAATGCAGATTCGAGTGTGCAGTTCAAAAAACGTAGGCGTAGCGGGCTACGCTGAGGCTTTTTGGACTGTGCAATCGGATTTGCAGGCAAGCGAGTAGGCTAGTTATTTTGCAAACGATGCACTAGGCTTATGTGATACAGAAACTGCAATGATGAAAGAAGGATAAGATCTGTGTCTGGCTGCAACCGTAAGGACAGGCAACCGTTATGATGGAAGAAGGAATGACAGTATGATGCGAAAACGAGTGTTTGTGCGGCTGATTGCCCTGGTTCTGGTGCTCTGCCTGTGCGGCTGCAATTCAATCCTGAGCCAATCCGGCAAACAGTATTCGGATCTGAGTTCTACCTCCCTGATCACCTATGATGCCGAAAAGGGAGAGTATGTGCAGGCCGAAACCTATGATATCACAAAGATGACCGGCGCGGATGCAAAAAGTACGGTCGATGAAACATATGCCAAGGAGCTGCCAAAAGATATCAAGGGAACCATGGAAAAAAAACAGGTACAGGATCATGCGGCACTCTGGAATGTCAAGGGAATCTCAGCCTTCTTTATCCCGGACTACCATTCCACCAAGGCCGAAGACTTAAAGGATTTTGACATCATAGATCTTGTAAATGGTCTTTCGACGATCATCTACAGCTATGAGACCGTCTTTTACGGCAAGGATCCGGAACAGCCGCTTTGCGGTCTGAGCCGAAAGGGAACCGCACCGAAGGAGCATATCAACTGGGATATCCCGGAGGATAAAAAAGAGGACAGCAGTTATAAGCCGGAATCGAAGTATGAGGTTTACTGCGTTATGGAATATACTCCGGAAACACGGGAATACCGGATCTTAGATGCCAGAGTTGGAAGAACCAGTGAAAATCTTGCGAGCGACACAGATAGCACAGAGAGCGAAAAAAAATCAGACACCTCTGCGTCAGCGGATGCGCTGTATAAGAACTATATGCCGGACACAAAGCGCCTGTTTTGCGGTACGGTTGAGGATATGACCGCGAAATATGGCACGACCGACATCTACTACAGTATGTATGATACCTATTTCACTCTGTTTAACGGAAATGGCGAGATCATGAAACAGGCAAATCTGGCTTCCATGTTATCGACCAGCATCTTTGACTATTCTGTTCGTTATTTACAGAAAAAATATCCGGATAAAAATAAAAATGTACTTGAGAACATTGTGATCCTGATGATGGCGCGGGGAGACTTCTATTCGATCGCCAATGTTCTGATGAATGGCAATTCACGGCTTATGGTTGAAGTGAATGTTACGTTGGATACCAGATCATTGGGTACAAAAGAGGAAACCACCCTCTCCATCGTCTGCGTCTATACCATGCTTGCAACAGAAAAAGATCCGGCAGGAACCGAATTCCGATCTGAAAACCGGGTAAAGTCAGCTCAGATCCAGACCTGGCAGTCGAATCCGACGGTTTCCTATGAGGAAGTGATGAGAGATTTTCCGGATACCTATTCCTGGTTTGGTCTGTATGACACAACAAACCAGACCATCAGTGACCGGTACCGACTTTGTGCGATGAAGGTCAATGAAGAGGATTTTTTGCAGGATGATACGAATCTTGGTTATTTTAACCGTCTGTTTGAGCAGTATTTTGACACCTATATGAGTACCAGAGCGGCACAGCGAAAAGAAACCACGGAACAGCAGGATGATGTACTCTGGAAAGAGGCTTACCGGTATCTGTGCGGATCGATCTGGAGAGCGCCGGTAGAGCGGACGGTTCCTGCCGGACAGAATCCGTCAAAGGAAGAGGGCGACACGGTGGCAGATCCGGAGCCGGGCAGTGCGATCAGCACAGAGGGTGAGATCAATCATTATAAAAGCGTGATGCAGCATGTGGCCAGACCGACCACAGTGAATGGAGGCAACTACCAGTATCTGTTGGATGAGTACAGCAAAAATGCCGATATACGGTTTGGCATCTATGATGAGAAGAAGGATACATCCTCTTCCTCCATGGGTTCGAGTATTTACCGCACCAAGGCAGCAGCGCTTGGAGACTGGAATATTGTGACAGAAACTGCAAAACGAACCTATACGGATGAGGATGGAAACGAGGTTACAGAACAAGCAGAGTTCGTAGATTATGTGTGGTTCAAGCTGATGGATAATGGCATTTCTGCGGAACGCTTTGATACCATGGAACTGGAGGATGGAAAAAACCTTCTGCAGACTCCACGCGGGGATCTGGCCTATTACCAGTTGAGCTCCGGAACGAGTGACAGCGATCTTACAACCATCTGGATGCCATATTATAAGGGCATCATTGGCAGGATCCAGGAGACCGATAACTGCAGCACGGTGAAGATCCTTTCGGAGACAAAGGAATATAAAACAAACGTGATAAATCTGATCGTGGCGGCGCTGGGAGATAAGCAGATCTGGCTCTACTACTGCAGAAGGCCGGGAACGACATCAGATCCGAAATATGAGATCCCTAAAAAGCTTCAGATCCCGTATACCATGGCAATTACCCCAGAGGCGGAGATCGGAACGGTCACTACAGTGCAGTATACCGATGAAAAAGGAAAAACCGTTACCACGGAGGCCGGACAGAAGGCAGTCCTGTCCGGAAAAAATGCCATGGATTATGAACCGGATGGGGGCAACTATCGCTTTACAACGCTTCAGAGCGGAATTGTTCTGTTTGATTCGGAAAAGAAACGCAGCGTCGTGATCGACAACAATCAGTATTATGCTTCCTGGAAACATATAAATGGCAGCTATATCGCCATCGGTTTTCAGACTAGGGATCAGGATGCCGGATTTGAGGATATCATGAAGGCAAAATTCTATACGGATATTCAGCTGAGTGAAGAGGATAGCCTCCTTCTTACCTTCAAAGACCGCCTCCGGGTTGATACCGAGATGCAGAAACGTTTCCTGCAAAGACCGGATGGCTGGAAAGCGGTCTGCAGGGAGTATCAGATCGATCCGGAGAAGAAAAAGGTGAGCAAGATCGAAGCCTATGCAAAGAAGATCTATGCAATTTATGATGACTATGATACGGCACTGAAGGACTTCTGGAAGCTTGTAAGGTTCCAGCCGACCGCGGAGCAGAGAGAGAAGATCGAGGAGCAGTTTTTGCAGTGTTCGGAAACGGTGTCTATGGATCGTCTGATCCAGGAGACGCTGATCGAGTATATCAAGAGCCAGGAAACTCCATCCGAAACCGAAGAACCCGGTATTGCTGAGGACGAGGTGGATGATGGTTGGATCAAGCGGGTAAAAAAATCCCAGAAGGAGGCACTTGACAAACAGCGCAGGGAGAAATATGCAAGGGAGCTGGTAGACAACAGTGAAGAGATCAACTATCAGAATACCCTGGATCAGTTTGTCAAGGCAGTAAACGACAAACGGACCGTGTGGAATCAGTAAAAAAGTTGTGCTGAAAATAAAAATTTGTCCCACAGTTGTCCAGCTGTCTCTGCTATGATGGGAGCAGAAAAGAGAAAGTGATCAGATAGAAAGGTATAAATGGAGGAAGCAGCGTGGAAGAATTGGTAACACAGGCGATGATCTTTGCGGCAAAAGCCCATGACGGTATGCAGAGGAGACAGGAACATATTCCCTATATCCTGCATCCGGCTGAGGTGGCCGCGATCGTCGGATCTTTAACGAACAAGCAGGAGGTGATCGCTGCAGCCCTCCTTCACGATGTGGTAGAGGATGCCGGCGTGCTGATGCAGGAAATAGAGGAACGCTTCGGCAGCCGGGTCGCCGAGCTGGTTGCTTCGGAGACAGAAAACAAACGCGATGGGATCCCGGCGGAAGAAAGCTGGAAGATCCGCAAACAGGAAGGGCTGCAGATCGTGGCAGACACAAAAGATCGGGATGTTAAGATCCTGTATCTGGGTGATAAGCTTGCCAATATCCGTTCCCTGTATCTTCAGTGGAGAAAACAGGGAAATGCCTTATGGCAGAATTTTAACCAGAAAGATCCAGCCGAGCAGGCATGGCTGTACCGCACCATGGCTGAGAATTTAAAGGAACTTTCCGATACACCTGCATGGCAGGAATTTCACAGACTTGTTGAGATCATCTTTGAGGGGGTATAAGACATGGCCGAGATCACATACGCAGAAAAAAACGGAAAACTGACACTCTTCCTGAATAAGAGAGTGGACGCATCAAATGCACCGGAGGTTGGAGAGGAAATCCAGAAAGCCCGCAAGGATTTTGCAGGTCTTCCGATCGTCATCGATGCCGAAAAACTGGAATATATCTCCAGTGCCGGCCTTCGTGTCCTCCTTCGTCTGCGAAAGGATATAGCGGAGCTTACCATGATCAATGTATCCCTGGAGGTATATGAGATCCTGGACATGACCGGTTTTACCGAGATGCTGAATGTACAAAAGGCATACCGCCACTTTGATGTGGACGGCTGTGAGCTGATCGGAAAGGGAGCCAACGGTGCGGTTTACCGTTACGATGCAGAGACCATCATCAAGGTCTATTTTAACCCGAATGCACTGCCGGAGATTAAACGTGAGCGTGAGCTGGCAAGAAGAGCTCTGGTGCTCGGCATCAATACCGCCATCCCTTACGATGTGGTTCTGGTCGGTGAACATTACGGCACCGTCATGGAGCTTCTGGAGGCGGAACCGCTCTCCAAGCTGATCAAAAACGATCCGGAGCATCTGGAACTTCCGTTAAAATATTATGTTGAGATGCTAAAGCAGATCCATGAAACACAGGTAAAGCCGGGCGATATGCCGGACATGAAAGAGACTGCGTTAAGCTGGGCAGCCTTTGACAAGGAGCATCTGCCAAAGGAGATAGGAGACAGATTGTATCAGATGGTAGAGGCGGTGCCGGATCAGCACACGATGATGCACGGCGATTATCACACCAACAACCTGATGGTACGCGAAGGGGAGGCACTCCTGATCGATATGGATACCCTTTGCATGGGACATCCGATCTTCGAACTGGGTTCCATGTACAATGCCTTTGTCGGATTTGCCGAGTTAGATCATGAGGTCATCCCGGGATTCTTGGGATTCTCCTTTGAAACCTCAAAAACCTTCTGGCGCAGGGCGCTGGCAGGATACCTTGGTACCGAGGAGAAAGAAAGACTCGATGAGGTGGAAACGAAGGCAAAGATCATCGGCTATATGAGACTGTTACGCCGCACCATCCGCCGCATGCCGGATCAGAAACAGCTGATTGATTTCTATCGTGACCAGCTGATTAAACTGGTACCGACCGTAGAAACACTGACCTTTTAATACGATATCGTGACAGGCGCATACGCAGGGAGGAGGAAACCTTATGCCAGATCCAAAACAGGAGCAGACAATGCAGGATGACTTTGATGCCGATTATGAGAGAGAACAGATCCGAAAGCTAGGAGCAGGAATGAACAAACTTGCTACCCATTGGTCGTATCTGGGGAATTTCCGCAGTGGAAAAAATTCGGGGGACTTTCGGTCAGTCGCTAACAGACTCCAGAGACTGTGCGGCATGAAAGAACCTGATGATGAACCGGATTTTGAACAGAACATGGAAGGAAAATCCTTACGAAGCCTGGAACGATCCGTAGATGCAGCGATCAAGAGCCTGAAAAAGTATCAGGAACGGCACAATTCCTTCTGGGGATTTTTAGGGAGACTTTTCAATATTGTAAACTATGCCCGGGAACAGGATTCGGAAATTGCCCTCAGAAGACTGCAGGAGATGAAAAACAGCATCGTCCGTCTGAAATCCCACGACGAAGGCTTAAATGGTCCTGAGCCGGCACAGCGTGTGCAGGTCATCCTAGACAAGACACCGGAGATCAAAAAGGCCGTGGTCGAGTGGCAGCCGTCTAAAAAGGTTCAGACTCTGGCCGATCAGTTTGAGGAAGCAAGAAAAGAACAGGCGGCACAGGAAAAGAAACAGGAAGCAGAAAAAGAAAACAAAAAGACAGTAGAAAACAAAGTAACAGAAAACAAAGTAACAGAAAACAAAACAACAGAAAACAAAGTAACGGAAAACAAAAAAGTCGCAGAACGTGAAAAAGTCGAGGCGACTGTGGTGACTGAGAAGAAAGAACCAACGGAAAAGAAGGAAAAGACCGAAGAATCCAAAAAAACAGATGCAGTAGAGCAGCCAAAACAGGAGAAAACGGAAGCAACAAAGCAGGAACCAAAGCCGGAACAAAAACCGGAATCGAAAAAAGAAACAAAAACAGAGACAAAATCGGAAATAAAGCCAGAACCAAAATCCGAGACAAAATCCAAGACAAAGTCAGAGACAAAGCCAGAAACAGAAAAGCAGGCTGTGGAGGTGCCAAAACCTGCAGAAAAAACGAACAGTGAGAAGGTAACAAATTCCACAAAACCGAAAAAAACAGAACAGGCCCCCAAAAAGCATCCGGAGAACAAAGCGGTAGCCCCGAACGTGACGGATACAAAAAAGCAGAAACAAAAACCTGTAAAGCAAGAAACATTTATAAGTCGGCTGTTGAATCTGTTCCCAAATCCTAAAAAGCCGAAAAAACCGATCGCTGTGAAGAACCCGGTGGCATCCGAACCGAAAAAAAACAAGATATCTGTTTTGGAAGAAAATTTCCGAAAGCTGGGTCCGGTGGACCAGGCAAATGTTAAAGATCAGTTCGCGGCGAAAGAATTCCTACCAGATTATGAATTATCCAGTATTTTATATGAGGCAGATAAACTGAATTCCAATAGCATCAAAGTGTTAAAAGATCTGGATAAGGCATCTGGGAAAGATGACGAGTCTCTCCATAAGTATCTGAATCATCGGATCCAGAATCTGGAAAAGATCAACAATCTGGAACAGAATGCGGACGAAAACTTTCAAAAGAGACAGGCCAAGGAACCTGAAATTGTCAGGGACAACCAAGGTGAGATCACAAAAATCATGGTACCGGATGTTACCCAGCCGGAAATGCAGCATACCAAGAACGGATGCTGGTCAGTAGCCCTCTCTTCCATGCTTCGGCACAAAGGGGTGGACATCGATCAGGAAACCATCCGCAGTTTCCGTCCTGACACGAATAAAAATATTTCTACCGTTTACGATGTTATTGATATGAACGGAGATCGACCCAATTCCATAGGGCGGTTCCGAGAACTGGTTTTTAAGACCATACCGGATACTGCAATTAATGAAGTTCAGGGCACAATCAGCAACACGGCGCAAACAGCGGAAGCAGAAAAAGAAGAATGGGTATTCCAACCGTGGACGAAAAAGCAAAAGGCGCAACAGATATTGAAGGTCAAGGATCAGTTAAGAACTGTGATTCAGAGGGGATTGGGGGCTGACAAAGGTCCGGTTGGAATCGTGGTTCAGAATCATTACCGTACAATTTACGGCATGGAGAAAATGACGGATCAAAACGGTAAAGAGGTAGAAATGCTATACATTCACGATCCAAATAATCCGAACTGCACCAGCATGACTTTGGATGATCTTGCTGACAAATGTTATGTTCCTACTTATATGCATGGCAAAATTGCACAAGAAATGTATACTTTTGAAGCACAGTGGCTGCAGGATCTGACCGATGACAAGGGGCAGCTTTCCTTAAGCCAGAACCTGAAAGACAAGGGAGTGAACTATGTAGATAAGAAATTGCAGTGCCAAAATCTTATCAAGGTAGGAAACGGCTCCTTGGATCATAACAATGGAAAAAAGGTTTCCATAGAGATTGAGAATGACCTGATCCTGAATACCCATCTTCCGAGCACGATCAAAAATCTGGCCAAGAACCGTGTGAAGGCTCCGTTCAATCAAGCTGACCTGCACAATTCCAATAAGCCGAACGCTGTGAATCATGCAAAGAAAAACATCCTCCATACGAAGAAAAAAGAACAGGCAAAAAAACAACAGGTAAAGAAACCGCAGGTTATGAAAGTAAAATAAAGAGGAACCGCAATGAAATTTGATACACGGGACAAAAAACCGCATATCTGGAATATTGCTGTTCTGGCAGTTATCACAGGGGCGATCATGATCGCCCTGGGTGCTGCCGGGGCAGAGAAACATGTGCTGCCGATCAGTTTGATCCTGGCGGCCTTTTTCCTTGTCACGATCCTGCTGCTCTTGCATGCATTTTTGGAGCAGCTCAAGTATAATCCCTACTCCTACAACACCGTCTACTATATGGGATTTGCCTTGTTTCTGGTCTCTGTGCTTATAAATCACATAAGACTGACTGCAAGGCTGGTTCTGGATCCGCAGTGGTGCAATGGACAGAATGTGGATCAGATCATTGTCCTCCTAAATACATCGGCAAGAACCTATATGCTGATCACCAGTCCCTTTGTCCTGATCCTTTCTGTGGCACTGTGTATTTCGAACCTGGCACTGATCCGTCACGAAGGAAAACGTTTTGTCAATGTGCTGGGGATCATCCTGGCTTTCATGCTGGTAGGAGGGGATGTATGCTTGCTCTTATTTGACCGGGATCTTTCCGGAAGTGCATCCTGGATCCGGATCCATGAGCTCATCCTCAATCTGTTTGTGGCCGGATATCTGTATTTTGAATGCATGATGATCGGCCTGATGATCGCCAATGTCATCACCTCCGGGTATCAGCCGGAGTTTGATAAGGATTATCTGATCATCCTAGGCTGCGGGATCCGAAAGGACGGAACACCCTGCCCGCTTTTGCAGGGACGCATCGACCGGGCGCTGGACTTTCGAGACCAGCAGCTGAAACAGACCGGAAAAGACCTGATCTTTGTCCCGTCCGGCGGACAGGGATCGAACGAGGTGATCTCAGAGAGCGAATCCATGACGCGCTATCTCATCAAAAAAGGAATTCCCCAAAGCCACATCCTCATGGAAGATCAGTCCACCAGTACCTTTGAAAATATGAAATTTTCCAAGGCTCTGATCCAGGCGCAGAATCCAAATGCGAGGGTGGCCTTTTCCACCAGCAATTACCACGTTTTCCGGAGCGGCCTCTTTGCCAGAAGGGTGAAGATGCGGGCGGTAGGCATGGGAGCCAGATCCAAATGGTATTTCTGGCCGAATGCCCTTGTTCGCGAATTCATCGGTCTCTTGACCGAACACCGGGGCAAGCAGGCACTCATCCTTGGCGGAATGGTTGTCATCTATACGATCCTTACCTTTTGGGCTGTCTAAAGACAGCCTTCTTTTTTTATTCAGACCGAGGCAGCGCCGGTGGCGCATCTGCTGATTTGTCCTACATTTGTCCGGCGGTTTGTGCTAGAATGGTTTTAACAATCCGAACGTATCGAAACAGAATGGAGGAATGAATTATGCCGAGACCGAAAACAGTAGAAGGAATGCCGCTCGGAAACAGTGTTTATGAAGAATGGTCAGAGATCGCCGAGAAGCTGCATCAAAAAGAGATGATCATGTTGGACGAGTCGCCACAGGCTCTGATCAACGAGGTCGGGGAACTGGTATCCAAATTAAAGCCGCATTATACGGAACGAAACGACATGGGAAATTACAAGCCCATGACAGTGGAAGAGTATCAGGCCATCAAAAAGCAGTATAAAAAATGCCTGAATGCCTTTGAAGATCTTTCCTTTGGCCTGGACAAGCAGCCGGATTACCGGAAAGTCAAAACCATGCTGCTCAACGATTACAATGCCTTAAACCGTCTTTCTGTGAATGCGCTTCCGCCGCTTGCGGAGGTGATCATGGGCTCCTTCGTTCCAGTGGCAGAAATGTATTCCATGCCGGGTGATAATACCATCAGCGGAGCCTTAAGCAGCCGTGAGGCCATTGAATTTACCGACCAGAACGGACAGATCCACCGGGGCTTTTTTACCGAAGATAAAACAGTAAAAAATGAGCTTCAGGCTTTTAAAGAGGTGATGATGCCTTATGCCCGGAAATACCCGGAGTATAAGCAGGTATTTGAAGCGTTTTTAAGACGGGAAGGTGAGTTTTCTGAAGTAGTCCGGGATCTGACTCATTTGACAGACGGAGAAGAGGAGTTTCAGGGCTTTGTCACACGTGTATTAAATACGGATAATATTGATGTGAAATCTGAAAAAATGCCAGAGCTGCGTGAGGTCTGTCTGAATCTTGCAAGAGAGTGCGAACCGGTCAGAAAACTTTATCGGATCTTAGCCCAGACCAAGATCGAGGAAGGAAGCAAGATCGCAAAAAGAGCCGGTGCAATGACCGATATGGCAGCTGCATTCGGAAAGAATGACCTGCTTGCCGGAAGCACGCGCATTACGGTAAAGCGCGGAAAGAAAGAAGTCTCCGGAGTTTTCATGGAGGAGGCATCCTTAGACAGTATAGACTTAAAAAAGCTGACGAGAGACAATCCGTATTTGAAGGTTGATCCAAAAGATTTTGATAAGCCGGAAGTCCTTCGCTCCCTGGCAGATCTTCAGATCCTGGATTATCTTTGTGCCAACACCGACCGTCATGGGAACAACTTCTTTTTCCGGCTCGATCTTTCTGATCCGGAGCATCCGACCTTAAGCGGTGTGCAGGGAATCGACAATGATAACTCCTTTGGCAAACTCGAAAACGGTGGTGTGATGCAGCTTGCGTCAGAGAAAAATCTGAAGGTCATCTCTTCCGACATGGCTGATAAGGTCGCAGCAATGACTCAGACGGACTTAAAACGGATCTTAGAGCCGTATCAGTTTTCCAAAGCCGAGATGGATGCTGCGTTTCGTCGCCTGAGTACCTTAAAGACGATGGTTCGGAATGGAAGACATGAAAAGGGCGAGGAATTTGCATTCAACGATAATGATCGCTTTGTTACGGCAGAAAATGAGATCCGCGTGATCCGGGATGACGAATGGAGCAAGCTCACGCTGGACAGTCTGACTCCGGATCCTCCGCAGAAGCAAGAGAAAGCAAAGATCAATCTGTTTTACAACGCACAGGGGCTTCGGGCGGGACAGATCATGATGAATATCCAGTATCAGCAGGATAAGATCAGGGATGAGCAGATGAGAAACGATGACCCGGAGCAGTGGAAAGAACGGGAGCAGGAGATCAAAGAAACGGAAGAACAGAAAAAAGCCCCGATCCGGTATACCATCTCTAATGAGCAGACGCATATGGATGCCATCCGAAAACAATTGGAAATCGAGAAGAAAGAGTTAAAGCAGATCAGGCAGGAGCTTGTGGATGTCGGAGCAGAGAAAACTAAGCGCAGCAAGGAATTCAAAGAGATGTACGGAAAGCTGCAGGAGATGATCCGTGCATACGGCAAGTGTCAGGAGAAGATCAAGGATATCAAAAAGCTTGGTGAAAAAGAGCAGGCCTTACTCAAAAAGCGCTTCGGTATCCTGGCAAAAACACGAAAGGAAATGAAAGCGGCAGCGGGTGTTTATCTGAACAAGGGATATACCTATGAAAGAGCCAGACTGGATAAGCGAAAAAAACTGGCAGCCAGGCTGAATCAGTTTGCATCGGCAAGTCCGAAAAGCTGGCATATGTTCCGTCATGGAGTTGCCCTGCGTGAAAAGCAGCAAAAGGATCTGGCAGCAAAAGACGGGTATGCATTTTCTGTTTACCAGACCAACCAGCTGCGGGATATGATGAAAAAGGCACTGTATAACAATGTGGCTTCCCTGTCTGCGGACAATCCGAAACGTTTCCTTGGGATGAAGGCACTCGAAGCGCAGGATCGTCTCTGGAAGTTTAGCCAGAGCCAGAGCGCAAAGGAACAGCCGGATCTGAACCAGAAGCAGCAGGTCGCTTTTCGTCAGGTAAAGGCAGAAAGCCAGACCGAGAAAGACTTAAAGACCCTGATCGCTTATTCCCCACAGATCCAGACCATGATCGATCAGGCAAATGAAAAGGCTCAGAGCAAGAACCGTCCGGACCAGATGATCAAGATCGACTCTCTGACTCCGCGTCAGGCCCGCACTGTGCTTGGTATGCTGTTCGAACAGGAGATGAAGGCAAACGGCAGGTCGACCATCATCCGCCCGCAGGAAGAAAAGAGCGGGAAAAAGGCGATGCAGCCTGATCCAGCAGAAAACATGATAAACGAAAACAGGATCGAAAAAGACAGCGCTGAGAAAAACAGACTGCAGCGGGATCAGGAGGAGCAGGTGCGAAAGAAGGTTCGCCTGGATGTGATCAGCAGCAAAAAAATGCCTGAACCTGAAAAAGAGAAGAAACCGGTTGATGGGATGAAAAAAGGGGGGAAAGTAAAATAAAAGGAAAGGTTCGGATGTCAAAACATCCGAACCTTCGGTTACACGGATTGTTCCGTGCTTTGCACTCTCACAATCCTGCTTCTATTCGGATTCCCGTGGTGCTTTCGCCCCACTTCATCCTCATTGAAGGGCGTGTCATAAACTCCATCTCTCACCGACATGCAAGCCTGTCGTGAAAGATGGAGTTTTGACACTGTAACCAAAAATAATTGATAAAAAAACCCATTAAAATTTGTGATTTTGTATAAAAACGGGTGCAAGAACTGAAAAATGCCTTGAGAAAAATTTGTCAAAACTGCCTAACTAGTTAACAAGTAATTCAGTTAATAGTGCCATTGCCAAAAAAATGACATTCTCGTATAATGAAACTAGTCCCTGAAAGTTCGTTTTTTGTCAGAATTTTCAGATGAGAACGTCTTTTTTTGAAGATATTTCCCGCGTCTGGCCATCACGGGGACTATCCTCAAAGGTAAAGGGTATGATTCAGGTAAAGTCAAAAAGGGGGTTAATTTCATGGGCATTTTTCTTATCCTTGTAAGTATTGCCGTAGTAATTTTACTCGTATTTAAGGGTGTCCCTGTGTTCTACGCCGCATTCTTAGCATCTCTGGTATGTCTGATCACAGCAGCATTGTTTACCGGAGCCGGTGCAGATGTGGGAGTAGGCACGTATCTGCTTCAGAGTATGTCGGATACCACAAATACATCTTATGTGCAGGGTCTTGGTTCTTATTTTACCAGTAACTTCTGCATTTTCGTCCTTGGAGCAATTTTCGGAAAGCTGTTTGACGTGTCCGGCGCAGCAGATGTGATCGCTGAGACCATCGTTGGAAAGCTTGGTACCAAGGCTGTTATCCCGGCTATCGTATTAGTTGGCTGGATCTTAACCTATGGTGGTGTATCCGTATTCGTAGCATTCTTTGCAATGTATCCGCTGATGCTGTCTCTGTTTAAAGAGGCTGATATTCCGAGAAGATGTCTGCCAATGTTCTATTTCGCAGGTGCAGGTACTTCCTCCGGATGGTTCCCGGGTTCCCCGCAGGCACATAACCTGCTGGCCTCCACTGCGCTGGGTGTTTCCCCGACTGCATGGCTGGTTCCGGGTGTCCTGTTTGGTCTTTTTGAGACTGCACTGGTTGTAGGCTGGGTATACTGGTTTACGAATCACTGCAAAAAGAATGGCGAGCATTTCGAACTGACTGAGGCAGATAAAAAGGTTATGGAGCAGAAGGCTGCAAAAGATACCTCCAAGCGTCCGAGCTTTTTGGTATCCCTGCTTCCGATGATCCTGCTGATCATCATCCTGAATGTGATCAAGCTTCCGGTTCCGCTGTCTCTGGTACTGGGCATCCTGATCGCGATCGTTCTCTTCTTCAAGAGCTACGATCTGAAGGATTTCTGGAGCATGATGAGCGATGGTGCCATGGGCGGTGTCAGCTCCCTGTTCAATACCGCAGCGATCGTAGGTTTTGGTTCTGTTGTTAAGATGGTTCCGGCCTATGCAACGCTTTGCGGCCTGTTAGTTGGTGCATTCAGCAACCCGGTTATCGCTTCCGCAGTAACCGTCGGCGGACTTGCCGGTGTAACCGGTTCCGGTACCGGTGGTATCGGCCTTGCAATGCCGGTTGTTATTGAAAACTTCATCGGTGATGTCGCTACCAACCCGAACCATATTAACCTTGAGGTTCTTTCCCGTTGTACCTCAATCGCAGCACTGACACTGGATTCCCTTCCGCACTGCGGACTGGTTGTATCCGTTATCAGCTACACCGGAAATACCCACAGAAACTCTTACATGCAGACTGGTATGGTCAATGTCGTAGCACCGATCATCACCCTGCTGTTAATGCTTCTGTTTGTTGTAGCAACCGGCTGCGCATACCTTCCGGTATAAACACATAGAAAATGGCCACGAAAGCCTCCGTTTGCACGATGAACCGATATCTTGCAAACGGAGGTTTTTTTGATTCATAGGAAAGTGCATCCTATGAATCAAAAAACGCTCCGCGCG
>CAVIHW010000008.1:19683-73692 GCA_963642615.1 Oscillospiraceae bacterium | reverse complement strand
AAAAGCCGGGGCTAATGTTTCAATTATTTTGGGACATTTTCAAAAATGCTTGACAATACTATTATGAGGAATTTGGGGTGTGGGTTAAAGACAGGGGAAGGTATAAAAAGAACCCCCGACTTAACTGCCTTCTATAGACAGTTAGGTCGGGGGGGGGGCTGGCGAGTTCTCACTCGCGAACTCGCGCTGACGCGCTTTATTGTCTGCTTCACTTAGAGGGGCATAAGTCTGATACTGGCTAGTGCTCACTCGCGAACTCGCGCTAACGCGCTTTATTGTCTGCTTCGCAGACGGTTCGCTCGTTAGTGGCGCATGAAAAATAAATGTCTGCTTCGCAGCCGCTTATTTTTCATTTGCGCTCACTACATCATTCCACCCATGCCGCCTGCCGGGGCTGCCGGGGTTTCTTCTTTGATGTTTGCTACTACGGACTCGGTGGTGAGTAAGGTGGATGCTACGCTGGTTGCGTTCTGCAGGGCGCTTCTGGTTACCTTAGCCGGGTCAAGGATGCCTGCCTTGATCATGTCTACATACTCTTCCTTGTATGCATCAAAGCCATAGCCTACCGGAGACTCTTTGACTTTATTGATGATCACAGATCCTTCCAGTCCTGCATTTGCAGAGATGTGGAATAACGGAGCCTCCAGTGCCTTCATGATGATCTTGCCGCCGGTCTTTTCATCGCCCTCAAGAGCGTCTACAACGGATTTGATCTCCTGGGTAACATGTACATATGCGGAGCCGCCGCCTGCAATGATACCTTCCTCGACTGCTGCTCTTGCTGCGGAAAGTGCATCCTCCATACGGAGTTTTGCTTCTTTCATCTCGGTCTCGGTTGCTGCACCGACACGGATGACTGCAACGCCGCCTGCCAGTTTTGCAAGACGCTCCTGCAGTTTCTCTTTATCAAACTCAGATGTGGTCTCTGCGATCTGGGCACGGATCTGGGCAACTCTTGCTGCGATCTCATCCTTGCTGCCGCATCCATCCACAATGATGGTGTTCTCTTTCTGTACTTTAACAGATTTTGCACGTCCAAGCTGCTCCATGGTGGTATCCTTCAGCTCCAGGCCAAGCTCTTCGGAGATCACGGTACCGCCGGTCAGGATAGCAAGATCCTTTAACATTTCTTTTCTTCTGTCGCCATAGCCCGGTGCTTTTACGCCGACTACGGTAAAGGTTCCTCTTAATTTGTTGACGATCAGGGTGGTCAGAGCCTCGCCCTCGATATCCTCAGCAACGATCAGCAGTTTGGAACCAGACTGTACGATCTGCTCAAGAACCGGAAGGATCTCCTGGATGTTGGAAATCTTCTTATCGGTAATGAGGATGTACGGATCGTCAAGGTTTGCTTCCATCTTATCCATATCGGTGCACATATAAGCAGAAACATAACCACGGTCAAACTGCATGCCTTCTACCAGGTCAAGCTCGGTCTTCATGGTCTTGGACTCTTCAATGGTGATAACGCCGTCTTTGGAAACCTTCTCCATAGCGTCTGCTACCATCTCGCCAACCTCATCATCTGCTGCGGAAATGGATGCAACACGGGCAATGCTCTCACGGCCGGAGATCGGCTGGCTCATCTTTGCGATGGCTTCTACAGCAGCCTCGGTAGCTTTCTTCATACCCTTTCTTAATACGATCGGGTTTGCACCTGCTGCCAGGTTCTTCATACCTTCGTTGATCATAGCCTGTGCAAGAACGGTTGCGGTTGTGGTACCGTCACCTGCTACATCGTTGGTCTTGGTTGCTACTTCTTTTACAAGCTGTGCACCCATGTTCTCAAACGGATCTTCCAGTTCGATCTCTTTTGCAATGGTCACACCATCGTTGGTGATGAGCGGAGCACCATAGGATTTGTCAAGAACTACGTTTCTTCCTTTCGGTCCAAGGGTTACACGAACGGTATCTGCTAACTGATTTACGCCTGCTTCCAGAGCTTTTCTGGCTTCTACGCCATATTTAATCTGCTTTGCCATGATTTAAATTCCTCCAGTTTCTTTCATAAACAATCGTGATTACTCAATGATCGCTAAAATATCATTCTGTTTTACTACGACATATTTCTCACCGTCTACTTCTACATCGGTTCCGGAATATTTGGAATAGATAACCTTGTCACCCGGCTTTACCTGCATGGTGATCTCTTTTCCGTCTACCACACCGCCAGGACCTGCTGCTACAACCTCTGCCTGCTGTGGTTTTTCTTTTGCCTGACCCGGAAGTACGATACCAGATTTGGTAGTCTCCTCTGCGACAAGCTGTTTTAATACAACCCGATCAAATAACGGTACTAATTTCATGGATGATTCCTCCTTACATCGTTTTACTATCATTCGGCTTTTTTGCCTCTGCTGATGTACATTACATTTTATAGCACGAGTTGTTAGCACTGTCAAGTGGTGAGTGCTAATTTTATCTATTTTTTATAACTTTCCTCTTTTCTTTTTGCTGTATTCGTATTAAAATTGTCTTTACAAACGATGCTCACAGAAAGGAGTATAGGGGTATGGCAAAAAAAGCTTTTGGAAAACTGGCAGCTCTCTTAACCGTTGCAGGAGCTGCGGCAGCCGGCATTTCCTATTTGAAGAAATACCGGTCTTTTCATAAGGAACTGGATGAGGATTTCCACGATTTTGAGGATGAAGACGACACAGAGGGTGTTTTTGACAGCACCATGACGCGCAACTACGTTTCCCTTCATGCAGACAAGGACGAATTTCTGGTAGCTGCCACTGACATGGTAAGCGCTGCAAAAGATGCTGCGAGCGCAGCCAAAAATATGGTAAAGGATGCTGCTGCCATCGTAGCTGACAATACCCGCGAGGCAGTCAGTGCTGCAAAGGACAGTGCGCAGAAGGCTTCCATCGTTTCGGAAGATCTTGCCGAGAAGGCAGAGGACATCGTTGAAGATGTCGTAGAAAAAGCCGAGGATGCCGCTGAAGATGCCGTGATCCAGGCAGCAGACATTATGGAAAACGCAGCCTGCACCGTGGCAGATATCACAGCAAAGTCTGAGCCGACCGAGATCACACCGCCAGATGACAGCAAGACCGATGATTCCTGTGCCACTACCGTCAGTGATGATACGGAGATTTAAACCAGAATCTAAAAAAAGGAGGAAGATTTATCTTCCCCCTTTTTTTATTGTTTCCAGCATTCCTTAAGAAGTGCTGTTCCTTGTGTGATCTGTGCCTCACTCAGGCTGGCATATCCAAGCACCACCGTCGGAGCCTGGTAATTGTGTTCCGGATGGATAAAATAGCTGCTAAGCCCGTAGACCTTTACCCCTGCTCCGGCCGCCTTTTTCATCAGCTCCTCTTCCGGTTCTCTTTTTTTGGAGGTCAGAAGAATATGAATGCCGGCATGTTCTCCCCGGATATCAAACTGGCTGCGTAAGGGCTCCACCTGCTCTAACAACAGATCATGCTTGGTCTTGTAGATTGCCCGCATCCGGTTTAAATGGCGCTCAAAATGTCCCTGTGACAAAAACTGATACAGAATGTTCTGGTCAATACGTGATACCGTGGACGCATAAAAGGATGCCTGGCTGCGGTATCGTGCCAAGAGCTGCTGCGGCAGCACAAGATAGCTGACACGGATGGCCGGTGCAATGCATTTGGAAAACGTACCAAGATAGATCACCCGTCCCTTCCGATCCATCCCCTGAAGGGCAGGAATGGGCTTTCCGCGGTAGCGGAATTCACTGTCGTAATCATCTTCTATGATGTAACGATTTTTTCCTTCAGCTGCCCACTTTAGCAGCTCCTGCCGTCTGCCAACCGGCATTACGATCCCGGTTGGAAACTGATGGGAGGGCATCACATAGGCCACGTTTGCCCCACTCTGGGCAAGAAGACCGGGGTTCATGCCGCTTGTGTCCATTTCCACCGGACAGACCTCACAGCCTAAGCTTGCGAAAACACGGTAAGCCTGTTTGTAGGTGGGATTTTCCATGGCGATCACAGGTTTTGTCCCAAGGATCTGATACAGGAGCATGAGCAGATATTCACTTCCCGCTCCCACGATGATCTGTTCCGGACTGCAGTTTACCCCTCTGGCCGAATGCAGGTAGCTGCGGATTGCCTCCCGAAGCCCCGGTTCCCCCTGATGGTTTCCGGAATGGAACATTTCTTTATTGTCATCCACCAGCGTGTTTTTGCTCAGCTTGCGCCATATATGGTACGGAAAGCTGTCCAGGTCAATGCCTCGAGGGGAGAAATCCACACGCCATCCGGTATTTTCCTGCATGCTTGTTTCCATCTCATCAATGCCGGACGGTGCAGTATCCACCAGTTCCTCCAGATGACTGACAAAATAGCCGCGGCACGGCCGGGCTTCAATATATCCCTCGGCTAGCAGCTGGTCATAGGCCATCTGCGTTGTGCTGCGGCTGATCTTTAAGTGCTCCGCCAGGATCCGTGTGGAAGGCAGACGGTCACCGGCTTTCAGGGCACCGTTTCTAATTTCCACACAGATATGGGAGTAGATCTGTTCATATAATGGTTTCTTTGACCTGGAATCAAGCGGGATCAAAAGTTCCATATACCCATCCTCGATTCTTATTTCTGGATCTTAAAGGAGCTCTTTAAGGATACGATCCGGTTAAATACCGGCTCTCCCGGCTTGCTGTCCTTGCAGTCTGCACAGAAGAAGCCATTTCTGACAAACTGGAAGCTGTCATAAGCCTTTGCCTCTGCAAGAGCTGGCTCTACATAGCAATTTTTCAGAACTGTCAGAGAATTCGGATTTAAGTTCAGGCTTCCGTCTTCGTTCAACTTGCCCTTTTCCTCATCCACGATATTCTCGTACAGACGCACCTCCACCTGCTTTGCAGTCTCGGCTGCCACCCAGTGGATCGTGCCCTTTACCTTGCGCTCGCAAAAACCGGAACCGCTCTTGGTTGCCGGATCATAGGTTGCATGAACCACGGTAATATTTCCATGTTCATCCTTCTCAAAACCGGTACAGGTAACAAAGTATGCACTCATGAGGCGAACTTCATTTCCCGGGAAGAGACGGAAGTATTTACGCGGCGGCTCCTCCATGAAATCCTCACGTTCAATGTAAAGTTCCCTTCCAAACGGAACCTCGCGGGAGCCAAGCTCCGGATTTTCCAGGTTGTTCGGAACCTCCAGCATCTCGGTCTGTCCTTCCGGATAGTTGTCGATCACCAGCTTGACCGGATCTAAAATAGCCATCATACGTGCTTTCTTTAATTTTAAATCCTCACGGATGCAATACTCTAACATCGCATAGTCTACAGAGCTGTTTGCCTTGGAGACACCAACCAGTTCCACAAACTTGCGGATGGATTCCGGTGTATAGCCACGTCTGCGCAAAGCAGCAATGGAAACCAGACGCGGGTCATCCCAGCCGTCCACAATGCCATCTTCCACCAGCTTTTTGATATAGCGTTTTCCGGTGATCACGTTTGTCAGGTAAAGCTTTGCGAACTCGATCTGACGCGGCGGATTCTCAAACTCACACTCCCGTACCACCCAGTCATATAGCGGACGGTGGTCTTCAAACTCCAGCGTACAGATGGAATGGGTGATATGCTCGATCGCATCCTCGATCGGATGTGCAAAATCATACATCGGATAAATGCACCAGGTATCTCCTGTATTGTGATGGGTCATATGAGCCACACGATAGATGACCGGATCACGCATGTTGATATTCGGGGAGGCCATATCGATCTTGGCGCGCAGTACCTTCTCTCCATCCTGGTACTTGCCCTCTTTCATTTCCTCAAAGAGCTTTAAGTTCTCCTCCACGCTGCGGTTACGATATGGGCTTTCTTTACCCGGTGTGGTAAAATCGCCACGGTACTCACGGATCTGATCCGCAGTCAGGTCACAGACGAAGGCTTTTCCTTTCTTGATCAAAAGAATAGCACACTCATACATCTGCTGGAAATAATTGGAAGCAAAGAACAGTCTGTCCTCGAAATCAGCACCCAGCCATTTCACATCTGCCATGATCGATTCCACGAACTCCGTCTTCTCTTTGGTAGGATTGGTATCATCAAATCTTAAGTTGAATTTGCCGTTATACTTCTGTGCAAGTCCATAGTTCAATAAAATAGACTTTGCGTGTCCGATATGCAGGTATCCGTTCGGTTCCGGCGGAAAACGGGTCTGAACGTGATCATAAACACCCTCAGCCAGATCCTTATCGATCTCCAATTCGATAAAGTTCTTGGAAATAACTTCTTTTTCTTCTTCCATCATGAAATCCTCCATGTAATTACGGACGCCTCACTGCACTCCGCATGATAATGATATATCATAGCACATTTCCAGAAAATGGAAAAGGGGAAAAGTGGAAATACATCTTTTTAAAAAAAGTATTGACAACGCCCGTTCCCCTATGCTATATTGTACGAGGTTCGCTGCTGTGGCTCAGTCGGTAGAGCGTCGCATTGGTAGTGCGGAGGTCACGGGTCCGATTCCCGTCAGCAGCTTTTCTTAAAGGGTAGAAATCTTTGTCAGACATCGATTTCTACCTTTTTTTGTATCATGCGATCAAGAAAGGAGATAAAACATGAAGATCAAAACAGTTGCTATTCTCGGTGCGGGAGCAGTCGGCTCCTACCTGATCTGGGGCTTATCAAATCTTAGCGATGTCAGACTGGGTGTCATTGCAGAGGGAGAACGTGCCGGGCGCTTAAAACAGGGCTGCCTGATCAATGATGTCACCTACCACCCGGAAGTATGGACACCAAATGAGGCACCTGATGTCGATCTGCTGATCGTAGCATTAAAATACGGTGCCCTTTCCGGTGCCCTCGAAAGCATCCGTGCGATCACTAAGGAACATACCACCGTGATGAGCCTGATGAACGGCGTCGACAGCGAAGAACGCATTGCCGAAGTCGTCGGTGAGTCTCATGTCCTTCCTGCTCTGATCAAGATTGCTTCCCATAAAGAAGAAAACGGCTATTATTTTATCCCGGAGAACACGGTTGGCATCATCTTCGGTGAAACAGCTGCACCCTATCAGAGCGAACGCGTGCAGGCCATCGAGACACTTCTTCATGAAGCCGGACTGCGCTGCCGCTCCACCGAATATATCCGTGAGGAGATCTGGAGCAAATTCCGCTTAAATGTATGCAACAACCTGCCACAGGCTATTTTAGGTGCCGGTGTCGGATGTTACAGAGACAGCATCCATATGGCCAAGATCAGCGAAGGACTCCGCAATGAACTCGAAACCATCGCACAGGCAAAAGGGATCGACATCAGCCTGTCCGATGCTGCGTCCAGTCACGGCAGCATTGTTTCCCCATCCGCACGTTTTTCCACACTCCAGGATCTGGATGCCGGACGTCATACAGAAATTGACATGTTCTCCGGTGCATTGATCCGCATGGGACAGGAGCTCGGGATTCCGACCCCCTATAACGAATATACCTACCACATGATCAAAGCGCTTGAAGAAAAAAATGACGGCAGATTTGATTACAGCAAAAACAACGATGAGATGACCTGCTCGAAATAACAGCAGGTCATCTCACGATTCTATTTTTGACCCTATTCCAGGATCTCATCCATGGTAAGGATCTCCATATCTGATTTTCCTTTTAACTTGATGCTGGTTCCCAGGGAGGTGACCTTGATGCGTCCTTTCAGACGATCCGCCACCTCTCGGGAAATAAAAATGGTGCGTGCCGGAGCATTTGCCTCCAGACGTGAGGAGGTATTGACCGTATCACCGATGGCAGTATAATCCATGCGCTGCGGCGAACCAATATTCCCGACTACCGCATCGCCCACATGCACGCCAATTCCAAAGGATACCGTTCTTCCATATTTCTCCATCAACACCTTTGAAAGCTCATCCGAGCCCTGCCGCATATCCTCTGCCGCCCGCACGGCTTTCATCACATAATCCTCCTGTGGAAGCGGTGCTCCCCAGAAGGCCATGGCGGCATCTCCGATAAATTTATCCAGGGTTCCCCCATTTCGCATGATACAATCTGCGATCAAAGACAGATACTGATTTAAGATCTCTACCACCTCGGAAGGAGATAGTTTTTCCGACATGGTGGTAAATCCGCGGATATCCACAAACAGCACTGCGATATTCACCACTCTTCCGCCCACCATCAGAGCTTCCGGATTTTTCGTATCCAGAATTTCCTGCACGATCTGCGGTGCCACATATTTTTTAAAGGTACTGGTCACGCGATGCTTCTCCAGCGCCTCCGTAATATAGTTGATGGCAATGCCAAGCACATATATCACGATGATCCCGAGAGGGATCCAGAGAAGATGCAGGACGATGCCTCGCTCATAAGCCAGTCTGGAAAGAAGGATCCAGCCTCCGCTTAACAGCAGACAACCAAACGTTGCCGGAAGCATTTTCCGCTTCCAGATCCAGAGACCGAAGGCTCCCGTAATCAGAAACAGAAGGAGATACTGCCAGCCATCTGCTGCCTCCTGCTTATAATTTCCCGCAAGCAGCGCCTCGATGACATTCGCCTGATACTCCACTCCATACATCTGTTGTGCATGATCGATCGCAGTCGGATAACTATCCTGCAGTCCTGCTGCATAAGGCCCGATCAGCACAATGCGGTCTGCAAAGTAATCTGCCGGAACATCCCCGGACAGGATATCTGCCACAGAAATGGATTCACTGTAGTCTCCCGGAAGTCCGGTAAAGGGCAGATACCAAAAACCCCTGGCATCGGTTGGCGGCTTCTTGATATAACGTGTGACTGTTTCCAGGTTCGCATGCTCCGCTTTCTCACCGGACTGATATGCCAGATATTTTGCTGCCGCCACGGCAGCCATGGAGGGAATCTCGACTCCTTCCGGGGTTGTGATCGACCAAAGGCTGTGACGCAGGATGCCGTCCCCGTCCAGCATGGCATTGATATGTCCCTGAGATGTTTCTTCTTTCAGTTCGAGATAAGCTTCGTCAAAAGCTATCACGGCAAAATCATCCATCGTGGTGCTGCCGTCTTCCCAGATCTGAAATTTTGTTCCGAATTCTGCCGCACAGGCTGTCACCACGTTCTGGTACTGCCCTGCCGCCTCGGAAAGCCAGGCATCATTCTTGGGCGTAGTTTCTCCTGCATAGAGTACATCTATGGCGATCACCGCAGGATGGCAGTCTTCTGAGGCATTTAATGCTTCGATCACCATCGCCATGGTATCTCGTCCCCAGTTCTGAAAAGGGCCGATGTCTTCTAAGGCTTTCTGATCGATTCCAACAAGCACGATATCTCCATTGGAGGCCGAGGGCTTCTGATACCAGGCATCTGACACCGTCTGGTCTGCACGGTCAAGCACACCAGACACAGCGGCTGCGGTCAGCAACGCTGCCGCAGCCAATGCGCACAGAACCTGTTTTCGTTCTGTTATGATTCTTTTCATAATCCTGTCCTGTCCCTGCCTGACCCGGATCACCTGCATCATCTGCAGATGCAGCTTTCCTGTTTCAGACAAACTGTTTTGCTTATGTCTTCGTTTCCGCTCATCTTGGATAGGTCAAAACTGCCCTGGAAAAGTTGTCACAGACATAAAGCTGATCTCCCTTTACCATCAGTCCGACCGGAGCGATGGGGCTTGGATCCATCGAATTCTGATCACAGACAGCCAGGGTGCTCACCCTGCCGCCCTGGATCTTTCGCACCGCATTATTTCCGGTGTCTGCAACATAGATCACTCCGTCATCTGCCACCGTGATCCCCTGCGGATCATGAAACTGTGCCTGATCGGTACTGCCGTCCAAAAGGGCTTCCCCTCCGGTTCCGGCCAGCACGGACACCGATCCATTCTCTGCCTTCAGAATGCGGTTTGCACCGGATTCACAGATATAGAGGACTCCGTTTTTCCAGCAAAGTCCGGTCGGTTCGTTTAAGTTTTCCAGATAAGTTGTGATCATTCCGGTATTGGTCAGCTTACGAATGCGATTGTTTCCGGTATCCGCAATATATAGGTTTCCGTCCTCATCTGTAGCAAGACCGGTCGGACGGCTAAAGGTTGCCCCGATCCCGTAACCGTTTAGGGAGCCCTTCGTGCGCTGTCCGGTGGCTGTCTGAACCTTGTTTTTGTCATAAGCAATGAAACGCACCACATTGTTGGCGGCATCGGATACTGCATAGCCGTCCAGGAAGGGAGAAATTGCCCAGGGTTCCTTAAAATAGCTGTCGTTTAATGCGCTGTCGTTGTAGCCGCCCACCGGCTGACCATACAGATCACCCACGGTAGCTACGCCGCCGTACACCGTACTGGTGCGCCCTTCTACACGCCAGACCACCTTATTGTAAGTATCGGTCACCAGGAAGGAACCATCCGGCATAGACGTGATCCCCGAGGGGGCGCAGAGGGTGTCCATGGCACTCTCTGCTGCAAAGGAAGGAACGGACATAGCGACAACAAGCAGGGAAGCTGCTGCAATGGCTGCGATCTTCTGTTTCATTTTCTTCATGACTCTTCCTCCTCTCCTGGCGCTGCATCTGCAGACTGTTTCTTCGATGCATCTGTGTCTACAGTCTCCGTATCCGGTTTCTTCTCACTCAGTGTCTCAGAAACATCGTTTTCCTCTTCCTGTTTTTCCGGCTTCGTATCCTCGGTTGCTTCTATATGTTCTGCGTTCCCCGTATCGGCTGTGTTTTCTGTATCCGCTGCTTCGTTTGCTTCCTCTGTCAACCGGTTCTCCAGGGTGATGCTGTCTTCCGGAATCAGAACTTCCTCGGTTACTGCAGTCTGTGAAGATGCGGCTTCGTCCTCATCCTCTTCCCAGTCTTCGTCCAGCCAGAAGAAATCTTCATCCAGGATCTCATCCTCGCTTCGGGAGGCATTGCTTGCTGTGGCAAGATCCTCATCCCAGATGATATAGTCCATATCCAGGATCTCGTCTGCACTTTCCGCATCCGATGGAGTTGCCAGATCCTCATCCACCACCGGGATCAGATCAGACGGGGTTGCCGGTTCGCCGATCAATGCAAGGGAGGTTGTGGTAAGCGGCATGATATATTGATATCCGTCATCCTTCGAAAGCAGGGTATAACCTGCCTCCTCCAGGAATGTATCAAAACCTGGCGCATAGTTCTTCATGCGTATTACAATCCCCTGACCTTCACTCGATGAGCACTGATCCTCTGTCGGCAAAATGTCTTCTGCCAAAACACCGTCATAAGGGAATGGTCCGGCATTCATACTCAACAGCACATTTCCGCTGTATGTGATCTTCGGTGCAGCGATTGAAGAGTTTCTAAAGAGCGGAACTTCTTCACCCTGAAATGTGCTGTCCTCAAGGAATAAGGTCTCCGTCTCAATACAGAACGGTCTTGTCATGCCCTCATAGGTAACCGCTTTTGCTCTGACAACACCTGCAGAGCCTTCTTTCGACTGAATGATGGGTAGGTACCCATCCTGGCCTCCGGCATCCGTGATCTTGACCTGATCGAGGGATATCGCCGCACAGCCCTGAAAGCCCGGCATCAGATAACCATTGTCTCCAAATTCCAGATTCAGGTTTTCAAAGAGCACTGCCGCATATTGATGGATCTCCAAGCCGGTATCTACCTTCAAGGTTCCTTTTCCGCTCTCATCGTGGAAGGCAAAGCGGGTCGGCGTTGCTTCACCATCCCCATCGTTTCCGATCGAAAAGGTCAGCTGATCTACAAGATTCAGGTCGTTTCCATTCAATTCAATGACATAGGTGGCATTCGCAAGAAAATATCCTTTTGTGTTGTTGCCGCTTAAGGTGGTATCTTCACTCAAGACAATGACTGCATTTTCTTCTCCCATATAGTTAAGCGCATCATCCAGATTGCCCCAGATTCCGTTTAATGTATAAGGTCCCTGCATCTTTTGGAATTCGCCTTCCGTCTCATAGGTCAATACCGATTCCGGTTTGCAAAGAACCACTGCACCGGTGCCAAACGGACTCGGCTCTGCCTCAAAAAGGGAGCTATGGATCTGAACCTCGCCCTTTCCATCTACGGTCAGAAGGGAGGCTGCCGTATCGGCTGTCACCGCTACATCATCCATGTTTAAATCGATCCGTCCTGCCTCGATCACCAAAGCCGCATCTGCATCACCTGCCTCTATGCTTCCGGAGGTCAGGGTCACAACTGCATCTGCATTCTGTGTGATACCATCTGTGACGGTTCCGCCGTCCAGGACGAATTCACCGCCATTGATTTCTGCATGCCCCAGGGTTGCGTTTGTCAGAACCGTTACCGTGCCGTCAGTCAAAGTCAGCTGATCTGTCGTGCCCTCGGTCAGGTTGAAGGCTCCTCCGCTCAGCGTGACAGCTTTCGTGGTTCCGCCGCTCATCGTGAAGGTGCCTCCGCTCAGCCCGATTGCTCCGGTCGTGCCTCCACTCACCGTAAGCTGTCCGCCTTCTACCGTGATATCGCCTGTGGTTCCTCCGTTTTCCACGGTGAAGGTTCCGCTCTTTAAGATGATGTTTTTTGCATCGCCGCCGGCCGCCTTGAAGCTGCCGCCATCGATGGTTACGGTATTCACCTCACCATTGTTTAAATCCATCGAATCCTGGGTGGTGATCACGGTTTCTACCGTTCCGCCATCCATGCTCAGCTTGCCGCCCTGTTCCGCAACGGATGTGATGGTTCCGCCTTTTACGGTAAGGGTTCCTCCGCTTAAGGATACGGCTCCCACGGTTCCTCCGGTCACCGTAAAGGTTCCCGTATTCTCCATGGTGTTGGTATTTTCAATGATATTGCCGCTTGTCAGGCTTCCGCTGTTTACGAGCGTTCCCTTTACGATCAGACGTCCGGTCTCATTGTTTAAGGTTCCGGTGTTAGTCAGGTTTCCGCCGACCTGAAGGGTATTCGTGCTCGTGTTATTTACAGTACCTGCATTCGCAAGATCCCCCTCCTGCTCCATGTGTCCGTCTACCTGCATGGTCTGTCCGCTCTGGACATTGGTCGAGATGCCGGTTCCGATGGTCAGGGATTTTCCGGACGGAACAGTAAGCCCCGAATCTACTGTCAGCACATTGTCGGAGGCATTGCTGCTCGGCTGCAAAATAACACTGACGTTTTTGTTGTTCAGGTAGTCATTGACCACATCGTCTTCCACCGGCATGGTCAGGGTAGTCGGATCATCGATGGTTTCATCCGGAGTGGTGTCGGTACTGGTTGATGTATCGGTTGTGGTACTGGAGGATTCTGATCTTGAATCTTCTTTCGTGGTATTGTTTGTAAATACCGGGTCTACATCCACCCGACTGGCCAGCTTGGCAATCTGTTTCTCGATCTCGGCGATCTTTGCAGCTATCTCGGTCTGATCCTTCAAAAGCCGTTCTTCTGCCTGCGCGATCACGCGGTCAAGATCAAATCCGGAAATGTATCCTGAAATGGCTGCACGGACACGATCTTGAAGAGCCTGGTTCTTCTTCAGCTCCACTGCCACAAATCCGTCGATCTCTTCCTCTCCGTACTGCTGCACGAAGATGTCACATTTATCACCCTGCTTGTTTTTATCATAGATCCAGAAGTCTGCCCTCTGTCCGCCATGCAGAGTGATTGACTTTCTCTGTCCGCTGACCGGGTCGGTCACGCTGGCCTCCACGGTGCCGTCGAGCATATAAAGAATGGTATGGAACTGGTCAATGACCTTGACCCAGCCTGAGGTACCGCGGATTCCGACCACCATGGAAGAGGTACGGATGTTTAACACCTCATCATCCTGTAAATGTTCGGTCACATTAAAGAAAAGGTTACCGGAATTTAAAAGCAGTTCCAGCTGTTTTCCCTTTTTCCGCACTTCCAGATTGCTCACCGCATCCATCTTAAAGAGCTTGGAGCTGTCTGCCTCAAACCATGCATAGCTTTGCTGGGCAGTATCGATCTGATAGCCGTTAAACAGCTTCATATCCTGCATGGTTGTGATTTCTTTTCCATTCTGGTTTTGCACAGTTACCGTTCCCTCGGTCTGCGACAGACGAAATGCCGCGGCTACGGCTTCGTCTGCAAACGCAGGAACTGCCATGTTGCAGATGCACAAGGCTGCGATCAGCAGTGTCGCAAGCATCCGCCGAACCCTTGTTTTGAAGCTTTTGTTCATACGTTGTCCTCCCATGTTTTTTTATTGATCAGGTCTCAGGATCTTTTTACCGTTTTTGGCGGATCCGGCACCTTTTCCCAGCACCGGCTTTCCAAAAACAGCCTGGTCAGCTCCGGATCGAGCTTTCCTTCCTTATTGGCCATGATATCCAGGATATTCAGTGCCTTCTCCACCGGCATACCCGGTTTATAAGGCCTGTCATCTGCCACCAGGGCATCAAAGATATCCAGAATGGTAAGGATCCGCACCTCCATCGGGATCTCATCAGCTGTCTTATGGTTTGGATACCCCGTTCCGTTTAAATACTCATGATGGCTGGAAGCCCATTCTCGAACATGGGACAGCTCCTTTGAAAAGCGGATCTCGGAAAGCAGTTTTCCCGTGATCACCACATGACTTTCCATCACTTCCCGCTCTGCATTTGATAAGGTTCCCTTGCGGATCATAAGCATCTGAAACTCTTCGTCCAAAAGCCAGGGCGTCGTAGTTCCATCTTCCTCGATATAGTTTTTTTCATGGATCTTACGGATCTCATCCTGCAGATCATCCGGACAAAAGCCGGCTGTGTTTGCACGAAGCACGATTGCCTCTGCCTCCTTAAGCTCTTCCTTTAGGCTCTGCAGCTCTTCTTCCTTCCGTTCTCCCTTCAAAGCTGCAATCTCGGCTAAAAGGCGGATCTTCTCAAACCGGTGCAAAACAGCGGCTTTCTGCTCCGGAAGGAGTCTTGCTTCTTTGTTCATGACCTCCAGCGGAATGACCAGCTTTCCGATATCATGCAGCCAGACACTCATTAAAAGCTCATGCTTGTGATCTGCATCAAACATCAGATCCTGCCCGGACATTTTTGCCTGCTCATTCAGATAGTCAATGAAATATCGTCCGTATTCCACCATGTGTCTGGTATGACTGGCATTGTAGGGAGTACGTTCATCAACCGCGGAGGACATCACGCGGACGAAGGACTCAAACAGCTCCTTGATATCTTCGATATAACAGACATTCTGAATGGTGATGGCTGCCTGCGAGGCCACAGATTCCACCACCGGAATGATCTCTTCTGAAAATGCACAAACATTGCCATCCTCGTCCATAGCATTGATGAGCTGGATCACACCAAGGCGTTCGCCCTGCCGGTTGTGCATGGGAACCACCAGCATGGACTGAGTATGATATCCGGTGATGGCATCATAGCGAATGGGGCCTGAAAAATCATACTCTGTCGAGGTTCTGACATTTTCAATGCAGATGATCCGATTTTCCAGATAACACATAGAGCATACATTCTCCCGGCTCATCTTAACCGGCGGAAGGTTCGGCTCCTTGCCGTCTCCTCCTTCGTAGGTATTCATGGTATCGTTTCGCATGATCTTGAAACGCAAAAAATCGCCGTCTGCCAGATAAAGGGTTCCTCCGTCACTATGGGCAAGCTCCATGGTGCGGTTTAAGATCATCTCCAAAAGCCGGTTGTAGTCTTTCTCCGAAGAAAGCGCTGTGCCGATTTCCAGAATGCTTTGTATTTCCTTTTGTGTCATTCGCAACCTTCCTCCCGCCTTGTCCTTCATTCTGTTTAAAATCAGTACTTCCGGTTCAGTATCTCTGTCCTGGTGATGTTTCCATACAGCCGCCTTTCAAAAACGGCAATTCCAGGCACATCCCCTCTTTTGCAAAAATACAGGCCGGATCCCGTGCCTGTATTTCATTTTCCCGTTTTCTCAAAAAGGAATCCTGATAGTTTCTCGCATAATGCATAAAAAGCGCCTGTTTTGCATCGCTTAACTGCCGAAGGCTCAGACATTGTTCCATAGATCCATGTCCCCAGCCTTGTCGAATGGCCAGTTCCTCATTTGTATAGCAGGCATCGCAGATCAAAAGGCTGCAGTTTTTTGCAAATGCTGCATACTCTGGCAGGATTTCTTTTGTCAGTTCACAATCCAGTCCGTATACCACACAGAGCGCCTCTTTGCACTCCGCCTCTTTTTGTATAAAATCCAGCCGGTAAAGGATGCTTCCTCCCGGATGGTCTCCGTAAAAAGTACTGACCCTGCACTGTTCTCCTAAAAGGAAGCTGCTTTCTGCTGTGATTTCATGAAAGCAGATCCTTGCCGGAACCTGATTTAAGCTGAGCGGCCAGTAGGGTGGTCCAAACAGACGGCAAAGGCTTTCCTGAAAGCTGAGATTTTCCCAGCGTTTTCCGTAGATATGAAGCTCCGTCTGCGGATCATAAAGAAAGGAACAGGAGAAAAGCCCCATCAGATGATCCATATGCAGATGACTGATCAGAAGATCCAGACGTATCTGCCTGCAGCCAGTTGATTTTTTCAAAAAATGGTCAAACTCTGCAATCCCGGTTCCTGCATCAAAGATCACGATCTGATCTTTCGTATGGATCGTGACACAGGAGGTATTGCCGCCGTATTCCCGATACTCGCTTCCGGTTTCCAAACCGGAACCTCGCACGCCCCAGACTCTTACCTGCAAAATTAAGTTCACCTCATTTTTGTTTTACAGTCTTGCCAGCTTCTTTTCCATCAGCTCTCCATTGCTGCTGTGAACGATCGCATTTTCTTTGCTGATCTTGCCTTCCCGAAAAAGCTTGATCAGGCTGTTGTCCATAGTGATCATGCCCTCTTCCTGAGATGTCGCGATGATATTGTCGATCTGGTGGATCTTGGATTCACGAATCAGATTGCGGATCGCATTGTTAAAGAACATGATCTCAAAGGCCGGAACCACGCCGCCGTTTACGCCCGGGATCAGCTGCTGGGATACAACAGCCTGCATCACCATAGAAAGCTGCGCCCGCACCTGCTCCTGCTGTGCCGGAGGGAAGCTGTCTATGATACGGTCAATGGTATTTGCTGCACCGACCGTATGCAGGGTGGAGATGACCAGATGTCCGGTCTCTGCAGCTGTCAACGCTGTTTTTATGGTTTCCTCATCACGCATCTCGCCGACCAGGATGACATCCGGTGCCTGGCGCAGTGCTGCACGAAGACCTGTCACATAGCTTTCTGTATCCAGGCCGATCTCACGCTGCGTTACAACACTCTGATTGTGGCGGTGCAGATACTCGATCGGATCCTCCAGTGTGATCACATGGGCATTGCGTGTTTTGTTGATCTGATCAATGATGCAGGCAAGCGTTGTACTCTTACCGCTTCCTGCAGGTCCTGTCACCAGTATAAAGCCCTTGGTCATCCGGGACATTTCAATGACCGCCTCCGGGATATGAAGGTTTCTAAAATCCGGAAGTTCAAAGGTGATCACACGGATGATCGCAGCCAGAGAACCTCTCTGACGGAATACATTGACACGGAACCTCGATACACCAGGCAGTGCCATAGCAAAGTCATCATCACCATACTCCTGCACATGATCCATGCTGCGGTTGTTGGCCAGTGCGTAGATCTCTCGCACCATCTCTTCGATTTCTTTTGGAAAGATCTTTTCGCTCGTCTGATAAAGGATCTTTCCTCCTACCTTCCAGGAGAGCGGCATGCCTGGAATCAGGAATATATCTGCTGCCCCCTGCTCAACTGCATTTCGCAATACTTCTTCTGTATACATGCACATCTCCTCCTTTATCCTGCCTGATGTTTCCTGTTGCTGTTTCCGGATTTCCGGTTATGTGCGAGCACATTTTCTATTGCCCCTCTGATGCCTCTACAGCGCCATCCCATACCGGAACCGACTGATCGATCTCATAATCCTGCTCATGGTAAACCTTCCATGACAGCACCTGACAGGTGCTCTTTTCCCAGTCAAGCTTCAGTTCCACGCGAAGTGCCTGCCCTGCGTCCATGGAAACATCAGTGGCATAGGTGCCGGTCTCACTCTGAAGATACGAAGAAAGGCTTTCCCTGTCTTTCTTTACCAGTGCCTGGTCTGCCATCTGTAAAAAGGCCTCGCCCGCTGCGTCCGCCCGATAATATTCCTGAACGGAAGCGGCACTTCGCTTTGAAAGGGCATCTTCTCTCTTTGCATTGCCAAGAGACAGGACACTAAATGTCACCAGACACAGGACAATAAAGATCAGGATCAGAGTGGAACTGCCGATGTTTGCTTTTCTTCTGATTTCCTGTTTCGCCATTCTCTTCCTCCGGATTTATTTATTTCGATGGTCTTACATACTTTGCTGCTTCTAGGGTAAACAATTCTTCTCCCTGTGCTCCGGCTTCCCAAACCACGATCGTTAGCTTTTTCATGCCATCCTGTCCGCTTTCTTCTTTCACCTCTGCAAGATAAGCTGCCCCGGATGGTTCTGAGATTTCTTCCCAGCCTGCATCCCAATAGCGCACGTTTGAAGCTTCCTTTGTTGTTTCCGGTTCTTTGTCAAGCTTCCAGGTTTCGGCCACCGTCTGGGCTGCGCTGACTGCGTGGTCACGCTCCCAGGCAAGACGACTCATCCGGTCAGATTTTGCAAATGCAAGGATGCAGGTAGATGCACAGAGCATGAAAAAAAATACGACTACCATCATTTCCATCAGGAATATGCCGGAGCCGGAACCGCTTCGTCTGTTCATTGTCCCGTCACCATCCTTCCGCTGCGCAAAGACAGAGTCAGACTGCCGCCGCCTGTTCCAAGCGTTGTCACCCGAAGCAGCTGACCATCCTGTTCAAGCTTCAAGCCATCACATTCCAGGATCTCCAAACCGTCAGAAAGTCCCAGACCGCTGTCTTCATATGTAAAAAGCTCCCGGATGTAACCATCGCAATAGTAAATCCAGGTAATATAATCTGCATCCTCGATCGATTGCTTCAGCTCCAGCACCGGCTGACCGTCAACCTCCTTTACCCGGACTGCACCGTCCTGATCGCCCTGGCGCACCTTGTTTGCCACATACTGGAGTGCCACACTTCCCGTGTAGGTCTGATCCATGCGTCTGCTGATGTTTTCATAGACCTTACTGCCGGCCAGCACGGTAAACAGTGCACACATGATGAAGACAAGAAAGAGCAGCATGGTAAAAAGTACACTTAAGGTCTGTCCGTCATTTCGCTCACGGCTGCCACTCACTGTCCTCACCCCCTTCTGCCGGGATCAAGGTGATATCCGGCATGATATTGGAAGCAAATCCGCTGTAAAACACGTTGTAGCGTTCCCGGTCTATCTGGATCCCGTAGTTTTCCTCCAGGTACTCAACGCTCGGCGGATACCGGCCTTCAATGGCATAGCACTGCACCGACGCCTGGCGGATTGCCTTGATCAGCGTATCCGACCCTTCAGTTTTTGCCCTGCCAAGAAAGGAGAACACACCATTTATAAACAGGAACATGATCACGCCAAATACAGCCACCGAAGCAATGCATGCAGCGAAAAAACGCTTATCCCATTTCTTTTTCATGTTCATTCCTCCGTCTGTATCAGATGTTAGACCTCATGTGAACATCAACCTACTCCGGCCAGAATTCCGGCTAACGGAAGCATGACAGAAAGAAGGATCAATCCGACTGCCACAGCCAACACAGCAACCAGCGTTGGCTCCAGTCTTGCCACCATGGCATCGATGGAGGCATCCGCCTGCTGTTCGTAGTCATCGGAAATATTCTGGAGTACCTCATCCATTTTACCGCTTCGCACGCCTACTTTGATGAGCTGGATATGAAAGCTGCTGAAAAGTCCAGACTCCTTCATGGCCTCGTAATAGCCCTCGCCAAGCTGGAGCTTTTCGCTGCAGATGTCGATCTTTTCAGCCACCTTGCTGTTATCGACTAACTCTCTGGCAAGCTCCATACCCTTATCAAGTTCCATGCCACTGCGGATCGTCAGGGCAAGAACCGCGGTAAAACGGCGTCCGGCTGCCGCCAAAGCTATCTTGCTGTTTCGTTTGAGATGCTCCATCAGCCTGCGGGCAATGCTCAGTTCCTTTCCTGCTCCCGCTGCCACAGCTGCCACGATAACGGCCACTGCAAGAAGTGCAAATACCACCAGTGCTGCACCGCTCAAGATCCCACCAAGGCGGGATGCGGTCTGGGAAAGGGCTGACATCTGCACGCCAAGCTGTGCATAAACCTGTTCAAATACCGGCATCACTCTGGTAAAGAGGACAAACAGCACAATGAGCAGCATGCCGACCATCATGACAGGATAGGTGATGGCATTGCGGATGTTTTTCATCATATAATATTCTTTTTCGTAATAATCTGCCAGAGATTCCATCATCTGATCCAGTGTACCACTCTGCTGCCCCAGCTTTGCCATACGCACAACGTAGGGCGGAAATGCACCGGTGCGCTCAAGAGCTTGAAAAAAAGGATCTCCAAGCTCCACGTCCTCCCCCATGGTATGAAGGAGCTTCTTTTCTTCTTCCGTGGAAGCATCCTCAGACATCAGATAGAGACCTTCATCCAGCGGGACTGCCGCTTTGAGCAGGATGGAAACCTGAAGACAGAAGGCCGATAATTCCCGTCCGGAATATGCTTTTCCTGCCATAGTCCAAATCCCTCCTATCCTTAATACGTATATTTTGCCTGATAATTGGCACCATTTCCGATATACTGCTTGATGGATTCACTCTGTCCGCCGGAGGAGGCAAAGGTCGGATCCATAAGAGACCAGTTATGTCCGTCAAAATAGATGAAGTTATCTACCCAGCCGATGTTATCGATATAGACATTTACCCAGGCATGATACAGTCCTCCGCTGTAGCCGATCACCAGCTTAGTCGGGATATCCTGAGAGCGGAGCATCGCCGTCATCAGGGCTGCATAGTCAAAACAGATACCTGTCTTCTGCGCAAGAACCTGATCGACATTCGGAAGGTACCCACTCTGAACGGAGGTTGCCTTCGCCGTATCATAGGTGATGTTGTTGATCACGTAGTTGTAAACATTGGTAACCACGCCGATCTCATCTGCCGCAGAGGCTGCCAGCTCCGCACCCTTATTCACGGCTGCACTGCCGTTCCAGAAGTTTACATACTGGTTCGGGGTTAAGAACGGTGCAAACTCATCCGTCAGGTTCACAGACACATTCTGGCTTAAAACCTGCGCATATTGATTGCCGCTGACATTCTCAAAGATTTTGATGCTGTAGCTTCCGTTTCCTTCGGTGAACGGAAATACCTCATAGGCATCCCGGGCATTCAGGTCATAGGTATAGGTTGTGGACTTTGCGATCTGGATCTTGATCCTGCTCTGTCCGCCGGTATACTTGATCATGACATAGCCATTGGCGGTATTAGACGCATCGATCGTAGCACGGCCATTGCCGTAGGTTACGGTTCCGCTGGCCACCGGAGTCCGTACATCACTGACTGCGGGCTTCAGATACAAAGGTACGTTCTCATCCTCAATAACCGCCAGTGTTTCTGTTCCTTCCGTGTCTGCCACACCGATGCTTTCCTCTGTCTTTGCCGTGGCAGATGTTGTTTCCTGTGTCGTTTCCAAAGCACTTGTATCTGCCGGAACATCCCTTCCTGCGCATCCATAAAGTGCAGCTGCCATCAGAATGGTCGCCGCACCGGCACGGATCTTAAGCCTGCTTTTTCTCATATCCAAGGCCTCCCTTTGTGCTGCCATTTCTCTACGTTTCATGTACCTGTCTGCGCAACTGTTCCGGTCCATTCAGAGCTTTAAACAGTTACGAGTATACTTCCTTCATTGTACCACAAGCCTACTTTCTGCGCAATATTTATACAAAAATCACTTGTTTTTTTTGCAGAAGCGTCTTTTTAATTCATCCGCTGTCTTACGATCTCATAAGCCAGAACACCGGCTGCCACCGAAGCATTTAAGGAATCAATATCTCCCTTCATCGGAATGGATGCGATCATGTCGCATTTTTCCCGGATCAGCTTTCCTACACCGTTTCCTTCATTTCCGATCACCAGTCCGATCGGTCCTTTTAAATTCAGCCGGTACATCACCTCGCCGCCCATATCAGCGCAGACAAACCAGAGACCACGTTTTTTCAGATCCTCGATGGTCTGTGCCAGGTTTGTGACCTTAGCTACCGGTGTGTAGTTTAAGGCTCCCGCGGAGGTTTTTGCCACCGTTGCCGTCAATCCCGCTGCCCGATGCTTCGGAATGATCACACCATGAGCTCCGGCCAGGTTCGCGGTACGGATGATCGCTCCCAGATTGTGCGGATCCTCAATCCCGTCCAGTAAGAAAAGAAAAGGCGGTTCTCCCTTTTCTTCTGCGGCTTTTAAAATATCCTCCACCTCGGCATACTCATAGGCTGCCGCATAAGCGATCACGCCCTGGTGTTTTCCGCTCTCAGACATCTGATCCAGACGCTCGCGTGGAACAAAATTGATGATCGTGTCTGATTTTCTTGCCTCTCTCACAATGCTCTGGATCGGGCCGTCCTTACAGCCATCCTGCACAAACAGTTTATCAATGGTCTTTCCGGAACGAAATGCCTCCAAAACAGCATTTCTTCCTTCTATAGTCAGTTCTTCGTATCTCATGAAAGTTCTCCAATCTTTTTAAGTCCGCTCCGGATCAGCTCCAGAAGGCGGTCATGACGTGCCTGCAGGTAGAGATATCCCACCAGAGCCTCAAAGCCGGTGGCCATGCGGTAATCGGTCATCGTGGCGTGCTTTGCCATGGTTGCCGACTTGGCGTTGCGTCCTCTTTTGTATACCGCCAGTTCCTCCTCTGTCAGACTGTCCTGAATGTTTTTGATGATATTGGCCTGGGTCTCTGCCTTTACGAGGCTGGCACTCTTTTTGTGCATCTTATTGACCTGCATGCTTCCATGGTTGATCACCTTGGTGCGGATCAAAAGTTCGTACACCGCATCTCCGATATAGGCCAATACCAGTGGGGAATAGGTTTTCGGATCTACGCATTCCAGATCAAGCGCCTTGGCGATCCGATCCTCGATTTTTAAGCTCTCTTCCATTTTACACCCTCTCTGGTATCTTCCAGTACGATGCCCATATCAAGAAGCTTCTGACGGATCTCGTCAGCCAAAGCAAAATTCTTCTCTTTTCTTGCCTGCTGTCTTGCCGCGATCATCTCCTCGATCTCGCTGTCTAAAACCTCTTTCTTGCGCTCGGTGATGATGCCGAGAACATCGGAAAGTTTCCTGATCGTGTCTGCAAGAGCCTCCACATAGGCCTTGCTGCTCTCCTCATTTGCCGTGCTGTTTGCAAGCTTTACCAGTTCAAAGATGGCAGATACAGCATCGGCTGTATTGAAATCATCATCCATGGCTGCCTCGAATTTTGCCACCAGTTCATCTGCCAGTTTTTTATTCTCCTGCTCTGCCCCGGTCAGATCCTCACCGGAAGCCTTGCCGCAGAGCTCTTTTAAACGTTCCGCAGCGGTTACAATGCGCTCCAAACCGTTCTTGGAAGCTTCCATAAGTTCAGCACTGAAGTTGATCGGGCTGCGGTAATGGGCACTCAGCATAAAGAAGCGCAGTACCTGGAGATCATATTTTTCTCCGATCTCGCGCACGGTAAAGAAATTTCCGAGGGATTTGGACATCTTCTTATTGTCAATATTTAAAAATCCATTATGCATCCAGTAATTGGCAAAGGTTTTTCCGTTTGCTGCCTCAGACTGTGCAATCTCATTCTCATGATGCGGGAAGATCAGATCCTCACCACCGGCATGGATATCGATCTGCTCGCCCAAATATTTCTTAGACATGACTGAGCACTCAATATGCCAGCCCGGACGACCCTGGCACCATGCAGACTCCCAGTAAGGCTCTCCGTCTTTTTTCGGCTTCCAGAGAACAAAGTCTGACGGATCTTCCTTATTTTCCTCGCCGGTTACCTTCAGCTCACGAAAACCGGACATCATCTCGTCAAGGTTTTTGTGAGAAAGCTTTCCGTAGCCTTGAAAGGACTTGGTGCGGAAATAAACAGTTCCGTCTGCTGCCACATAAGCGTGTCCCTTATCGATCAGGGTCTGGATCATGTTTAACATGCCATCAATCTCCTGCGTAGCCTGCGGATGGGTAGTAGCCGGTTTTACATTCATGTCAGCCATGTCTTTTTTGCATTCCGCGATATAGCGTTTGGAGATGGTCTCTGCGTCCACGCCTTCTTCAATGGCTTTCTTGATGATCTTGTCATCCACATCCGTGAAGTTGGATACATAATTGACCTCATAACCCTTATATTCAAAATAGCGGCGCACGGTATCAAAGATGATCATCGGGCGTGCGTTGCCGATATGGATAAAGTTATAGACGGTAGGACCGCAGACATACATCTTGACCTTTCCCGCCTCCAATGGAACAAATTCCTCTTTTCTTCTGCTCAGTGTATTAAAAATCTTCATGATCTTCCTCCTTGTATTCTTTATCACTTTTCCTTCATAATTTCTGTGCCGTCTGGCCAAAGCAGCCCGGACATCCTCCGCCACAACAGCCCGCTGCATCCTCATCGGTATAAGCCAGGCGGGAAGTGGCTGTAAAATCCCTCATATGAGAAAGCAGGGTAATCGCCTGGGATGAGATTCCCTCCCCGCTTCCGGTAAAACCAAGCCCCTCTTCCGTGGTTGCCTTGACACTTACCTGGTTTACCTCAAGATGCAGCGCTCTTGCGATATTTTCCGCCATCTGCGGACGGTAGGCCGCAAGCTTTGGCCGCTGTGCAATGATCGTCGCATCGATGTTTTCGATCACATAGCCTTCCTGTTCCAGGAGTGCCCCCACTTCTTTTAAGAGAGCAATGCTGGAAATTCCTTTATATTTAGGATCTGTATCCGGAAAATGCTGGCCAATGTCGCCCAGAGCCGCTGCGCCCAAAAGGGCATCCATGACTGCGTGAACCAGCACATCCGCATCCGAATGGCCGAGCAGCCCCTTCTCATAAGGAACCGTCACACCGCCCAGGATCAGATTCCGTCCTTCCACTAGTTTATGGACATCATATCCCTGTCCAATTCGCATAAGTCTGCCTCCTTTTTCTTATTGCAGGATCATGCGGAGCTTTTTCTTCACACAGCGCACCCGCAGCTCATCCTGACAAAAACAGTTTTCTCCATCTGTATGGACCGGAAGCGGCCGCTCCACATGGATGACAGCCTCCCTGCAGCGGTAAAAATGCACACCGCGCCGTCTGCCAAGATGTCCCATGTAAGCCGTAAGCAGTACCGGGATCAGCCGCAGCTTGGAAGCCGTATGCGCCACGCACAATTCCAGCTCCCCGTCATCGCAGACAGCCTTCGGGGCAAACAAAAAGCCGCCGCCCTCACTTCCGTGATTATGAATGGACACAAAATAAATATGGTTAAATTCCACACGCCGCACACCATCCAGGATCAGGTATCCGCGCGAAGCCTTTGTACTCAGAAGCTGGCGGATCCCTGCGAGGATATAACGCCACCGGCCACCGATCCTTGCAAGTCCTGCGTTTCCGTTCTTTCCGATCAGGCGATGGCAGACTGCCGCATCAAAGCCGATCCCGCTGCTGACCATAAAGCGCCGGTATACCGGTTCCTCGTCTTCATAGGAGATGATGCCATAGTCCACCCTGCTGATCTCCTTTGGATTTAAGATCCGCTTGAGGCATTTACAGGGATTTTTGGAGAGCATCAGACCGCGTGCCAGATCATTTCCGGATCCGGTCGGTATATAACCAAGAGTCAAAAGATCACTGATCGACAGACCGTTTAGTACTTCATTGACCGTTCCGTCACCTCCGACTGCCACGATCACGGTCGGTTCCTGTATGGCGGCAGTCAGCCTTGCAGCTATGCGCCTGGCATCCCCCGCTTCTTCTGTCAGATATCCTTCATAATCAATACCGGATCTTTTGATCCGGTGTTCCAGTTTTTTCCATATCTTTGCCCCGCGTCCGCCATGCGCATTCGGGTTTATGATAAAATAGTACATGGGCACCTCCCGCACTTGTAACTGCCAAGCAGCGTTACTGTTTTTCATCCAAGCGTTGCCCAAACAGTAACAAAACAATTACCCATACAGTATTATCTACCAGTATATCATAAAACAACAAAATCTCCTAATTTTTTTGTATAAAAAAGGGCGTGTGAAAAATGAAAGATCATTTTTCACACGCCCTTTTTCAGTTCTTTTCCTATCACAAAAACCGGTCAGCCGGTTGCCTTCTGCCGTTCTTCCCGGTGACTGAGTTCATAAACATTGCCATAGACAAACTGATACATCACATAGGCAAGCACCGAAGCGCCCATAACATCCAGCACGGAATGCTGTTTCAAAAACATGGTGGACAGACAGATCGCAACCATGATGATAAACGAAAGGATGCGAACCCATCTGTGGTTTTTCAGGCGTTCACTGTTCATGACGCTGATATGTACGCCCAGGGAATTGTATACATGGATGCTCGGAAATACGTTGGCCGAGGTATCGCTGTCATGGATCATCTGCACCAGATAGCAGAAAATATTTTTATGAGGATCCACTTCCACCCTCAGATCCGTCCCATTTGGATAAACGGTGCAGATGAACATACTGATCGTCATACCGATAAACAAAAAAGCACAGAGTCTGTAATAATCCTGCTTATCCGTGAGGAAGAAATAAAGGACTGCACCGGAAACATAAACAAACCAGATCATATAAGGAATGATAAAATATTCCGAAAACGGGATCATGTCATCCAACGCCACATGCATGATCTTATAATGATCTGTGATCACACTTTCCAGCCAGAAGAAATATGGCAGATACAAAAGGATATATCCGCAGACCCAGATATGTCCATATTTTTTTAACAGAGTTTTCACTTGACTTTCCTTTCAAAACATTCAACCAGTTTTTCGGATTATAACACACCCATTTTTGAGAAACAAGTGATTTTAGAAAAATTTTAGGAGGTGGATTTTCCAAAAGAGAAAAGCCCCGGATACCCGGAGCTTTTCCTGTGTTCTGGCATCTTTATGTCCGACTGCCAAAACAAAAATAGCGGAAGGGAGATTTGAACTCTCGACACCACGGGTATGAACCGTGTGCTCTAGCCAACTGAGCTATTCCGCCATATTCGATTGGTATGGGGCCTATAGGGCTCGAACCTATGACCCTCTGCTTGTAAGGCAGATGCTCTCCCAGCTGAGCTAAGACCCCATATGATCGCCGTGATTCATCCGAACCGCGACTGCCTTGCTATCTTACCGTATTTTTTTACACCTGTCAAGCACCTATTTCACTTTTTTGTCAAATTTTTCAAAATCAGAGCATTCCCCGGTATTCCCGTTTCCAGGTTTCGATCAGTTTTCGGACTTTTTTCTCGCTCTCTTCGTTATCATCCGCAAACCAGGTCTCCACCTGCTTTACAGACCGCGACTGGATTGCCTGATCTTTAGCTTCTTTGAGTCTGGCATCCCACTCAAGCTTTTCTTCCTCCGTGATGGCATGGAGGAAATGTTCTGGTTTTGTTACGCGTTCGTCCAGTTTCGTGATCCAGTAAAGATTTCGCAGACAATCCCTGTTCTTGCTTTGTTCATAAGCCCTTTCAAATGCCTCTTCTGCTTTTTCGAACAAAAACATGCGTCCATAACAGGAACCCAGGTTATTCCAGATCAGAGAAAGATCCATCCGGTCTTTGTCTGCATCCGGCGCATCCTCCAAAATTTCCTGATACAATTTCACTGCCTTTCCGTACTGACGCATGCCAAACAAGGCATCTGCCCGCAGCTTCTTTAACTCCTGTGCCGATCTTTTTCGGTAATCTGCCAGAGTCTGACGATATTCGGCAATCTCACTCTGATTATAGTAATCGCTTTCCTGAAGGATGAACACCAGCATCTCATCCGGATTCTCCCCACTTTTTCTCCAGGTTTCCAGTTTCAGTGCCAGAAATCCCAAGTTCAGCTCATCCCGCAAAAATTCTAACAGCCGGTCATCGATCAGCTGATCCATGACCAGAATGGGATAATGATAGATCACATAAGCCAGTTCCTGGGAAGAATACAGATGCACTCCCAGAAAGTTTACAAAGTAGGGATCCCTCACCTGTTCTGTTCGACATAATCTTATACTCATAGCATAACCTCTTGTCTGATCTGCATTCCCGAAGCCGGAAACAATTCGCCAAAGCCCCGGTCAGTCAGGGTCACCCGCATGGTTTTTTCATCCAGAAAGGTAAGTTCCATACGAACCCGTGTGGTCTTATCCGGACGCTTCGGAAATCCCTCCAGCTGCATCGTAACGATCCTTTTCTTTTTAGAATCAAAGGGTACGATCTCAAGCTCCAGCGCATTCTGTTTTTCCGGGATCACTTCCACCATAGCCCCGCTCTCTTGCCAGCCATCTCCTGCTGCGGCCAAGGTCACTTCCGTTTCCTTTCCGCGGTTTACCACATTCATGACTACGGATGCTTTCAGGCGGCCTTCACAGATGATCGCATAGGGGTAGGATGTATGCTCACGCAGCCGGTCTGCCGCAAAGTAAGCTGCCCCCTTGGCAAAAACTGCATGTTCCATATAGACACGGCGTTTCGTGCAGAGCAGCTTCATAAAATCCTCCGCCCAGTCGCGCTTTTCGAAGCCTTTCCCCATCAGAAACACCGCAGAATACAGTTTCCGCTGCATCAGACGGTCTGCACAGCTGCAAAGGATCTTGTCTCCAAGCTTTGCACCGGATGGAGTATCCAGGATATCAAGACTGAAGCTTTCCTCCATTCGTTCACGCTCAGCCAGGACGGCGTTCTTCTTCAAGCCGCGTTCCAACTTCATCTCGTAGTAGCACAGCTCCTGTTCTGACAGATCAAACATGCCGACCGTGCCGCTCCAGAGTTCCTTTTTCTGGCTCAGCATATAATATACGAAGCTTTCCGAATGATTCAGCACTAAGATATGCGCCTTTTCAATCCCAAGCTTTTCTCCGCAGGCATACAGAGCCTGTGTCAGGCGTTCATCCATGCAGCGCACGGTAAATACCAGTCTGGCAAACATCTCCTTTGCGCCAATTTCTTTTCTGACTGTCAAAAGTACACGTTCCAGAAACAGAGCAAGAAGCTCTGCTGCCGTATAACGGATTCCATCAAGCGTGGCCGTAGTATCGCTCAATACAAGCTTCGGGAGTTTGTCTGTCAGCTGACCGTCTCCCCGCAATGCATGGGCATAGGCATCTTCCCCCACAAACCAGGCATCCGTATATTTCTGTCTGCAGATCGCCGTAGGGAAGACCCAGGTTTGTTCTTCGTCGTTGCAGCTGATCTGCGTATAATCATCACACAGGTCAATGCCTGCTATCCATTCATCCATATAGTTCCTCTTGTCACTCTCTTACAATAATGAAAACAAGGCCTCCATGGCCGCATGACCGGTCAGGTATTCCTTCATTTTTTCTTTCAGTTTCTGTCTGTCTTTCTGCTCCAGGCAACGGCTCATCTCATTGAGCAGGGCAAAACGGCTTAATGAGTTTCCCTCCGTAAAAAGGTCACAAAAAAGACGTCCCTCATCAGTCTTCTTTCTCCCACCTGATCCGGTTTCATAGACCTCATATTCCAGCACCTCACCCTCAAAAAGCACATGCTGATGAACATAGATCCCCGGATATACCTTCACAAAATCCGCACTGCTTTTCTCTGTCTCACCCGGAAGCACCCGGATCTTCAGCTCCGGTGTTCCTTCACGTCCTCCGCGGTACTCTATGGTGATCTGATCCATGACCGAATCCGGAAGTGAGATCTTCTGTCCAAGCTGATGGAAGTAAGCAAAGATCCTTCCTTCTTCCAACAGTTCTCCCGCAAGGTCTGCTGCAAGCTTTCTCTGTTCGTCCGACAAAATGTCTCTGTGGCTGTACCAGAGTGTCAATGCCATCAGATAGATGGTCGGGATGCGTTTTTTATCCGGCATCTGTTTCACAGTCTCTTCCAGATAGGAAAATACTTCCTCTCCCGTTTCCCGGTTCTTCAAAAAGTAATCCACGGATTTCTGGGTAAAGTATGCCTTTGATATCAGACTGCTCACCTGTTTTTCATTCCGGTAACAGGCATATACAAAATCAAGGTGCGCTGTTTCCCCGCTAAAGAGCATCTGCGCCAGCAGGCGTTCCGGCAGATCATAAGATTCCACATGCTCCTTCAGGCTCACTTCCAAAAGCTGATACATCTGGCCAGATGTCCCATTAAAGGATTCACAAAGGTAATCCAACACTGCCTTGTCCTGTTTTTGATCCTCAAAGAGCTTCCAGGAAAGCTTTAAAAGCGTATCATCTGTTTCCGGGTTCTGATTTAAGATGATACGGCTGCACAGTTTCAAGAGGACATCCTCATTCACACCATTCCAGCCATATTCCTGTATCATAGACAGCGCCTGCATGTCACTGCCCTGTCCCGTCAAAAGTGCAATCGTCCGGGCGCGGTTTTTCCGGCTTAATTTTTCCGGTTTTAACTGTTCCTGATAATCCTGAATGCCACCCGTTATCTCTTCCGATGTCTCGATTTTGCTGTCACAGTCGATCAGGCAGTCCAAAAGCTTTTCCTGAAACAGTGGATGCAATTTTAAGTTTTCTCTCGCACTGTTTAAGATCCTGCGGTCGACTGCATCCTTCACACCGTTTCGTGCAATGGCACTGCAGCTTTCCAGCAAAAGCATGGGCTGATCAGGACAGAGTTCATAGCAGGTTTCTTCCATTTTTTCCGCTTCACGTACCGACATAGCCTGCTGCTTTGTGTAGGAGATCTCGGTATAACGGTTCCCGTATTCATCCTGAAACAACAGCACCGGATGAACAGAAAAGAGCGGAGCATAAGCCACACCGTCTTTTACTGCAAAAACATCTTCCCGGTCAAGCTCCTCGTAGCAGACCACCACAGACCGGATCTTTTTGTTGAAGACACGGATGCGGTAGGACTTTAAAATAGCCGGCAGCACCCTGGCCACCTGCTCATCGATCATTTCCTTATATAATACATGCTGGTATAAAACGACCAGACAGCTGTTGATCCTGGAACGTAAAAGCTGCTCCATGGTAAACTGTTCAATATCCCGCTCATACTGCCGATACAGTGTCGAATCCGGATTCATAAACTTTACGATATTACTGTAAAGCACCTCACGGTTTGCCGTATCCATAGATTTTTCGTAGGAAAAATATAACAGTACCTCCTTCGGAAGCAGATATGGGTAATCCTCCGGCAGCGCATACAGGTAATACTCATAAAGCCTGGTCAGGCTGACGCCTTCTTTGAGCGCCTTCTCATACCAGCTGAAATAGTTTTTATCCCTGCAGTCTGCCTTGATCAGGATGCTGCATACCGCATTTAACACCGCAGTTACCGGATACTGTTCATACAGCATGGAAAAGAGACGAAACAAGAGTCTTTTTCCATACTTCGCAGAAGTCACAAGATTTGCTGCCCGAACTGCAAAATCCTCATCCAGCAGTTTGCGCTTTGCAGCGAACATGAGAACCTGGACTTCCAGATCACCAAGCCTGGAAAGAAGCATGGGATCTTTCCGATACAGTTTCCATACCCGGACGTAGAGATAGGGACTTCTGCTTCCGTCTCGAAATTCCGCACGCAGATCAGAAAGCGCCTTTTCTAAATCTTCATCTTCCTGTTCTTCTTTTCCAAAAAGCTGTTTTGTCAGATAGGTATGAAGTTTTTCATATTCCGGACGATATTTGCGGACAGCCTCCACCTCGGTCTTGCAGGCATCAAGAAGCTCCCCTGCTCCGGTCATATCACCTTCCAGGATCTTTAAATCTGCCTGATAAAGGGTGACAGCCAGGCTTTCCCCATACTGACTCAGGATGACGTCCAACTGTTTTCTTAACTGGTTTCGCATCAGAGCTTCCCCGAAAAGTCCGAGCTCGTATTCCAGCCTCAGCTCCAGATAGGTTCCAAAGGCCTCACGCCTGCCATAGGACAGACGGCTTTTTTGTTCCTCTCCGGAAAGCACCTCAATGGGAACACAGATGTCCTGACGCATGGAATGGATCCACAGAGCACCCAGATTTTTTCCATGATGCAGATAGTCCCGGTCAATCTCAAAGGGGATCTCGCAGATACCATCCAAAAAATCTGCATCTGTAAATTCACATTTCGGGATAAAAAGAAAATCCCCGTCTGTATGAACCGTAAAACGGACATATCCCCAGCTGCTGCATTGGAGACGGATGACATCCCGTTGATCCGGTTTTGGATTATCGTACGTATGCACCGATGTATCGGTTCTTAGTTCCACAGCCGGTTTGGCATTCATGCCGACCAAAAATTCCTCCAGACCGTTTTGGCGATCCTGCCTGCCTTTTAACCCGTCATAGAGGGCACGGACATGAAGATCCTGCATAAACGGGGCATCGGTAAAATCCCGGTATTCAAACAAACGTTTTGCAAATTCGCCCTCTGTCTGTACCAGTTTTGCAAAGATCTCCGGTGTCTTTAAACCAGAAATGACCTTTCCAACCGGATCCGGTTCCACGCAAAAAGAATATGGCAGCCGTTTCTCGCCGCCATTGGTCACCAGGTCAAATGCACCCTCTATGATATCTCCGTCTGACAAATGCTTACAGTCGATCTCGTAAAAAATACGGTTCCGGTTTCCTCCAAAGGAAGTACTTAGCACTCTCACGCACGGGTGGGAGGAATATACCAGTCCCTTCACGAAATAACCGCTGCGGTCTGCCACATAAAGTTCTTTTCGGATCACCTGACCAGCCGTTACCGAACAGGCAAGACTTTCCGGAAGAACGATCACTTCCGGAATCTCTGCGTCCACGATCCCCTTCGCCAGGCGGTTAATCTTTTCTCTCATAACAATAGCCTCTTATCCGTCATTAGTGCTATTAGTTTAGCATAATTTCACTTGATTTAAAAGATTTAAATTGGTATGATTACTTAAAAACGTTTTTTAATCGAAAGAGGCCTGATCCCATGTTGTCTGAACCACTGACGCTTTATAAACTGATGAACCTGTATATGCTCAAAAAAGTGAATTTTCCGCTGACCAACGCGCAGCTGACCGATTTTTTCCTGCAGCACGAATATGCCAGCTATTTCACGCTTCAGCAAGCTCTCGGAGAATTGAAGGATTCCGGTCTCATCCGTGCAGAATCCACGCACAGCACCACGCGTTACGAAATCACCCGGGAAGGAGAAGAAACCTTAAACTTCTTCGAAAACAATATTTCACCGGCCATCATTGAGGACATGGATACCTACCTGAAAGAGAACCGTCTCCGCCTGCGAAACGAAGTCAGCCTTGTTTCTGACTACTATAAATCCACCAGTCAGGACTACATTGTCCACTGCGAAGTACGGGAGGGACGTTCTCCTCTCATCGAACTGAACCTGTCGGTTCCGGATAAGGAACAGGCAGAGGAGATGAGCACACACTGGAAAAAGAAGAGCCAGGAGATTTATGCCTTCATCATGAAAACCTTAATGAGCAAAGAGGAGACCTGACCGGTCTCCTCTTTTTCGCTGCTTTTATGTGTTTTTTACTTTTCTTCGTATCCATTCGGATTGTTCTTCTGCCATCTCCAGGAATCCTCACACATCTCACGGATCCCGTATTTTGCCTTCCAGCCAAGCTCTTTTTCTGCCTTGGAGGAATCTGCATAGCACTGCGGCACATCTCCGGCGCGACGCTCCTTAAATACATAGTTGATTTTTAAGTTGTTGGCTTCCTCGAACGCATTGATCACATCCAGAACGCTGTAACCGACACCGGTTCCAAGGTTGTAGATCCAGACACCGCCATCTTCCTTTGAAAGCTTATCTAAAGCCTTCACATGACCGTCTGCCAAGTCTACCACATGGATGTAGTCACGGACACAGGTCCCATCCGGTGTGTCATAATCATTGCCGAATACACCAAGGCAGACTAACTTGCCTACTGCCACCTGAGTGATATACGGCAGCAGGTTGTTTGGAATACCCTTCGGATTTTCACCGATGCGGCCGGACTTGTGAGCACCGATCGGGTTGAAGTAGCGAAGCAGCATGACCTTCCAGTCCGGATCTGCCGTATGAAGATCGGTCAGGATCTGCTCTAACATGCCCTTGGTGCGGCCATACGGATTGGTGATCTCTCCCTTTGGACACTCTTCCGTAATCGGAACAAAGGCCGGATTGCCATAAACTGTAGCCGAAGAGCTGAAGACAATGCTCTTGCAGCCATGACGGCGCATGACATCACAAAGGATCAGCGTTCCGGTCACATTGTTGTGGTAATATTCCAGAGGCTTGTATACAGACTCTCCCACTGCCTTCAATCCGGCAAAATGAATCACTGCATCGATTTTCTCATTCTGGAACACGGCATCAAGAGCCGGTTCATCCAAAAGGTCAACCTCGTAAAAGCTCAGCTTCTTTCCCGTGATCTCTTCCACACGTTTTAAGGATTCTCTGCAGGAATTGCACAAATTGTCCACAACAACCACGTCATAACCGGCATTTAAAAGTTCCACACAGGTATGGCTTCCGATATATCCGGCGCCTCCCGTTACTAAGATTGTAGCCATATAAGCCCCTCCTTCAAGCGGATACTGTTTTTCTTTCAAATATCATCATACATTATTATATAGAGGAATAAGGCGGAAAACAATGCATTTTTTTATTAGAAATACGCATTTTTATTGTTCACCTTCGTTTGCCTCCTGCATTTTTACTGTTTCCTGTCCTGTGCCCTCCGCAAAGCGCACCTGAAGAACCGCCTGCGGCCAGTTTAGAGAAACCAGTGCATGCTTATCTTTTGCCGCAGCCTCTTTCTGAACGATATCAAGAAGCTCTTTTAGGATTTCTTTTGTCAAATAACCGCCTCTCCAGTGAAACAGAAGAATTTTCCCCTTTTTCACCGCCTGTCTGCTTCGGTTTTGCACCTCATCCATGGTCGTCCAGGAGACCTTCTTTTCCTTATAATAAAAATGATCCGAATCCGGACAAACCGGCACATTCCATATGACAGGTTCGTGATCCCGGAAAATCTGTTTGTCCGAAAGGTTCACATAATCATACCGGATCCCATCCTCATCGGAAAGCGTATTGTCAAAGGTAGCATCCAGATGATAATATTTGCCATCCATCCGGATCACGTTCCAGGCATGCCGGTATTTGATCCCTTTCTCCGGATTATTGTCGGACAAGGCTACTATGCACCAAATGCCCAGGGCATCGCAAAGCACCTTGACTGATTTTGCAATGCCCTCACAGACTGCCACACCATTTCCAAGGGCTCCGATGATCTCATGAGAATACTCTTTTTTCAGCTTATCATAACGCACATTGCTGCAAATGAAATCATGGATATAGAGTTCCTTGCCCTTTTCATCCAGTTTCTCTGCCTGTTTTGCAAGCTTCTTCACCCGGGATTCCATGGCCTGCCGGTGCTCCCGGATCTTGTCCTTAGAAAACAGATATTCCGGGATCAGTTCCACGTAGGTAGAATCCGGATAATAACGATATTTGAAGGTGACCGACCAGAAGATCATGGGGTCATCCATTCTCACCATGAAGTAAATATCTCCCAGCTCCTTACGTTCCAGGCGCAGCACCGGAAAGGAAGGAGACACCTCTAAAAGTCCCTGCCGGATCGCATGATATACCTTCTGCTGTTCCTTATTCAGTTGGTCATAATAATAAGTTCCTGCTTTGCTCATTTCCACTCAATTCCTGTTCTGGTTCAGATAAGTTACTTCGTATCATTATATCATCAGAATAGCATCCTTGCATCTTTTTATTTTCTGTGTTATCATCGAATTGCTGCACCGGTTCCGGGAGGAATGCGTTTTTTGCGTATCGCCAGTGTCTAGGCTCACCTTTCAGAATATCCCGTAGAACACTCGGCGGCCGGGCGCGGCTACAAATGAAAATTTATTGGAGCCACATGTTATAGAATAAGGTTCGAAGTGCCGTGACTGCCATACGGAACCGCATACCCTGGTGGAATTTTTACCTCGTGTGCTTGCGCCGCCTATTGTCTCCCCTGCGGGCTAAACTCGCGTGCACTGCACGCTCAGACAGGCCCTCCGGGGAGACGCTATGCTCGCACATTCGGAAAATTCCAAAGGGTCTGCTTATTCTGTATGGCAGTCACGACACTTCTACGTTATTGGCTCAGCTACGATAAAAATTCTACGACTGCAAATACATTGGCTTTGCCGACAATAACTTGTCAGCAAAATCTCTTAGGATTACTCACTTATCTCATACCTGCAGAAAAAGGATACACCAAGGTCGCGTTAACGCTTGTTTAACCTTGACGTATCCTTTTTGTTGCTATGCATATCTAGTGCATCGTTTCATAAGCAATCTAAGAAGGATCTATCAGTTCTAATGCTTTTCCTACAATAGCTCAGCCAGTAACGTAGAAGTTCCGGGAATCCATGCAGAATGAGCGGCACATTGGAATTTTCTGAGTGCGCGAGCATAGCGTCTCCACGGAGGGCCTGTTTGAGCGTGCAGCGCACGCGAGTTTAGCCCGCAGGGGAGACAATAGGCGGCGGAGCGCACGAGGTACAAAATTCCACTTAGTGCCGCGTTTCTGTATGGGTTCCCGGAACTTCGGACTCCAGGTGACAAATCGGTATCTTAATAGAACGGAAACATCAGCGGCAGCAAAAAGATGCTCATTACTGCAATCACGATCGCAAGCGGTGTTCCGCATTTCAAATAATCTTTGATGGTATAACCACCCGGCTCCATGATCATGATCTGGCATGGTGCTGCCATCGGTGTCATGATGGAGACACAGCTTGCCACCAGCACACCCATGACGGCTGCTCTCGGATCCACCCCGATCTTTACGCAGGCAGATGCCACTAACGGAATAAAGATCGTATAGGTTGCAAGGTTGGACATGATCTGAGTCAGGATGAACGGGATGATATAAAAAACTGCCATGATCAGGTATGGGTTTGTGGTATTGCCCAAAAGACGGATCATCCAGTCTGCGACCACGTCTCCGGCACCGGTAATGCGGATTGCATCTGACAGCGCCAACACACCGGCAAAAAGAAATACGGTCGGCTGGTGGATAGAGGCCAGGGCTTCCTGCTCACTTAAAACTCCGCTCAGCACCAAAATTGCTGCACCAATGCATGCAGATAGGTACATCGGGATACCGACCACATTTTCAAACAGCATAGCTCCTATGGTCAGTAAAATGACCACAACCGCAATGGTCTCCCTGGTTTTAGAGAGCTTTGCAGAAGTATCCTGTTTCTCCAGTGTATCGTGGAACTTACTGTTATCAATGTCCGGCATCATCTTATAACCGATAAAAACCATATAGGCAATGGCCACGATCAGGATCGGGATCCGGGCAATGGTAAAATCCCAGACTCCAAACGGATGCGGACCGCCTGCCTTTACCATGACATCGTTCCAGGTCATATTGCTGGCGCCCTGGCCAAGGAAGGTCATGGCTGTGGCAATGTTTGCAATCGCCATGGATGGATACAACAGCTTGCTGCGGCTTACGCCGATCTCAGCAGAAATCCCGACTAACAGCGGAATCATTATGGCAGCCGTTGCCGTTGCACTGGTCACACATCCAAGGAATCCGGATACCAGGGATGAAAAAAAGATCAGAACCGGCAGGTTATCCTTGTAACGCACTACCACGCTCTGGGCACGATCAAGAATACTGGTCTTGGTAAGGCCTGCACCAATCACAAACATGGCAACGAACATCACCACATTGGTATTGATAAAACCGCTAAGAGCCTCAGTGGGTTCCATCACACCGGTGATGATCAGTGCAAGGATGATTCCGGTGGAAATGATGGAAAACGGAATCCTTCCGGAAATAAATGCCAGAATCGTACAAAGCAAAATGATGAGGGTGATCTCTAATGGGGACATACTGTTTTTCCTCCGTACTGTTTTCATGATAAAAGAGCTGTGCAACAGCTCTCCTTGCCAAACATTGTACCGCAGGAAAAACAAAAAGTACATTTCCACATTTTTGATAAATGTCAACTAAATTTCTATATTTGAGACTTTTTTATACGAGAACTTTTTCTACCGCATTTTTCCATCCGCTGTATTTCTGCTCTCTCTCAGCCGCATTCATGGACGGGATAAACTGGTTGCGGTTTTTCACCCCAAAGATGCTTTCCATCTTGTAAAGTCCACAGCTTAAACCAGCCATCAGACCAGCTCCGAATGCGGAAGATTCTTCACATCTTGGAAGGCTTACTGTTGTTCCCAGAATATCACTCTGGACTTTCATCAAGTACTGGTTTCTTGTAGGACCGCCGTCTACGCAGAGCTCCTTTACTGTCATTCCATCTTCTGCTTTCATCATCTCCACGATATCTGTGATCTGATATGCGATGGATTCCAGCGCTGCTTTTACGACTTCTTTCTTTCCGGTTGTTCTGCTCATTCCATAGATAATGGCTTTTGCGTCGGATTTCCAGTAAGGTGCTCCCAGACCGGAAAATGCAGGAACCAGATAAGTCGTATCGTTCTTATTCGCCTGCTCTGACATTTCCTGAGTCTCACCTGGAGAAGTGATCAGTCCCATGTCATCTTTCAGCCATGTGATCACTGCACCTGTGTAGTTGATGTTTCCTTCCAGAACATAGGTAACTTTACCGTTAAGTCCCCATGCAAGAGAAGTTACAAGACCAAGATCTGACATGATCGGTTCTGTTCCTGCGTTCATCATAACAGAGGAACCAGTTCCGTATGTAGCTTTAACCATTCCCTTTTCGATGCAGCCCTGTCCGAACAGTGCACCCTGGGAATCTCCGATCACACCGCAGATCGGGATCGGTGTCTGGAAATATCCCTCGAAATCTGTCATTCCGTACTCTCTGCTGGAATCACATACTTCCGGAAGCTGCTCTGCGTTGATGCCAAACCAGGTACAGATCTCTTTATCCCATTTCAGGTTATGGATATTGAAAAGCTGAGTTCTGGATGCGTTGGAATAATCCGTTGCATAAACCTCACCTTTTGTCAGTTTAAACAAAAGCCAGGTATCGATGGTTCCCAGACAGAGATCGTTGTCTCTTTTTGCCTGTTTTACCTCTTCTACATTCTCCTGAAGCCATGCAAACTTCGCTGCCGGGAAATACGGAGAAAGGTGCATTCCTGTCTTCTGACGGATGATCTCTGCTACACCACCGTTTTTCTTCTGCTCACGGTCCGGGTCGATCATCACGTTTGTTTTGATCCGCTCACAGATCTCGGAAGCTCTGGAGCACTGCCATACAATGGCAGGTGCCAGAGGCTCGCCTGCGCTGCGGCTCCATGCTGCAGATGTTTCTCTCTGATTGCTGATCCCGAGACACGCGATCTTTTCTTTCTGGATTCCGGCTTTTTCCACAAGGTTCTTTACAACCTGGATGGTATTGCTGTAGATCTCGGAAAGATCATGGGAAACCCAGCCTTTTTCGTTGATCAGCTGTCTGTGAGGAAGGTCTGTTCTGCAGACCAGGTCACCGTTCACATCGAACAGGATCGCTTTTGTTCCCTGGGTACTCTGATCAACCGCAAGAACATATTTTTTTTCCATAGTTTTTCCCTTATTTCAGCGCGTCTTTTACAGTTTTTGCAATTCCCTCTGCGTTCATTCCATAGTAGTCAAATACTTCCTGGGAAGTTCCGCTTACAACCGGTGCATCCGGAAGTGCAATATTCAGAACTTTACGCGGGCACTCAGCGCTGACAACCTGGCTTACCATGGAACCAAGTCCGCCGAATGGTGCGTGCTCCTCAGCAGTTACAACAACTTTTGCGTTGGATGCTGCTTTTACGATCGCATCTTTATCCAGAGGTTTTACGCAGTACATATCAACAACTGTTGCGTGGATGCCATCTTTCTCAAGAAGTTTGGCAGCCTCGTAAGCCGGGCGTACCATCTCGCCGCATGCGATGATCGCTGCGTCTGTACCCTCTGTAAGAACCGTTACCTTGTCCATTTCGAACGGGCAGTTTTCCTCTGTATAAATATCCTCAACCGGGTTTCTTCCTACACGGATGTATGCCGGTTTCTCATCTTTCAGAAGTGCCTCGATCAGTTTTGCTGTCTGGAAACGGTCACTTGGAAGATAAACTCTCATGTTGGGGATTGCGGACATCGCGGCGATATCCTGTGCGGAATGATGGCTCATTCCAAGAGCACCGTAGCTGATTCCACCACTGATTCCGATAAGTTTTACATTTGTGTTGGAGTATGCAACATCGATCTTGCACTGCTCATAGCTTCTTGTGGAAAGGAAGCATGCAGGAGAAGCTGCGAAAGCTTTTTTGCCACAGTGTGCAAGGCCTGCGGATACGCTGACAAGGTCCTGCTCAGCGATTCCCATCTCAACGAACTGTTCCGGATATGCGTCTGCAAAAGGTGCCAGAGATGCAGATCCTCTGGAGTCACTGCAGAGAACAACGATATCTTTATCGGTTTCCGCTTCTTTTAAAAGTACGTCACAAATTGCTTTACGGTTTGGAATCTTATTCATAATTACAGCTGCTCCTTTCTCTCTTCAAAATCTTTCATGATCTGCTCATACTCTTCCTCAGTTGGTACATGATGATGCCATGCTGCTTTGTCCTCCATAACTGCGGAGCCTTTACCTTTAACTGTATTTGCGATCAGGACTGTCGGCTGGCCTTTTGTCTGTTTTGCTTCCTCAAATGCTGCGTGGAGCTGCTCAATACTGTTTCCGTCAGCAACATCGATCACATGCCATCCGAAACTTCTGAATCTCTCATGAAGATCGTCATGTCCCATAACGTCCTCTGTATTTCCGGAGATCTGAAGTCTGTTACGGTCAACGACTGCACAGAGATTGTCCAGTTTGTACTGATGTGCTGCCATAGCTGCTTCCCATACAGAGCCCTCTGCGATCTCACCGTCACCCATTACTGTGTATACACGGTAGTTTTTCCTGTTCATTTTTCCGGCAAGTGCCATACCTACACAAACAGGAAGTCCATGTCCCAGAGAACCGGAGTTCATCTCGATTCCCGGAAGTTTGTTGTTGGGATGTCCGATATACTGTGTTCCAAATTTGCTGAATTTCTCGTTTACTTCTTTGATATCAAGGAAGCCTTTCTTTGCAAGTACTGCATAGTAAGCTTCTACGGAATGACCTTTACTCATAACAAAAAGGTCTCTGTCCGGATCATTCATATTCTCCGGGGAAATATTCATCTGGTCAAAATACAGTGTAACCAGAGTCTCCATAACACTCATATCACCACCGATATGTCCGCCTTTACCGGCAACGATCATATCTACGGTGTCTTTTCTGAGATCATACGCAAGTTTGCTTAATTCTCTAAAATCCATGCTGATTCCTGTCCTTTCTTTTTTCAATCTATATTTCATATTCACAGCCCGGCACGTTTTTTATCCTGGAAAAAACGTGCCGCTGTGCTTCCTGTTTATCATTCTCCACGAAGATAAGCCTTCACATCTTCCTCGATCGGGTCGTACAGATCCGGTGTTACGCCGATATATTTGCATGCCTCGTAAAGTACCGGAACAACGTTTTTGTGGATACCGACACAGTGATGGATGTATGGTCCCTCAACCAGTTTCGCCTCAAGACGTTTGATGTTCTCAACCTCAACCCAAAGGTAAGTTCCCATACCTTTCGGGCCATCGATAGCTTTTGCGTTTCCAAGAAGAAGAGAATACTCTCCGTTATCTCCGTCAAAACGAACCAGAGAAACATCGCCATGTTTTGCCTCAGCTGTGATGCTTCCCGGATGCTCAAATGCCAGCGGGTAAGTAAGCTTCGGTGTCTCTTTTGCGATGGAGATCGGCCATGGTCCACAGTGCTGAAGAAGCTCGCCGTTCTCTACATCAGGATGACGGATCGTCCAGTCAGCGAAGAAGCTTCTTGTCTCGCCCATGCCTGCTGCCTCTACCATAAGAGCTGTGATCGCGCCATGGATATCGGTCTCACATACAGTCGGGATACCCTCGTCATTTAACAGGGAGTTTGCTGCACATGGCATAACTCCAAGTTCGCTCTGAAGCTGGTTCCAGCACTGGATCGCGATCGCTTTGCAGCCGTATTTCTCAGCCAGATGTTTCATGGCAACTTTAAGAGCTGCTACGTTCTCAAGCTCATCCTCTTTGATGCAGATCTCCATGTTGTCACGGCAGTACTGCATAACTTCCTGAACCTCTGTCTGCTCAGCTTTTGCTTCCTTTACTTCATCTGTAAGCTCCGGCATCGGGATCGGTGCAAGCTGGATGTTGAATTTCTCAAGAAGCTCTCCCTCGTTGCACATAGTTGTCCAGAAATCAAAAGGTCTTGTGGAAATCTGAAGGATACGGATATTTTTGAATGTTTTTACTACATTACAGGCAGCAAGGAAATCTTTGATCCCTCTTTCGAATACCGGATCATTCAGTCTGCAGTTTGTCATGTATGTAAACGGAACACGGAATCTTCTTAAAACCTTACCTGTTGCAAAAAGTCCGCACTGTGTATCACGAAGTCTTGTTCCGTCCGGCTCAGGTCTCTCATCCAGAGGTCCCCACAGAAGAACCGGAACATCAAGAGCTTTTGCAAGTCTTGCACACTCATATTCTGTACCGAAGTTGCAGTGTGGAAGGAAAAGTCCGTCAACTTTCTCTTTTTTGAATTTGGCGATGATCTTCTCAAGACCCTCATCATTGTAAAGAAGCCCCTCATCGTTAATGTCTGTGATATCTACGAAATCAACGCCAAGCTCCTCAAGTCTCTTCGCAGTAAGTCCACGATATTTCACTGCATCCGGCGCACTGAAAATACTTCTTCTGGTTGGTGCGTAACCAATCTTGATCTTGTCCATGTTTAAACTCCTTTCGTAAATCCATGTTTGTTTTTATGTAATCTGTTTGTTCTGTTCGCTTTTGTTATCTGTATGATATCTTGATGTTTACTTTATTTCTACGAATAATAAAGTTATTTATACTTTATTTTTTGCTTTATTGTTGTGAATATGGGAAAAATAGATTATAATTGAAATAATTTCAGAAGACGCCTCACAGTAAATAAAGCAGATATACATAAGTTGCTTCATTATCTGTGGCAGGTAATATTCACACCCAAGGTAAATTATTCAATTTGGTTAACTTTTTTATATAAAATCGGAGGAATTTATATATGGGAATCACCGCAAAAGAACTGGCTGCCAGACTGAACCTCTCCGCTACCGCCGTCTCCATGGCACTGAACGGAAAACCTGGCGTCAGCACAGAAACCAGAGCCCTGGTCATCCGGGAAGCAGAAAAAGCCGGCTATGACTTCAGCCGACTTTCCATGAAAAAAAATGCGTCCGGAGATATCTACTGCATCATCTGCCGGGCGCACAACGCGATCTTAAATTACACACCTATTTTCTCAGAACTCACCGACGGCATTGAACAGGAATGCCGAAAAAACGACTACCACCTGAAAACCTTCCAGCTTTACGAAAAAACCGATGACCTCCAGAAATACATCGAAGAACTCCGCATCTCCCAATGTGCAGGGATCATCTTCCTGGGAACCGAAGTCTCCGCCTCCGTATGCCGGGAATTCCTTCAGTTATCCGTTCCCATCGTTCTTCTGGATTCCTATTTCGATTCCGTAGACTGCAGCTCCGTTCTCATCAACAACGCCCAGGGAGCCTACCTGGCCACCAGCTACCTCATCGACCGGTGTAGCCGTCAGCCCGGATACTTAAGCTCCTCCTACAAGATTGAAAACTTCCACGAGCGAAAATCCGGCTTCCAGCGCGCCATCCACGAACACGGCATGTCCACAGGAAAATCCGTCATCCACGAACTCTCTCCATCCATCGAAGGAGCCTTCTCCGACATGCTAGAGATCATAGACAGCGGCACTCCTCTGGCGAGCGCCTACTTTGCAGACAACGACCTCATCGCCATCGGTGCCATAAAAGCCCTGAAACTCCGCGGCTACAAAATCCCCGAAGACATCGCCATTGCAGGCTTCGACAACATCTCCGAAGGCCGCGTCATCGATCCCTCCCTCACCACCATCGACGTCCCCAGGAAATTCATGGGCCAGACAGCCGCTGCCCAGCTCATCCGCGAGATCAGAACCTCCGTCCCCCACTCCGTAAAAATCCAGGTCTCCACCACACTGATCAAACGATTTTCCGTATAACAAAAAAGAACACCCCAGGCACCAAACAAACTTGCCCGGGGTGTTCTCTTTCCACTATTTCAAAATTTACCTGAATCCGTGAAGTTCAGCTTTATCGAAAGGCCAGATCAAAGATGGGTACTGACCTTCAGTTGAAATAGACCGATTTTGCTAAACTTTGAAACTGTTGTATCGTTTTTGTGTCTTGGAGAAGGCTTTTTCTCCACGTTTCTATAAAAAACGGGTCAGCAAACAAAGCCTTCCGGCTGTCATTATTATTCTATTCGGTTGCAAGGATATTGTTTTCGCAATAATCAGCAAAGATATGTCTCCAGACATTACTTTTCCCTAATCCCATGATCAACTGTCTTGCATGTGTTGTGATATGACCGGCCATCATGATTAAATTGCTGATTACTGTACGGATCCGTCGTCTCTTCACATCACGTTTTTGACGCGGAGCACGACCGCCTATTGTTCCCTGCCCAATCATTCGCAAGATGTTGTAAGCAATGATAGTTAACTCTAAAACGAGTGCGAAAGAGAAGGGATGTCAGCAGGGAGCCTGTGCTGGAAAAAGTCATGGAATGTAGTAGAAAGAGAGCCACCCTGCATGGTCAAAAGAGAGAGGATCGTATCCTAAAAGGATATCTTACGTTTCCTTGAAAAATCAATACCAGGGCGAAGGACAAAAGAATCCTTATGAAGTTCTAATTCAGAAATAGAAGATAGAAGTAATTCATAACTGGAAGTAAAAGCAGAATTCATACGCAGATCTCCTTTTGTATAAGAAAAGATTGCAATGTATAATTCTGTTTTACCATACATTGCAATCTTTTGGAATACTATGTTCTAATCTAAATGGCATTGGCCCGCTTTTCCCCCTCGCGCTCCCCCTTTCCGGGCACGCAAATTGTTGTAAGTTGTGGAGATGTGTTCAGGTACTGGTGGGGCGATGGATGCTACGGTATTGGATATGAAACGCTGTGCCGACGCCCCCACCCACCTCCTATCAAACCACAAGCAAACTCAACCTTCCCTCCCAACCGTCCAGCGCAGCGCTGATAGCTCATCCAACTCCCGGGAACCCACTCAACCTATCACCCTAATCCACCCTACCGAGCAGCCACCCTACTCTACCACCCTGAAAAACCAGCCCGTGAGGCGTGTGCTGCCTGTCGACGGACTCTGCAGGAGGGGAGCTGATTCTTAGTCGGTGGAAGTCTGCGTTGCTTCAAAAATTCTCGCTGTTTGAGCGGCGCCAGACGCGAGTTCGAGAAATTTTGAAACGGTTTTAGCAGATTTTCAGCGGCTTAGAAGCCAGCCCCTGACGAAGCCCCGGTGACAGGCAGCACACGCCTCACGGGCATCCCTTTCACGAACCTCCCCTATTCCAAAAAAGAAAAACGAGCCGGCACACCCCGACTCGTCCACAACTTTATTTCACCCAGTCCTTCTTCCACAACCGGATCGCCATAAACTCTCTTCCCGGAAGCTCCACCCGAAACTTCCCTTTGCAAGTCCCACGATCCTCAATCGTCATATTCCAGGTATCGATCACCTCAACTCGATACTCCGTCACATCATCAAAATAAAACTCCCTGAAAGAAGGCCTCATAAAACTATAATAATAAATCTGATACCCCGACTTCTCCGCCAGCAGCACATCCTCCGGAACCGCACAAACATCATCCCACTCACGCACAGCCGGCGCCAGTCCGATCCCCGGAGTCTCACACATGATCTTATGAAGAAACTTCACACGCTTCCAGCTCTCACCACGCAACTTACCTCCATGAGACCACCAAAGCACATTCTCCGCATTCATATAAGTCTCACCATGCCCCGGATAACCACCACGGCAGACACCTTCCCAGAACCGCCGAACAAGCTCCTCACCACTGATATTCCCCCAGCCATGCTGAATATTACCCTCATAAGCAATCTCATCCAGAACAACCGGTTTCCCAAACCGGACTCTCCACTCATTCACAAGCTCCGAAGACTTGTAAAGATCCTGCCTCTGGATACTGCAATGCGTGATCCACGGCCGCGTATGATCATAAAAACCATGACAGTTATGAATAGACCGAAGATGATGATAAGGATCACACTCACAGATGATCTTCGCATAACCCTCCCAGTCCTCAACAGACTTATGAGTAAAAAGATCATACTCATTAGCAAGCGCCCACCAGATATTCCGGTAAGCCCCAAAACGCGCGATCACATACCGCCAATAAAGAGCATCCTGCTCCTTCGTCATACTGGAAAAACCCCAGCGGTCATAAGGATGCATCACGATCAGATCCGCTTCGATTCCAAGATCCCGAAGTGCCACGATACACTTTTCAATATGCTGAAAATGCGCCGGATTAAATCTGGAAAAATCCCAATTGTTTCCCTCCGTCTTATCCGTATAATCATTAAAATTCTCACTGGTCAGCACACTGCTGTCCATCGGCGTACCCACATAAGGATAAGAACGAGGTTCACCAAGATTATAATCATAATGCTTCGGAAAAACACAGAAACGGATCTTATTAAAACCAGACACCTTCAGGCTGTCCAAAGTCTCCCGGATCCTCTCATCACTCTGAAGATTCCACACATAACAGGTAGTACCGATAGAATAATAAGGCGTACCATCCTCATATGCAAAATGATATGTATTGGCAACCCTCACCGGACCATGATTTCCCTCAGAAGGAGCCGTTACATGAAACTCCCCGCTGACAGACTCATCCGAAAAACTCCCGCTCACTTCAAAACGATAATCCCCTTCAAAAGAAGGCATAAACCGTACTTTATAAATGCCATCTCCATCATAAAAACCAACCACAGTCACACATTCCTGTCCACAGGAAAAAGTACCCGTGATCGCATGATCCGTAAATGGATTTCCATCCGTTCTGCCCTCGCAGGCAACTTCAAAAACATCCCATTTTTCCACTGTCCTGTCAAATCTGCAGTCCATCATTTTCCTCCTTGTCAAACACATATCACCCTCAGCTCATCACTCAGAGATTATTTTGCGGCAGCCTTTCTCGCCTCAAGGTCTGCAATAATATTGTCATACTCTTTATCCAGTTTATATCTTGTAATGATCAGTGCAAGTACAATATATACTACAACCGGTACATACAGGAAGATCACACGGATACCTGTAAGCGCCATCGCCGGCTGTGAAGCACTGGAACTGATAAATCCAAAACCAGCCAGGATCCATCCGAGAAGTGCAGAACCAACACCTGTACCAACCTTGATACCAATAGAGTTCGCACTGAACAGAAGACCCTCTGTACGGATTCCAAACTTCCACTCATTATACTCGATCGTATCTGCAAGCATACCATACATAACACCGGAAATTGCGGCATTACCGGCACCCTTGATCAGCGCAGTCACATAAAGCATCGCATAACTCTCCGGAGCCAGGATCACAAGGCCATAGCCAATTGCGGAGATCACCGCACCCGCAAGAGCAATTTTCTGTTTGCCAAACTTACTGATAAGGATCGCACTTACACCAAAAGTTACAAAAGAAGCAACTGTCTGGAACACAGAAAGACTTCCGACCAGACCTGTGTCATTCATAATATACTGTGCATAATAAACATTCACACCGATCAGCGCCTGACCCAGCTGATTCAGGAAAAAGATCGCCAGCATGATCAACCAGTATTTATTATGGAGCATAACCTTAATGGCCTGTTTCATATCAACTTTTTCAGCTTCTCTCTCCTCAACACTTCCGCCAACACGCTCTGTTGTGGAAAAATAAACCGCAACAAAAATAATAACCGCAACAATACCATAAATAATAAAAGTCAGCTGCCATGCTCTCGCATCATTACCAAAATATTTAACCAGCGGCAATGTACAGGTATTAACCACAAGACCGCCCGCAAAAGCAAAGATCATTTTTGAAATATTAAGATAACCACGTTCCTTCTGATTTCTGGTCATCAACGTTGCCAGAGAGCCAAAAGGAAGATTGATCGCTGTATAAACAACAGTAGTTGCAAGGTTATACGTCAGAAACGCATAAACGATCTTTCCCGTCATTCCGAAATCCGGCGCTGTAAACATCAGGACCAGAGACACCGCAAACGGAATACACCACCAGAGAAGCCACGGCCTCGCTTTGCCCTTGGGGCTCTTAACCTTCTCCATCAGCACACCAACCGTCAGGTCACTGACACCATCCAGAAGCCTGGAAAGCAACATCATCGTACCAACAATACCGGCACTGATACCGGAAATATTCGTCAGGAAATACGTAACAAAGGAAGCAACCGGCGCATACATCATGTTATTGGCAAAATCACCGATACCATATCCCACACGCTCACGCATACTTAGAACTGCATTTTCATCCTTCGAGTTCTGGCTCATCTTTTCTTTACTCATCTCACAAAACCTCCAAAATTTTGTAAATCATCAGTAACTTAAACGCATATTTTATTTGATAAGCTTATTATAAACTTTTTGTTCGTATTTGCAATATATTTTAAACGTATTTTTTATTTCCGTTAATTATATATAAAAAATATCTCCACTTTTTGTTTAGTCGTTACGTGATTCCACTTGATTTTTAAATTTTTAGTTTAACCGAATCAAGTAAGTCCCCTGCTTCAATTGCGAAAAGCAATAAGCAGTGGCTGGGGACTTGCTTGTATCAGGAGGAATGCAAGCAAGTCCTGATAAACTGCGGAGCAGTTATTTGGTTATGAGCAAGTAGCGAAGCGGATTGCGAATATCCGCTTGACTTCCGTTGCAAATATCTTTCTTAATATACCTTCTTGATACTCTGCACACTCACCCTTTATTCTTACAGAAAAAAGCTGCGGATTTTCTCGTCCACAGCTTTACATATATTCCGCAATAACAATACAAGATCCGGCAGATATCTTCCTTCTGCCCTGTCCCATACTGCCCCCTCTCTCCCCAGTACAGCATTCACGAAATAACTATACTCTTGTCTGCGGATCTCACATTCACCGCACCGTATCCCCAAGGATCATCTCACACCTGGAAGCCACTTTAAACTTCGTTCTGCTCTCCTGTTCGATCTCATCCATCAAAAGCTTGATTGCTACATAAGCACGGTCCTCATGGGCGATCTTCAGACAGTTCAGCTTCTTATCTCCGGTCATATAAGACGGAAGTTCATCCACCCCAAGAAGGGACACCTGCCCTGGGACCTGGATCCACAGCGATTTCAACGCTTTCAGAGTACCAATAGAAATCTGATAATTCTCCATAAGAAAAGCATCCGGCAATGTGTGATCCTTCAGCCAGTCCTCCATAAACGCAGCCACCGACTCAATAGAAGTACCCACCGGCACCACAGGACACTGCTCCACATCCAGTCTCATTTTTCGGACACCGGAGCAAAAACCTACTCTTCTTCTCTCGAAATTATAAATGCTGATCTTCTGCGCCAGATACTCAATACGCCGGCAGCCCCTGGAAACAAGAAACTCCACAGCCTTCTCAACGCCAGCTTCATTATCGATCACAATACTGTGGTGGCGGTTCCCCACATCATGGTCAAAGCTCACCATAGGCTTACGGATCGCCCGGAAACCCCAGTCAAAACCCTTCTCATCCATCTCTGTGGCAAACAGAAGCACCCCTGCCACCATAGGACTGGCACACTCCTCAACCGCCCGCTGGATCTCCTTATCATCCATACCAATATAGGTGATCCCAATGGTATACCCTCGCTTCCTGGCCTCCGTATCAAAGATCCGAAGAACCTCTGTCCAGACATTCAAAGCAGAATCACAAACGATCCCCAGCTTCCGGTCTACAATAATAACCTTGATCATCAGCCCATCTCCGACCAAAGCACTCTCCGGCTCACTCTTTACCGTCACTTCATCCTCAACTGTCCCATCTGCCATCACCTGATTCAGCTGCGCTTCAAGCTCCTCCCTGCACTTCAGGACCGCCTCCCGGGTTCCTTCGCTAACCCCTGGCTTCCCATTCAAAGCCAGCGAAACCGTAGCCTTGGAAATTCCCAGCCGCTCCGCAATATCAACCGCTCTCACTCTCATACACTACACATCCTGTTTATCAATTCTTAATTATGCTTCCAAAATTTCAACAAAAAGTTTAAATTCAGTATACCACACCCCAGCTTCCTCTGCAACACTCACCCCAATCTCCTTCGTCAGATAACCAGGAATTTTTTCGCTTTTCAAAGCTGAGGAAATGCGAGGGGGAAAGCACTCATAGTTGCGAAGCCCGCTTTCAATGCCATGATACCGGGGTCAAAACATAGAATTTTCTATATTTCGACCTCGGCTAGAACCTTGAAAATTTAATATTTCACAGTAGATTTATCATAAGAAGCTTCATTGCCTTAGAATCAAAGAGGTGTCTCCGGCTCATATTTAAGCTAATATCGGATTTTGTGCATAGTTTCCCAAACCCTTTCGGAATCCGAAGAGTTTTCTGAAATTTAGAGCTGCTATTTTGCTGCCGAAGAAGAATTTTCCCCGCTGTTTACCTCTTGGAAGTTTATCAAGATGATAATTCTTTCGGATGTTGGATGGAATAGTTTCTACACCATTTCTCAACCTTGCCAGGTTACTAAATTCCTCACTTTGCATGTATCTCTCACTTTTTGCTCTGTTAGATGCATTTTTTGAGGTGATAAAAGTGGCAACCTTTTTATAAATCTTTGGGCGGCACTGGTTTTGATATGGACAGCCCACACAATGATTACGGTCAAATGAAACTCTGCACTGTCTTGTGGTTTTCGTATAACTCCGGCTCACCGGCTCATGACCTGCGGCACATTTCAAAAGTCGGGTTCCATCCCCATTAAATTCAAAGTCCGCCAAAACGTCAGGAGCTTCTTTACCGATGAGGGCTGTTGTTACCAGCTTTACATTTTTCTCTTTCGCTAGAGCAATGTTATCCTGACCGTCATAACCGCCATCTGTAACCAGAGTGATTTCTTCTTCGGATTTTTCCATTGCGGAAAGAGCCTCCTGAAGAAATTGGCTGTCAGTATGTGTATTTTTATCAAACTGATAATCCGTAACCACAGAACCATTCTTGCCAACTGTTTCTTCAATGTTGGCTGAATACCCCCTGTGGAGTTTACCGGATTTATTTCGGGTCAATCATTTTTTTCAGGAACTCAAAGCATTATTTCAGATACTGACGCACCAGCCCACACAGACAATCTGTTTCTTTTTGCATCTGATTGGATTTCGATGAAACCACGCAAAGTTCCCGGTAAACCGGACTCAATCCTACAGAAAGCGGAACCACCAGATCGTCCTGGAAGCTGTTAAAGATCATGTGATCTGTGGTCAGCATGACTGCCCCATTGTAAGCTACGCAGACCAGCCCTGTCCGGGTAGCCTCAAACTGATAGGTAATATTGGGAGTTAATCCGTAGGAAGCATACAGGTTATCTGCCAGCCTGCGAAAGGAAGATCCCGGCATCAGCATCACATTGCGCTCTTTTTCACAGTCTGTAAGGGACACCCATGGATAAGAAAAGCCTTCCTTGTATTCTGCTTTCTGCCTAAGCGGATGGCCGGCTCCCACGGCCAAGACCGCTTCGCAGGTATGAATCTTCTTATAATCCAGTCCTTTTTCCCGGTCTCCCACAATGGCGATCACCACATCCAGATTCTGGCTTTTCAGCATCGCGATCAGGGAATCTCCATTCGTCTCGTGAATACTGATGCGAATCCCCGGCAGGCTTTGTTTCAATCCAGGAAGCACGTAGCGCAGTACACACTCGACCAGGTTTGGCTGTACACCAAGCCGTAAAATACCGCGGTTTGCACAGGAAATGCTTTCCATCTGCTGCCCCATCTCATGATAAATACTTTCAATCTCCAGACATTTCTGAATATAATATTCGCCTGCCTTTGTCGGCACAAATTTCTTGCCAACGCGTTGAAACAGCTTTACCTGCAGCTGCGCTTCCAGGGTAATGACATATTTGCTCAATGCGGAGGGGGTGATAAACAGGTTCTCTGCCGCCCGGGTAATACCACCGCACCGGGCAACCTCCAAGATATATTCGATGTTTCGATCCATGATACACTCCATTCTATTCTGTGCCCGTTTGGGATGTCAGTTCTACCTTGCATTCCTTTTTAAAACAGGCAATTCCGTATGCAAACATTGTTTTCATTCCGTCCTCTGCAAGTTTTTCCGTATATCTTTTTTCCCGGATCTGCTTTAAAGCCAGTTCACAGGCCTGATCCAGTCTGCCCTGCTCCGCATATTTTATTTCGATCACGATTCCGATCCTCTTTTGTGGGATCTCAATGAGAATATCACTGTATCCTTCCCCTGACTCCGCATTGGATTTGATATACCAGTCTTCCCGAAATCGAAGAAGTCCCAGAAGTATTCCGTGATAAAAATTCTCCTTTTTCTCCCTGGACGCAGTGTCGCGGATACTGATCATATTCCAGAGATAAGTTCCAAACAACTCCTGGATTTTTTCTGCATTTCCATCCAAAAATGCCTCACAAAACGCATTGAGTGTGTTTTTATCTGCTCTGGAAGAAGTCTGAAACCATTCCTTGATCTGATATACAAATAATTCCTGAATTTCCCTATTCGGAATACAAAGTTCGTATTTGTTCTTCCCGATCTGTCTTTTTTGGGTCAGATAACCGGTGGTAAACAAAACACTCCACAAGTGATCTATGGATGAATCCAGTTCGTTATAAGTCAGTTCCTGGTAAATTTCCTTTATGATCGTTTTTCCATCGATCAGCTGCTCGATCTCATTGCGCGTCTGGATATTTGCCCTTTCCACAAACCGCCGCACGATCGCATTTCCGCTGGTATTCAGCCAGTAGTTCTGCGGCAGCATCGTCCGGTCATTCCGGTGATCTGCACAGTAATTGATCACGTCCCAGGGACAGTATACATTTTCATTTCCAAAGGTATATCCGTCATACCACGCTTTCACAGTCTGGCTGTCCGCTTCCAGTCCGTATTTTTTCAGCATAGCTTTGACTTCCTGGTCTGTAAAACCAAAATATTCATCATATGCGGATTCCGCAATGGAATATACCTTAAAATTATTCAGCCCTGTGAAAATGCTCTCCTTGGTGATCCGTAAACATCCGGTCAATACGCCCATCTGCAGGCTGTCGTTGGTTTTTAGCACGCTTCCCAGCATCCCGCGGATCAGAGAAACCATCTCATCATAATATCCATGCTGAAATGCCTTATCAAGCGGCACATCGTATTCATCGATCAGAACGATCACCTTTCTGCCATAATGTTTCTCCAGCAGTTCTGTCAGCTCCTGCAGTCCATTGACAATCTCTCCGCGGTTCATATCCGGATTGAGAAGCCTATCATATAAATTCCGGTCTACCTGTGTCAGTTTTTCACTTTCTGTAAGAAACTGGAACCTCCTGGCCTCCCGGTTGATCATCTTCGCAGTCAACGCCCGGGCTTCCTCATAAGAAACCGCATCAATATTTTTCAGGCTGACCATCACAACCGGAAATTTCCCCATATACTGCTTACATAATTCCCGGTTTTGTAAGATCCAAAGACCTTCAAACAGTTCCGGATCCGTTCCGATCTCAAAAAATGCCTTCAGCATGCTCATATTCAGGGTCTTTCCGAAGCGGCGCGGGCGGGTAAATAAGCTGACCTTTCCATATTCCTGGAGTAATTGCTCAATGAACCCCGTTTTATCCACATAATAGAAATGTTCTCTTCGGATATCCTCAAAATTTTCCACGCCAACCGGAAGCCTTGGTAATCGATCCATGAAAGCACCTCCATCTCTGCCTTTTTGTATTCTCATTATATATGGTTTCCAAAAAATACGCAAACAAAAGAGAAACCATGTTATGATCTCTCAACCACAACACGGTTTCTCTAACGTCGTTCTTACTGCTCGCTTACAGTCGTTTCATCCGATGCATCACCATCTGATGATTCAGAAGCATTGTCACCTTCTGAATCGGATGCTGCATCATCCGATGC
>CAVIHW010000008.1:2150-19331 GCA_963642615.1 Oscillospiraceae bacterium | reverse complement strand
TCGCTGCTTGCATCGTCAGACTTCTGATCATCTGCGGTCTTATCTTCGTCTACGATCTCATCGGTCGTGGTGGTGTCGGTTGTGGTGGTGTCGATAATGATGTCGACAGTTGTGGTGGTGGTGTTTGTGGACTCTTCCTCCTCATCCAGAACTGTCTCAAATCCTTCAAATTTTTTCTTGTCATCATCCGACAGATCAGCCTGCGTCAGATCCAGGGTTCCCCAGGTATGTTCACTATCATATTGAATTGCCTGATAGGTTCCGCCCCAGGCAGAAAGCTTTACAGCACCTTCCAGGGTCAGAGTCAGATCACCGCTTACCTCTGCACCGCTCTGTCTTCCAATGAAGGAATACAGCATTGCATCATCATCACCATTGATCGTAACATCAATGTCTCCATCCAGTTTACTGCTATAACCTGCACCAATGATCTTCACTATAGCGGTTCCATCAACAGAGATAGTCACATTACCTGTCAGCTCTGCCTTTTCTGCACAACCGTATACTTCAAACTGACCAGAAGAAATACTAATGGTTGGATCGGCTTTTACGCTTCCCTTCTTAGATCCAGCATACAATTTGGTATAACCGAACCACATATTACCCTGGTATACACCTTTTCCTGCGGTAAAATCATAGCCGTTCAGATAAGTCTCTGCACTCCAGTTTACATTTGAAATTTCCAGATCCCCATTGAGTTCTAATGCATTCTTGGATTCGATCTTGTAGCATTCACCCTCCGCAGAAGTGATCGAGAAGGATACATTCGGCATGGTCACGGTTCCATCCAGGGAAACGTCCTGATTGAGTACCAGCTCGTCACCTTCCTCAACTGCTGCAAGCGCCTTGGCAAAGCTGCTGTAGCCAGTTTCACCGATCATGAAGGCATTGTCATCCGGCTTCTCCTTGTAAGTGATCGAAATCGTCTTCGTTTTCAGCCAGGTTTCCCCACCATCTTTTGTCGATGCCATCTGAACATAAACGGTTCCGCCCTCTTCCTCTGTGAATTCTGGCTTGAAGGCACCATCGTATAAGGTCCAGGTTGCGGTGTTCGGATCTTCTGTTGTATTCTCGGTTGTTATGTAGTAGTAAATCTCTGCATCTTTGATTCCGCAGCTGAGTGTTACCTCCGGTGCCTCATCAAACTCATACGTTCCATAGTAGCCGGAATAAATCTGATTATTCGGGCTCAGGGAAACAATAACTTCTGCACTCAATGCATTTTCAAGAGCTGCTTCTACCGCATCCAGCACCTGTTTCTGAAGCTCTTCATCGTACTCGTCAAGCAGAGTGATCTGTGTACTCTGTTTATATGCAATTTCCGCAACCAGTTCCGGAAGGAAGTCAGCACATGCTTTTTCGGAATCCTCATCCAGCTCAATCGAAGAAATGATCGGACGGCTTCCATATCCGGTTATTACTTCTACGGTTGCCTGAACATCATCAGCGCTGCCCTCATAGGTTCCTGTCTGATACAGTACTTCCGGAAGCTCATCCGTAAATACGCACCATACGGAGACAACCTTACTGCGCTTTCCGTTCTCGTCAAATGCAGCAAAGTTCACCTTTACTTTTCCACTCTGACTATCATTTGCACGGATCGCTGCATATCCATAAGACGGAGTTTCACTTTCCGTGGTCGGATCCGAACCGTCCGTGGTATAGTAAACAGTTGTGTTATCTGCTGTGGAAACCTTCAGGCTGATACCATTGCTTACTATGGTAACCAGACCTCCCCAGGCCGGACTTACTTTAGGAGCCGCAATTGCATCGTCTTCACTAGCCGGAAGTGCACTCTTTACAGCATTCTTAATAACACGAGAAGAAGCAGTTGCGCCGGAAATCGTATCTACTTCATCAATCTGAGTCCTGTTTTTGCCGATCAAGGATTTGAAAATGGCAACTGCATTATTCCACCAGGTTGCGTTGGCTCCAGGCTCTGTTCCATTATCGGTCACAGATGCCACGGTTCCATCTTCATTGACTACCACGCGCAGCTTTGCCTGATAACTGCCATTTACATAGAATCCGGTTGCATCCTGACTCACGGTGCCTTCCACTTCCACGCCTTCCGGCTTCGGTGCCTCTCCTGCTACCATGGTGAAGGTAAACGTCTTGTCATATCCGGTTGCAGTTACTTCGATCTCATAGGTTTCACCGGTTACAAAGATGGCGGTCTCTCCGCTCTTTGCGTCCGTTTTGATCTTTCCGGTATTCGGATCGATGATCTGTACGGATCCGCGTCCGCTTGCTGCATAGGCTGTTCCGTTCACCGACACGGAGCTGATGGAGGACAGGTAAGAAGCTACATGATCTTCGGTTGCATCCTCTGCCTTGGTCAGTGACCATACGCCCTCGCTGTCTGCGGTTGCCTGAACCGGGATCTCGGAGCTGGAAAGGACGAAGGTAGCGGTAATCGTTGCGTATTTTTCAGTATTATCAGTTACAGTCAGGGTATAGGTACCACCTGCCAGACTTCCGTTCCAGGTAATGGTGTCAGCTGCATCATCTACGGTAAACGCCTCCGTATTCTTGCCGCTCGGATCCGTAAAGGTATAGGCTGCATCAAAATCGTCCGGAAGTGCATCCAAGCCTGTGATCGCTGTTGTTCCTGCGGATGCAGAAGCTGCTGCCACGCCAAAGCTTTCGTGTGTAAACTTATACGGCACATACAGAGACTCATCCAGGGTGATGTCCGTTACACCATTCTTGGTATAGTAGGTAAGACCGGTAATATTCTTGCCCATCATATCTTGATAGTGGTCGAACGAAAGCGGGCTGCCATGGGACTGGGTTGTAATTCCTGATGACCATGCAAGATTCGTTCTCCGCCAGATGTTCTCCAGATGGCGCAGACCATAGTCTACATCTTCCTTCGTATGAAGCACAACACCATAAACCGTATCATTATCACTGATGATCGAAGAGATGCCCTCAAAGCTCAGCTGGTAGTCACCATACTGAGTCTCAGTCTGGAGCGTTGCGCTGACTTTGGCTTCCTCGGAGGTCTCAGTCTGAACCTCACCAAAGGTCATGATATCTCCGTCAACGGTCAGTTCCTTGTAATAATCCGGTACCTCATCCTCAGAAAGAATGTAGTAGGAGTAGTCCGGACGCTCAAACAAAGCATCCTTTCCGGTATAGGTGGTCGTTACAGGTGTACCTCGTAAGGTTACCGTGATCGTAAAGGAATCCTTGTCTGTAACCTGGGTAAACTTGCTTAAGTCGGTTCCTTTCTTGACTCTAACCGGGTAGATGACACCGCTGATGTCTGATCCGTCGCTGTTTACGTGATAGGATCCGCCTACCAGGTTTCCTGCTTTCGGCTTGGACTTGGTTGCGGAGGTTACCGCATCTACCTCCACATCATTTCCCTTAACCTCTGCTGCGTAGAAGTCTGCATACGGAATGTTCATGAGCAGGTACTGGTACTCATCTGTCACATCGCTCTTCTTTAGGGCGTTCTTTACTGCCTTTTTGATCGCATTGGAGGAGACAGTTGCTGTGGAAACGACATCCACACCGTCAATCTCGTCTGCAGTCTTTCCGGCCAGTTTTACAAACATATTGATTGCAGTATCCCAGAATGCCTGGTTTGCTCCCGGCTCGGTTCCGTTGTCCTTGACAGAAACGATCTTTCCGTCTGCATCTACGGTTACCGATACCTTTGCCTGATAGGTTCCGCTTACGACATTTACCCCCGTCGTTTCTACGGTTGCCTCACCTTCCAGGGCATTGGTCTGCGGTTTCTTCTCTGCTGCAACTACCGTTCCAGACAGGTTATTCTTGTATCCGGTTGCGGTAACTTCCAGGGTATATTCTTCACCGATCGTAAAGATTGCGTTCTCACCGGATTTTACGGTAAAGTCGATCTCACCGGTGGTGGCATCGATGATCTTTACGGATCCGCGTCCGCTTGCTGCATATTCGGTCTCGCCTACCTTTACTTTGCTGATAGCTGCCAGATATGCCTTAAACTCTTCCTCAGAAGCATCCTCGGCCTTGGTAACCTTCCAGCCGTCCTCGGTCTGGGTAAAGGCTGCCGGAACGGACTCTGTTTCCAATGTAAAGGTTCCGGATACTGCTGCATACTTGCCGGACTTGTCTGTTACAGTCAGGATATAGCTTCCTGCCGGAAGTTTTCCCTCCCAGGTCAGCTTTCCGCTCTCTGCGTCATACTGAACTGCCACACTGTTTCCAAGGGCATCTTTTACCTGATATTCCAGTTCAAAATCAGCCGGGAACTCAATTCCGGTCACGGCAATGCCGGTTGTTCCTGCATCGGTTGCTGCATTTTCCATGGTCAGAGATGCTGCAAGCTTCACCGGAACATAAACGCTCTCCGTAAAGCCAACCTCCATAACGCCTTCGCTGGTATAATAGGTTGCACCGCTCAAGTGCTTGCCCATCATATCTTTATAATGCTCGGATGCCAGTTGACTTCCGTGAGATACGGTCGTAAATCCAACAGACCATGCCAGCTGAGTTTTCTGCCAGATGTTCTCTAAGTGACGCAGTGCAAAGTCCTCACCCTCTGTGGTATGAAGGACAATACCAAGCACCTTTCTTGTGCTGATATCCGGCATATCGGTAAATCCAAGCTGGTAGTCACCAAACTCACTCGTAGTCTGGAGTGCTGCACTGACTTTGGCTTCCTCCCAGGTCTCGGTCTGAACCTCACCAAAGGTCATGGTATCTCCGTCAACGGTCAGTTCCTTGTAATAATCCGGTACCTCATCCTCAGAAAGAATGTAGTAGGAGTAGTCCGGACGCTCAAACAAAGCATCCTTTCCGGTATAGGTGGTCGTTACAGGTGTACCTCGTAAGGTTACCGTGATCGTAAAGGAATCCTTGTCTGTAACCTGGGTAAACTTGCTTAAGTCGGTTCCTTTCTTGACTCTAACCGGGTAGATGACACCGCTGATGTCTGATCCGTCGCTGTTTACGTGATAGGATCCGCCTACCAGGTTTCCTGCTTTCGGCTTGGACTTGGTTGCGGAGGTTACCGCATCTACCTCCACATCATTTCCCTTAACCTCTGCTGCGTAGAAGTCTGCATACGGGATGTTCATGAGCAGGTACTGATATTCTTCTGCATCACTCGGAGTAGCCGGGGTATCCGGAACTACCGGGGTATCTGGCTTGTCCGGAGTTACCGGCGTGTCAGGAGTCACTGGCGTATCCGGAGTGTCCGGTGTGCTCGGTGTATTGCTTGAATTGTTGTCTTTGCTGGAGCTGGAGCCTGATCCTGATCCAGAGCTGGAGCCTGATCCGCTGCTGCTTCCGGTTGCTGTGGTTTTGGTATTATAACCAACGCCAAAACGATGTACCGGCTTATCATCCTGCAGCCACTGTCCGTCGGCATTCGTCGGATAACCATCCGGTGTCTGCTGTCCGGCGTACATCGTACCCTGTACTCCAGGCTGATCCGCAGATTCTGCTGCGAAATAATAGCAGTATCCGTCAATCCAGTGCCAGCCGACTACCATATGTCCTTCGTTTGCCGTGCCGCTTCCATTGTCGAAGAAAAACCACTTGTTATCCGGATTTTTGTACCAGCCGGTATGCATACGACCCTCGATTCCCTCTGCTGCCGTATCAAAATAGTACCAGAAGCCGTCAATCTTCTGCCATCCCGTTACCATCTTTCCATCTTCCGGATTCAGATAATACCATCCACTGCTGGTTTTGACCCAGCCGGTATAGGATTTCTGTTCCGGACTGTAGAACTTCCAGGCTCCGTCCTCGTTTTTCCAGCTTCCCGTTACGGTTGCAGCTGCATAGCCCGGAAATCCGGTCTGTGCCGTCACGGCCGCAGAAAGCATCACAAGAGCTGCCTGTTTCTTCAGTGCCTTTTTCATATTGTCCTCCTTTATCATTCTACGTAATTCAGATGGTACTTCTATCTTACTCACGTTTTCGTTAGTTTTAGCTAACTGTTCTATTTTATATTAGCGGTTGCTAACCATTTTTGTCAATTTCTTTACGGATTGGTAATTGTGCATTTTTTCTCATTTATAAAACGATACACTGGATAATTTACGTTTGATCTGCTTGACAATACCGGTTAGTTAATGCTAACATTTAGGCTGGTTCATTATGAATTTATAAAGAAGGTTTAGAATATGATGAAGAAAAGATTTGCTGCTGTCCTACTTTGCACCGCAGTCGTTTTAGGAGGATGCTCCACCAGTTCCAACACGCAGGATACGTCTGCTTCCACACAGGCGGAAACCTCTGAATCGTCTGCCGAAGATCCGAAGGTTTCGGAGTCTGCCGAAGCAGCACCGGCTCAGACACAGACAGAAACAGAAGACGGTACTGCAGCTCTCTCCCCGTCCGAAAGCCTAAGCACAGAACTCTTTGCCATGGATACCGTCATGAGCCTGACTGCCTACGGGGCTCATGCGCAGGCTGCACTGGATGCGGCAACCGACGAGATCAACCGCCTGGATGCCTTGTTTTCCATTTCCAGCGAGACGGGCGATATTTACCGGGTCAATCAAAATGGTGAGGGGGATCTCTCCGAAGATTCTCTGTCTCTGCTTACCAGTGCCTTAAGCTACTACAAAGAAACCGGCGGACTTTTTGACTGTACCATTGAACCGGTTATGGAGGCCTGGGGATTTACCACGCAAAATTACCGCGTTCCGCAGCAGGAAGAGCTTACTGACCTGCTTTCCCACGTCGATGCATCCTGCGTTTCTGTAAACGAAAACCACGTGACATTGCCGGAAGATGTCCGACTGGATCTGGGCGGTATCGCAAAGGGATTTACCTCCGCACGGGTTATGAAGGTATTTGCCGAACAGGGTGTGACCTCCGGCATCATTTCCCTGGGCGGCAATGTCCAGGCTCTCGGTACAAAACCGGATGGCTCTCTATGGCGCGTCGGCATTCAGGATCCGGCCAATACCAATGACATGTTTGCCGTTGTAAAGGTTTCCGATGAGGCTGTCATCACCTCCGGTGCCTACCAGCGTTACTTTGAGGAGGATGGGGTTCACTACCACCACATCATTGATCCGAGAACCGGATATCCGGCCAATAACGGCCTGACTTCCGTTACGATCATCAGCCCCGACGGCACCCTGGCCGATGCCCTCTCCACCTCCCTGTTTATCATGGGGCCGGAAAAGGCCGCTTCCTTCTGGCAGGAACACAAAGACCAGTTTGATGCCATCATGATGACCGATGACGGCACCATCCTTGTCACCGCCGGCCTGGCAGACCGCTGTCAGATCACCGGCTCCGGAAAGGTCCAGGTGATTTCTTGAAACAGCATAAAAAAATAATATCCTTTCTTCTGCTGCTTTTTCTCTGCATTGTGCTCCTTGCAGTGTGGTTTGTGATGCATCGCAAGGGAAGCAGCCAGTGTATCGCAGAGATCGTTTATCAGGGAGAAGTCATTAAAACCGTCGATCTTTCTGCCGTAAAGGATACCGAAACCTTTACCTTAGGGGAAGCGGGGGAGCAAAATACCATCCAGATCTCTCCGGACGGTATCGGTGTGATCCACGCAGACTGCAAAGACCAGGTCTGTGTGCGCCAGGGGATCCGCTCCCATGGTCCGGAACCGATCGTCTGCCTGCCGCATAAGCTAAGCATCCGTTTTTCAGATTTTAAAGGAAGTGACGGATCCGGAAATGACCAGGCACTTGATGCCGTGACCGGCCGATAAAAATGAAGGAATGAGATCGATTCTCATTCCTTCATTTTTTGTATCTGTTCATATACCTTCTGAAGCTGCAGCAGGATCTCATTATAGAGATCTGCACTGTCCAATGCTTCTCTTACCATCTGTGGATCTCCCGTGATCAGGTCGTCTACCTGCTTGTCACGAAGCGTGCTGACATCTTCCATACGGTCTACCGTCCAGGCAGATACCGTTTTCCCGATCAGATGGATGCGGCTTACCATCGATGCGGAAATAAAGGTGGTTTCCACACTGAAAAAGTCCGCAGCTGGAAGATCATAATAGTTTCCGATCCCCACGGCCAGGATATAACCGGTTCGGATATCCGGATCTGTTTTTTTGATCTTCTCTAAGGAATGATAATTCAAGGCCGTCACACAGGCCTTATCCACCATGTCATTTTCCCGGATCAGCCGGGCAGTTTCTGCCTCCAGCTCCGGGGAACCTGCATTGTCCTTGATCTCGATATTCATGCGGATCTTTCCCTTACACAGGTCAAGCACCTCCTGCAGGGTCGGAACCTGTGTTCCCGCAAATTCCGGAGAAAAGAAGCTTCCGGCATCCAGTTTTCTCACTTCTTCATAGGTCATATCACAGATGCGCCGGTCGATACCGGTACAGCGCTTCAAACTTGGATCATGGCTGACCATGATCACGCCGTCCTTTGTCATCTGCACATCCAGCTCCACACAATCTGCCCCAAAGTCTATGGCTGCCTGAAAGGCCGGAAGGGTATTCTCCGGTGCTACGGCACTGTATCCACGGTGACAGGTGATCGACGGCTGCTTAAACGGATTTAATTCCTCTGCCATGTTTCCCGCCTCCGGAATCTTCCACAGACCGATGGCCGCCAGTGCCGTGACTGCAGATGTGATGAGCATCACAACCAGAAGAAGCAGCTTTCCGTTTGTCTGATAGCGGTGTCCGTCCGGACGTTTTTCCAAAACCGGCAAGGTTCCGTTTCGGGAGCCCTGATACAGGACATAAACGATCGCACAGGCTGCCAGAGCACAAAGCGCCTCCATCACAAAGATGATCGCCGGAAAGAGGACGGCCTGCTCGGCGGTGCCGATCGCCATAAGAAGATCTTTATTATCTTTCCCCACCGCCAGGGCAGCCGCGCCGCTTAAGAGAAAGAGCGGAAGCACAACCAGACCAACCCGAAAAAGGATCCGGATGCTGCAGCGGAAAAAGAACCAGATATAATAAAAAAAGTGTCTGCGGATATAGGCAGTGCTTTCCTTTGCAGCCTCCAAAAATCCCTTTCCGCCGAGGATAAATTCCGGGAGGAGTAACGACCAAAAGACAGTCAAAACAACGCCTGCCAGAACAATCGCTTCATAGATCACAAAATACAGCGGATTGTCACGAATAACCTCCATGATATATTCTGGAACCGCAAGCTGCTTTAGGTAGGTGGAGGTCAGAAAAAAGTTGGTAAAGGGAAGCAGCACCGCTGCATAAAGCAAGAGTGGCCATCCCTTTGGATGCAGTACATGCCGGATATCCCGCAGGGAATCCTTTAAAAGTTTCCGGATCTTGCATTTTTCTCCATTCATGCCGCTTTGCAGGGCATGAAAGAGAATGGAAAATTCGTAAATGTTCCAAAAGGCCGTAAGCAGTGCGATCAGCACGATGCCAAGAAGCCAGAACGGTGACAAAAACAAGGATCCGATGCGGTCTGTCGTGATAAACTTATGCGAAGAAAGCAAGGCTGAAACCGTCCAGATCCCATGCACAAACGGTGCAAACAAAAAGGCGGTTGCTGCTTTATAGATCAGGATCGCAGCTAAGGCCGCACTCCCGGTACGCCTCCATAATAAGGCTGCCGCCCGGTATGTTTTCCTGCGTGCTTTTCTTGCATTGCGGCATGTTGTCCAGATCTTCATACATTTTCTCCTGCTTTTATTCTTTCAACTCACCTCTACCTTACTTCACGATAACTGCAATGTCAACTTTGTGCTGCAATTAACTTCGTCACGGTTCATGCATTGCCCCTTGAAAAAAACATCCATCCAAACTATAATGAGACAATTAAAACTCTTCATCGTAAAAAAAGGAGTGACCTCATGGAATTACAGCAATTGCGATATTTTCTGGTCGCAGCCCAGTATCAGCATATCACCAAGGCTGCGGAACATCTCAGGATTGCCCAGCCAGCCCTCTCCCAGTCCATCCACCGTCTGGAAGCGGAGCTTGGCGTCCCGCTGTTTACAAGACAGAACCGAAGCATTGAGTTAAATGAAGAGGGGCGTTTTCTCCAGCAGCGGCTCATTCCCATTTTAAACAGTCTGGATGAGATCGCAGCCGATCTGCAAAAGGGCAGATATCAGGCCGTTCATACCATTCATCTGCGGCTGTTGTCTGCATCCGCCCTCATCACAAACCGTATCATTGCCTACCGGAGCATGCATCCGGAGGTAAGCTTCCAGCTCTATCAGACCACTGAGCCGGATGACAGCTTCGACCTCTGTGTCTCCGCCAGAAGGGCTGACACGGTTCAGGCACAAAATCCCCACAATGACTTTGCAGACGATGTGATGGTCATGTTAGAGGAGGAGCTTTATCTTGCGGTTCCGGCCAATTCCGCCTTTGCCAGAAAAACAACAATCCGCCTCTCTGAGACCAGAGACGCGGACTATATCTGCCTTGCCGGTTCCCGCCCGATCAGGCAGATCACCAACAGCTATTTTCAGGAAGAGGGATTCTCTCCCCATATTATTTTTGAGAGTGACACCACAGAATCCGTGCGCAATCTGATCGCGGCCGGTATGGGGATCGGGTTCTGGCCCAAGCATTCCTGGGGCGCGATCCCGGAGAGAATGGCCGATTCCCCGGAACAGTTTCCGGTTCGCCTTCTCCACATCGAAGACCGCATCTGCCGCCGTCAGATCACACTGACCCGTTCCGAAAAGGGACGGAACAATCCCGTAGTCACTGATTTTTGTAATTTTCTGATGTGCAATCCGAAGGATCGATCGGACTTATAAACCATTGTAATGGCTGCCCTTCTGCTGGCTGGCCTTCAGCCGGCTTAAGGCTCTTGCCATGGATGCCCTGGACATGTGGTATTCCCGGATGCTCTGCTTCTGCCGAAGCTGTTCCTTTGCCCGCTCGAGCGCCTGACGCGCCCTTACCTGATCAATGTCTTCTGGACGCTCGGCTGTATCCACCACAACCGTTGCGCGGTTGTTGACCATCTGGACAATGCCAAGTCCGACCACTGCCCTGCGCCATTCATTTTCTCCGGGAAGGCGAAATCTTAATTCCCCCTCCTGAGTGGCCAGCATCACGGCTTCGCGGTGCGGAAGGATCCCAACTTCTCCATCTTGCGCCGGTACCACCAGTGCCTCACAGCTTCCATCAAAAAAAACATGGTCACTGGCTATGACCTTCAGCCAGAATGTTGACATCGCTTCTCCTCCCTTCTACGCTTCCTTATCTCGCTCCAGTTTATGGGCTTTCTCCACAACCTCGTCGATGGTTCCCACATTGAAAAAGGCTGCCTCCGGATAGGCATCCATCTCACCGTCAATGATGGCCTTAAATCCACGCACAGTCTCTTTGACCGGAACATATTTTCCAGGGATTCCGGTAAAGTTTTCTGCTACATGGAAGGGCTGGGACAGGAATCTTTGGATCTTTCTTGCACGGCTGACAGTCAGCTTATCCTCGTCAGACAGCTCCTCCATACCCAAAATAGCAATGATATCCTGCAGTTCCTTATATTTCTGAAGCATCTCTTTTACCTGGTTTGCCACCTGGTAATGCTCTTTTCCCACAACATCCTCTTCCAGGATACGAGAGGAGGATTCCAGAGGATCTACGGCCGGGTAGATACCCTGTTCCACGATCTTTCTTGACAGTACCGTGGTCGCATCCAGATGTGCGAAGGTGGTAGCCGGAGCAGGGTCTGTCAGGTCATCTGCCGGCACATAGACTGCCTGTACCGAGGTAACGGAACCGTTTTTGGTGGAGGCGATCCGCTCCTCTAAGCCGCCAAGGTCGGTAGCCAGAGTCGGCTGGTAACCTACAGCAGACGGCATACGTCCAAGCAAGGCCGATACCTCGGATCCTGCCTGCACAAAACGGAAGATGTTATCGATAAACAGCAGCACATTCTGGTGCTGTACGTCACGGAAGTATTCTGCCATCGTCAGTCCGGTCTCAGCCACACGCATTCTGGCACCCGGTGACTCATTCATCTGTCCGAACACCAGTGCGGTCTTCTTTAAGACACCGGATTCGCCCATCTCAGTCCAGAGGTCATTTCCCTCACGGGAACGCTCTCCGACACCGGTAAAAATGGAATATCCGCCGTGCTCGGTCGCGATGTTTGTGATCAGCTCCTGAATGAGCACGGTCTTTCCCACACCGGCACCGCCAAAAAGGCCGATCTTTCCGCCCTTTGCATAAGGAGCCAAAAGATCAATGACCTTGATGCCGGTCTCGAGCATCTCAGCTACCGGACTCTGATCCTCAAAGGACGGAGGATCACGGTGAATGACCCATTTTTCTTCTCCATCCAGGCTCTCGCCCCCGTCAATGGTATCGCCCAGTACGTTAAAGAGCCGTCCTAATGTTTTTTCTCCTACCGGCACCTTGATACCGCTTCCGGTCGCTTCTACTTCCATATCACGATGAAGTCCCTCGCTGGCGGAAAGCATCACACACCGAACCTCATCCCCGCCGATGTGCTGAGCCACCTCCATCACGCAGCGTTTGCCCTGGTTATCCACCACCAACGCATCCTGGATATGCGGAAGGTTTCCATCTTCAAAAGCCACATCTACTACAGGTCCCATAACCTGTATGATTTTTCCTTTGCTCATGAGTTTCTCCTTATCTCTTCTTCTTTCTCTGTGCCCGGGCACCGCCGACCACCTCCGTGATCTCCTGGGTGATGGCCGCCTGACGCAGACGGTTATATTCCACCGACAGCTCACCAAGCAGGGAGGCTGCATTGTCACTGGCGGACTGCATAGCCATCATACGCTCATTTTGCTCACTGCAAAAAGACTCCACAAGCGCACCGAACACGAAACCGGTCACATAGTTTGGCACCACATGCTCCATCACGGCCTCGGGAGACGGCACCATACGGATCTCCTCTAAATGGACACCGGTTGGAACCTGCAGACCGCCGAAATCCTCCCGTTTTAACGGAAGCAGCTGCTCAAGTCTCGTTTCGGTCTTCATGCTGTTGACCATCTGCGTGTACAAGATCCAGACCTCATCCAGCTTTCCTTCCATGAAATCCTCGATCAGGGTCGATGCGATGTTGCGCGCCCGGTGCATGGTCGGGTTCTGAACCGTATAATGAAACTGCTCCTCAATCGGGATCTTTTTGGATTCAAAATGCGCACGCCCCAGTTCGCCTACCACGTATAAATGGTTATGTTCCCGGCTTCCCATCCACTGCTGCGCCAGCTTTAACACATTGTGGTTATAGGAGCCCGCCAGACCCTTGTCACCGGTGATGACTAAAAGTCCGCGTTCCCGTTGTTCATCCGGAATTTCTTTTCGTTCATTAAAATATGCATGATCCGTATCCGGCATATGACGCAAGATCCGGTGGATCAGGCTCTGTAAGGTGTAAAAGTAAGGCTCCGTATCGGCAAGGAGCTTTTTGCTCTTCTTCATCTTGGTCGATGAGATCAGGTACATGGCATTGGTGATCTTTCTGGTATCCTGGATACTCTTTATTCGGCTCTGGATCTCTCTTGCGTTTGCCATACTGCCTCCTTGAACTCTTTGGCCAGAGCAGTGATCCGCTCTGCCAGCTCATCACTCAAAACCTTTTTCTCGGTCAGCTCTTTTTCAATCTCCGGATGATGGTTCGAGAACCATTCCAGCATATCCATCTGGAATTTTTTGATCTGCTCTACATCTACATCCAGCATGACACGATGCGTTGCCACGCAGAGGGTGATCACCTGCTCCGGCATGGAAAGCGGCCGTCCCAGCGGCTGTTTTAAAAGCTCCATCAGGCGTTTTCCGTACGCCAGCTGCTCCTTTGTGGTTTCATCCAGATCGGAACTGAACTGGGTAAAGACCTCCATCTCCCGGTACTGCGCCAGGTCGATACGGATGCTTCCGCTGGCCTTCTTCATAGCCTTGGTCTGGGCTGCACCGCCCACACGGGATACCGAAAGTCCGACATTGACTGCCGGTCTCTGACCGGAGAAGAACAGATCACTCTCCAGAAAGATCTGTCCATCGGTGATGGAGATCACGTTGGTCGGAATATAGGCCGACACATCGCCGGCCTGGGTCTCAATGATCGGCAGTGCCGTGATGGAACCGCCGCCCAGGGCATCGCTCAAACGGCTGGAACGCTCCAGCAGTCTGGAATGCAGGTAGAATACATCTCCCGGATATGCCTCACGACCCGGAGAACGCTCCAAAAGCAGGGACAGGGCACGATAGGCCACAGCATGCTTTGACAGATCATCGTATACGATCAGCACATTTTTTCCCTGATGCATGAAAAACTCGGCCATGGCCGTGCCCGCATAAGGAGCAATGTACTGGAGCGGTGCCGGATCGCTTGCTGTCGAGGACAGCACAATGCTGTAATCCATGGCACCATGGGTTTTTAAGTTGTTTACCAGCTTTGCAATGGTGGATGCCTTCTGACCGATGGACACATAGATACAGATCACATCCTTGCCCTTCTGGTTTAAAATAGTATCAATGGCAATCGAAGTCTTACCGGTCTGACGGTCACCGATGATCAGCTCACGCTGGCCGCGTCCGATCGGGAACATGGAATCGATCGCCAGGATTCCGGTCTCCATCGGCTCACTGACTGATTTTCTGTCGATAATGCCCGGAGCCTCTGCCTCCACAGGAAGCCAGTCTTCTTCTTTTGCTGCTCCAAGTCCGTCGATCGGCTCACCAAGCGCATTGACCACACGACCCAGGAACGCATTTCCGACCGGCACACCGGCACGCTTCTTTGTCCTGGTCACCCGACTTCCTTCCACAATCTCGGTATCCTTTCCAAACAAAATACAGCCGATCTCATTTTTCCGGATATCCTGCACCATGCCCTTGACACCGCATTCAAATATCACGATCTCCCCGTACATGGCATGATCGATGCCGTATACGATGGCGATCCCATCGCCCACCCAGATGACGGTTCCGGTCTCCCGCACCTCACCTGCATGGTCATCAAAATCTTCAATCTCTCCTTTTATGATGGAGATGATTTCCTGAGAACTGATTGTACTCATCTTCTGTCTCCTATCTTCCAAACATCCGCCTAAGCTGATTTCTCAGGCTGTAGTCATATTCCAGATTTCCGGTCTGCAAAACAAAGCCTCCGATCAGCTCCGGCTCTTCCTGCATGGAAAGCTCCACATCCTGTTTTCCATACGTCCTGCACAAAAAATCCCGGATCGCTCGGATCTCTTTCTCGTCCGGTTCTGTCACATAGGACAGTTTCGCAGAAAGGATACCAGCAGCCTCTCTGGCCTTTTGCCGACTGACAAAAAAGATATCCTCCATCTGGTCAATGCAGCCTGCCTTGCAGGCCTTCTTCAGGAAATTGCGCATGATGGCAGAAAATTCCGGATCCCGAAAGATCTTCTCAATGATGTTATCCTTCTTTTCCTGCCGTACCACCGGACTTTTTAGAACCTCTTTTAGTTCTTTGCTATCCTTTAAAATGGCTTCGCAGCGCTCAAGCATGTCTTTCGGAAGCTTCAGTTCATACAACACGGTTCCGTAAAGTCTTGCCTGTTCAGTCATGCGCATCCCCCGTATCTGCCAGAAATGCTGAAAACCGTCTGTGGTCTGCATCCTGACCGCTCTTTTCTTTTAAAAGCTTCTCTGTGGCATCTGCTGCCAGTTTCTTTGTCATTGTCTGGAGCTCCTGCAGGGTCTTTTCGCGTTCCAGGCTGATCATCTGCTCAGCCGCCTTGCGTTTCTTTTCTGCATCGGCATCGGCCTGCTTTAAGATCTTGTCATACTCTGTCCGTGCCAGCTTCTTGGCATCCTCCAGGATCCGTCCGGCCTGATCTTCTGCTTCCCGCAAAGAACCTTCGTATTCCTCTCTCAGCTGCTCAGCCTTTTTCTTCTCACTGGCTGCATCATTCAGATCCGCTTCCACCTGTGCCTGCCGTTTTTCCATGAGCTCCATCAGAGGTTTCATCAGAAAATGACGCAAAAACAGATACAAGATCAGAAGGTTGATGACTGTAAAGGCAATATTCCAAAAATTGATATTTAACATACTACCTTCCCTTCTCTGTTTTTATAAAAGCCATTATTTCAGGAAGAGAATGATCAGAAGACCGATTACAAAACCATAGATCGCGGTAGCCTCTGCCAGTGCACATCCAAGAAGCAGTGCCTTGGTGATCTTGCTGTCTGCCTCCGGCTGTCTTGCGATCGCATCTACAGCCTTTGAAGTTGCAAGGCCGATTCCGATTCCTGCTCCAACACCTGTGATAACTGCTACTGCAGCACCGATTGCGATTAATCCTGACATAATAATTTCTCCTTTTCTTTCTCTCTTTTTCTTAAAACAGCAATCCGTATCTTCCTACTCGATTGCCTCTTTTATATATAATGATGTGAGGAACACAAAGACATAAGCCTGGATCACTCCATCAAATATATCGAAATATCCACTAAACGGCAGCGGCACTGCAAGCGGAAGCAGATATTTGATCAGTGCCATGACAACCACGGCACCAAGCACGTTGCCAAACAGTCGCATACACAGTGATAATGGCCGGATAAAAAGCTCCAACACATTGATCGGTGCGATGATCGGGATCGGCTCCGCAAAGCTCTTGATCCATCCCTTTATGCCGCGTTTTCGAATTCCCGCAGCCTCCACCAGTATGATACTCATCACGGCCAGAGACGCCGTAACGTTCAGATCCTTCGTCGGGGATTTAAAACCCAAAAGTCCGATCATATTGGCAATTGCAATATAAAGCATCACCGTGATCAGGTACGGGATATAAGCTCTTCCTTCTTCTCCCAGAAGATCCTCGAAAAAGTGATAAAGAAAGGCAAATCCGCTCTCCAGCGCAGCCTGCTTCTTTCCGATCTTTCGAAATTTCAGCCCTTGTACCAGGATCAGGGAACCCACCATCATGATGGCCATGATGATCCAGGTCACCACCACGGATTCCAGCACCGGAATGCCTCCAAAAAGAGGAATGGTAAATACCGTATTGCAGTTTAGTTCCTCCATCAGGGATTCCACAAGCCCATCCATATGCTCACACTCCTTTCCAGTTTTGGTTTCTGCCGTTCATGCGCTGCATGACCAGCCACCTTTTTCTGTCCGTTATTATAATCGTCCGTTTTTTTGATATCAATTTCCGTTTTCTTATCATTCAATAACATTTACGTTATTAACTGAAATTTTGCACAATGTTTTTTGTTTTCCTGCAAATTATTCGTAATTTTTTTCGTCTCATGTTCAGATTTCATAAAAAAACGGAAGCTGTATTTTCTAT
>CAVIHW010000008.1:0-2140 GCA_963642615.1 Oscillospiraceae bacterium | reverse complement strand
TAAGGCCAAATTTTTGGGGGCAACCAGCGGAATATATGTCGCGAAAGTCGGCGCTTTTACATCAAAAAAAGAGCCTCCCTCATGGAAGCTCTTATGGAAATATCTTTTACTGTAATGCTTCTCCACAAGGAGAGTTTTGGCAGCTCTACAATTTTAATGCCTTATAAATAGCATCAACGTTGTAATCCGGCGCGAACCTCGGAGCTCCATCCATGATTTTCTGGATTAATTGGATGTCTGGTTCTTCCAGAATATCTGCAATTTCCTCTGCGGAGGAGAATTTCTGCATCTTTGCACAGACCTGCTTAATTAACAGCATCATTCTGCCTTTTTCGATGCCTTCCTCAACGCCTTCCTCATGTGCCTGATTTCTCATGATTTCCATTTCACGACACATAATCGCCACTCCTCTCTCATCTTCCTTAAAATACCTGACACGGTCTGCAAGGACCTTATTATGCATATCCTTTGCATTTGTACAGCTGAAATCATGCATAAGCCGTCCAAGTTTCGTTTCATTCTTAATCTGGGAATTCACATATATGATATGTGCCTCGTCCTTAAACATTTCCCCAGTTTCCTTGACAATCCGGTCTATATGATAGATCGGGAGTCCCGCTTTCATAACATCATTTTCTGTAATGAAGATTACGAAAGTCTCATTCAAAACCTCATACAGATCACCTGGTTCAGTAACATTTGCGTCAATCAGTGCACTGTTGTACCGGGCCCTCTTTGCACCAGCACCTTTGTCACTCCGCTGAATCTCTACATTAAATACACGTCCATGACTATCGACCGCCAGAATATCCAGTCTTACGGACCGGCCCTGCAAGTTCTTGATGCCACGCTGACTGTGTACTTCCAGAACGCGGATGCCTTCATCGTTCAGGATGATTTGCAGCAACAGTTCCGCGCACGGGATATCTTCAAATACTTTAGTCATGAAGTCATCGTCCAATAGGCGGAAGCCTCTAAGTCTTTGCAGATCTTCCTGATGTTTCTTTTCAAAATCCATTCTTATTCCTCACTTTCTCTGTAATATTCTATATAAACAGGGAAAGCCTCTCTGTAAGCATTTCCCTGATCATATCAATCTCAGGGCAATGCCCACTTATCAACCTGTTTTTGAAAACCAATAATGTACAATATTATCTTACCACACTTGAAACAGCGTCGCAAGATTTCCTCTGATACTTCACCATTACTCTATGTCTTGTATCAGCCTATTATAAGTATGGAAATAGATGATGATATTAAAGCTGTGATTTTTTTCAGTCAAACATACTTCCAGTACGTTCTCTCAGCCGTTCATACGGCATTTCAATCTTATAACCCACTTCATTCCACTATTTTGGAAATATAAATTCACACTATAGTTCTAAAGAACTATATATGGTTTCATAGATTCTGTTTTGCATCCTGTCCAGCAGATATAATACCTTTAGACCAAATTTTTGTGCTAAAGGAGATACGCGATGGATTTGAAAGCAGTGGGATTGCGCATTAAGACCGCAAGGGAAGCAAAAGGCTTGACACAGGAAAATCTGGCTTCTCTTGTCGATCTCAGCTCAACGCACATAAGCGTCATTGAACGCGGTATGAAAAAGGATAACTTATGGAACAGATCGGAACTTAGAGAGGAGCGATTTCCATGAAACATGAATGCAAAATAACCGTATTAGAAACAAAAGTGTTTCCAGAATTACAAGAAAAATATTTAGCAGACCCAGAATCCGGCCCATGCCCATGTTTTAAGGCTGGTGATACATTCATTCTGAAACGCACACCAGAAAGAGATGATTTCTATCATTTAATGAATGGTAAATTTTGTGGTGAAGCATGGGATGCTGTTAGTAGATATGTATATGCAGCATTACAAGGCGGATCTATTATGCACAAATGGACAAATGATGAGCGAATGATGATTACTTGCTGTAATGATGGAACAAGACCTGTCATATTTAAAATAGAGCGAATCGACATTCCAGAGAATGAGGAAGAAAAGCAGTGGTTGGAAAAGCAGAATTTCAAAAACAGTGAACTACTCGGTCATTGAATGGCCGAGCATCTTCTGAAAAAGATACAAGAACGCATTCAAATTGCGATCTGTTGGCAATTGCCCCTGTCCTATACGAAC